>NZ_LLWJ01000070.1:0-295983 GCF_001529285.1 Pseudomonas sp. TAA207 | reverse complement strand
GCGAAATCATGGACTTGAAGAAAGAGAAGAACTTCTTCGAGACACGGGTCATTGAATACCAAACGGGCGGCGCACTGAGCTGGGATTGATTCCAGAGGTGATGATTCGCTAATCAAAAAGGCTGCCTGCGGGCGGCCTTTTTGTTGGCCAGCTTTTTTTGCGCAGCGTTTATATCGAAATTTTCGACGTATCACCTCTGCGCCCGGCAGCTGAATGGGTGGGCTGGGAGCGCTGCTGCACGAAGGCACAGATCAAAAAAATGGATTTGATCGCCCTTGAAAACAACTGTATAAAAACACAGTATTTTTTAAGCGACGAATCAACCACGGAGAATCCTCATGCCCAAATCAGCGATGCGCAGTACGCTTGAGCAAGTCATCATTCATCAATTCACCCCGGCCCACTGCACACAAGCCCGTCAAATGCTGGGCTGGAGCTTTGATCAACTCAGCCACGCCTCCAAGGTTTCAGTACCTGCCATTCAACGCTTTGAAGCGGGCGAGCCGATCAGGGATGTAACCCTGCTAGCGCTTGCGCACCGGCTCGAAGCTGAAGGCCTGGTGTTCTTTCCGGGGTTTGCCCCCAGCAGAGGCGGGAACATTCGCGGCACAACACCGGACCCTGTAGGTCGCGAAGATTTCGCCATGATCGAATGAGTGTCAGCCTTTCTCAGCGCACCCGCTCAATACGCCTTGCATCAAACTTCAAACACCACCCCATGTGAGACCGCATCAGGTTAAACGTCCCGCCCCTCTGTGGCGTTGTGATGAGCACGCTGTTGTGCTCGGCCAACGCCACAATGCGATCAAACGGCTCCAGCCGGCCATCGAAGGCCAGCTCTAAAGCGCCATCACCAAACGTGATAATTACGGCCGTTTTAAGAGCGATAGAAGGTCAATCGTCATTTTCCAGTCACGAAATCAAAACAACGGCGCATTAGCGACTCCACCCCCCTCTGTTGATGGGTGCCCAGCAGCTACGCTTGAGCACAATGGCTGCAAATGCTTAAATTTTTGCTGAATATTACACACGTCATAATCGACAATGCCCGCTGAATAAAACAACACACGGCCGTGCCTCAAAACCCGCAGGCATGCACCGAACCCTTCCTTTAATGCAGACCCTTATGGACAATCAACGCGGCAAAGGCCTGTCATTCGCCAGACGTATCTACGTACCGCGCACCGTGGGCCTGGGAATTGGTTGTTTCAGCGTCATGGCGGCTCTCTACCCGCGCGATATGCCCCTCTGGATCTGGGGGCTGTTGCTGTTCAATGGTTTTGTCTGGCCGCACGTGGCCCTCAAAATATCGACCCGCTCGGCTTATCCATTCCAGACCGAACGTCGCAACATGCTCATGGACTCGCTTTTCGGTGGTTTTTGGGCTGCCAGCTTTCAGTTCAACCCGCTGCCCACCGTGACGATTCTGTCGATGATGACCATGAATAATGTCGCCGCGGGCGGGCAAAAGATGCTGCTTCGCGGAGCGTTGGCACAAATAGCCGGTGTGCTGATCGCGTGGACGTTACTGGGCATCGACTTCACCCCGCACACAACTCCTCTGCAAATCTACGCCTGCTTGCCCATGCTGGCGCTCTACCCATTCGCAGTGGGCATGGTGTGCTATCGACTGGCCATCAAACTGGCAGAACACAAACGCACACTGCGCGCGTTAAGCCGCACTGACAGCCTGACGGGCCTGCTCAACCACGGTTCATGGAAAGACCTGCTGCAACTAAGCTTCCACCAGTGTCAGCAAACAGGCGCAACAGCAACCTTGGCACTGATTGATATCGACCACTTCAAACGTATCAATGACACCTACGGCCATATCGTGGGCGACAGCGTACTGCGCAAACTCAGCAAACAGCTTAAAGACAACCTGCGCGCTGAAGACTTGGCCGGACGTTATGGCGGCGATGAGTTTTGTGTGATTGTGCCCAATCGCTCCCTGGAGCAAACGCAAGACATCATGGAACGCCTGCGTCAGGTCTTTAGCCAAGTGCTGGATGGCGATGAACCCGGCTTGCAGGTCAGCCTCAGCATCGGGCTGGCCTCGTACCGCCCCGACTTCGATGATGCTTCACAGTGGCTTAACGAAGCGGACAAGGCGCTGTACATCGCGAAAAATACCGGGCGCAACAAAATCAGCGTTGCCGCGGCCGACCTGCTTCCAGGCTCGGCCTTAAGTAACCCCGGCTAAGACACCCGAACGTCATGCATAAGGCGTCTTAGCTGTTGACGCAACGTCGGACGGCGCAGATTTCGGGCAACTCCCCGCGACTCATGTAAACGCGCAAAGGCTCGGTGATGTTCAAACGGTCATCGATATTTTGATCCAGCAATAACTGAATCAACGCCCGTTTAAGGGTCATGGTGTCGCCATCGCTTGCCTGCCAGACAAACTCGCACGTGGGCGTGATGTTGTCGTCGGCGACGTCCATACCGAAAGAATCTTCACTGAAGCGGACAATGTGCTGGCCTGTCTTACGATTGAAACCAACAAAGCCGTTAAGTAGATCAGCGGCCTGACAGATGAGTTCTGAAGTGATGCGCATGGTAAACCCCACTAACGAGCCGGCAAGGCTCAAAGGACGATGGTTTACACACAAGGTTGAAGGCTGTTCCCTCTGCTGGGGACGCTCTAGAGCGCAAGAATACTGCGCCCAGGCCTAAAAAGCGCAGCAAATTAAACACGACGCACGTTTATGTCGGGTTCTCGATAGCCGCAATGGCTGACAGTTGTTAAAAAGACGTCCTTATTTTTCTGATCGAAAGGAATTCATCCCATGCCTGATATTTTTGGCAAAAGCGCCCTGCTCCTCAGCTTGTTACTGAGCACGAGTGGCGCACATGCCGCCAGCGCGTCGGACTCCGCACAAACGGTTCTGGCCAATGCTCATGGCATCCCGCACCCGGCGGTGATTGCCCACCGCGGTGCCTCTTTCGATGCCCCTGAATCAACAGCTGCGTCTTACACTCTGGCTCGCGACCTGGGCGCTGATTATCTGGAAATGGACTTGCAGCGCAGTAAAGACGGCGTGCTGTTTGCCTTGCATGACAACAGCCTGCTGCGCACCACAGACGTGGCTAAAAAATTCCCGGCGCGCAAAGACAGCCCGGCCAACGCCTTCACTATGGCGGAATTGAAAACCCTGGATGCCGGCAGCTGGTTCAATGAAGCCTACCCACAGCGCGCACGTCCTTCCTACAAAGGGCTGCAAATCCTCACGCTGGACGAAATCATTGATATCGCCCAAGCCAGCCCGCAGCACAAACCGGGCCTGTACATTGAAACCAAAGAGCCCAAGCAATTCCCGGGGCTTGAGCACGACCTGAAAAACAACCTGAGCAAACGTGGCTGGCTGCAACCTGCCACCGTCACCACTGGCGAACCGCAAGTAGGCCAGGGCAAAGGCCGAGTCGTGCTGCAAACCTTTGAAAAAAGCAGCCTGGAATTGCTGCAAAAAGAAATGCCCGACACACCTAAAATCCTCCTGCTGTGGGTCGGCGAAGGCGGCATGACCCCCAACAGCCAAGTGAGCTTCGCCGATTCGGGCGAGAAGGACAAAGCCGCTTACTACGCCAAACAGCAACCCAAAGACCACGCCGAGTTCCTGCAATGGCTGGACTTTGCCAAAGCCCACGGCGCAATGGGTACAGGGCCGTCAGCCGCACTGACACACGGCGGCGACCAAAGTTACTTCGACCTCGTGCAGCCCTGGATGAACAAGGCCACTCACGACAAAGGCATGCTGGTGCACGTATACACCATCGACGAGCCGGTGGACTTCACGAAAGTCATGGCGGCCGGGGTAGACGGCATCTTCACCAACCGCGCCTCTGAACTACTCAAGTACTACCAGCGCCCTGCACCTTTCACCGTCAATCAGCTCCTGGAAAAGAACGGCTACTGAGCGATTACACGTCTGTTTAAGCGTGAGGCCGAAAATTAAGCGTGAATTAAGTTGTAATGGTTAATCTGGCCCCACTTAAACAGCTCACCCCAGAGGAATTAATCATGAAAGCACTTAACGTATTGTTCGCTGCCACTGCTTTGACACTGACTGCCGGTCTGGCTCAAGCCGATGTTCGCCCGGACCATATTCAAGGCTTGCTGAACTCGGGTGAAATCACCTCGTTTGAAAAGCTCAACCAAGCGGCCCTGGACAAACATCCCGGCGCCACAATTCAAGACACTGAGCTGGATCACAAACTGGGCAAACTGGTTTATGAAGTTGAGCTGACCGATGCCAAAGGTGTTCAGTGGGATGTAGAGCTGGATGCTAAAACTGGCGCAGTATTGCAAGACAAACAAGACACCTGAGTTGTAACGCACCTCTAAAAGCCGCGCCCTTTATCAGACAGGGCGCGGCTTTTTTGTGCGTGCTACCGGTCTGGGGAATTCAACAATTTGTATACGGTTATGTACCACGCAGAGGGGTTCTCGCTAGAATTGCACCCATACCGACCACCCGAGACCCCGATCCATGACGCAAGGCGTAGAAACTGACATCGCGACGATCAATCGCATCAGTGCAGTTCCAGCTATTTTGCAAGTCATCAGCGAAATGACCGGGATGCGTTTTGCCGCAGTCGCGCGCGTCACGCCCACCAGTTGGACAGCGTGCGCAGTGCTGGACAATTTGGGGTTTGGACTCAAGCCAGGCGGCGAGCTGGATCTGGTCAGCACCTTGTGCTTTGAAACCTTGGGCTCGCATCAGCCGATCATCATCGACAACGTGAGTGAAGACCCGCTCTACCACGACCATCACACGCCAAAAATCTATCATTTCGAAAGCTACATCACGATCCCGGTGTTTCGCACCGACGGCAGTTTTTTCGGCACTATTTGTGCGCTCGATCCCGAGCCGGCCCAACTCAAAAGCAGCACCATCCAAACCACGATGGAGTCCTTTGCCCGCTTGCTGTCGCTGCAACTGGACGCCGAAGAAAACTTGCAACGCACTGAAACCGCCTTACTGCTGGAACGTGAAACCGCCGAGCTGCGCGAACAATTCATTGCCGTATTGGGCCACGACCTGCGTAACCCGCTGTTCGCCATCACCACCGCCTCGCAGCGGTTATTGCGTAAACACCCCAACCCGGACACTGAAACGCTGGTGCAGCACATATTCAGCTGTGGGCAGCGCGCTTCGCGACTGGTCGAAGACGTGCTGGACTTTGCTCGCGGGCGTTTGGGCGCCGGTATTCCGCTGACGCGGCACGCCGCCTGCGATCTGGACAAGGTGTTCACGCATGTGATCAGCGAAGTCCAACATGTACACCCCGAGCGCGTGATCAATGCGCAGATAGGGGTACTAAACGACGTCTATTGCGACAGCGGGCGGCTTGCGCAGCTGCTCTCCAACCTGCTCGCCAATGCCATTGCCCACGGTGCAAAAACCGGCGCGGTTGACGTCCAGGTGCAAGTGATCGAACAGGTATTCAGCCTCACCGTCACCAACCAGGGCCAAGCCATCCCTCTTAAGGTGCAGGCTCAGCTGTTCCAGCCCTACTCACGGCCCGCCAATGACACGCCGCAAGCCGGACTGGGGCTGGGTCTCTACATTGCCAGCCAGATTGCCAAGTCCCACGGCGGCAACATTGAAGTGGCCTCGTGCGAACAGCACGGCACCGTGTTTACCTTTCGCATGCCCATGCCCCAAGAGCATCAGATCTGACGCCAAACGTCGTCTCTCTCACCTCCTGATGTATGAAGCACGACATTTTTTCGAACTGACCATCGGCAATGGCCGCTCACTCTTTGTGGGCTAATGTGAGTATTGAAAGCGCTAACATTGCGACTTTGCCATGTTCGAAAGGAGTCGATCATGCACACCAAAACGCACCTTAAACCTGCCACTACCCGCCTGCCCGGCAAACTCGCCTGTTTGGCGTACAGCGTGCTTTGTTACCTCTTCTTTTTGCTGGTGTTTGCGTACCTCATAGGCTTTGTCGGCACTATCGGCGTTCCCAAAGGGATTGATACAGGCATCAGCCCGCTGCCTTGGGCGTGGGCTGCGTTCGTCGATGTGCTGCTCATTAGCCTGTTTGCCGTGCAACACAGCGGCATGGCCCGCAGGTCTTTCAAGGCGTGGCTGCTCAATTACGTGCCAGCGCCGATTGAACGCGCCACGTATGTCCTCTTGAGCAGCCTCGTGTTGGTACTGATGTTCTGGCTATGGCAGCCCATTGGCACCACCGTCTGGAATGTTGAGTCGCCCATCGGCCGAACAGCGCTGACAGGGGTGTATTGGCTGGGATGGGGAATGATTTTGCTGGCTACTTTCCTGATCAGCCACTTTGAATTATTCGGCCTCAAACAAGCGCTGGAACCTATCAGACCAGGCAAACCGGGCAACCACTCATTCAGAACCCCGCTGCTCTATAGATTCGTACGCCACCCCATGTACCTCGGGTTTCTGCTGGCCTTCTGGGCAACCCCGCACATGACTGTCGGGCATTTGGTGTTCGCACTGATGAGCACGCTGTACATCATCATCGGCACGCAGTTTGAAGAGAAGGATTTGGTCGCAGTGTTTGGTGACCACTACCGCCATTACCAAAAACGGGTCGGCATGCTGGTGCCTTTTATCGGACGCAAAAAAGAACCGCGCAAATGAGCACGCGAAAACGATGTATTTGACGCAAGGATGAGTAGAAACTGGCGCACTGCTTCAGGGTTGCAGGCACAGATTGCCTGCGAACCCTCCGATCGCGCCACGACAGACACTCCACATGCTCTATCGCCTTTGTACTTATCACGACCTGACGCCTGGCCAAAACCGGCAACTGCGTGACCTTCAGGTTCATCCTGAGCAGATCGCCTTTTGTGGCGACATTGAGTCGGCACTCTATTCCCTGCCCGCTCAACCAGTTGCCGGGGTAAAAGGCTTCGTCATGCTCAGCGATGAAGTGCCCGTGGCATTTTTGCTGCTAAAGCGTGAGCCGCTGTTGGCACACTGGGCTGAACCTCAAAGCGCCACATTGCATGCCTTGCAGGTCGACAAGCGCGTTCAGGGCCAAGGCGTAGGCAAGCAGTGCTTGCAGTTGCTCGCGCAACAACTCAACCAGCACTGGCCTGACATTCATCAAATCATGCTCTCGGTCAGCCCCTTCAACGCCTCTGCCCTGGCGTTTTACCTGAGCCAGGGCTGGGTTGAGAGTGGCGAAGCGTATCGAGGCGAACGCCGCTTGATACGGTCGTTGGCGTGCTCACAGCCCGCGCGACACGCCTGCTGAGTCACCCTACCGCGGCTTTTTAATCGGCAACCAAATCTCCAGCACACCTGTGCCGGTGCCTGGATTAAAGTCGGCGCTGTAGCGCTCGAACTCCGGAGCATCGGCCGCGCTGTAGCCTGAGGCTGGCAGCCACTGCTGCCAAATGGCTTGAAAGGTTTGGCTCAAACTGGCCAGCGCGCCACGATGTTCAAAAATCGCGTACTCCTGAGGTTGCAGCTCCACCCAGCGAAAACGCTCGGGCAAGTCGTCCAGCTTGCTGATGGCCACCCCGGCGATATATTCGAAACCACCCTGACCATCCGGGTTGCAACACACACCGTAGGTTTCTTCACCCTCCTGGTTCGCGATACCGCCCATGTCGCGGATAAACCGTTCCCACAGTTCAGGGATGTTGCCTGAGGTGTCCTGGTTAAAACGGCCGCCTAAACCTGCGATCAATTGAAATTGACCCTTGGCAAAACGGGGTGCTGTCAGGGTGAAAGTCTGTGCTTCGTTCATGGCGCGTGCTCGTCAAGTCAGTAGGCAACGTCGCGATGCAGTATAGGAACAAATACAAAACCAGCCTGTTTTGCCCAAAAATAGCGACTAACTGTAACTGGACACACCGCCCTCATCGCCCGTATTGTTTCGCCCAGACCACCGCAGTGGTCAACGTCGCTCGGACGGTTCCGGGCGCTTACGTTCCAGAGGCATACATGGCAGACCAAGGTTCGCCGCGCCGCTTTGCGCGCATAGATCGACTCCCCCCTTATGTTTTCAACATCACCGCCGAGCTGAAAATGGCCGCGCGGCGTCGTGGCGAAGACATCATCGACTTCAGCATGGGCAACCCTGACGGCCCGACACCCCCGCATATTGTCGAAAAACTGTGCACCGTCGCACAGCGTGAAGACACCCACGGCTACTCCACTTCACGCGGTATCCCGCGCCTGCGGCGGGCAATTTCTCGTTGGTACGCTGATCGCTACAACGTCGAAATCGACCCCGAAGAAGAAGCCATCGTTACCATCGGCTCCAAAGAAGGCTTGGCGCACTTGATGCTCGCCACCCTGGATCAGGGCGACACGGTGCTGGTGCCCAACCCCAGCTACCCGATTCATATCTACGGTGCCGTGATTGCCGGTGCTCAAGTACGCTCAGTGCCGTTGATTCCCGGCGTGGACTTTTTTGCAGAACTGGAAAAAGCCATCCGCGGGTCAATTCCCAAGCCAAAAATGATGATTTTGGGCTTTCCGTCCAATCCGACGGCGCAATGCGTTGAGCTGGATTTCTTCGAGCGCGTGGTGGCGCTGGCCAAACAGTACGACGTGCTGGTGGTACACGATTTGGCATACGCCGACATCGTCTACGACGGCTGGAAAGCGCCTTCGATCATGCAAGTGCCGGGGGCCAAAGACATCGCCGTGGAGTTTTTCACCCTGTCCAAAAGCTACAACATGGCTGGCTGGCGCATTGGCTTTATGGTGGGCAATCCCGAATTGGTCAACGCGCTGGCACGGATCAAGAGCTACCACGACTACGGCACCTTCACGCCCCTGCAAGTGGCGGCCATTGCCGCTCTTGAAGGCGATCAGCAGTGCGTAAAAGACATTGCAGAGCAGTACCGTCAACGCCGTAACGTCTTGGTCAAAGGCTTGCATGAACTGGGCTGGATGGTCGAGAACCCGAAGGCTTCGATGTATGTGTGGGCGAAAATCCCTGAAGCGTACGCCCACTTGGGGTCGCTGGAATTTGCCAAAAAACTGCTGGCCGACGCCAAAGTCTGTGTGTCACCGGGCGTTGGCTTTGGTGAATACGGCGACGACCATGTGCGCTTTGCCCTGATCGAAAATCAGGACCGCATCCGACAGGCCCTGCGCGGCATTCGCGCCATGTTCCGCGCAGATGGCTTGAACGCCAGTTAAAACACCTCATCCATCGGTGGGGGCGAGTTAGCTCACGCCCACCGATGGGTGTGGTTTAGACCACCAACGACAGCAGCAAGATAAAGATCAAACCGACGACCGACAGGATGGTTTCCATCGCAGTCCAGGTTTTGAACGTTTCGGCCACGGTCATGTTGAAGTACTGCTTGACCAGCCAGAAACCGGCGTCGTTGACGTGGGACAGGATCAACGAACCCGCACCGGTCGCCAGCACCAGCAACTCGCGATTCACGCCCGGAATCAAGTCCACCACCGGCAACACAATCCCCGCCCCGGTAATCGTTGCAACGGTCGCAGAACCGGTGGCGATACGAATCACTGCCGCCACCAGCCACGCCAACAGAATCGGCGAAATCTGCGCGTTGACCGCCATATGCCCGATCACGTCACCCACACCACTGGCCACCAGCATTTGCTTGAAGCCACCACCGGCACCGATGATCAGAATGATCGCCGCCGTAGGCGCCAGGCTGGCGTCGAGCAGTTTAAGGATGCGTTTGGAGTCGATGCCCTGACGCGTACCAAAGGTGTACAGCGACAACAACAGCGCCAACAACAGGGCGGTGATCGGGTGACCGATCATGTCCATCCAGCCGCGGAAGAAGTTGCCATCCGGCAGCGCCACATCGGCAAAGGTCTTGAGCAGCATCAGGAACACCGGCAACAGCACAGTGGCCAAGGTGATGCCAAAACTCGGCAAACTGCTGGATTCCGGCTCACTGGCCAGTTGGTCTACCAGCTCCTGCGACGGGTTGCCGGGGATGTATTTGGAGATAAAGGTGCCGTAAATCGGCCCTGCAATAATCGCTGTCGGCAGCGCCACGATCAGACCATACAGAATGGTTTTGCCAATATCGGCACCAAACACGCCAATCGCCAGCAGCGGGCCAGGGTGCGGCGGCACCAGACCGTGAACGGCGGACAAACCGGCCAGTAACGGAATGCCGATTTTAATCAGCGACACACCTGTACGACGCGCCACGATGAACACCAGCGGGATCAGCAACACAAAACCGATCTCGAAAAACAGCGGGATGCCCACCAGGAACGCCGCGAACATCATCGCCCACTGCACGCGTTCTTTACCGAATGCCCGAATCAACGTGCGGGCAATTTGATCCGCACCGCCGGAGTCGGCCATCATTTTGCCAAGCATGGTGCCCAGCGCCAGGATGATGCCGACAAAGCCCAACACCCCGCCAAAACCGTCCTGAAACGATTTGATGATCTTGTCAGTCGGCATGCCCGAGGTCAGCCCCAGGAAAGCCGAGGCAATGATCAGTGCGATAAACGGATGCAACTTGAAACGGGTGATCAGCACGATCAGCCCGATGATGGTCACCACTGCGTCAATCAGCAGAAAGGTATTTTGCGACATGCCTAGCATGGGGCGTCTCCTGGCTTGTTTTTGTTATGACATGCGAATGTGCAGCCGAGGCTGGTGCGGATAGCGCTATCTGTTTCAAGAAAAATCATGAGGTTGCCAGCAAAGAATGAGCGTGCCACCAATCGCGGGCCTGGTTGGCCAACTGCTGGATGTCATGGGTTGCCGCATCGAGCGTCAGCACCAACGCTTCCGCTTCGGGTGATTCAAGGGCCGCGAACTGGCTGTCGATCAGCGTTTTAGGCATAAAGTGCCCTGGACGATGCGCCACACGGTCAGCGGCCACCTCAGGCGTTAACTCAAGAAACACGAAGCCTAGACCGTCGACCGCACTGCGCAAGCGCTCGCGATAGCGCAACTTGAGGGCTGAGCAGGTCAATACCGGTCGTTGACCCCGCTCAACGGCAAGCCGCAATTCGTTAGCCAGGCTGTCTAACCAGCCAGCACGGTCGTCATCGGTCAGGGGAATACCGGCGCTCATCTTGGCGATATTAGCCGCGGGGTGAAACGCGTCGCCCTCAATCGGGGTCGCGCCATTGAGCTGGCACAACGCCTGGCTCACGCTGGATTTGCCGCAGCCGGCAACACCCATGATGACCAGGGCAGTGATAGGTTGACTCATGAAACACCTCAGTCCGTAGACAGCGCTGTCTTTGTCGATGCGTTCACTCGGTGAAAGCAAAGCACAAAGCCGGAGCTACCGACGTCTATTTCTCATTTTTGTGGGGAGACGCGGTGACGCTCTCGACATACAAAGCTGGGGTAATCGCAGTCCCGACAATCAGGCAATTGCGGGTCTCCGTGGACAGCGCTACCTTAGTGGCTTGTTTTTTGTTTGGCAAGCCGCGATGACCTCCTTCAAAAACGATAAAAATACCCGTACCACGGGGCGTCCAACCCTTAACGAAGTGGCCCGATTGGCGGGCGTCAGCCCTATTACGGCCTCTCGCGCCTTGCGCGGTATCAGTAGCGTGGCCACCGAACTGGCCGAAAAAGTGCGCCAGGCCGCTACTGATTTGAACTACGTGGTCAACCCTGCTGCTCGTGCACTGGCGTCTGCGCAGAGCCATTCGGTGGTGGTGCTGGTGCCCTCACTGTCCAACTTGCTGTTTATTGACACCCTGGAAGCCATCCACGCCGTTTTGCGGCCCAAGGGCTTTGAAGTGTTGATCGGTAACTTTCACTACTCGCGCGATGAGGAAGAAGACCTGCTGCGCAACTACATGGCCTACCAGCCACGCGGCTTGTTGCTGACCGGATTTGATCGCTCCGAAAGTTCGCGCCTTATGATCGAGTCCAGCAATGTGCCCTGCGTGTACATGATGGAGCTGGACGCCGGTGCCGGCTTGAACTGTGTGGGTTTCTCCCAGCTACAGGCGGGCGAAACCGCTGCCCATCATTTGATTGGCAGCGGGCGCAAGCACTTGGCCTATATAGGCGCACAACTCGACCAGCGCACCTTGTTACGCGGCGAAGGTTATCGCCGCGCACTGCAAGAAAAGGGCTTGTACAACCCCGACCTGGAAGTGCTGACGCCGCGTCCCTCGTCTGTGGGCCTGGGCGGTGAGTTGTTTTTGCAATTAATCGCCGCTCACCCGCAGGTGGACGCGATTTTCTTTGGCAACGACGACCTGGCTCACGGCGCCTTGCTGGAAGCGGCGCGCTTCGGCATCAAGATCCCCGAGCAAATTGCCATATTGGGGTTCAACGACCTGCCCTCCTCCGAGTTCATGGTGCCGCGCCTGAGCAGCATTCGTACGCCGCGAGAAGCAATTGGACGTCGCGCCGCTGAGCAAATGCTGACACTCATGGCCGGCAATCAAGTCGCCAATCCCGTGCAAGACATGGGTTTTGAACTGATGGTGCGCGAAAGCAGTTAAAGCTGCCTTTGGCCACAAAGCGGCAGGCGGGCGGCAAGGGTTGTCCGCCTGACGCGGCCTTCAAACCGGAAAACCCAATAAAACGGGGTGCTGCACGCTGGGCACAGTATTTGCTCATGAGTTGCCTATCAATGATTTGAACAGGGCCAACTCATGCTGATTACTACGCAAAACACTTCATCTATCTTCAAAGCCCAGCGCCCGGATCTTGATCCGGTTACCGGCGCCGCCAGCGCGCTGTACAGCGGGCAATTGCAAAACGCTCAGCCCCTGACCAACCTTCAAGCCACGCCCGCCTCGGCCGCAGGCAACGCTCAAGCGGATAACGTGAATGCGGCGTTCGCCAAAACCCGCGTACTGCTGCAATCCAGCGTGCCTGAAGCCGCTGCAGTGCAGAGCACCGGTACCCAAAACACTCAGGCCACGGCCCAGGGTTCTGCAACTGAAGCGTTCAAGGACTACATGAGCAAGCCGGTTGCGCAGCGGATTCGTGAGCAATTGCTGAAAGAAATGGGCTTGACCGAAGACGACGTAAAAGCCATGCCGCCAGAGAAACAGCAGGCGATCAACGACAAAATCAGCGATTTGATGCAACAGAAAGAAGCGATCAAGCAGGCTGAAATTGCCCAGCAGAAACAGCAAAGCCAGGTGTAAACCCCACCGGTAGTCGCTGGCGCACGTTACAAACGGCTAATCCTGCAAGGCCATCGCAGCCTGCGCCAGCGACTACACGGCGAGACTCAGTGCAACTGCAACGTGGAGTTGAACTGGCTGATGGCATCGACCACATGCCGGGAACCTTGCTGGATCTCCAAAATAGCCTCGCCCGCTTCATTCGCCAGTTCAACCCCAAGCCCGGTTCGGCTCAAGCTCGACTGCATGCTGTTCACGGCACTGAGTGAAAGGTCGTGGTTTTTGCGCACCACCTCGACGATTTCTATCGTGGCGGCACTGGTGCGGGCAGCCAGGCTTCTGACCTCATCGGCGACCACGGCAAAACCGCGCCCATGCTCCCCTGCCCTGGCGGCTTCAATAGCCGCATTCAAGGCCAGCAAGTTGGTCTGATCGGCAATCCCGCGAATGGTTTGCACGATTTTGCCAATGATGTCCGACTGCTTACTCACCGCATCAATGCTCTGCGCAGCCTCGTTCAAGTCCCTGGAAATGGCCTCGATGATCTGCACGGTTTGTTGAACCACCTGCGAACCTTTCTGCGCACAGGCATCGTTTTGCACAGACGTGGTGTGGGCTGACTCCGCCGCTGTTTGCAGATTGGTCACTTGGGCGGTGATGTCACTGGCAAACTTCACCACTTTGTAGAGGCGGCCCTTGGCATCGAAGATCGGGTTGTAAGACGCCTCCAGAAAAACCGTATGCCCGTATTTGTCCACCCGCTCAAAACGCCGGGAGTGCACTTCGCCACGATTGAGTGACGCCCAGAACGCTTTATAGGCGGCTGACTCACGCTCGCTGGGTTTGCAAAACATACTGTGGTGCTGGCCAACAATCTCGCCCAACGAATAATGCATCGTGTTGAGGAAGTTCTGGTTAGCGTTAATCACGTGCCCGTCCGGCGAAAACTCGATCAAGGCCATAGAGCGGCTCAAGGCATTCACGATGCTTTCGTTTTCATGCTCTTTGTGGATGCGCTCGGTGATATCTGACGCCACTTTGATCACGCTGGTGACCTGCCGGTCCGCGCCAACGATTGGCATGTAACTGGCTTCAAGCCACACCTCACGACCCGATTTATCGAGACGCAGGTAAGTACCGCTCATGGGTTCCCCGCGCGCAAGGTCACGCCAGAACTGGGCGTATTCTGCGGTTCGGGTGTAAGGCTCTTCGCAAAACAGCCGGTGATGTTTGCCACGGATCTCGTCCGCGGGATAACCCATCACCCGGCAAAAGTTGTCGTTGGCTTCGAGGATGGTGCCATCGGGGGCAAATTCAATAATGGCCATCGATCGACTGATGGCCAATACCTTGGCCTTCATATCGCTCAGAGAACAACTCAGGCGTTGATTTTCAAGCAGGTCGGCTTTGCGATGTAAATCAAACATGGCTCAATCCCTGGAGATGCTGTCTATTGATAATTCATACGCTTCAAGACACAACAAACCGCCTGCGCTTTTAGCCCGTGACGCGAGAGCCGTACGCAACCCCGGGATTGAAGCAATGAATGTTCAAGCCCCGTAAATACGGAGCATAGCCAGTCAACATTAGGCTGCAAGCCAATTGCCATCAGAATGCGACGGAACGCCCACTCTGAAGAAAGTTCGCACTTGGACGATGCGTCACGTGCGTGGGTGCTTTGGTTATACTGCGCCGCCTTCAACCCATGACGCTTGACCATGACCGCAATTACCTATGCCCCGCTTGAAGCCCCTCAGTGGCCCTTGCTGAACAAGTTTTACCGCAGCCACCAATCGTCGATGAAAGCCGTCAAAGACGCTCAATTATGGGTCGCCCGTGGAGATGAGATCATTGCCGGCTTGTGCCTGCGCACCCAGGCGCATGGCTTTTGGTTGACGGGTTTATTCGTCGCACCGCTGTCGCGTAAACAAGGGGTGGCAGCTGCGCTGGTGAACCGGGCGGTCACAGCCTGCGACGGGCCTGTGTGGTTATTCTGCGACCCTGAGCTGCAAGGTTTTTATGAAGGGCTGGGATTTACGCTGGAGGCCGAGTTGCCGCAGGCATTGCACGAGCGGTTGGTTCGCTACCAGCGCAACAAGGCAATGATCGCGCTGGGCATTGGCCTGTAGTCGCTGTTGAGTCACGCGAGGCTGCGAGGGCTGAAAGGCTCGCAGCCTGCGCCAGCGACTACCGATTACGAGGTTTACTCCTGAGTGCCGGCTTCCAGTTCCGGGAACAGCACGTCGATGAAGCCAAACTTATTGAAGTCCTTGATGCGTGACGGGTACAGACGGCCAATCAGGTGATCGCACTCATGCTGCACCACCCGCGCATGAAAACCCTCGGCTTCACGCACAATCGGCTCGCCTTTAGGGCTGAACCCTTCGTAGCGAATGCGCTGATAACGCTGCACTGCGCCACGCAAACCCGGTACGGACAAGCAGCCTTCCCAGTCCTCTTCAAGTATTGGGCTCAACGGCGTGATCAATGGATTGATCAAGATGGTTTGCGGTACTGCTTCGGCATCGGGGTAGCGTTCGCTGTGCTCAAAGCCAAAAATCACCAATTGCAGATCAACCCCGATCTGTGGCGCCGCCAAACCCACGCCGCCCGCATGCTCCATGGTCTGCAACATGTCATCGATCAGTTGCCAGAGTTGCGGGCTGTCGAACATGTCATCCGGCACCGGCTTGGCAACGTGCAGCAGGCGCTCATCGCCCATTTTCAGAATTTCACGAATCATAGTCAGGCTTCATCAGAAGTGGGTTTGAGGGAGTGATCGCGGCCAAGGCCGCTGACATGCTGCTTGGGATCAGGGTCATCTGCTTCATCGAAGCTCTTTTCCCCGGGGTCCTTGCCTTCGGCCGACATGTGCTCAATCACTGCATTCATTTCAGCGCCTAACAACAACACGGCCGCCGAGATGTAGAAGTACAGCAACAGCACGATGATGGCCCCGATGCTGCCATACATGGCGTTGTAGTCGGCAAAGGTCTTGACGTAAAAGGCGAAGCCCAATGACGCCACAATCCATACCACCACCGCCAGTACCGAACCCGGCGTAATGAAACGAAACTTCTGCTCGACGTCGGGCATCACGTAATACATCACGGCCACGGCCACCATCAACAGCAGCACAATCACCGGCCAACGCAAAATCGTCCACAACGTCACGACAAACTCTTCCAGCCCCACCTGCCCGGCCAGCCAGCTCATGACTTGCGGGCCAAGCACCATCAACGCCGCTGCCGCCAGCAACATGCCGGCGATGCCGATGGTGTAGAAAATCGACAGCGGAAAACGCTTCCAGATGGGCCGCCCCTCGACCACGTCGTAGGCCGCATTCATGGCGCTCATCATCAGGCGCACGCCAGCGGAGGCCGTCCACAAGGCAATCACGATACCAACCGAAAGCAACCCGCCCTTGGACTGCTGCAACTGGTCGATGACAGGGTTGACCTGCTCCAGCGCCTGAGGCGGCAGCACCAACTCAGATTGCAAGCGCAGCCAGGTGAAGAAGTCTGGCAGATGCAAAAAGCCGATCAGTGCAATCAAGAACAAAATGAACGGAAACAACGAAAACAACATTTGATACGCCAACGCAGACGCGTAGGTCGACATTTCGTCGTCAATGAATTCCTTGACCGTGCGGATCAGTACTTTGCCCAACGGCAGGCCATTCAAGACCGGAAATAACATAGCGTCTCCTTTCGCCGCTCTAATGAGGGTATTTAACAAGCCATTCAACGACTTCAACTCAGGGGTTTTACCTCAAAAGTAGTCGAGTTGGCGACTTTGGAAACATGTGCAATTCAAACATATGAAAACGGCCATCACAGGATGGCCGTCTATCACTTCCTCAGGCCCGCTTGGCGCCTTATGGACAGGTGCACTCTCAGGCTTTGTCGACGGTATTTTTTACCGCATCTTTGGCTTTGCCGACAGCCTGCTGGCCTTCGCCTTTGAGCTCCTGAGCCTTGCCTTCTGTGCGCAGCTTGTCGTTGTCAGTGGCTTTGCCTACCGTTTGTTTGACATTGCCTACTGCTTCGTTCGCCATGCCTTTGATCTTATCGCCAGTGCTGCTCATGGGATTTCTCCTAGTGAAATTTCGGATGTCATAACCTCGACACAAAGATTGACCAGAGCTGCTTGAACAGAGTTTCATTTATTTTCTGTCACTCATTTCATCGCTCAGCGCAGGTTGGGCTTTATGTTTGCCCGCTAACCCCCGAGAATGCGCGACGTATTCAGGCTATGGCGCTGAAGATCCAGAATTGTAGGAAGGTTATGAAACTCGATAAAAAGCAGGCCATTGCCCGCAGAAACCAGGAACTGGGCGGTGCCGTGATCGGCGTCAACAACGGTCATTTCGCAGCGCTGAATACCAACAAAAATATTTGGTGGTTCGACATTCCGCTGGCCCGCCTGGCGGTTGGTCAATATGAATGGGTGCATTTGCTGCTGCACACGCCGAGCACAGATGAACTGCTGCACTTGAAAGTGACCACCGCGTTCTTGCGTGAAAAGCGCGAAGGCATGGTGGTACGCGCGACCCACAAGCGCACGCCGACCATGAGCCTGGAGCTCAGTGCTGACAAGGACTCGTACCTGCAAGACGTACGTCCTGCGGGTACAGGCGTAAACTTCGCGCAGTTTTTGCAGAAGTAAGCACAGCCTCAAAAGGCCGTCGTACCATCAGGAGTCGCCACGGCCCTGATTAAACGCGGATCCGCGTTGACGATCACCGCTGCAAAAACAACAAAGCCCCGCACTGCGGGGCTTTGTTGTAGACGGGCCGTTACTTCTTCAGGCCAAGCTTTTTCAGCTCTTCATCACGTAACTCGCGGCGCAAGATCTTGCCCACGTTGGTGGTCGGCAAGGCATCACGGAACTCAACGATTTTTGGCGCTTTGTACGCCGTCAGGTTGGCGCGCATGTGGGCCATGACCTGATCCTTGGTCAACGTCATGCCCGGCTTGACCACAATGAACACCTTGATCAGTTCACCGGTTTTCTCATCCGGAATGCCGATCGCCGCCGATTGCAATACGCCCGGCAACGAGGCCATCACGTCTTCCAGCTCGTTGGGGTACACATTGAAGCCCGAGACCAGAATCATGTCTTTTTTGCGGTCAACGATGCGCATGTAGCCATCGGGCTGAATGACGGCGATGTCGCCTGACTTCAACCAGCCATCGCTGTCCATGATTTCGTCGGTGGCGTCAGGACGCTCCCAATAACCCTTCATCACTTGCGGGCCTTTAATGCACAGCTCGCCAATTTCGCCCAAGGGTAACTCTTCACCGGCGTCGTTGATGACTTTGCACAAAGTCGACGGCACCGGAATCCCGATAGTGCCCGCCTGGATGTTCTGGATCGGGTTCACCGAGGCCACCGGGCTGGTTTCGGTCATGCCATAGCCTTCACAAATCGGGCAACCGGTCACCGCTTTCCAGCGCTCAGCCACCGACAGTTGCAAAGCCATACCGCCTGACAACGTCACCTTGAGTGCCGAGAAGTCGAGCTTGCGAAACGCCTCGTTATTGCACAACGCCACAAACAACGTGTTAAGGCCGACAAAGCCGCTGAACTTCCATTTCGACAGTTCTTTGACCATCGCAGACAGGTCACGCGGGTTGCTGATCAGCACGTTATGGTTACCGATCAGCATCATGGCCATGCAGTGAAAGGTAAACGCGTAGATGTGGTACAGCGGCAATGGCGTAATCAGGATTTCACAGCCTTCATTGAGGTTGGAACCCATCAACGCCTTGCATTGCAGCATGTTGGCGATCAGGTTGCGGTGGGTCAGCATCGCACCCTTGGCCACGCCTGTGGTGCCGCCGGTGTACTGCAACACGGCCACATCACTGCTCAGCGGATTGGCTTCCTTGACCGGCTGACCATGGCCTTTGCTCAGTACATCATTGAACTTGATGGCATTAGGCATGTGGTAGGCCGGCACCATCTTTTTCACGTACTTGATGACGCTATTGATCAGCACACGCTTGAACGGCGAGAGCATGTCAGCCACTTCGGTGACGAATACATGTTTGACCGACGTTTTCGGCACGACTTTTTCAGCCAGGTGCGCCATGTTCGCCAGACACACCAGCGCCTTGGCGCCAGAGTCTTTGAATTGGTGTTCCATTTCCCGCGCGGTGTACAGCGGGTTGGTGTTGACCACGATCAAACCGGCGCGGATGGCTCCGAACACAGCGACGGGGTATTGCAGCAAATTGGGCAACATGACAGCGATGCGATCGCCGGGTTGCAGGTCGGTGTGCTGTTGCAGGTAGGCCGCAAAGTCACCCGAGAGTGCGTAAAGCTCACCGTAGGTGATGGTTTTGCCCAGGTTGCTGAACGCCGGTTTGTCGGCGAAGCGCTGGCAAGATTGTTGCAATACCGTCTGGATATTTGGGTATTCGTCTGGATTGATTTCAGCAGCAATCCCAGCTGGGTACTTATCCTTCCAAAAGCCTTCAAACATGGAAGCCCACTCCTCAGCGACGCGAATTCTTCACCGCATTTGATGCGGTTATTATTTGTTTGATTTTTATAATTGATAACTCTGGCTTTTTACTTACCGAGAAGTCACAAAGCGCGCCGAGAGTAGCAGCTTTGCCAAAGGTCGCCTAGAGCCAAAAACGGCCTACAAAGTAACCAACCTGACTGTAGGACAATCCTAAGTCATCATTAGAATAAAAACTCAACATCGTATCTAAGCCCTCTATTACGGGCTTTGCAGGGCGATTCGCGCGGATATTCCAGTTTTATAAACACCCATAAAAACGCCCGCGAGCTCAAGGCAAGCGGGCGCTTGTCGCCTGGTTGAACGAATCAGGCGTTATCACGCAACTCGCGGCGCAGGATCTTGCCCACAGGGGTCATGGGCAGTGAATCGCGCAGCACAATTTGCTTGGGTACTTTGTAGCCGGTGAAGTTGTCTTTGCAGTAGGCCTTGAGTTCTTCGACCGTTACGCCACCGGCGCGCGCCACAACGAATAGTTTGACCGCCTCACCGGTGCGGTCATCCGGCACGCCAATCACCGCGCAGTTCGCCACCTTGGGGTGGGCCATGACGATGTCTTCGATCTCATTGGGGTACACGTTGAAGCCCGACACGATGATCAGGTCTTTTTTACGGTCGACAATGCGCACAAAGCCATCAGGATCAATCACCGCCACGTCACCGGTCTTGAACCAGCCTTCGGCGTCCAGCACTTCAGCCGTGGCCTGCGGGTTTTGCCAGTAACCTTTCATCACCTGGGGGCCTTTAACGCACAACTCGCCCCGCTCACCCAGGCCCAAATCGACACCCTCATCGCTGATGACCTTCATCGCCGTGCCCGGCACAGGCATGCCAACCGTGCCCAGGCGCGCCAAAGAGCCACACGGGTTGGCACTGGCCACCGGCGAAGTTTCGGTCAGGCCGTAACCCTCGACGATGCGACAGCCGGTGAGTTTTTCCCAGCGTTCGGCCGTGGCTTTGACCAATGCCGTGCCGCCCGAATTGGTGACTTTAAGCCCGGAGAAATCCAGTGTCTTGAAGTCCGGGTGATCCATCAGCGCTACGAACAACGTGTTAAGCCCCAGAAACGCGGTAAAACGCCAGTTCTTCAGCTCTTTGATAAAGCCTTTGATGTCACGCGGGTTGGTGATCAGTACGTTGTGGTTGCCCGTCACCATCATGCCCATGCAATTGGCTGTGAACGCATAGATATGGTAGAGCGGCAACGGCGCAATCATGATCTCGCGACCATCGCGCAGGATCGGCTGGCCCTGTGCGTCATGCTGCGACAGGCAGGCGCGCACTTGCTGCATGTTGGCGACCAGATTGGCGTGGGTCAGCATCGCGCCTTTGGGCAGCCCTGTGGTGCCCCCGGTGTATTGCAGCACGGCAATATCATCGAGTGTCGATGTCACCGGCTGGATGGATTGCCCCGCGCCCAGATGCAGGACGCTCTTGAATGAAATGGCCCGGGGGACACTGTAAGGCGGCACCAGCTTTTTGACTTTATCGACCACCAGGTTGGTAACCCACCCTTTGACGGCCGGCATCATGTCGCCCATTTTGGCTTCAATCAGAAAGTCGATGTCGGTGTCTTCCAGCACTTCCTGCACGCGCTTGCCGAACATATTCAGATACACCAGCGCACGAATGCCCGCGCTTTTGAACTGATGGCGCATTTCGCGCGAGGTGTACAACGGGTTGGTGTTGACCACCACCAGCCCCGCGCGCAGCGCACCAAACACCGCTATCGGGTACTGCAACACATTGGGCATTTGCACCGCGATGCGATCGCCTGGTTTAAGGTCGGTGTGCTGTTGCAAGTAGCCGGCAAAAGCCGCGCTATGACGCTCAAGTTCAGCGTACGTCAGGGTCACGCCAAGATTGCTGAAGGCCGGCCGGTCTGCAAACTTCTTGCAGGAGCGTTCAAACACATCGACGACTGACTTGAAGGCCGTCATATCAATGTCCAGCGGTACACCGGCCGGACGTTTGTCATTCCAGAAATCAGGTTGCATTATTTTTATCCTCTTACCTGAGCATGCCTGGCCGCCTCTTTCATGCAATCAAAAGCGGAACCTGCGGACGTTAACAGTTCTCAAGTTGTAGGCAAACACAGCGATCTTCGCCATTTACATCTTGAATCGTTTTGTTGCGAGCGGGTGCGCGCGCTGGTGAGCCTGTGAATGCGCTATACACTGCTAGGGTCTGCACGCAATGTTTTCGAGCAACGGTCAAGCGAGCCTGTGTTCTAGCCCGCATAACCGAGCGTAGATACATTTCGTACAGATCCCGGGACTCAGGACGAAGGAATCATCATGGCTTCTGACAGTTTTTGGCTGGATGCAAATGATCGCAGCAGTCTGTATGTCAGACGGTGGCTGCCTGCTGGCACGCCAAAAGCCGTCGTGTTACTGGCACATGGCATGGCTGAGCACAGCGCCCGCTATGAACGACTGGGTAACGCCCTGTGCGCGGCCGGCTTTGCGCTGTATGCCCACGATCAGCTCGGGCATGGCAAAACGGCGGAACGCGGCACCTTGGGCTACTTTGCCGATGAGGATGGCTGGTGCGCCGTGGTCAGTGATGTCGCCAGCCTGCAACAGCACATCAATCAGACGCACCCTGGCATTGCAGTTTTTTTGCTGGGGCACAGCATGGGCAGTTACATCGCCCAATCGTATTTACTGCACCACAGCGCCAGCGTGCACGGCGCGATACTCAGCGCTTCAAACTATCAACCTGTCCTGTTGTATCGAGCCGCGCGCCTGATTGCCCGGGTTGAACGTTGGCGCCAAGGCCCCAAAGGCCGCAGCGCCCTGATCGAGTGGCTGTCGTTCGGCTCTTTTAACAAAGCGTTCAAACCCACCCGCACGCCCTATGACTGGCTGAGCCGCGATCCGGGCGAAGTCGATGCCTACGCGGCTGACCCACTTTGCGGGTTTCGCTGCACCAATCAGTTCTGGATTGATCTGCTGGGCGGCTTGCAGCAAATCAGCAAGGCCTCCAACCTGTCACAGATCGATCCGAACCTGCCAATACTGGTCATGGGCGGCGAATGTGATCCGGTCAGTGAGGGCAAGCGTCTCACTGATCTGACCCATGCGCTGCGCAAGGCGGGCAACCGCCATGTGCAATTGAAGGTTTACCCGCAGGCACGGCACGAACTCTTTAATGAGACCAATCGCGACGCTGTCACCAGCGATGTGATCGCCTGGTTGAACCAGGCCCTGATGCACCCGCGGCCCACGCGCAGCGAATGAGTCGTCACAAAAACTATTAAAGCCTTTAAAATCAAACATTTGAAATTAAACACTCGTCACAGGACATGCGCTACATGACCCAGGTTACCAACACCCCGTACGAAGCCCTCGAAGTCGGCCAGACGGCCAGCTACAGCAAAACCGTCGAAGAGCGCGACATTCAGTTGTTTGCGGCCATGTCCGGCGACCACAACCCGGTACACCTGGACCCTGAATTTGCCGCCGCTACCATGTTCAAAGAGCGCATTGCGCACGGCATGTTCAGTGGTGCTTTGATCAGCGCTGCCGTGGCCTGTGAATTACCGGGACCGGGCACCATCTATATCGGCCAGCAAATGAGCTTTCAAAAGCCGGTAAAGATTGGCGACACCTTGACCGTGCGCCTGGAAATTCTCGAAAAGCTGCCCAAGTTTCGCGTACGCATTGCGACCCGCGTGTTTAACCAGCGCGATGAGTTGGTGGTGGATGGCGAAGCCGAGATCCTGGCACCGCGCAAACAACAAACGGTCACGCTGCCAACCCTGCCGGCCATCAGCATTGGCTGATTCGAGGCATAAAAAAACGCCGGCTAGCCGGCGTTTTTCATGCTTTCAGTTAGCACTCAAGAACGAGCACGGGCCTGATTGCGCAGCGCTTTAACCTGATCGTGATTGCGTTGTACGCCGTGGTATTGGCGCTCTACCAGGTCACGGATCCCCATCAGGTTGTGTTTTTCAATTTTTGCCAGCGCCTCTTTGTAAGCTTTCAGCGCATGGTCTTCACCGCGCTCAGCTTCATTGAGCACCGCCTCTTCGTCTTTGCCCGTGAAGATAGATTTCACATCCACCCAACGGCGGTGCAAGTCACCGGCCACGCTGGTGCTGGTTTCAGGATCCCCACCCAACGCACGCACCTGGGCTTGCAGTTCAGCGGCAGCAGTGGCGCAATCAGCCGAACGTTTCACAAACAGTGCTTTGAGTTCCGGGTGCTTGATGTCTTCAGCGCAAGATTTGAAACCTTCCTGGCCATCCTTGCTGGTTTCGATCAGATCGTTCAGGACGCTAATGGCTTCTTTATTTTGGTCAGTCATTGTTCAATTCCTTACAAGGTTGAGGATCGTGCAATAGAGATTGCATGCCCCGTGCCAGCTTGGAATTTAAAATAAATACCTTATAAAACAATAAGTTAAAAATAATACATAAAACTGTATCCGGTTTTTTTGCATGAACTGTCAATTGGCCTGCATGCAGAATGCCTGTATTTTCCATTCACACGTTTCACGTACTCGAAGGCTGGCGCATGAACCCCGAAAAACTCGAACTGCTGGTAACCCGCGAAATGCCGTTTGGCAAATACAAAGGCCGGATCATTGCTGACCTCCCCGGCCAGTACCTGAACTGGTTTGCGCGTGAAGGCTTTCCACACGGCGAGTTGGGCGGCCTGCTGGCCTTGATGCAAGAAATTGATCACAACGGTCTGTCAGACCTGCTGGTCCCGTTGCGCGCTAAACACGGAAAACCCAAACCTCGCCATTGATAGAGCGCCTCCCATGCCAAGGATTGAAGACAACGCCCGCGACGAACACTTCTGGCACGCCATTACACAGCGCTACGACCTGGCACCCGGCCCCATCAACCTGGAAAACGGTTATTTCGGGCGCATGACCCGTGGGGTCGCACAGGATTACCAACGCAATATCGAGTTTATTAACCGCAGCAACTCAGTGCATGTGCGCCAGTGCTTCGATCACACGCAAAGCCTGGACATTCGTAATCAACTTGCGGACATGCTCAAGGTCAATCACGCCAGCATTGCACTGACCAACTGCGCGTCAGATGCCCTGCAATCGCTTATCCGCAACTACCAAGGCTTGCAGCCCGGCGATCAGTTGTTGATCTGTGATCTGGAGTACCACAGCGTTGAGTACGCCATGCGCTGGGTGGCACAACAGCGCGGGCTTGAAGTGATTGAAATCACCCACCGTCATCCCGCCACCTATGAAAGCCTGCTGGAGAGCTATCGCCAGGCGTTCGCCCAGCACCCGCGCATCAAACTGATGGCATTGACCCATGTCACCCATCGCACCGGACTGGTGTTGCCAGTGCAAGCCATTGTCGAACTGGCCAATGCGCACGGGGTTGACGTGATACTCGATGGCGCCCATGCACTGGGGCAAATCGACTTTGACCTGCCTGCGATGGGTGTAGCGTTTGCAGGTTACAACCTGCACAAATGGATCGGCGCACCGCTGACGCTGGGTTTTATGTACATCGACCCGCAGCGCTTGGCCGACATTGCGCCGGACATGGGCAACCAGCGTTATCCCGAACCCGACATCCGTAACCGCTCGCCCTACGGCACCGCCAACATTGCAGCCTGGCTGACCTTGCCCAAAGTGTTGCAAGAGCACACCGATCTGGGCGGGGCGAAAGCCAAGGGGGCACGGCTCAAGTATGTGCGCGACCTGTGGGTGGGTGAAGCACGCAAACTGCCTGGCATTGAAGTGCTGACGCCAGACGACCCGCGACTGAGCTGCGCCATCACTTCGCTGCGCTTTACCCATGTGGACGACCAACAGCCGATGGTCGAGCGCCTGCTCAAGGACTACAACCTGTTCACGGTGGCGCGTGAAGGGTCTGCCTGTGGCAGTTGCATCCGTATTACCGTGGGTTTTGCCACCACGCTGGATGACATCAACCAGTTGATCCGGGCGTTGCGCGAGCTGGCGCAAGGCTAGAATCCCCCTCACCTACCGGGCCAGGGTTGGGTGAGGGCTTTGGTACCGCACGTAAAATGCAGGCAAAAAAAAGGTGCGCCGACCAAGCGCACCGAAAACCGTAGATCACACAACAAACCTGTTACAAAACACTCAATCGAGCAGCGCCAATGCCTCCGCCGTGCATTCCTGAATGCGCGCCCAGTCACCGTTTTTGATCCATTCGCTGTCTAGCATCCAGCTACCGCCCACACACATTACGTTTTTCAACGCCATGTAGCTGCGGATGTTGGCCGGACTGACGCCGCCTGTCGGGCAGAATTTCACCTCGCCAAACGGACCGCCCAGCGCCTTGATGGCCGCCACTCCGCCGCTGACTTCAGCCGGAAACAATTTAAAACGGCGATAGCCCAAGCCATAACCTTCCATGATCCCCGACGCGTTGCTGATGCCCGGCAACAGCGGAATGTCGCTGGCAACGCTGGCCTCTAGCAAGTCGCGGGTAATACCCGGCGTGACGATAAACTGCGAGCCGGCTTCTTCTGCCGCCGCCAGCATGTGGCGATCCAGAATAGTGCCTGCACCCGTCGTAAGCTCCGGGCGCTGATCACGCAGCACGCGAATCGCTTCCAGACCAAACTCCGAGCGCAAGGTGACTTCAAGGGCATTGAGGCCACCGGCAGCCAACGCATCCGCCAGCGGCAGGATGTCCTGCTTACGGGCGATGGTGATCACCGGCAAAATACGAGCCTTGGCACACAGCGCGTCGATCAGGGCGACTTTCTCGGCCATCGACACGTTCGGGGTGGTTATTTTCATGGCAGCTGATCCTTGGCTCATGGGCACCAGTAAATCTCTAACGTAGGTTGCAAAAAGGCACGAATCGGCAAAGCAGCAACATCATCGCCCGCCAACGCATCGGTAAGAGTGTTCAATTTGGCCTGCCCCTGTACCGACAGCACCGTGTGCTTTGCAGTGCTCAACAGGTGGCGGCTCATGCTCAGACGCTGATGCGGTACCGTCGGCGCCAGCATCGGCCAGCAACGACGCGGGTTATCAAGGTCCAGGGCTTGCTTGAGGTTCGGGCTGGCAGGAAACAGCGAGGCGGTATGCCCGTCATCGCCCATGCCCAGAATCAGCACGTCGATTGGCGGTAATTCGGCCAACTGGCGGTCAGCTTGTTCGGCTGCCGCGTCCAGTGTGGGGGCAACGTTGTACAACCCCACAAAACGCGCTTTGGCTGCCGGGCCTTTAAGCAAATGCTGCTTGAGCAGTCCGGCATTGCTGTCGGCATGCTCCACTGGCACCCAGCGCTCATCTGCCAGGCTGACCACCACCTTGGACCAATCGACAGGCTGCTCGATCAGGCGCTGAAAAAACGCCACCGGACTGCGACCGCCCGACACCACCAAGGTGGCAACACCCTGTGCAGTGATCGCGTCATTCAGTTGCCCGGCGACCGTTTTAGCCAACGCCTCAGCCAGCACCGCTGGTGTGTTGAACGTGTGCGCCGTTACACCCGCAGGCAGTTTCAAATCAGATATCGCCATACCAGGACCTCCCGTCTCGCGTAATCAATGCAATGGAACTCATCGGCCCCCAGGACCCCGCCGCGTAGGGCTTGGGCGCATCGCCCGACTTCTTCCAGCCCGCGATCAACTGGTCGCACCAGGTCCATGCCGCTTCAATTTCATCTTTGCGTACAAACAGGTTCTGATTACCGCGCATCACTTCGAGCAACAGACGCTCGTAGGCATCCGGCACCCGCGAGCTGCGATAAGTGTCAGAAAAATTCAACTGCAACGGGCCGCTGCGTAGCTGCATGCCCTTGTCCAAACCTTGGTCTTTGGTCATCACCCGCAAGGAAATGCCTTCGTCCGGTTGCAGACGAATGATCAGCTTGTTGCCGATTTGCAGACGCTGCTCGGGGGCAAAGATGTAGTGCGAAGGCTCTTTGAAGTGAATGACGATCTGCGACAGCTTCTGCGGCATGCGTTTGCCGGTGCGCAGGTAAAACGGCACGCCCGCCCAACGCCAGTTGCGAATGTCGGCACGCAGGGCGACGAAGGTTTCGGTGTCGCTCTGGGTGTTGGAGTTTTCTTCCTCCAGATAACCCGGCACCGACTGCCCTTCGCTGTAGCCTGCAATGTACTGGCCGCGCACCACTTGTGTGGTCAAGCCTTCGGCCGTAATGGGCGCCAGCGCCTTGAGCACCTTGACCTTCTCGTCGCGGATGCTGTCGGCCGAGAGGTCCGCAGGCGGGTCCATCGCAATCAGGCACAAGAGCTGCAACAGGTGGTTTTGAATCATGTCGCGCAGTTGGCCAGCCTTGTCGAAATAACCCCAGCGCCCTTCAATGCCGACTTTCTCGGCCACGGTGATTTCTACGTGGGAGATGTAGCGCTGGTTCCACTGAGTTTCAAACAGGCTGTTGGCAAAACGCAGCGCAATCAGGTTTTGTACGGTGTCTTTGCCCAGGTAGTGGTCGATGCGGTAAATGCGCGTCTCAGGGAAGAACTGCGCCACGGCGTCGTTCACCTTGCGCGAGGACTCGAGGTCCGAACCGATGGGCTTTTCGAGCACCACACGGGCGTTGTCCGTCAGGCCGACCTTCGACAGGTTTTCGCAAATGGCCCCGTACACCGCCGCAGGCGTGGCGAAATAGGCGATCAGGCGTTGTGCCGTCCCGGCCTGTTCGGCCAACGCGACGTAGTCTTGTGCCTTGAGAAAGTCCACATGCAGGTAGCTCAGGCGGGCCACAAAGCGGCTGAGTGCTGCGTCTTCGATTTCCTTGTCGCCGACGTACTGACGCAGTTGGCTGTCGATATGGGCCAGGTGCGTGAGCGCATCGCCCGGCTCGCGAGCCAGTGCCAGAATGCGCGTGTCGTCATGCAGCAGACCGGCGCGATCCAGTTGATATAAAGCAGGGAACAATTTGCGCAGTGCCAGATCGCCCAAGGCGCCAAACAAGGCAAAGGTGCACGGTTCAACCGTAATCGAAGACATGATGTTGGTTCTTTTATCAAGTTAAGCTACAAATACCTTTTTTCAAGGCATCACTCAAGGAGAAATGTAGTAATAAACACAACATTTTCTCTAAATACAGATTGCTACTAGTGGTCGTATCGGGCCATCAGTAGGATAGGCCACCTTCCAGAGCCGCATTACAGCCAGGCTCTTGCATCGACGCCCCAAGGAACATAAATGGACCGCGTGCGAAATTTACTTGAACAAATCAAAGGCCGCCTCGAAGAGCTGAACAAAGCCGAGCGTAAAGTGGCCGAAGTGATTCTGCAAAACCCGCAGCAGGCGACGCGTTTCAGCATCGCGGCGCTGGCGCAGGCCGCGTCGGTCAGTGAACCGACGGTCAACCGGTTTTGCCGCTCGTTTGGTGTCAGCGGTTACCCGGAGCTCAAACTGCAACTGGCGCAAAGTCTGGCCAGTGGCGCCGCCTATGTCAGCCGCGCGGTTGAAGCCGACGACAACCCTGAGGCCTACACACAAAAGATTTTCGGCAGTGCCATCGCCTCGCTCGACAGTGCCTGCCAGGCGCTGGACCCCAACCTGATCAGCCGCGCCGTGGACTTGCTGATTCAAGCGCGGCAGATTCACTTTTTCGGGCTGGGTGCCTCAGCGCCCGTAGCACTGGATGCACAGCACAAGTTCTTTCGCTTCAACCTGGCCGTCACGGCGCATGCCGACGTACTCATGCAGCGCATGATTGCCTCGGTGGCCCACACGGGCGAGTTGTTTGTGATTATTTCCTACACCGGTCGTACCCGCGAACTGGTTGAAGTGGCTCGTATTGCACGGGCCAACGGCGCCTCGGTATTGGGACTGACCGCCGAAAATTCGCCACTGGCCAAGGCCAGTACATTGAGCCTGAATATCCCGCTGCCCGAAGACACGGACATTTACATGCCCATGACCTCGCGCATTATCCAGCTCACCGTGCTGGATGTGCTGGCCACCGGCATGACGTTGCGCCGTGGCGTGGACTTCCAGCCGCACTTGCGCAAAATCAAGGAAAGCCTCAACGCCAGCCGTTACCCCGTGGGGGATGAACTGCAATAGAGTCAACTGTGGCGCCGCTGCCGCAAGCGGCGTCCGGCAGCGTAACCGTCGCATAACCGATGATCAGGCGCTGCACAGCCCCGCCCGCGCGTGCAGGCTCAAATGCGCTTGCTCGCCGGGGGCCAGGCTTTGCTGGCGGGTGCTGCCGCTGGTGGACTCGACACACACAAAGCCCATCACCTCACTCCAACTGACGCCCAGCAACGGCCGTCTGCCGGGATGCCAGACCACGGTGTTGGCGTTGTCTCCCGTATCAATACTCAAGGCCCGGTGCCAGGCGTGATCGTTGAGCTGCATTTCACCGTCATGCTGGAACACCCGCTGACAACCGCCGTCCACCCGCAACTCGCCTTTTTGCTCGCAAGCCTCGCGGTTCAGTTGGTCATAACCGATCACGCCATCCAGCCCAGACAGCGCTACCTCGGCAACATCACCAATACGCCAGTAAGCACGCAGCGCCTGACTCATTTGGCAGGGCTCGTCGTCCTGATGCTCGGTACTGAGGCGCAACTCCATGCTCTCGCCCAAGCGCGCATGCAAATCCACCTGCCAATCGCACAGCGTTAAACGCCAGTGCAGGCTCACGCCCTCTTCATCTGTTTGGCTGTCCAGCAGCTTCCAGTCGATCAACCGGGCCCAGCCATGAGACGGCCACGCATTCTCGCTCGGATGACGGCCATACCAGGGCCAGCAAATCGGCACCCCGCCCCGAATGGCGCCTACCTGCGGCCACTTCTCGGCGCACCACAGCCACGGTTTTTGCCCGGTTGGCTTGAAGTGCAACAGTTGCGCACCTTGACGGCTGAACACCGCCTGGCAATGCGGATGGTTAATCACCAACACGTCACGCTGCTGAAAGCGCTCCCATTGGAAGATCGGCTGTTCTCGTTTGAATTTAAAAAATCGATGAAGCGGATGCTCGTGCATGTGCCGCAATCCTGAAAATCATGCGTCGGGTAGTGCCGACCCGAAAAAAAGCGGATAGCCCGGGCTACCCGCTAGAAAAGCAAGGAGCTTAGCGCACTTAGAACGTCGACTGAATTTTCAGCCCGGCCACCAATGCGTTATCAACCTTGTCCACACCACCTGGGTGCGCGATGTACTGCAAGTTTGGACGCACTGTCAGCCAGTTGGTCACGTGGAAGCCATAGTTGAGTTCGTAGTTGTACTCGGTGGAGCGCAACGGCGAGTACGACGCGTCGCTGTAGTCGGTGACACCGATCGAGGCGTTGATCAGCTCGGCGCTTTTTTTCACGTCATCGTTGACGTGGATACGGGCGGCACCGATGCCGATGTCATCTTTGGGGCGGGCGTCGAACGGACCTTTGTACACCAACATCAGCGACTGGTAGTTGTCGACGATATTGGTGGCCTTGTCGTGGAAGGTGGCGTTGGCGGCGATATGCAAGCCGCGCGATGCATCACCGTTGTGCGTGGTGAGTTGCTGCTGCACCACGAACCAGTAACCGTGCTTGCTGTCACGTACACGGTAGTCTTTGCCGGTGCTGGTGATGTCGACACTCACGTCATCGGCAGGCGCCGTGCTTTTGTAGTAACCGACACGGTATTCGCCCGGCAGATCGTTGACCTTCGGCGACCACACCAGCTCTACCGGCAGCACCGTGCCCTTGGTGCCGCTACCACTGAGCTTGAAGCCGTTGCCGTGCTCAAGCTGCGACGGGTTCTGGTTGTACGCGCCGATCTGTGCATAAAACTCGGGGCTGATGTTGTACTTCACCCGCAGTGCCGCCTGGCTGACCGGCCAGTTGTACCAGATGTTGGTGGCCCAGTTGCCCACCTGAGAACCACAGAACGCCAGGTTCTGGAACTCGCAGGGGAACGTGTTGAAGTCTTCGCCTTCGCCGAAGTAACCGGCCTTGACGTCCAGCTTGCCGTCGAGGAACTGATGCTGGATCCACAATTGGGTCAAACGCACCATGTGCCCACGGCCGTAGACTTCCTGGGAGGAACTCAGGGTGCCAGCACGCGGATCGCCCACGCGGTCGTTGGAGATGTTCTGGCCATTACGGTTGGTGAGCTGGATTTTGGCCTGGGTGTTATCCCAGCCCCACAGCTTTTGCAGGTCGAGCGCCACGCCCAGACCGAACTGGTCGCTGTAGCGCGCCGTCTTGTCGTTGTTGTAACCCCCGTGCAGGTTGGCCCCCATTTCACCGACGTAATCGGCCTTGATGTCGATGCCCTGCTCGATCAGTCTGGTCCGTTCACCGCCCCAGTCGCCGGTCATCCATTTCGAATCAGCGCTGAAAGCGTCGTCGGCATAGACGCTGCTTGCCCCCAGTCCTAACGCAACAATAGCCGACAGCTGGCAAGCCAGACGGGTGCGGGTCATTCTGTTGTTCATCCCTTGGATCCTCGTTGTTTTTTTATTGGCTTTGTTTAACGCGGCACCGCTCAAGGAGCACCTCAAACAGGCTCCCTGTACAGAATCAACGACCCTTGAAATGCGCCACGTTATCCGCCCGGCTCTGGGCCTGGGGCGAACTCATCGCCCCCAGACGCTCGCCTGTGTTTGCATCAAACAGTAGCACTTTCGCAGGATCGAACTGCAAATTGAGACTTTCGCCCACCTGAGGCGCGTCATCCGGAGCCAGACGGCAGCACACTTTGCTGCCATTGAGGTTCACAAACACCAGCGTGTCCGGGCCGGTGGGCTCCACCACCTGAACTTCGGCACGAAGGGTCGGCAACCCGTTCGGCTCATGGCCCGCCAGCACGATTTGTTCGGCGCGAATGCCGATGATCACGTCACGATCTTCAAGACCCTCGTCGCGTACGCCTAACGGCAGCTCACAGCGCGCCTGGCCACTGTCGAGCAGCGCCAGCAGGCGTCCTTCCTGGCGCTGCAAACGCAGCGGGATGAAATTCATCGGTGGCGACCCGATAAAACTGGCGACAAACAAATTGGCCGGATCGTTATAGATCTGCTTCGGCGTCCCGAACTGCTGAATGATCCCGTCTTTCATCACCGCCACCTTGTCGCCCAGGGTCATGGCTTCGATCTGATCGTGGGTGACATAAACCGTGGTGGTTTTCAGGCGCTGGTGCATCAACTTCATTTCGGTGCGCATCTCGACCCGCAATTTGGCGTCGAGGTTGGACAGCGGTTCATCAAACAGATAAATCTTCGGCCGCCTCGCCAGCGCCCTGCCCATCGCCACCCGCTGCTGCTGGCCACCCGACAACTGCCCCGGTTTGCGCGTGAGCAGGTGTTCGATTTGCAGCAGCTTGGCCACCCGCGCCACCTCTTCATCAATGGCGGCGGTGCTCATCTTGCGGATCTTGAGGCCAAACGCGATGTTGTCCCGCACGTTCATGGTCGGGTACAGCGCGTAGGACTGAAACACCATGGCGATGTCCCGATCCTTGGGGCTCATGCCGCTGATGTCGGCGTCGTCCACCAGAATCGAACCACCGCTGATGCTTTCAAGCCCGGCGATGCAGTTCATTAAGGTGGATTTACCGCAGCCCGAAGGCCCGACCAGAATCAAAAACTCGCCGTCGTTGATTTTCAGTTCAATGTTTTTCAGCGTGTCGGGCAAACCTTTGCCGTAGGTTTTGTTGACGTTGCGTAATTCGAGCGTTGCCATGCCTTACCCCTTGACCGCGCCGGACGTCAGCCCGCGCAGGAAATACTTGCCCGCAAAAATGTAGACCAGCAGTGTCGGCAGCCCGGCAATCATGGCCGCGGCCATGTCGACGTTGTATTCCTTGGCGCCGGTGCTGGTGTTGACCAGGTTATTGAGCGCCACGGTGATGGGCTGCGCGTCGCCACTGGCAAACACCACGCCGAACAGAAAGTCATTCCAGATTTGAGTGAACTGCCAGATCAGGCACACCATGATGATGGGCACCGACATGGGCAGCAGAATGCGCCCGAAGATCGTGAAGAACCCTGCGCCGTCGAGCCGCGCAGCCTTGACCAGCGCATCCGGGATGCTGACGTAGTAGTTGCGGAAAAACAGCGTGGTGAATGCCAGCCCGTACACCACGTGCACCAGCACCAGGCCGGTGGTGGTGTTGGCCAGCCCCAGTTTGCCGATGGTGAACGAGGCAGGCAGCAAGACCGTCTGGAAGGGCAGAAAGCAGCCGAACAACAGCAGACCGAAAAACAGCTGCGAGCCGCGAAAGCGCCACATCGACAGTACGTAGCCATTCATGGCACCGATGAAGGTGGAGATCAGCACGGCAGGGATCGTAATTTTGACCGAGTTCCAGAAGTACCCGCCCACCGTGTCCCACGCCTTGATCCAGCCAATGCCATCAATCACTTGCGGCCAACTCAGCAGGTTTCCGGTGCGAATGTCTTCCGGGCTTTTGAAGCTGGTGAGCAACATCACCACCAACGGCACCAGATACACCGCCGCCGCCAGGATCAATGTGGCGTAGATGGCCAAACGACTGAAGGTCAAACGCTGTGCGTTAATCATGGCGTTTATTCCTCAGCTCGGAATACAGATAAGGCACAAGAATCGCCAGAATCGCCCCCAGCATCATGATGGCACTGGCCGAGCCAACGCCCATTTGCCCACGGCTGAAGGTAAACGAATACATGAACATGGCAGGCAAGTCAGACGAGTAGCCCGGCCCGCCTGCGGTCATCGCCGACACCAGGTCAAAGCTCTTGATGGCGATGTGCGCCAGAATCATGAACGCGCTGAAAAACACCGGGCGCAGGCTCGGCAAGACAATGCGCAAATAAATGGTCGGCAAGCTCGCGCCGTCCACCTGAGCGGCACGAATAATCGACTGGTCCACCCCGCGCAACCCGGCCAGAAACATGGCCATGACAAACCCCGAGGCCTGCCACACTGCCGCGATGACCAGGCAGTAGACCACGCGATCCTGGTCCAGCAGCCAGTCAAACCGAAACCCTTCCCAGCCCCAGTCACGCAGCATTTTGTCCAGCCCCAGCCCGGGATTGAGCAACCACTTCCAGGCCGTACCGGTGACGATCATCGACAGCGCCATCGGGTACAGGTAAATAGTGCGAATGAAGCCTTCCTTGCGAATACGCTGATCGAGCAGCACCGCCAGGAACACGCCAATCACCAGGCTGATCGCGATAAACATGCCGCCAAACACGGCCAGGTTTTTACTCGCCACCCACCAGCGATCGTTTTCCATCAGGCGTGCGTATTGCTGCAAACCCACCCATGTGTAGCTGGGCATGAAGCTGGAGTTGGTAAACGAAAGCAGGAAGGTCCAAAAGATGTAGCCATAAAAGCCAACCAACACGATCAGCATGCTGGGTGCCAATACCAACTTGGGCAACCAGCGCTGCAACGCGTCAAACGGCGAGGCTTTGTGGAACACAGCCACAGCGCTCATCGAAATTCTCCCGCAAGGGTGTGTCGGCATTCGCTTGCGCAAATGCCGGACGATCCGAAATTAAAGGAGCCGCGCGAGCGCGGCGGGTATCAGACAATCACCGGGCAGACTTGATCGCCGAGGCCAGTTGCTTGCCGGCTTTGGCCGGGTCGGCATTTTTGTCGCTCATGAAGTTGGTCACCACGTCAAAAATCGCGCCCTGAACGGCCAGAGAAGTGGCCATGTTGTGCGCCATGCTTGGCAACTGACCTTTCTCACCTGCCGCAGCAAAGTCTTTGGCGGACGCTTGAGCGCAGCTGTCGAACTTGCTCATGTCCAGGTCATTGCGAACCGGAATCGAGCCTTTGTTCTGGTTGAACACGTACTGGAACTCAGGTTCCAGCGCGACTTTGGCTAAATCGTCACGCGCGGCATTGTTGCCGGGGGTGTCGTTCTTTTTGGCCAGTTTGAACATCGCCAGCGAGTCGATGTTGTAGGTGAAGCTGCCTTGAGTACCCGGAAATGGCACGCACTCATAATCAGTGCCGGCTTTTTTACCCGCCGCAGTCCATTCACTTTTCGCCCAGTCACCCATGATCTGCATGCCCGCTTTGCCGTTGATGACTTTGGCGGCTTCCAGGTTCCAGTCCTGACCACTGCCATCGGGGTCCATGTAGCCCTGAAGCTTTTTCAACTGAGTGAACACGTCAGTCATTTGCGGGCCGGTCAAGGTGGCCTCATCGTTTTCGACAAACACTTTTTTGTAGCCTTGCGGGCCCATGATGCTCAGCACCATGTCCTCAAAGACCGTGCTGTCTTGCCACGGCTGCCCGCCGTGGGCCAACGGAATGAAACCTGCGGCCTTGAGCTTGTCACCTGCGGCATAGAGTTCATCGAGGGTGGTCGGGGCTTTGTCGATACCGGCTTTTTTGAACGCTTGCGGGTTGATCCACAACCAGTTCACGCGATGGATGTTCACCGGTACGGCGACATAATGGCCATCGAACTTCATGGTGTCAGACACCGTTTTGGGCAGCAGTTTGTCCCAATTGTTGCTCTTGGCGACCTCATCCACGTTGGTCAGCAGGCCCAGTGCGGCCCAGTCCTGGATGTCCGGCCCTTTGATCTGCGCAGCCGAAGGCGGGTTACCGGACACCGCGCGGGTTTTAAGCACGGTCATGGCCGCAGCACCGCCGCCGCCTGCCACTGCACTGTCTTGCCAGGTGTAACCGTCTTTTTCGATCAGTTTTTTCAGTACATCGACGGCTTTTGCTTCGCCACCCGACGTCCACCAATGCACCACTTCAACGCTGCCTTGGGTATCGGCTGCATAGGCATTGAGGGGAAGTAGCGAAGCGAGAGAAATAACAAGGGCGAGGCGGTTGAATGCATTCATCGAAGGACCTTTCTTGTTGTTATGACTGTGCAAGTCTGTTGCTTGCGCTTACAAAGAGTCTACTCACCTGCCGCAAGGCTCATGTAACGAAAAGACGCTCATTTGTCACCATTGCGTGACAAAACTTCCATGGTTTTCGCCAGCACTATTTATTCTCCTGCAAGTGGTGAAATCGGATACATCCCAGAATTCTTGCTATCAAACCTGTAAAGCAATTTCCGCATTGCTTGTAGGACGCATCCCTAAGTCGTTTTCCCACGTTGTACACGCAAATTACTTCGGCGAATCTGTTGAACATCGTTACAACTTATGAACGGATGCCGACGCCCATCAGGAGATACACGCCATGTCCAAATGCAATCCTTTCCTTCCCAATCAACACTTCATTTACCCCCTCAAACATCAGAACGGTGAGATTTACGCGTGGAAAGTGGATATTCAGCGCTCTGGCAAAGTGCATATCCAAGTCTTTGAGATCAGCGAATATGGCGGCGAAGAAGCCGCATTACTGGCGGCCGAACGCGTACGTAATCAGTGGGTGCTGAAAATGCCCCTGTCCTTTAGCTATGAACACCGCCAGCGCCTGATGCCCCATAACACCAGCGGTCATCCGGGGGTTTATCGGATTCAATCAAACAACATCGAGTACTGGCGAGCGACCACGCGTATTCATGGCTACAACTTGAGCAAGAGTTTTCGCATTGATCGCTATGGCGACGAACAGGCCAAACTCATGGCGCTACAAGAACGCGAGCGCCAATTAACGTTGTGCAACGAACCGTATGAAGTGGCCATGGAAAAGCTACAACAGCATTTCAGCCAAACCAGTGCGCGCGTGCGTGAAAATCGCATCAAAGCCGCAATGATTAAAAAGGCGCCCGAACCCGTCGTCGAGCCATCGCCCAACCCGTTTCTGGAGCCGCTACTGCCCATTAGCGCCGAACAGGCCAGCTTGTCGATCAGCCGGCACTTGGCGGCCAACAGTAAAGAAAATACCCACTGATGAGGCGCACACCGGTCACTCATCCCGCCACGCGCGGTAAACACAAGGTCACCCGCAAACCGCCACCGCGCAGGTTTTGCAAACTGACCTCGCCGCCGTGGCTATGCGCAATATTGCGCGCGATCCCCAAGCCCAGACCATAACCCTGCTGCTGCCCAGAGAGCCGAAAATGCGGCTCAAACACTTGCTCCAGCCGCTGCTCGGGCACGCCAGGGCCTTCATCGTCTACGTGCAGCACAAACGCGTGCGCGTCATCTTCAATCAGTAAATGCGCGTTGTGGCCGTATTTGAGCGCGTTGTCTATCAAGTTGCCCATGCACCGACGCAGCGCCAGGGACTTGCCTGCATAGGGCCAGCGTGCCCGCCCGGTGAGTGTCACGCGGCCATTACCGTGTGGGAGCACGTAAGGCTCAATCAAACAGTCGAGCAACAGATTCAGGTTCACCGGCTCGATGTTTTCGTGAATATCGGTGTCTTTTACACATTGCAGCGCGCCTTTGACCAACAGCTCCAACTCATCCAGATCGCGACCGAACTTATGTTGCAACTGCTCGTCTTCAAGCAACTCAACCCGCAGACGCAAACGGGTGATGGGCGTGCGCAGATCATGGGAAATAGCACTGAACAGTTGGCTGCGCTCAGTCAGGTAGCGACTGATACGCGCACGCATGGTATTGAACGCCCGTGCGACTTCCACCACCTCACTGCCACCGCCGATTTCGATGGGTTCAACCTCTTCCTCACCCAACGACAAATCCCGCGCAGCCCGCGCCAAGCGCTTGAGCGGGCGGCTTTGCCAGTGCACCAGCAAACCGATGGAAAGCAGCAAAAAAACACTGCTCAGCACAATGAACCACAGTTGCATGGCCGGCAGCCCTTCTTCTTCCAGGCTGGTATAGGGCTGTGGCAGCAGTGAAGCGATGTACAGCCATTCGCCGGGCGCCATCTGGATTTGCGTCACCAGCACCGGCGGGTTGACAGGTTCCAGGGTCAAGGCAAAGTGCGCCCAGGAGCGTGGCAGTTCATCGAGTTTGAGCCCTGCGTTGAAAATACGCAGGTCTTGGGGGCTGACGAACTTGACCGACATGTCGACATCCGGCCCCAGCGATTTACGCAGGACCTGATCCACTGCACGGATCACAGCTTCCTTGCGCTGCGTGGTGGGCAATACCTGCATGTCCAGGGGGCGCTCATTGAGGCTTACGACAAACCGCGTACCGCCCATGCTGCGCATTTGATCGAGCACCAACGGTCGATAGGCCAACGGCAGGGAACGCAAGTAACTGACCGTGGCATTCATCGAGTGCGCCAGGCTGCGGGCACTGGTCACCAGCCCCTCAAGTTGCGTGGCGCGCAATTGCGAGAGCCAGATCACGCTGGATAACGTTTGCGCCAGCAAGATGGCCAGCAACGTGAGCAGCAACATGCGCCCCAGCAATGAACGGGGCACACGCACCTTGCGCAACCGCTTAATGGTCATGCCCGTGGCTGACCTCGGCCGCCAATTGATAACCGCTGCCGCGCACGGTACGAATCAGCCGTGAGGGTTTTTCGGTATCACGCAGGCGTTGGCGCAAACGGCTGACGGCCATGTCGACGATGCGGTCCAGCGGCATCAGGTCACGTCCGCGCGTGGCATTGCCGATGGTGTCGCGATCCAGAATTTGTTGCGGATGATCGAGAAACAGCTTGAGCAGCGCAAAGTCGGCGCCCGACAGAATCACTTCTTCGCCATCGGCATGGAACAGCCGGTGGGACACGGTGTTCAGGCGCCACGCGTCAAACATCATAATCGGGTTGCCGCCCTCCGGGCTGACACTGGCAAATTGCGCACGCCGCAATAACGCCTTGATCCGCGCTTGCAATTCACGCGGGCTGAAGGGCTTGCCGAGGTAGTCGTCTGCCCCCAATTCAAGCCCCAAAATCCGGTCGGTTTCGTCGGAGCTGGCAGTGAGCATGATGATCGGAGTCTGGGCACAGCGCGGATGTTGCCTGACCCAACGGCACAAACTGAAACCGTCCTCGTCGGGCAGCATCACATCCAGGATCAATAAGTCGCTGGGGGCCTGTTCCAGTGCCTGCCGAAACCCCGCGCCCTCACCCACGGTGCGCACCTGAAACCCCGCCCGGGTGAGATAGAGATCAAGCAGTTCGCGGATTTCCTGATCGTCGTCGACCAGCAAAATGGATTTGCCCAGAGCACTCACAGTGGCGTTCCTTATTGTTTTTATCGATCAAACAAACAACCGTAGACGGATTACGCCTCCTGGCCAAATGCTTGTTGCAATGCCACGCCTGCGCCCATCAAGCCCGGATACGGCGCCGTCACCAGCCACACCGGAATGCCATTAAGGTAATCGCTCATGCAACCTTTATCGGTAAAGCTTCGGGCAAAACCGCTGGCCAGAAACAGATCGGCAAAACGCGGGATCACGCCACCCACGATGTACACGCCGCCGCGCCCGCCCAGGGTCAAGACGTTATTGCCCGCCACGCGTCCCAACCAGCAACTGAATTGCTCCAGCACTTGACGCGCAACGGGATCACCCGCCAGCGCTGCGGCCGTGATGGCGCGATCGCTGTCGAGTACCGGTGTATGACCATCCACCGCGCAAATAGCGCGATAAACACGCGGCAGGCCGCTGCCACTCAACACCGACTCCGCGCTGACATGCCCGATTTCGTTGTAGATGTGCTGCCATAACTGGACTTCGCGCGGGTTACTCATCGGCAAGTCGACGTGGCCGCCCTCCCCCGGCAAGGCCATCCAATGCCCTTCGCCCAGATTGAGCAAGGTGCCGACGCCAAGACCGGTGCCAGGGCCGATCACCACCGCAGGGCGAGTCGGCTCAGCGACACCGGCACACACCTGACGCACATCCTCAGGCTGCAAGCGCGTCATGCCAAGCGCCATCGCACTGAAATCGTTGATCAACAGCAGGCTATCAACCTCAAGCGTGCGGCAAAACGCCACGCGGCTCAGGCGCCAGTGATTGTTGGTAAAGCGAAACTCATCGCCACTCACCGGCCCCGCGACCGACAGGCACACCGCACCCACAGCCCCTAATGGCAGGCCCAACCCGTGCAGATAGACCGTGATCGCGTCTTCGGGGCACGCATAGTCGGCAGTGGCCAACACACTGACTGCACGCAACTGGTCGTTTTCCCACAATGCAAACCGCGCATTGGTGCCGCCAATGTCACCGACCAAAGCTAACTTCATTTGAGGTTTTCCAGAGACGAGGTGAAGGTGCTGGCGCCCTGTTCAGCCGAACTGAAGGCCTGGCGCATAAACGCAAACAACTCACGCCCGGTGCCCACCGCGTTGCTCAAGGTGCCGACGGCCGGGGTGCGTGCGGCGAATTCTGCCTCATCCACCAACAGTTGCAACGTGCCTTTGACGCCGTCGACACGAATCATGTCGCCATCCTGCACCCGCGCCAGCGCGCCGCCGATGGCCGCCTCGGGGCTGACGTGAATCGCCGCCGGGATTTTGCCGGAAGCACCCGACATGCGCCCGTCAGTAATCAACGCCACTTTGAAACCACGGTCCTGCAGCACACCCAGAAACGGCGTCATCTTGTGCAGTTCAGGCATACCGTTGGAGCGCGGCCCCTGAAAGCGCATCACCGCTACAAAATCGTGCTCCAGCTCCCCGGCCTTGAACGCATCGGCCAGTTGCTGCTGATCCTGAAAGACCCGGGCCGGGGCTTCGACGATTTGGTGTTCAGGTGCAACCGCCGAGACTTTCATCACCCCGCGTCCCAAGTTGCCCTCCATCACCCGCAACCCGCCTTCGGGCGAGAATGCACGGGCCACCGGGCGCAGGATACTTTCATCGAGGCTTTCAATCGGGCCTTCACGCCACACCAACTCACCGTCCACCAGGAACGGCTCGCGGGTATAACGGCTCAGACCGCGACCGGCCACGGTGTTGACGTCTTCATGCAGCAAGCCAGCTTCGAGCAGCTCACGAATCAGGAACGACATACCGCCTGCCGCCTGAAAGTGGTTGATGTCGGCTTTGCCGTTTGGATAAACGTGGGACAAGGTCGGCACCACCTCGGACAAGTCGGCCATGTCTTGCCAGGTCAATTGAATACCTGCCGCTTGCGCAATCGCGGGCATGTGCAGCGTGTGGTTGGTGGAGCCACCGGTGGCGTGCAAGGCGACGATGGAATTGACCAGCGAGCGCTCATCCACAATTTCACCCAACGGGATGAAGTTGCCACTTTGTTTGGTCAGACGCGTCACCTGATGAGCCGCCTCGCGGGTCAGGGCATCGCGCAATGGCGTGTAAGGATTAACGAAAGAGGCACCTGGCAAGTGCAAGCCCATCACTTCCATCAGCAGCTGGTTGGTGTTGGCAGTGCCGTAGAAGGTACAGGTGCCGGGGCTGTGATAGGACTTCATCTCGGATTCGAGCAGTTCTTCGCGGCTGGCTTTGCCTTCGGCGTAACGCTGGCGCACATCGGCTTTTTCTTTGTTGGAAATACCCGATGGCATGGGTCCGCCCGGTACAAAAATCGTCGGCAGATGACCAAAGCGCAGCGCGCCCATCAGCAGCCCCGGTACGATTTTGTCGCAAATGCCCAGCATCAGCGCGGCATCGAACATGTTGTGCGACAGCGCCACAGCGGTCGACAAAGCAATTACCTCACGGCTCAGCAAGCTGAGTTCCATGCCCGCTTCGCCTTGCGTCACGCCATCGCACATGGCTGGCGTGCCACCGGCGAATTGCCCGACCGAGCCCATTTCACGCAGGGCTTGCTTGATTTGCTCGGGAAAGTGCTCGTAGGGCTGATGCGCCGAGAGCATGTCGTTATAAGACGAAACAATTGCCACGTTGGCGGCATTCATCAAGCGCAGGTTGTTTTTATCGTCGGTGCCACATCCGGCCACGCCGTGGGCGAAGTTGGCACATTGCAGCTTGCCGCGTTGCGGGCCGTCACTGGCGGCGCCGCGAATGAGCGTCAGGTATGCCTCACGGGTAGCTCGACTGCGGGCAATAAGACGCTCGGTGACTTCAAGAACGCGGGGATGCATGTGTTGAACTCCAGGCTAACGGATGTGGCGACCTGTGCGTGTCCTATGCTGATCGAAGGGCCAGACACGCAACTTCGATCATTTGGACCCGTTGATTCAGGTCACTCGTTGTAGATAAAACAAAATATTGCCACCAAAATGGCTTGTTTTCTATTTCTATGCGAATAATCTTGTAATTCCAACAACAAATCGATGGCAGGCGCTTTCCATGACTCTACGAATCGCAATCAATGGTTTTGGCCGAATCGGCCGTAACGTCCTGCGCGCACTGTATACCCAAGGCTACCGTCAGGACTTGCAGATCGTCGCCATCAACGATCTGGGTGACAGCGCTATCAATGCTCACCTGCTCAAATACGACACCGTTCACGGCACCTTCGATGCCAGCGTTGAACACGATCAGGAAAGCCTGACCGTTAACGGCGACCACATTGCTGTCACAGCCATTCGCAACCCGGCCGAACTGCCGTGGGCCGCGTTGAAGATCGACGTGGTGTTCGAATGTACCGGTTTGTTCACCGAACGCAGCAAGGCTGCGGCGCATATTAGCGCTGGCGCACGCAAGGTGATCATCTCCGCACCGGGCAAAAATGCCGACGCCACTGTGGTGTACGGCGTAAACCACGACATTCTGCGTCAATCGCATCAAATTATTTCCAGTGCATCGTGCACCACCAACTGCCTGGCACCGATCGCGCAAATTCTGCACCGCGAGCTGGGCATTGAAAACGGCTTGATGACCACCATCCACGCCTACACCAACGACCAGAACCTGACCGACGTTTACCACACCGACCCGTACCGCGCGCGTTCGGCCACGCAGAACATGATCCCGAGCAAAACCGGTGCCGCTGAGGCCGTGGGCCTGGTACTGCCGGAACTGGCCGGTAAATTGACCGGCATGGCAGTACGCGTACCGGTGATCAACGTGTCGCTGGTCGACCTGACGGTTGAGCTCAAGTGCGAAACCACTGCGGCGCACGTCAACGCGCTGTTCAAAGAAGCCAGCCAGCATTCCAGAGTCTTGGGCTACAACAGCCTGCCGCTGGTCTCGAGCGACTTTAACCACAACCCGCTGTCGTCGATTTTCGATGCCAACCACACCAAAGTCAGCGGCAAGATGCTCAAAGTGCTGGCCTGGTACGACAACGAATGGGGCTTCTCCAACCGTATGCTCGATAACTGCCTGGCGCTGTGCAACGCGGAGTAACGCGATGATCGGCATCAGCTTCACGACGGCCACCCTGGCGGCGCGCAAACGCATCGCCCTGGTGGCCCACGATCACTGCAAAGGTTTTTTGCTCGAGTGGGCCGAACGCCACAAAGCGACCCTCAGCCAACATGACCTGTGCGCCACAGGCACCACCGGTTTGTTGCTGGGTCAACGATTGGGGCTGCCCGTCGAAAGCATGATCAGCGGCCCCTTGGGCGGCGATCAGCAGGTGGGCGCGCGCATTGCCGAGCAACAGGTCGACATGCTGGTGTTTTTTTGGGACCCGTTCGAGCCGCAACCTCACGACCCGGACATCAAGGCACTGTTACGCGTGGCAGCCGTGTGGAACATCCCCGTGGCGTGCAATGAGTGCAGTGCCGATTACCTGCTCAGCAGCCCGTTGATGAGCCAGCCCCACCAACACCGCATTCCCGATTACAGCGCTTACTTGAAGGGCCGCGTGTAAACACGTCCTCCACTGCGCAGTCACTGCCGCAGCCGTCCTCAAACCGGCGTTCACTCGAGGCGCGCGGCGTGATCAGACGACGCCTTCGGCAGGGGTTACGAGGTGGGGCGTGCCACTCAAATGCGCGCTGACAAAAACAGCACTTGACCAAACACACAGATGATAAGCATTATCATTCGCTCAAAATCGGTCTGGTAGCACTGTGAGTCAGTCCCACTTCAATCACGTCTTCCTCACGCAGCGGGTCATCCTGTTGCGCACCTTGCAGCGCATGGTCAATAACCCAAGCACCGCCGAGGATCTGTTGCAGGAGACGTACCTGCGCGTGACCCGAGCCTTGAGCGAACGCACGGTTGAACACCTTGAGCCATTTGTGTTTCAGACCGCCCGCAACCTGGCGCTGGACCATTTGCGCGCCCGACGTATCCAGTCGCGTACGGTGCTCGAAGACGTGCCCATCGAGGTGATCGAAGGGGTCGCCTCCCCTCTCAGCACCCCGGAAGAAGCCCATCAAGCCGCGCAATTACTGGAGCGTTTGAGTGTGAGCCTGAGCCAGTTAAGCGCGCGTCAGCAGCGCATTTTCATCCTCAGCCGCCTGCATGGCTGCAGCTATCAAGAGATCGCCGAAGAACTTGACGTGTCACTGAGTACGGTTCAAAAGGAACTCAAATTGATCATGGCAATCTGTGTCGGGGTAGCCGAGCGACTGAATCGGCCTTAACCTTTACGGGATCTATCCGTAAGCAAGATCGGATTTGGCCGCATCGCGCCCAGGATTCCACGACGTTGAACACGACCGCACCCCAGATTGCCAAGGAACACCCGTGAAGGACACTCAACCACCTGCGGTGCCAAAAGTGGCACAGGACGTTCTGCAAGACAGTGCCATGGATCAGGCGCTGGATTGGCTGATCGTGCTGGAGTGTGCCGACGATTGCGAAAAAGCGGCGTTCCAGGCGTGGCTCAAGGCAGATCCCGCCCATGCGCAAGCGTTCGCCAAAGCCAATGCCGTGTGGAACGGCCAACCGTTGATTGAAGCGGCACAAACCCTGAATACCCCTCGCGCACCCAGCGTGATACGGCGCATCGCCCGCCACTGGAAACACTTGGCCACAGCGGCCGTGCTGGTGCTCTGTGTAGGCGGCTACAACAATGTGCCGCTGCGTTTGCAAGCCGATCACCTGACCGTGGTGGGTGAGCGCCAGCGCCTGCAACTCGAAGACGGCTCCAAGGTGCTGCTCAACACCAACTCCGCGTTCTCCAGCCGCATGGTCAACGCCCAAAGCAGTGCGCGCCTGTATCAGGGCGAAGCCTATTTTGAAGTGCCGGCCAATCTGGAATTCCCCCTCGTACTGGAGGCTGGCCCGGTGCGAGTCAGCGTGCGGGACACCGCGTTCGCCGTGAGCTACCTCAATGGTCAGGCACAAGTGCGCGTGCAACGGGGCGATGTCGATTTACGCATGAACAGCGTCGGCACCCAGATGCGCTTGTCCGCGGGCAACAGTGTGAGCATTGGTCCCAACGGGTTCGGACAACCGGTCAAGCTCAATCCGCAAACCGACCTGGCCTGGGTTCAAGGGCGCCTGGTGTTTGAAAACTGCCCGATGGGCAAGGTGCTCGATGAAGTGCGGCGCTATTACCCCGGCTGGATCGTCAACAACAATGAGCAACTGGCCAGTGTTGCAGTCACTGGCAACTACCGCCTGGACCAGCCGCTGGACATCGTGCGTTCGCTGGCCCACATCACCTCGTCCAGCCTTTCGGAGTTCCCGGCGCTGGTGATTCTCAATTAATTACGTTTTTTTTACTCGATAGCCTAAGGTCATACGTCTCGTTGTAGTCAATGCAACTGATTCGCATTTTGAGTCAGCTTCGCAACTATAAGATTCGTTCACCACGGAGCGCTATCAATGCCCACTCGTTTCAACAGCCGGTCCTCTTCCAACGTCCGCACACGTCCCAAGCACCCGTGCACGTTATCGTTGTTGACCGTCGCCGTGCTGATGGCCGGCGCACATGCGGTACCGGCCATGGCCGCGACCGATGCGCAGCCAGCCAGTCGCTCCGTGGGCAATTACACCTTTGCAATTTCGCAACAGCCCCTGGTGGCCGCGCTTAACGACTTTACCGCCGTGACCGGCTGGCAAGTGGGCCTGCCCGCCGAACTGGGGCAGAACGTCTCGTCGCCGGGCGTGCGCGGTTCGCTGTCCCCGGAAAAAGCCTTGGAGCGCCTGCTGATCGGCACCAACCTGGGCTATCGCAAACTGGGCACAAACAATATCGTCCTCGAAAAGCGCGCTGGCAGCAGCGGCACCCTTGCCCTGCAGCAAGTGACCATCAGCGCCACGCGTCAGGAACAAGACGTGATCACAGTGCCCAGCACCGTGACCGTGCATGACCGCCAGCAACTGGACCGCCAGAACGTCAATACCATCAAAGAACTGGTGCGCTATGAGCCAGGCGTCTCGGTGGGCGGTGGCGGCCTGCGGGGTGGCATCAGCGGTTACAACATTCGCGGCATCGACGGCGATCGCATCCTGACTCAGGTCGATGGCGTTGAGATCCCCAACTCGTTCTTCAACGGCCCGTTCGCCAAGACCCAGCGCAACTACGTCGACCCCGAAATCGTCAAACGCGTGGAGATCCTGCGCGGTCCGGCGTCTGTACTGTACGGCAGCAACGCCATTGGTGGCGCAGTGAGCTACTTCACGCTCAACCCAGACGACATCATCAAGCCGGGACAAGACGCTGGCGCACGCCTTAAAACCGGTTACAGCTCGGCCGACCGCAGCTGGCTCAAGTCTGCGACCGTCGCGGGCCGTGCCGACCAGTTCGATGGTTTGCTGCATGTGAGCCGCCGCGATGGTCACGAAACTGAATCCTATGGCAATCACGGCGGCACCGGCCTGAGCCGTACCGCCGCCAACCCCGAAGACGTGCGCACCACCAACGTACTGGCCAAGGCTGGCTGGAACTACAACGACGATGACCGCCTGGCGTTCACCTACGAGAACTACAAAGACGACCGCGACATCAATCAAAAGAGCGTGGTAGGCGGCCCGTTCAACCTCGGCGCACCGCTGGGCATGTACAAATCGCGTAACGGCAACGACACCGTCACCCGCGAGCGTTTTGGCATAGAAAACACCTTTGTGCTCGACAGCTTGCTGGCTGACCACGGCAAGTGGAGCCTCAATTATCAAGTCGCCAAGACCGACCAGAGCACCGAAGAGCGCTACTTGCCGTTTGTGCGTGACGTGTATCGCACCCGCGACACCCTCTACAAAGAGCAGCAATGGGTGTTCGATGCGCAATTTGACAAAGCCTTTGCCATTGGCCCCACCGACCACTTGCTGACCTACGGCACCACGGTCAAACACGACAAAGTGACGGGTTCGCGCAGTGGCAGCGCGGTGTGCCTGGCGGTCGGCAGTGGCTGTAAAGCGGTGGGCGCACTCAGCACGGCCAAAGGCGATGTGTTCGCTAAAATCAGCGACTTCCCGGACCCGACCATCAACACCTACAGCCTGTTTGCGCAGGATGAAATCAGCTGGAACCAGTGGACGTTCATGCCGGGCGTGCGCTACGACTACACCCGCCTCAAGCCAAAAATCACCCAGGAGTTCCTCAGTGCAGTGAACCCCGGCGGCACCGATCCCGTCAGCGATGATGAAAAAACCTGGCACCGTCTGTCGCCAAAACTGGGCGTGACCTACGCGTTCAACGATCACTACACCTGGTTCGGCCAATACTCCGAAGGCTTCCGTACCCCGACCGCCAAGGCGCTGTATGGCCGGTTCGAGAACCTGCAAGAAGGCTACGTGGTAGAACCCAACCCCGATCTGGAACCGGAAAAAAGCAAAAGCTACGAAACCGGCCTGCGCGGTCACTTCGATGAGGGTTCGTTTGACGTTGCCGTGTTCTACAACAAATACCGCGACTTTATTGACGAAGACAACGTCAAGCCCGGCTACGACCTCGACAGTTTCCAGAGCCGCAACATCAAGCACGCCACCATCAAGGGGGTTGAACTCAAAGGCCAACTGCAACTCGACGCGTTCGGCGCGCCACGCGGCCTCTACACCAAAGGTTCGATTGCTTACGCCTATGGTCGCAACGATGACAACGGTCAACCGCTCAACAGCGTCAACCCGCTGACGGGCGTATTCGGTCTGGGTTACGACCAGGATAACTACGGAGGTTTGGTGAGCTGGACCGTGGTGAAGAAAAAGAACCGGGTCGACGACACGGCGTTCAAAGCGCCCGACATCGAGGGCAAACAATTCAAGACCCCGGGCTTTGGCATTGTGGATGTGAGCGCCTATTACAAAGTCACCCAAGACGTGACCGTGAGCGCGGGCGTGTACAACCTCACCGACAAGAAATACTGGTTGTGGGATGACGTGCGCAGCTACGACGGCGTGGGCGAAGCCTCGGCAGTCAACCCGGCCAACCTGGATCGCTTGACTCAACCGGGTCGCAACTTCGCGATCAACCTGGTCTGGGACATCTGATTCGGCCCCTCACTGCGCAGCATTTTTACCTGTGCGGTGAGGATTTTTTACTGTGACGCGTCTTCTTGTTCGTCTAGTTACAAAGCGCATCTCATTCTCAAGGACATCTTCATGACCCCTCAAGACACCGCACAGCGTCCTGCCCTGCGTTCACAACGCCTGAACCAGATCACCAACGAGCCGCATCAAAAGCTCGACGCGCTGGTCAAAGCTCACAAGCCGTTTGAAACCCGGGAAAACTTCGCCCGTTTTGTGGTGGCTCAATACCTCTTCCAGGCCGAACTCCAGGCGCTGTACACCGACCCGGCCCTGCAAGAAATCGTGCCTGACCTGCCCCAGCGTTGCCGCGCCGAGCACGCCAAAGCTGACTTGGCCGACCTCAACACCGAAGTGCCCGCACCTGTCGCGGGTGCGGTCAACGCGCCGAGCAAAGCCCAAGCACTGGGCTGGATCTTTGTTTCGGAAGGTTCCAAGTTGGGTGCCGCCTTCCTGATCAAACGTGCGGTGGCCCTGGAGCTGAGCGAAACCTTTGGTGCGCGCCATCTGGGCGAACCGGCCGGTGGTCGTGCTGAAGGCTGGAAAAGCTTTGTCAAAACCCTCGACGGCCTGCAATTGAGCGCCGAAGAAGAAGCCGACCTGGACAAAGGTGCAGTTGCCGCCTTTGAGCGTTTCACCGTATTACTGGAACACGCCTACGCGGCTGAGCCAGAACTGGCTTAAGCTAGACCTGCCCGGTCAGCATGTGCTGGCCGGGCATTTTTTTATGCGTCTTGAGCTTATGACCCGCCAAACCCAATCCTCGTCGAAAATAGCCCAAATCCTCTTTGGCCTGCTGGCCTACGTCAGCCTGGGCATTGGATTGATTGCCATCGTGATACCGGGGCTACCGACCACAGAATTCATTTTGCTCGCCGCCTGGGCCGCGACCAAAAGCTCCCCGCGCCTGAGTGCATGGCTAGAAAACCACCGGTTGTTTGGCCCGATCCTGATCAACTGGCGCAATGGCAAGATCATTCAGCGCAAAGCCAAAGTCAGTGCCACCATCAGCATGCTGATATGTGCGGGGTTGATGTTGTATGTGCTTGAGCATCAATGGCCGGTGTTTTTGGCCATTGCGGGCATGAGTGTGGGCAACCTGTGGATTTGGTCGCGGCCGGAACGGCTGCCTTCGGCGCTGTAGGCGCCGTAAGGCTTACGCCGCCTCAAGTTCCCGCGCTCTGGTCCCGCTCCGTGGGCACGCCGTCACGGGCCATCCTTGACCCAGCACGGCTATCCCGAAGTCGCAGGCAGATCAAAAACCACGTCAACGGCCAGATCTAAAGCAGGCCAAAGCTTTTACAAGGTTAACGCGCCGCTATAAAGCGCATACGCCGCCGCCAGCGCTGCAATCACCACTGCCCCGAAGATCACCTGTTCAATGGCCTTGAACAGCGGCTCACCCTGCTCATGCTTGGCTTTGGCAAAGAACAGGACACCCGGTGCGTAGAGCAACGCCGACAGCAGTAAATATTTAGGTCCCGCTGCGTAGAGCAACCAGATGGCGTAAACAAGGGCCAGCAGCCCCACCACCAGGTCCTTGATCCTGCGTCGGCTTGCGTTCGAGTAAGTCTCGCCTTTTACACACAGCAACACCGCATAGGCAGCCGACCACAAGTAAGGCACCAGAATCATCGAGGACGCGAGGTAGATCAGGCTGGTGTAGGTGCCCGCAGACACCAGGGTGATGAGCAGAAATATCTGAATCATCCCGTTGGTCAGCCACAGCGCATTGACCGGCACGTGGTTGGCGTTTTCCTTTTTCAGGAACGCGGGCATGGTGTTGTCTTTGGCCGTGGCGTACAAAATCTCAGCACACAGCAAGGCCCACGACAGCAACGCGCCCAGCAATGAGATGGCCAGCCCGATACTGATTAAAATCGCCCCCCACTCTCCAACTACGTGCTTGAGCACGCCCGCCATTGACGGGTTTTGCAGCTTGGCCAGTTCTGGCTGGGTCATGATCCCCAGCGACAGCACATTGACCATCACCAACAGCGCCAGCACGCCAATAAAACCAATGACGGTGGCTTTGCCCACGTCCGAGCGTTTTTCTGCGCGACCGGAGTACACACTCGCACCTTCGATGCCGATAAATACAAACACCGTCACCAGCATCATGTTGCGCACCTGGTCCATCACGCTGCCAAGGCTGGGGGTTTCGTGGCCCCAGAAGTCCGTGGTGAAAATATCGGCTTTAAACGCGACACCCGCCAACACAATAAACATCACGATGGGGACGATTTTCGCCACCGTGGTCAGTTGGTTGATAAAGGCCGCTTCCTTGATGCCCCGCATGACCAGAAAGTGCACGCCCCACAGCAACAGCGAGGCGCAACCAATGGCAATCGGCGTATTGCCCTGCCCAAATACCGGCACGAAATAGCCCAAAGTGCTGAACAGCAGGACGAAGTAGCCGACATTGCCCATCCAGGCACTGATCCAGTAACCCCAGGCTGATGAGAAACCCATGTAATCGCCAAAACCGGCCTTGGCGTAGGCGTAGACACCTGAGTCGAGTTCAGGCTTGCGGTTGGCCAGGGTCTGAAACACAAACGCCAGCGCCAGCATGCCTACGGCTGTAATCCCCCACCCAATCAAAACAGCGCCACCCGCTGCCCGTTCGGCAATATTTTGCGGCAGCGAAAAGATCCCCCCGCCAATCATGGACCCGACCACTAACGCAATTAATGCATTAAGCCGAAGCTTCTGGGTGTTTTGCGACATCGCCACCTCGTTATACGGTTTCGTACATTTCATTGTTCACAGTTAATAGGCTACAGCTGTTCACTGACTAAATACATGTCGCATTTATACGTCTATTAGCCCCCGCAATAAGCCCCTTTTTTTTAATCGCTAGTGCATCTATTGAAACCCAGAACACTCCCCCTATGTGAACCAAGGTTTAATTTCATGGCGGGGTTCATGAAACATGAAAGCCACATTTGCAAATCTTCAAATAGTGACTAGCTTCAATCCCCACGACCTCGTGGCTATCCACGTATTAACCACCTTTAAGACCTCTGGAGCGAGCCTTTGAGGAAGCGTCAAAAAAATACGTGATTGCGACCTTCCCGCTCTATTAACAATGGAATGTAGTAATGCCCTGATCTAAGTCAAACGGCTGAAATACCCACGCAATTATCTTAAGGCCTCACTTCTCCTAGATTGGAGTCACCACAAATGTCTGATACTCCCGGAAAACTACGATTGGGTGCGTTGGTTGCTCTGGTAGTCGGTTCTATGATTGGCGGCGGAATCTTTTCGTTGCCACAAAACATGGCCGCCAGTGCCGATGTTGGAGCCGTACTTATCGGTTGGGCAATCACCGCCGTCGGCATGCTGAGCCTCGCTTTTGTATTCCAGACCCTGGCTAACCGCAAACCCAACCTGGACGGTGGCGTGTACGCCTACGCCAAGGCCGGTTTCGGCGATTACATGGGTTTCTCATCAGCCTGGGGTTATTGGATCAGTGCCTGGCTGGGCAACGTCGGCTACTTCGTCCTGCTGTTCAGCACCTTGGGGTACTTCTTCCCGGTCTTCGGCGAAGGCAACACCCCGGCCGCGATCATCGGCGCTTCAGTGTTGCTGTGGGCCGTCCACTTCCTGGTACTGCGGGGCATCAAAGAAGCGGCGTTCATTAACCTGGTGACCACGGTTGCCAAGATCGTGCCGCTGGTGCTGTTCATTCTGATTGCCGTGTTCGCGTTCAAACTGGACATCTTCACCAGCGACATCTGGGGCTTGAAAAACCCGGACCTGGGCAGCGTGATGGATCAGGTGCGCAACATGATGCTGGTCACCGTGTGGGTGTTCATCGGTATCGAAGGCGCGAGCATCTTCTCTTCCCGTGCCGAGAAACGTTCAGATGTGGGTAAAGCCACTGTGATCGGTTTCATCACCGTGCTGCTGTTGCTGGTACTGGTGAACGTGCTGTCGCTGGGCATCATGACTCAGCCTGAACTGGCCAAACTGCAAAACCCGTCGATGGCGGCCGTGCTTGAGCATGTGGTCGGTCACTGGGGTGCGGTATTGATCAGCGTCGGTTTGATCATCTCCTTGCTGGGTGCCCTGCTGTCATGGGTGCTGCTGTGCGCCGAAATCATGTTCTCGGCCGCTAAAGACCACACCATGCCGGCGTTCCTGAAAAAGGAAAACGCCAACCATGTACCGGTCAACGCCCTGTGGCTGACCAATGCCATGGTGCAGGTGTTCCTCATCATCACCCTGTTCTCGGCCAGTACTTATCTGTCGCTGATCTACCTTGCGACGTCGATGATCCTGGTGCCATACCTCTGGTCTGCGGCCTATGGCTTCTTGCTGGCGGTGCGCGGCGAAACCTATGAAAACGCGCTGGCTGAACGCAAAAAAGACCTGATCATCGGCGGCATCGCGTTGATCTACGCCATCTGGCTGATCTATGCCGGCGGCCTGAAATACCTGCTGCTCTCGGCTCTGCTGTACGCACCCGGCGCCATTCTGTTCGCCAAGGCGAAGCTGGAAAGCGGCCAACAAATCTTCACCAACATCGAAAAAGTTATTTTTGCTGCCGTAGTGATCGGCGCCCTCGTGGCGGCTTATGGACTCTATGACGGCTTCCTGACCCTGTAACTCCCTGTTTATGTACTTTGGAGGATGACTGTAATGACCACGGAAAAAGTGAAATACGGCGTACATTCCGAAGCCGGCAAGCTGCGTAAAGTGATGGTTTGCTCCCCTGGCCTGGCTCACCAGCGCCTGACGCCCAACAACTGCGACGAGCTGCTGTTTGATGACGTGTTGTGGGTCAACCAGGCCAAGCGCGACCACTTCGACTTCGTGACCAAGATGCGCGAGCGCGGCATTGACGTGCTGGAAATGCACAACCTGCTGACTGACATCGTTGCCATTCCAGAAGCGCTGGACTGGATTCTGGACCACAAAGTGACCCCCAATCAGGTGGGCGTGGGTCTGGTCAACGAAGTCAAAGCCTGGATCAAAAGCCTGGAACCGCGCAAAGCCGCCGAGTACCTGATTGGTGGCGTGTCCGCTGACGATCTGCCTGACAGCTTCGGTGGCAAAACCATCGAAATGTTCCGCGACTTCCTCGGCCACACCAGCTTTATCCTGCCACCACTGCCCAACACTCAGTTCACCCGTGACACCACCTGCTGGATTTACGGTGGCGTAACGCTGAACCCGATGTACTGGCCAGCGCGCCGTCAGGAAACCCTGCTGACCACTGCGATTTACAAGTTCCACCCTGAGTTCACCAACGCCGACTTCCAGATCTGGTACGGCGATCCGACGGCGGATCATGGCAACGCCAGCCTCGAAGGCGGTGACGTGATGCCAATCGGCAAAGGCGTTGTTCTGATCGGCATGGGCGAGCGCACCTCGCGTCAGGCCATCGGCCAACTGGCACAGAACCTGTTCAAGAACAAAGCGGTCGAGCGCGTCATCGTTGCCGGCATGCCTAAATCCCGCGCCGCGATGCACCTGGACACCGTGTTCAGCTTCTGCGACCGCGACCTGGTCACCATCTTCCCGGAAGTCGTGAAACAGATCGTTGCCTTCTCGCTGTACCCCGATGAAAGCAAGCAGGGCGGCATTGACGTGCGACGCGAAGAAAGCAGCTTCCTCGACGTGGTGGCCAAAGCACTGGGCGTCAAAACCCTGCGTGTGGTTGAAACCGGCGGTAACTCCTTCGCGGCAGAGCGCGAGCAGTGGGACGACGGCAACAACGTGGTGGCACTGGAGCCTGGCGTGGTGATCGGCTACGACCGCAACACCTACACCAACACCCTGCTGCGCAAGGCCGGTGTAGAAGTCATCACCATCAGCGCCTCTGAGCTGGGACGCGGCCGTGGCGGCGGTCACTGCATGACCTGCCCAATCATCCGCGACCCAATTGACTATTAATTCATCCATTTGAATGCTTGCGCTGGCCCTTACAAAGGGCGGCGCAAGCCGGTTACCAGAAACCCAGGAGATCCCCATGGCGTTTAACATGAAAAACCGCAGCCTGCTCAGCTTGGTGCACCACACCCAACGCGAGCTTCACTACCTGCTGGATCTGTCTCGCGATCTGAAGCGCGCCAAGTACACCGGTACTGAAGAGCCGCACCTGAAAGGCAAAAACATTGCGCTGATCTTCGAAAAAACCTCGACCCGCACCCGTTGCGCGTTTGAAGTGGCAGCTCACGATCAGGGCGCACACGTCACCTACATCGACCCGGTGTCTTCGCAAATCGGCCACAAAGAAAGCATGAAAGACACTGCCCGCGTTCTGGGTCGTATGTTTGATGCCATCGAATACCGTGGCTTTGCCCAGGAAATCGTCGAAGAACTGGCCAAGTTTGCAGGCGTGCCGGTGTTCAACGGCCTGACCGCCGAGTTCCACCCGACGCAAATGATCGCCGACGTGCTGACCATGCGCGAACACAGCGACAAGCCGCTGCACGACATCAGCTACGCCTACCTGGGCGACGCCCGTAACAACATGGGTAACTCGCTGCTGCTGATCGGCGCCAAACTGGGCATGGACGTGCGCATCGCCGCACCAAAAGCCCTGTGGCCTGAAGAGTCGTTCGTTAAACAATGTCAGGCATTCGCCAAGGAAAGCGGTGCCAAAATCACCCTGACCGAAGACCCGAAAGCTGCAGTCAAAGGCGTGGACTTCATCCACACCGACGTGTGGGTATCGATGGGCGAGCCGGTGGAAGCCTGGAACGATCGCATCAAGCTGCTGCTGCCTTATCAGGTCAACATGGACTTGATCAAAGCCGCCGAAAACATCCGTGTGAAGTTCATGCACTGCCTGCCTGCGTTCCACAACAGTGAAACCAAAGTCGGCAAAGACGTGGCCGAGCATCATCCAAACCTTAAAAACGGCATTGAAGTGACTGAGGAAGTGTTCGAATCGCCTTTCAACATCGCCTTCGAACAAGCGGAAAACCGCATGCACACCATCAAGGCCATCCTGGTAGCTGCGCTGGCTGATATCTAAGGCCGTGCACCTGTGGGAGCGAGCCTGCTGGCTCCCACAGAACCCGGTTGTTTGTGCCCTTCCCCTCTTTTAAGGAATGACCTATGCGTATCGTCGTTGCACTGGGCGGTAACGCCCTTCTGCGTCGCGGCCAACCCATGACCGCTGAAAATCAACGCGAAAACATCCGCACCGCCACCGCCCAAATCGCTCGCGTCGCTCCTGGCAACGAACTGGTCGTGGCCCACGGTAACGGCCCCCAAGTCGGCCTTCTGTCCCTGCAAGCCGCAGCCTACACCGACGTCAGCCCTTACCCGCTGGACGTGCTGGGCGCTGAAACCGAAGGCATGATCGGTTACATGATCGAGCAAGAGCTGGGCAACCTGTTGCCACCGGACGCACCGTTCGCCACCTTGCTGACCCAGGTTGAAGTTGACCCCAAAGACCCGGCTTTCCAGAACCCGACCAAGCCTATTGGCCCGGTCTACAGCGAATCTGAAGCCAAGAGCCTGGCCGCTGAAAAAGGCTGGAGCATTGCACCGGATGGCGACAAATTCCGCCGTGTGGTGGCCAGTCCAAAACCCAAACGCATCTTCGAAATCCGCCCGATTAAATGGCTGCTGGAAAAGGGCACCATCGTGATCTGTGCAGGCGGCGGCGGTATTCCGACCATGTACGACGAAGACGGCAAACTCAAAGGCATTGAGGCGGTGATCGACAAAGACCTGGCCTCCTCCCTGCTCGCGCAGCAACTGAACAGCGACCTGCTGGTCATTGCCACGGACGTGAATGCAGCCTTCATTGACTGGGGCAAACCTACCCAGAAGGGCATTGCCCAGGCGCACCCGGACGAGCTGGAAAAACTCGGTTTCGCCTCGGGTTCAATGGGCCCGAAAGTCGAAGCCGCGTGTGAGTTTGCCCGCAAGACCGGCAAGACCGCTGTGATCGGCGCACTGGCGGATATCGAAGCGATCGTTCAAGGTAAGGCCGGTACTCGAGTCAGCACCGAGAAATCGGGTATCACTTACTTCTGAACCCTGGGGCAGGCCTTGGGGTCTGCCCTTTTTTTTTGCATCAAGGAGTACGCCTATGGCCTCGTTCGAACCCGGTCACCTGCATATCCAACGCGAAGCGCTGCAACCCGGCGATTTCGGGTATGACATCAAGATTGATTACCAGGTCGTTCAAGATCCCAAGGAAGGCAAGTCGATGCAGTTTGATATGCACGGCCAGATCAACGGCAAGGACTTCAAGGACTCATTCACCCTGCCCAAGGACATGGCCTATAACTTCGCCCATGACGCGTTCCGGATTGCAGTGAAAAACGGCATTCCCAAAACCGCAGACATTCGCTCGATGCACGGTTACTACGACAAAATGTTTGCCGACGTTTTAGCCCAGCTCAACCACAAGCCTGGCGACCCGATCAAACCTGAACACCTCGGATAACCAGCACCCCGTAGGAGCGAGCTTGCCTCGCGATCTTTTGATCCTTTAGAAGATCGCGAGGCAAGCTCGCTCCTACAGGTTGTCGGTAAACGACCTAAGTTTCACCATCCCTCCCTGCCAAGGCATACTGGCCGCCCCGCTGGCCAGAAGTGTTGCTCGTTCCCATGCGTATCCATGTCAGTTTTATCGACCGTGTCGGCATCACCCAGGAAGTACTGGCGTTGCTCGGCGCACGGAACCTCAATCTGGATGCCGTGGAGATGGTGCCGCCCAACGTCTACATCGACGCGCCGACGTTAAGCCCGCAAGTGCTCGACGAGTTGCGCGAAGCCTTGTTCCGCGTGCGGGGCGTGCAATCGGTGAAGATGGTGGACATCCTTCCCGGCCAGCGCCGGCACCTGCAACTCGACGCGCTGCTGGCGGCCATGACCGACCCAGTATTGGCACTCGACAGCGAAGGCCACGTACTACTGGCCAACCCGGCGCTGGTGTCGCTGTACGGCCGCGAACCTGGTGGTGAAAGCATCAGCGCGTTGTTCAGCGACCCCGGCTTGCTGCCTGCGCTGCTGGAAAACGGCTTTCGCCTGCCACTGCGTGAAGTCACCCTCAACGGCCATCCGCTGATGCTCGACGCCACCCCCATCACTGATGCGGGGGCGCTGCTCACCCTGTACCAACCGAGCCGTATCGGCGAACGCCTGGCAGCCCTGCATCACGACCACGCTGAAGGCTTCGACGCCTTGCTCGGAGACTCACCCGCGATCCGCACCCTCAAAGCCCGCGCTCAACGCGTGGCGACCCTGGATGCACCGTTATTGATTCAGGGTGAAACCGGCACCGGTAAAGAACTGGTGGCCCGCGCCTGCCATGCCATCAGCGACCGCTTCGGCGCGCCTTTTCTGGCCCTCAACTGCGCCGCCCTGCCTGAGAACCTGGCCGAGAGCGAGCTGTTCGGCTACGCCCCCGGCGCTTTTACCGGCGCGCAACGCGGGGGTAAGCCGGGGTTGATGGAGCTGGCCAATCACGGCACGGTGTTCCTCGATGAAATCGCTGAAATGTCGCCCTACCTGCAAGCCAAGCTGCTGCGCTTTTTGAATGACGGCAGCTTTCGCCGCGTGGGCGGCGAACGCGAAGTGAAGGTCAATGTGCGCATCCTCAGCGCCACGCATCGCAACCTCGAAAAAATGGTCAACGACGGCACCTTTCGCGAAGACCTGTTCTATCGCCTGAATGTACTCAACATCGACGTCCCGCCGCTGCGTGAACGCGGGCAAGACATTCTGCTGCTGGCGCGCACCTTTATGCAGCAGGCCTGCACTCAAATCCAGCGCCCGGTGTGCCGCCTGGCGCCGGGCACCTACCCCGCCCTGCTGGGCAACCGCTGGCCGGGCAATGTGCGGCAACTGCAAAACGTGATTTTTCGCGCCGCGGCCATTTGCGAAAGCAACGTGGTCGACATTGGCGATCTGGACATCGCCGGAACCTCAGTGGCACGGCAAAACGATGGCGAAGTGCTTACCCTGGAACACGCTGTCGCCTCGTTCGAAAAAGCCCTGCTGGAAAAGCTCTACGTCGACTACCCTTCCACCCGCCAGTTGGCCAACCGCCTGCAAACCAGCCACACCGCGATTGCACAGCGGCTGCGTAAATACGCAATCCCCGGCAAAAATCCTGCTTCGTAGGTGCCGCCCAAGCCTGCACACTTTTGGTCTGATCACCTGACACGACCAAACAACCGTATCGAATTCGATACGATGGAACGATTACAGTACACACGTTGCCTGACGCACTGCTGCAAGGCTTTGATCCGCTTCGATTTTTTAAACCCATCACACCTGTAGCGATTTCGCTACAGGTAGCGTCATGCTGCCGCCTGTCGAAACCACCAATTCATTGATAAATATGGCCTTTTACAAATTGGCAGCCATCTTGCAATGCACTTCTCAAAGCGCTCGACCTTGCGCGAGCAATCTACTGCGACTACCAGACGAGTCTGGCCCTGAGGAGTTTCCATGAGCGAATTGCGTTTTACTGAAGACCACGAGTGGCTGCGCGCCGAAGCCGACGGCAGCGTGACCGTGGGCATTACCGCATTTGCGCAAAACGCTCTGGGCGACGTGGTGTTTGTTCAATTGCCAGAACTACAGGCCTACGACAAAGGCGCAGAAGCCGCCACCGTTGAGTCGGTGAAAGCTGCCAGCGGTGTGTACATGCCACTGGACGGCGAGGTACTGGAAGTCAATCCGGCGCTCGATAGCAGCCCGGAACTGGTCAACGAAGACCCGCTGGGTGAAGGCTGGTTCTTCCGCTTCAAACCCACCGATGCCAACGCAGTGAGCCAGTTGCTGGATCAGGACGCCTACGACCGCCTGATCAAAGCCAACGCTGACGCCTGAGGAACTCGCCATGACCCCTAAACTCAGCACCGCCAATGAATTTATCGCGCGCCACATCGGCCCGCGCCAGACCGATGAACAGGCCATGCTCGCCACTCTGGGCTTTGAGTCTCTCGATGCTCTGAGCGCCAGCGTGATCCCTGAAAGCATCAAGGGCACCAGCGTGCTCAACCTGCCAGCCGGACAAAGCGAGGCGGATGCGCTGGCCTCGATCAAAGCCATCGCCGCCAAAAACCAGCTGTGCAAAACCTACATTGGCCAAGGCTATTACAACTGCCATACGCCTTCGCCTATCTTGCGCAACCTGTTGGAAAACCCGGCCTGGTACACCGCGTACACGCCGTATCAACCCGAGATTTCCCAAGGCCGCCTCGAAGCCCTGCTCAACTTCCAGACCCTGATCAGCGACCTTAGCGGCCTGCCGATTGCCAACGCCTCGCTGCTCGATGAAGCCACCGCCGCCGCGGAAGCCATGACCTTCTGCAAGCGCCTGAGCAAAAACAAGTCCAGCAACGCGTTCTTTGCTTCCCGTCACTGCCACCCGCAAACCCTCGATGTGTTGCGCACCCGCGCTGAGCCGCTGGGCATCGACGTGGTGGTGGGTGATGAACGTGGCCTCACGGACCTGTCGCCGTTCTTCGGCGCCCTCTTGCAATACCCGGCCAGCAATGGCGACGTGTTCGATTACCGCGAACTGGTTGAACGCTTCCACGCCGCCAATGCGCTGGTGGCCGTCGCAGCTGACTTGCTGGCGCTGACCCTGCTGAATCCGCCGGGCGAGTTCGGCGCCGACGTGGCCATCGGCAGCGCCCAGCGTTTTGGCGTGCCACTGGGTTTCGGTGGCCCGCACGCCGCTTACTTCGCCACCCGCGACGCGTTCAAACGCGACATGCCGGGGCGTCTGGTCGGCGTCTCGGTCGACCGCCATGGCAAACCGGCGTTGCGTCTGGCCATGCAAACCCGCGAGCAACACATTCGACGCGAAAAGGCCACGAGCAATATCTGCACCGCGCAGGTGCTGCTGGCCAACATTGCCAGCATGTACGCCGTGTACCACGGCCCTCACGGCCTGACGCAGATTGCTCAGCGCATTCATCAACTGACCGCGATTCTGGCCAAGGGCCTGACTGCACTGGGACTGAACGTCGAACAGAGCGAATTTTTCGACACCCTGACCCTGCACACCGCCGGCAAAACCCAAACCCTGCACGCCAACGCACACGCCAAACACATCAACCTGCGCGTGGTGGATGACGAGCGTGTGGGCGTGTCGCTGGACGAAACCTGTGGCCCGTCCGATGTGACCGCGCTATGGGCCTTGCTGGCCGCCGACGGTCAAGCGCTGCCGGACTTCGATGCCCTGGCTCACACCGTGAGTGGCACCTTGCCGGCCGCGCTGCTGCGCCAGTCGCCGATCCTCAGCCACCCGGTGTTCAACCGTTACCACTCTGAAACCGAACTGATGCGTTACCTGCGTCGTTTGGCTGACAAAGACCTGGCACTGGATCGCACAATGATTCCGCTGGGTTCCTGCACCATGAAGCTCAACGCTGCCAGCGAAATGATCCCCATCACATGGGCCGAGTTCGGCAGCCTGCACCCCTTCGCACCGGTCGAACAAAGTCAGGGCTACCAGCAACTGACCCACGAGCTGGAGGCCATGCTCTGCGCCGCCACCGGTTACGACGCCATTTCGCTGCAACCCAATGCGGGCTCCCAGGGCGAGTACGCCGGGTTGCTGGCGATTCGCGCCTACCACCAAAGCCGTGGCGAAGAACGTCGCGACATTTGCCTGATTCCCTCTTCTGCACACGGCACCAACCCGGCCACCGCCAATATGGCGGGCATGCGCGTGGTGGTCACGGCCTGCGACGCACGCGGCAACGTCGACATTGAAGACCTGCGCGCCAAAGCCATCGAGCACAGCGAGCACCTGGCGGCATTGATGATCACCTACCCTTCGACCCACGGCGTGTTCGAAGAAGGCATTCGTGAAATCTGCGGCATCATTCACGACCACGGCGGCCAGGTGTACATCGACGGCGCCAACATGAACGCGATGGTGGGCTTGTGCGCACCCGGCAAGTTCGGCGGCGACGTTTCCCACCTCAACTTGCACAAAACCTTTTGCATTCCCCATGGCGGTGGTGGCCCGGGCGTGGGTCCGATTGGCGTCAAGTCGCACCTCACGCCGTTCCTGCCGGGCCACGCCAGCCTGCCACGCAAGCAGGGCGCGGTGTGCGCAGCGCCGTTCGGCAGCGCGAGCATTCTGCCCATCACCTGGATGTATATCCGCATGATGGGCGGCGAAGGCCTCAAACGTGCTTCACAAATGGCCATCCTCAACGCCAACTACATCGCCCGCCGCCTTGAAGAGCACTTCCCTGTGTTGTATTCGGGCAGCAACGGCCTGGTGGCACATGAATGCATCCTCGACCTGCGCCCTCTCAAGGACAGCAGCGGCATCAGCGTGGACGACGTGGCCAAGCGCCTGATCGACTTCGGCTTCCATGCCCCGACCATGTCGTTCCCGGTGGCAGGCACGCTGATGATCGAGCCGACCGAAAGCGAGTCCAAACAAGAGCTGGACCGCTTCTGCGACGCCATGATCCGCATCCGCGAAGAGATCCGCGCCGTGGAAAATGGCGCGCTGGACAAAGACGACAATCCGCTGAAAAACGCCCCGCACACGGCCGCAGAAATGGTCGGTGAATGGACCCATCCGTACAGCCGCGAACAAGCGGTGTACCCGGTTGAGTCGTTGATAGAAAGCAAGTACTGGCCACCAGTGGGTCGGGTCGACAATGTGTTTGGCGATCGCAATCTGGTGTGCGCGTGCCCCTCGATTGAGAACTATCAGGAGGCATAGACCACTAACCCCCCTGTAGGTGCGAACGTGCCTACAGGGCATCTGTATTTAATGCCAATAACCCATAAGAAACCGGAGAACCCCATGTCGTTAAGCGTGTTCGACCTGTTCAAAATTGGCATCGGTCCTTCAAGCTCTCATACCGTCGGCCCCATGCGGGCCGCCGCACGGTTTGTTGAAGGTCTACAGCGTGATGAGCTATTGCACACAACCGCCTGCGTCAAAGTGGAACTGTATGGCTCGCTCGGCGCCACCGGCAAAGGCCACGGCAGCGACAAAGCCGTGCTCCTGGGCCTGGAAGGCGAGCACCCGGACACCGTCAACACCGAAACCGTGGATCAGCGTCTGGCCGCGATCCGTAGCAGCGGGCAATTAAACCTGCTGGGCCAACACCCCATCGCGTTCAATGAAAAGCTGCACCTGGCAATGATCCGCAAACCCCTGCCCTACCACCCTAATGGCATGATTTTTCGTGCCCTCGATGCCGCTGGCATACAAATCCGCAGCCGCGAGTATTACTCGGTCGGTGGGGGGTTTGTGGTGGATGAAGGCGCCGCTGGCGCTGACCGCATCGTGGAGGACAGCACTGAACTGAAGTACCCGTTCAAGACCGCCAAGGACTTGCTGCGCCATTGCGTCACCCACCACCTGTCGATCAGCCAGGTGATGATGGCCAACGAAAGTGCATGGCGCCCGGAAGCCGAGACCCGTAGCGGTCTGCTCAACATCTGGCAAGTGATGCAGGATTGCGTCAGCGCCGGTTGCCGCCATGAAGGCATCCTGCCGGGCGGCCTGAAGGTCAAACGCCGTGCCGCGGCCCTGCATCGCCAGCTCTGCGCCAACCCCGAAGCTTCATTGCGCGACGCCCTGTCAGTGCTGGACTGGGTCAACCTGTACGCGTTGGCGGTCAATGAAGAAAACGCCAACGGTGGCCGCGTGGTAACAGCGCCCACCAATGGGGCCGCGGGGATTATTCCGGCCGTATTGCATTACTACATGCGCTTTATCGGCGGAGCCAATGAAGACGGCGTGGTGCGGTTTCTGCTGACGGCTGCGGCCATCGGAATTTTGTACAAAGAAAACGCCTCCATCTCTGGCGCCGAAGTGGGTTGCCAGGGCGAGGTCGGCGTGGCGTGCTCAATGGCGGCGGGCGCGTTGTGCGAGGTGCTGGGCGGTAGCGTGCAACAAGTCGAAAACGCCGCCGAGATCGGCATGGAACATAACTTGGGGCTGACCTGCGACCCGATTGGCGGGCTGGTGCAGGTGCCGTGCATCGAGCGCAATGCAATGGGCTCGGTCAAAGCGATCAACGCGGTGCGCATGGCGTTGCGCGGTGATGGGCAGCATTTTGTCTCTCTGGACAAAGTGATCCGCACCATGCGCCAGACCGGCGCCGACATGAAAAGCAAATACAAAGAAACCGCTCGCGGCGGTCTGGCCGTCAACATTATCGAGTGCTGATTTTTAAGGAGTCACGAATGTCCACCGAACAACTGCTTAAAACCCCGCTGCACGCGTTGCACCTGGAACTGGGTGCGCGCATGGTGCCGTTTGCCGGTTACGACATGCCCGTGCAGTACCCGCTGGGTGTCATGAAAGAGCATCAGCACACCCGTGAACACGCCGGGCTGTTTGATGTGTCACACATGGGGCAAATTCGCCTGAGTGGCGCGCAGGCGGCCAAAGCCCTGGAAACCTTGGTGCCGGTCGACATCATCGACCTGCCAGTGGGCATGCAGCGTTATGCCATGTTCACCAACGAACAAGGCGGCATTCTGGATGACCTGATGGTCGCCAACCTGGGTAACGATGAACTGTTTCTGGTGGTAAACGCGGCCTGCAAAGAGCAGGACCTGGCGCATTTGCGTAAACACCTGAGTACCCATTGTCAGATTCAGCCGCTGTTTGAAGACCGCGCCCTGCTCGCCTTGCAAGGCCCTGAGGCGGTCAAGGTACTTGAACGCCTGGCGCCGGAAGTGGCGAAAATGACCTTTATGCAGTTTGCCCCGGTGACGCTGCTGGGCGTGGAGTGCTATGTGAGTCGTTCGGGGTACACCGGTGAAGATGGCTTTGAGATCTCGGTGCCGGCAGAGCACGCAGAGGCTCTGGCACGTCACCTGCTGGCTCAACCTGAGGTGGAAGCGATTGGCTTGGGCGCGCGCGACTCGCTGCGCCTGGAAGCGGGTCTGTGCCTGTATGGGCATGACATGAACGAGAAAACCACGCCGATTGAAGCCAGCCTGTTATGGGCCATTTCTAAAGCTCGTCGGGCAGACGGGCCGCGGGCGGGCGGGTTCCCCGGCGCTGAAACGGTGTTTGCCCAACAGCAAAGCGGCGTTGCTCGTAAACGGGTCGGCCTGCTGCCCCAGGAGCGCACGCCGGTACGTGAGGGGGCCGAGGTTGTAAACGCGGACGGCAACGTGATCGGCAGTATCTGTAGTGGCGGTTTCGGTCCAACCCTGGGTGCGCCTTTGGCAATGGGTTATCTAGACACGGCCTATACACCCCTCGATACCGACGTATGGGCAATCGTTCGCGGTAAACGTGTACCCATGAAAGTGTCGAAACTGCCGTTTGTTGCGCAACGTTATTACAGAGGGTAAAGACGCCTGGTTTGAAACACAGTTGCATGTTCACGACACTTAAGTGTCATGCAACTGCCACAAAACAGTCCGCACTTTTCGAGCGTGAAAGTATCGAAAAGAACACGAACACAATTGAACATGCCTCTCCAAAAAACGCGGCTTAAATCGACGTTACATCCTTTAAAACACAGGGACAGACGGCGTATTGGCAGGGCTTGTTTTTACAACCTTGGTTGTCGTAGAGTTTGCGCACTGTGTTTGCATGGGTCGCTGGAATCGTGACCTGGGCAGTAGCTCTAAGTTTGCTACACCCGTTCGGCGTCTCTTACTTTCCTGCAACCCAGCACCAGTTCTCTTTCATAGCAAAGAGACTGTCATTAATTGTTAGCGTCAAGGAATTAAGAAATGTCCCAACGTCAAAGCGGTACCGTCAAGTGGTTTAACGATGAGAAAGGGTTTGGCTTTATTACCCCTGAAAGCGGTGCGGATCTATTCGTGCACTTCCGTGCCATCCAGGGCAACGGTTTCAAAAGCCTGAAAGAAGGCCAAAAAGTGACTTTCGTCGCCGTACAAGGCCAAAAAGGCATGCAGGCTGACGAAGTACAAGCCGAAGCCTAAGCTTTATTGCAGTGAAAAGCCTCTGATGGTGACATCAGAGGCTTTTTTATGGGCGCAATTCCGTAAGATGGCTTTTTTCCTTCACGAGACCCTGCCATGTCGAAACAACCACTAAGCCCTCAAGGCGCGTTTCCAGCCGCTGGCCTGGGGCGCCGCCTGGCAGCCATGTTCTACGATTTCTTGTTGTGCACAGCACTGATGATCGTCACCACCTTTATTTACAAACTGATTTTGATGGGCTTTATCGGTGAAGCCAAAATGCGCGCACTCTCGGAGTCCGGCGCACTGGACGGCGACCCGCTGTTGTCCACCCTGCTGTTTTTTGTGCTGTTCGGCTTCTTTGCCAAGTTCTGGACCCACTCAGGTCAAACTCTGGGCATGCAGGTATGGGGGGTGCGCGTACAGAACGCGGACGGTACGGCAATCAGCCTGTGGCAAGCGTTGCTGCGTTTTATCGTATCGATTGGTTCATGGCTGTGTTTCGGTCTGGGCTTTGTCTGGTCGCTCTTCGATAAACAAAAGCGCACCTGGCATGACATGTACTCCAACAGCCAATTGGTCAGAGTCCCCAAACAGAAGAAAAAATAAGCCGTACAAAAAAGCCCGTATCACTCGATACGGGCTTTCTCATTACCTCAACGTATTGCCTATACCAGCGTTACTCCGCCAGTTTGAAGGTAATAAAGCTGGCACGACCTTGACGCAGCACGCGCATCGACACCGAACGGTTTTTTGGCAGCGCCTTGGCAATGTCAGTGAACTGTTTGGCATCGGTAATCGCCTGGTTGTTCAAGTGTGTAATGACATCACCTGGTTGCAGGCCGATCAGGGCCGCAGGGCCGTCCTGAACATCCTTGATGATCACGCCACCCTTGATGTCGTTGGCTTTCTTCTGTTCCTCGCTCAGGTCCACCACAGAAACACCCAGACGGTTGCTGCTGCGCTCGGCACCGCTCGGCGAGTCCATCTCTTTGCCTTCGTCAGGAATCGCGCCCACGGTCAGGTCCAAGGTTTTACGCTTGCCGTCACGCACCACTTCAAGGCTTGCCTTGCTGCCCGCCTTGAGAGCACCCACCAGATGCGGCAGGTCGGCAGACATCACAATTGGCTGGCCATTCATGCTCAGGATCACGTCACCCACTTGCAGGCCGCCTTTGGCTGCCGGGCCGTCATCGAGCACTTGAGCCACCAACGCACCGGCTGGCTTGTCCAGACCGAAGGATTCAGCCAGGTCTTTGTTGACCTCTTGAATCACCACACCCAACCAGCCACGGCTGACTTTGCCACCGTTTTTAAGCTGGTTGGACACGTCCATCGCTACGTCGATAGGGATGGCAAACGACACGCCCATGAAACCACCGGAGCGGGTGTAGATTTGCGAGTTGATACCCACAACCTCACCGGCCAGGTTGAACAGCGGGCCGCCGGAGTTACCCGGGTTGATCGGCACGTCAGTCTGGATAAAAGGCACGTAGCTTTCGTTCGGCAGGCTGCGGCCGATGGCGCTGATGATGCCTTGGGTCACGGTATGGTCAAAACCGAACGGTGAACCGATTGCAACCACCCACTGCCCCGCTTTGAGGTCTTGCGACTTGCCCAGTTTCAGAACTGGCAGGTTTTTGCCTTCGATTTTCAGCAGCGCCACGTCAGAGCGTGGATCGGTGCCAACCAGCTTGGCTTTCATTTCGCTGCGGTCTGAGAGACGCACGATGATTTCATCTGCATCCGCCACGACGTGGTTGTTGGTCAGGACATAGCCATCAGGCGAAATGATAAAACCCGAACCCAGCGATTGAGCTTCGCGCTGACGCCCGCCGCCGCTGCGTGGTGCTTGCGGCATGCTGCGCTCGAAAAAGTCCCGCAAACCGGGCGGCAGCCCTTCCAGGTCGGGCATTTGCCCCATGCTTGACACACGGCGCTCAGGTAATTTTTGCGTGGTGCTGATGTTCACCACCGCCGGGGAGGCTTGTTCAACCAACTGCGTGAAGTCGGGCAACTGCACCAACGGCGCATCCGCCAAGGCCGGAACTGCCTGCCCGAGCATCATCACGGCCGCAAGAATGGGTAAGTAAGGTTTCAATCGAGGCATCGACATACAGCTCCCGTTAATAGCAAGCAGAGTTAAGCGGCTGGCATCCAAAAACCAAGCCCAAAGCATAGACCGTATTTTTGGACACCCACAAACAAACAAGGCCAGAGCCTTTAGGGCTCTGACCTATAGAAAAATATAAAACGTTTGGCAAATGAAAATCTTCACCAGACATGTCGGCACACCACTAAGGCTTGACCTGCGGCTCGGCTTTACCGGTACGCATGGAAAGCGCAATGCGTTCTGCAGTGCCGATTGGAATCTCGCCCACCACGGTAGCCAGCATATCGCCGTCATTGGTTGTCAGGTGCCTTGAAACGGCAGCTGTAGGGCCCAGTTGAACTCGCGTGTCAGGTGCAGAGGCGCCATTGAGCGGCTCCAGAAAGACTGAAAAGCGGGCTAGACCGTCGTCATACAACAGGCTGGTGACTTCGGACTTGGTCTTAGGGTCTCGATTGACCGTGCTGTTGACCAGTTCAAACCCCGGAGGCAGCCAGTCTGAATGCCAGGCGTGAGTCACTGCGCCGGTTTGTTCGACAGGCGGCTGGAGCGAAACCGACTGACACTGTCCACTGGGTTTGAGCAGTGCACTGTCAGGCGTTTGAGTGTCCAGCTCAGTGAACTGAAAACGCTCCAGCAGTTGCGCCTTATCATTGAGCAGCAATGATTTAAGCGGCAAACCGGTGTCGCGATCCAGATACAACTCAACGCCGTAACGGTGCTGATCACGCGGCGTCAGGGAAATAATCACCGCCCGGCGACCCGCTACGCGTGAATCTCCGGTTTTGGTCACTGCGTACCAGTTGCTGAGTTTTTCGGTCTCCAGCGTTCTGACCGACGCTGCCGATGTACCGCGTAGCCCCGAAACCAGCTGGCCAGTGACACAGAGGGTGCGCCCATCGGCGCGGACAACCTCTTGAGCAGGGCCATCGAGTTGCAGCAGTCGTTCACGAACGTTCCCATCCTGCACGAGGTGCCAGATGCTGTGGGTAGAAAAACTACCGTTGCGTTCATAAACGAAGGTGCCTTGATAGCTTTGCTGCTGCTCCGCTTGCCCGAGGCGTTTGAGCCAATCCTGAGCTTCATCGGCATGGGCTGGCACTGCAAACCAGCCACTGAGCAAAAGCGGTAACAGAGGTAGGACGCGCATGATGGCCTTAACGGTTTTCCAGACTGGCGGCTCGAGCGTAAGGAAGAACACCCTCAGTGCTTTTCATCGCAGCTTGCTGGGCATGCTGACGCAGGTAACCCGGCAAACGTTGATCCTGCCAACCTGACTGACCTTGCAGAACACCGTTGGCCATAGGGCCCGGAGCCTGGTCAGCACTCTCTTTGTAGTTGGCCAGTACGGCAGGGCCTTTAACCATCGGCGCGGTCATGCTCGGCTGAGTACCTTGCTGAGCAAGCTGTGCACCGACGATGTCATCCTGGTTGTAGAGCCTTACACCGGCCAACACAGCGACTGTCACCGACGCTGCAACTGCCAGACGCCCAATGCTTTTCCAGGGGCTGGAGGCCACTTTGACCGGGGTTTGTTCCTCGGCCAATGCAGCCGATACAGCAGATGCGATGTCCAGGCGTGGAATCATCAAATCCTTGTGCATCGCAGCACGTGCCACTTGGTAACGAGACCAGGTGTCACGGGTGTGCGAATCGTCAAAGGCATTCAATACCCGACGTAGTTCCAGTTCGTCCGCTTCGTTATCCATCACCGCGGACAGCGATTCCTGCAGGGCTTCACGACTCATGGCGGTTCCTCTCTTGGCTGTCGCCGCTGTCTCAGGTTTCCTGCAACAAAGGTTGCAGGGCTTTATCAATGGCTTCCCGGGCGCGGAAAATCCGGGAGCGCACGGTACCCACCGGGCATTGCATGACGCTCGCAATGTCCTCGTAACTCAGACCATCAAACTCACGTAAAGTTAACGCCGTTCGTAGATCTTCTGGTAACAGCTGAATCGTGCGATGAACGGTACCTTCGATCTCATCGCGGAGCAAAGCACGCTCCGGCGATTCCAGATCTTTCAGACCGTGGTCACCATCGTAAAACTCAGCATCTTCAGAACTCACATCACTGTCTGGCGGACGTCGCCCCCGTGACACCAGGTAATTTTTAGCCGTGTTAATGGCGATGCGGTACAGCCATGTATAAAAGGCGCTGTCTCCGCGAAAATTACCGAGTGCCCGGTAAGCCTTGATGAAGGCTTCTTGTGCAACGTCTTGGGCTTCATGGGTGTCGTGCACAAACCGCACGATCAACCCGAGAATTTTGTGCTGGTATTTCAGCACTAGCAGATCGAATGCACGCTTGTCGCCACGCTGTACGCGCTCGACCAGCTGCTGATCCTCTTCCTGGGTTAGCATGAATACTCCTCATAAGACCGAGAGGGAGATTGCTGTGCTAATTGATCAGGCTTGCAAACATAGACTCGGGCTTTACGCAAAAGTTCTCTCCCCCCTGGTAAGTTTCCTGCGCACTCGGATTTGGCGCGCACGAAAACGCAGCTCGGCCTTGCCGGCTGCGTCAATAATCTTGTCGTCGAATTTACCTGCTGCAGGCCATATCTCAAGCCCGCCGGCGTTAAAGCCAACGCTGTCCCCCTTCATGATGGGCAACCCTCTATGGAACATTGGCCTATACGAAAAGTTCAATTAATCCGAGCGAGTTGCCATTCATTGCGCCACAGCCCCACGCGCGAGCCTCTGCACACGCTTGAACCCGGCCTGTACCGGCAAATTATTCTGCATACCGGCATACAGACCGCCTGCGAGTGAGGCACACTTCGTGCCCGCTGTAGTTTCACAATGCCATAAAGGCCCGGCTATTGTGCCGATCCCCCCCTCTATATACTAGTGGGCGCTTTTTTGCGGATGTCAGAAGAATGAGCCAACATTTTCAACATGATGTGCTGGTGATTGGCAGCGGTGCTGCCGGTTTGAGCCTGGCACTTACCTTGCCCGGCCACATGCGCATTGCAGTTCTGAGCAAGGGCGATCTGGCCAACGGCTCGACGTTCTGGGCACAAGGCGGTGTTGCCGCCGTGCTCGATGACACCGACACGGTGCAGTCCCACGTTGAAGACACCCTCAACGCCGGCGGTGGCCTGTGCCATGAAGATGCCGTGCGTTTCACTGTCGAGCACAGTCGCGAGGCCATTCAGTGGCTGATCGATCAAGGCGTACCCTTCACCCGCGATGAAGCCGTCGACCCGCAGCACCCGGGCTTTGAGTTCCACCTCACCCGCGAAGGCGGGCACAGCCACCGGCGCATCATCCACGCGGCCGACGCAACGGGGGCCGCGATTTTCAAAACCCTGCTCGAACAGGCTCGCCAACGCCCCAACATTGAATTGCTTGAACAACGGGTGGCCGTTGATCTGATTACCGAGCGCAGGCTGGGGCTGGACGGTGATCGCTGCCTGGGGGCCTATGTGCTCAATCGCGCCACAGGTGAGGTAGACACTTTCGGCTCGCGCTTTACGATTCTGGCCACCGGCGGCGCCGCCAAGGTCTACCTCTATACCAGCAATCCGGACGGCGCCTGCGGTGACGGCATTGCGATGGCGTGGCGCTCGGGCTGTCGCGTTGCGAACCTGGAATTCAACCAGTTCCACCCCACCTGCCTGTATCACCCGCAAGCCAAAAGCTTTTTGATCACCGAAGCCCTGCGTGGCGAAGGGGCACATTTAAAGCTGCCAAACGGCGAGCGCTTCATGCAGCGCTTTGACCCGCGCGGCGAATTGGCCCCGCGCGATATTGTGGCCCGGGCCATCGACCACGAAATGAAGCGTCTGGGCATTGATTGCGTGTACCTGGACATCAGCCATAAATCCGAAACGTTCATCAAGACCCATTTCCCGACGGTGTATGAGCGCTGCCTTGAGTTTTCCATCGACATCACCCGCCAGCCCATCCCCGTGGTGCCAGCCGCGCATTACACCTGCGGCGGGGTCATGGTCGACGCGCATGGGCGCACCGATGTACCCGGCCTATATGCCATCGGCGAGACCAGTTTCACCGGCCTGCACGGCGCCAATCGCATGGCCAGCAACTCCTTGCTGGAGTGTTTCGTGTATGGCCGCGCAGCTGCCACTGACATTTTGGCTCAATTGCAGCACATCGCCATTCCAGTGGCCTTACCCAGTTGGGATGCGAGCCAGGTGACCGATTCGGACGAAGACGTGATCATCGCCCACAACTGGGATGAGCTGCGGCGCTTCATGTGGGACTACGTGGGTATCGTGCGCACCAACAAGCGCCTGCAACGGGCACAGCACCGGGTTCGGCTATTGCTGGATGAAATTGACGAGTTCTACAGCAACTATAAAGTCAGCCGTGACTTGATCGAGTTGCGCAACCTGGCGCAAGTGGCCGAACTGATGATCCGCAGCGCGATGGCCAGAAAGGAGTCGCGCGGCCTGCATTACACACTCGACTACCCGCACATGCTGCCCGAGGCACTGGACACTATTCTGGTGCCAGCCACCTACGCCGACTGAACTTGAGCCGCACGCGCAGGCGCCGGTGCTGATCGGGCGCCAGCGCGTCGCAGGGTATGCAAGCTGCACGCACCCAACGCTCGCCTCGCAGACTAAAACGCACAATCACCAACGCAGGTAACGCGATACTGTCGCGACGCAGTTGAACAGCCTGCCAACCGTTGGCACGACTCCACAACTGCCAACCCTCAGCATTACGCCGCAAGCCGCTAATCGCCGTGGGATGGGTCAGGCGGATATGCCGTGGCCACACCCAAAACCCGTGGCTCAGACACACAAAAGCCCCCAGCACTTGAACCCAGGCAGGGATTGAAAGAAGGCAGATTGCGATCAGCGCCAGTGTCTGGGCTGCAAGATACGCCGCCAGCAAGTGCCCGGAAGCACGCCAGCGGCATTCGAAAAAATTACTTGGGCTGGACACGATCCAGGATCATGCGAACCATGCGCTGCAACTCCGGGTCTTCGGACTCGCTGCGCTCCATAAACCAGCCGAACATGTCCTGGTCTTCGCACTCAAGCAGCTTGCGATAGCACTCGCGGTCTACGTCGTTCAGCGTGGCGTATACCTCTTTGACGAAAGGCACCAACAGCACGTCCAGTTCAAGCATGCCGCGGCGGCTGTGCCAGTAGAGACGATTGAGTTCAACATCTTCGACCATGGAGCGCTCCTCAAATAGTGCGCAAGTATACAGGCCGTTCTGCCAGAGACCAGTCGGCTTTGGTCGGCCTCCACCGGTCCTACGCGAACTATCCATTTGCAGAACGCACCTCTATGATGTGTCCCAGACTTTTTGACCTGCGATGAACCATGGCCGACTCTGCTTTTTTCTGCACCCTGACGCACGAAGGCGTGCTTGCTGTTCGCGGCAATGACGCGAGCAAGTTTTTACAGGGGCAGTTGACCTGCAACCTCAATTACTTGAGCGACACGCGCGCAAGCCTCGGCGCCCGCTGCACGCAAAAAGGCCGGATGCAATCAAGTTTCCGCATCGTCCTTCAGCCCGACGGCTGCTTGCTGGCGATGGCCCGCGAACTGGTAGAGCCACAATTGGCCGACCTGAAAAAGTACGCCGTGTTTTCAAAGTCCACGCTTACCGATGACAGCGCTAACTGGGTGCGTTTTGGCCTGGTACAGGCCGACCACGTACTTGAGAGCCTGGGCCTGCACCTGCCTGCCGACACCGACAGCGTAGCGCGCGCCAACGACTTGATCGCGGTTCGCGCCTCTGAAGGCCGTGCCGAACTGTGGGCGCCTGCCGATCAGGCGCACACCCTGACTCGCCAACTGGAGGCTCAGTTGCCTCAAGCCGAGCTTAATGATTGGCTACTGGGCCAGATCCGCGCCGGTATCGGCCAAGTCATGGCGCAAACCCGCGAGCTGTTTATCCCGCAAATGATCAACCTGCAGGCAGTGGGCGGTGTGAGCTTCAAAAAAGGTTGCTACACGGGTCAGGAGATCGTTGCGCGCATGCAGTATCTGGGCAAGCTCAAACGCCACCTCTACCGCCTGTCGCTTACAGGCAATGAGGTGCCATTACCGGGAACTCCGCTGTTTGCCCCCACTCATAGCAGCGCCATTGGCGAAGTGGTGATCGGCGCCCGTAGCGAACACGGTGTTGAATTACTGGCCGTTCTGCAAGCCGAAGCGGCGCAGTCAGGCGATGTGCATGTCGGTGATTTACAAGGGCCTGCACTGTCGCTGATGGACCTGCCCTATCAACTGGACCGTGATCGCGAGATCCAGCGCTAATTGCCGTACCTTGAAACCCCCAGAGAACAGAAATGAGCACGTTGGCGCATAAAGTCCAAAAGGATTTGATTCAGGCTATTGATAAAGATGACCTGGTTCTGCCCACGCTACCCGAAGTAGCCTTGAACATCCGCAAGGCCGCTGAAAACCCTGATATCAGTGTCAGTCATTTAAGCAAAGTCATTGGCCGTGACACCGCGCTGTCTGCCCGCCTGATTAAAGTGGTCAACAGTCCGCTGTTGCGCGCCACTCAGGAAGTCACCGACCTGCACACAGCCATTACGCGCCTGGGGGTCAATTACAGCAGCAACCTGGCCATCGGGCTGGTCATGGAGCAAATCTTCCATGCACGCTCTGACGTGGTCGAACAGAAAATGCGCGAGGTGTGGCGTCAAAGCCTGGAAATCGCCGGCATCTGTTATGCCTTGTGCAGACGCTACACCCAACTGAAACCGGATCAGGCTGCACTGGGCGGTCTGGTTCATCAAATTGGGGTGCTGCCGATTCTGACCTACGCCGAAGAGCACAACGAACTGCTCTCGGACCCGGTGTCGCTCAATCACGTCATCGAAAACATCCACCCCTTGATCGGCGACAAACTGCTCAGCGTGTGGGAATTCCCTGAAATGCTGGTCAAGCTACCCGGCCAGTACCTGGACTTCATGCGCAATTCAGACAGCCTCGATTACATTGATCTGGTGCAAATCGCTACGGTGTTCACCCATCAAAATAGCCATTGCGCCATTGCCAAGGTTGAACTGAACGCATTGCCCGCCTTCAAGAAACTGGGCCTGGATGCCATGAGCACCAAGCTGCACGATGAATTGAACACCGCCCGCAGCATGTTTATCTGACGTCACCGCGCGCCACCGTCGCAGGCACAAAACTGACCCGCACTTTCAGCCCACCCTGCGCGCCATCGTGCAGGGTGATCTGCGCCACATGTGCGCGACAGATCTCCCCCACAATCGCCAACCCCAGCCCCGAGCCTGCAACCATCGGGTTGCGGCGATAAAACCGCTCAAATACGCGCTCGCGGTCTTCATAGGGAATGCCCGGCCCATCGTCTTCAACTTCCAGCACCGCCGGCTCAATGACGCGCAATATCACATTGCCGCCGACCGGGGTGTGGGCCAATGCGTTGTCCATCAGGTTGCTGAGTAACTCATTGAGCAATGTCGGCTCACCGTGCATCCACACCGGGTGTTCGGCCTCAAGTGCCAACGCCACGCCACGCGCATGGGCCAACGGCGCCATCGCCATGCCCAGTTCGCGTGCCAGTTGACTGAGGTCCAGTAATTGCGCACCCCCTTCTGCAATCGCCCGCGCCCCGTTCTCAATACGCGCCAGCGACAGTAATTGATTGGCCAAATGCGTGAGCCGATCCGTGCCTTGCACCGCCTGCGCCAAGGTGCTGCGCCACGTATCCGGCTCATGGGCACGCAAGCCCAACTCCAACTGAGCCTTGAGCACGGCCAACGGTGTCCGTAACTCATGGGATGCATCGGCGATGAATTGCGCCTGACGCTCAAACTGACCGCGCAGACGCTCAGTGAAATGATTGAGGGCTTGTACCAGCGGCCACAACTCGCGCTGCACCGGGACCCGTGGCAAGGGCCGCAAATCATCCGGCTCGCGCTCCTCCACGGCGGTGCGCAAACGCTCCAGTGGCCGCAACGCCGCACTGACCGCAAACCACACCACCAGCAAAGCGCCCAGCCCCAGCATGCCCAGGCGCAACAAGGTGTCGGCCATCAGGCTGCGCGCCATCGATACGCGCGCCTCATCGGTTTCAGCCACCCGGATCTCGGCCATGCCGTTCATGTTGGGCTCGCTCACCGCCTTGAGCAAGCTGACCACGCGCACGTTCTGCCCCAAATATTGAGCGTCATAAAAACGCGCCAGCGCCGGGTAATCATCTGTGCGTAAAGTACCCGGCGGGGGGCCGGGCAAATGCTCGTAGCCGGAGATAAGGCGCTGATGAATATCGTTGACCTGGTAATAGATACGTCCCGCACTGTCGTAGGCAAACGTATCGAGTGCAACGTAAGGCACGTCCGCACTCAGGCTGCCATCGCGCTGCGACAGCCCCGCCGCAATGGTGCGCGCAGACGCCAGCAGCGTTCGATCATAGGCGGTGTCAGCGGCTTCGCGGCCATTGAAGTAGGCACTCAAACTGCTCGCCAGCATCAACACCACCAACAGCAACGTCAGGTGCCACAGCAGTCGCCAGCGCAAGCTGTCGAGTTTACGCATCACGGCTTTCCAGCAAGTAACCCAGGCCACGGAAGGTCACAATCGCGACTTTCTGGGCATCCAGTTTTTTACGCAGCCGATGCACATAGATTTCAATCGCGTCGGGGCTGGCCTCTTCATCCAGGCCAAACACCTGGGCGGCCAATTGCTCCTTGCTCATGACCCGCCCGGGACGCGCAATCAGCGCCTCCAGCACTGCCTGCTCGCGCGACGTCAGGGTCACAAGCTCATCGCCCAGCGTGAAGCGCCGCGTCTCAAGGTCGTAGACCAGCGCGCCACACCGCTGCTGACGCTCGCCGCCCAATACGCTGCGGCGCAGCAACGCCTTGACCCGTGCCTCAAGCTCAGTCAGCTCAAAGGGTTTGGCCAGATAATCATCCGCCCCTAAATTAAGCCCGTGCACGCGGTCCTTGACGTCGCTGCGCGCGGTCAGCATCAACACGGGAAGGGTTTTACCGCGCGCGCGCAAACGGGCAAGCACCTCGAAACCATCCATGCGTGGCAACCCTACATCCAGAATCACCACGGCATATTCTTCGCTGGCCAGCGCCAAATCGGCCGCCACACCATCGTGCAAAACATCCACCGTCAAACCGGTACTTTTCAACGCTTGAGCAACACTGTCGGCCAGCTGTGGCTGGTCTTCGACCAAAAGCACGCGCATGGGATCATCCTCATTATTTTTATTGGGACCTGCCCACGTGCCGCCTCTTTTAAGTACGGCTGAACAGCATCAGGCCCTGCGTTTCTTTGCGCGGAGTGTACAGACGCCTGCAAGGCTGTGAAGTCAGAAAAAGGATGAAACGGGATGAAAGGCGGTTGAAAGGTTGGCGAAAGGTTCGCCCACTAGGATCTTGAAATGGGCAGTTACAACTACCTGCGCCCTGAATGCCGTAGCGACCCGAAAAACGCCTCGAAGCGTTTTCGCCAATAAGAACAATAATGGAGCACCTCTTCATGCCGGCTTTACAGTCTCGGGCCACCTGGCCTGTCCGTTTACTTCGTATTTGCCAATTCACCTCGATCGGCACAGTCATGGGCCTGATTCACAGGCTCTGTCGCCCCGCGTTTAGCGTGCGCGTCGGTCAAATCCGGCTGCTCGTGCGATAGGGCACCGCCCTTCTTCTAAAAACAACAACTCCCCTGGAGACAACATGAATCCATCACTGCGCGCCGTTGCTCTTGCTGCCAGCTGCCTGTTGTTCGCTGGCCCCTCCATCGCCGAACCCAAACGCCCGGAGTGCATTGCCCCAGCCTCCCCCGGTGGCGGTTTTGACTTGACCTGCAAGCTGGCGCAAAGCGCGCTGGTGAACGAAAAACTGCTCAGCAAACCCATGCGCGTCACCTACATGCCGGGCGGCGTGGGCGCGGTGGCTTACAACGCCGTGGTTGCCCAACGACCCGGCGATGCAGGCACGCTGGTAGCGTGGTCCAGTGGCTCGTTGCTCAATTTGGCCCAAGGCAAATTTGGGCGTTTTGATGAGGGCGCCGTGCGCTGGCTTGCAGCCGTCGGCACCAGCTACGGCGCGATTGCCGTGAAAAGCGACTCGCCGTACAAGAACCTCGACGATCTGGTTAAGGCCCTCAAAGCAGACCCGAGCAAAGTGGTCATCGGCTCCGGCGGTACCGTCGGCAGCCAGGACTGGATGCAAACTGCGCTTATCGCCAAAGCCGCCGGGATCAACCCGCGTGACTTGCGCTACGTCGCGCTCGAAGGCGGTGGTGAAATCGCCACGGCGTTGTTGGGCGGGCACATTCAAGTGGGTAGTACGGATATTTCCGACTCCATGCCGCACATCCAAAGCGGTGATATGCGCATCCTCGCCGTGTTCTCCAAAGAGCGCCTGGACGAACCGGAGATGAAAAACATCCCGACCGCCAAAGAGCAGGGCTACGACATCGTGTGGCCTGTGGTGCGCGGTTTCTATCTGGGGCCAAAAGTCAGCGACGAAGACTACGCGTGGTGGAAAAACGCCTTCGACACACTGTTGGCCTCTGAAGAGTTCGCCACCTTGCGCGATCAGCGCGAACTCTTTCCGTTCGCCATGACCGGCCCCGAGCTGGATACCTACGTCAAACAGCAGGTGAGCGACTACAAAGTGCTGGCCAAAGAGTTCGGCCTGATCCAGTAACCGCCACTGCCAAAGAGCTGCGCTGCACACCCGCAGCGCAGCGCAGGAGTGAACCATGCTCTTACAACGCATTTTTGCCTCAGTGCTGCTATTGGCCTGCGTCGGCCTGGCGCTGATGGCCTGGCCGTATCAGGCGGCTTTTTCGTACGAACCCGTCGGCCCGCGCGCCTTTCCGCTGCTGATGCTGGGCCTGATGGGGCTGGGCCTGATCTACATGATCGTTCGCCCAACCCCGGTGGTGCACAGCGAAGACGACCCGCAACTGGACCGCGACACCCTGATCAAGATCGGCGTCTGCGTCGTGCTGTTGCTGATCTTTGCCGGCACCTTTGAACCGCTGGGTTTCATCCTCAGCAGCATCCTGATTGGCATCCCGATGGCACGCCTGTACGGCGGGCGCTGGCTGCCCAGCGTGGTGATCATCAGCTTGATGAGCGTGGGGCTTTATCTGTTGTTCGATAAAGCGATGGATGTTCCGCTGCCCCTCGGCCTGCTCGACGTTCTGGAGAACTGATATGGATACTTTTGGCTATCTGGGCCAGGGCTTCGGCGTCGCGCTCAGCCCGTACAACCTGATCACGGCACTGTGCGGCACGTTGATCGGCACCGTGGTGGGGTTGCTGCCGGGGTTGGGCCCGATCAACGGGGTCGCGTTGCTGATTCCGATTGCCTTTGCGCTGGGGCTGCCACCCGAATCCGCGCTGATTTTGCTGGCCGCGGTGTACCTGGGTTGTGAGTACGGCGGGCGGATCAGCTCGATCCTGCTGAACATTCCCGGCGAAGCGTCTACCGTAATGACCACTCTGGACGGTTATCCGATGGCCCGCAAAGGGTTGGCAGGTGTGGCGCTGTCGCTGTCGGCCTGGAGTTCGTTTATCGGCGCTTTTATCGCCACCTGCGGCATGGTGCTGTTTGCGCCGCTGCTGGCCAAATGGGCGATCGCCTTCGGACCCGCCGAGTATTTCGTGTTGATGGTGTTTGCGATCGTGTGCCTGGGCGGTATGGCAGGTGATCGACCGCTCAAAACCTTTATCGCCGCACTGATCGGCTTGTTTTTGTCGTGCGTGGGGATCGACGCCAACAGCGGTGTGTACCGTTTTACCGGCGATAACATCCACCTGACTGACGGCATTCAGTTCGTCGTGCTGGTGTTGGGGTTGTTCTCCATCAGCGAGATTCTCTTGCTGCTGGAAAAAACCCATCGCGGCCAGGAGGCGGTCAAGGCCACGGGCCGCATGATGTTCAACGTCAAAGAAGCGGCAGCGGTATTTGCCGTGAATATTCGCTGCGGCCTGCTCGGTTTCATCATGGGCGTGCTGCCCGGTGCGGGCGCGACATTGGCCAGCGCCGTGGCCTACATGACCGAAAAGCGTCTGGCGGGCACCACGGGTAAATTCGGTGAAGGCGACATGCGCGGACTGGCGGCCCCTGAAACCGCGATTGGTGCGTCGGCCTGTGGCGCTCTGGTGCCAATGCTGACGCTGGGTGTACCGGGTTCGGGCACCACCGCCGTGATGATCGGTGCGTTGTCGCTGTACAACATCACGCCCGGCCCCCTGTTGTTTCAACAACAGCCCGACATCGTCTGGGGCCTGATTGCGTCGTTGTTCATCGCCAACATCATGCTGGTGATCCTCAACATTCCGATGATCCGCATCTTCACCCGCATTCTTGCCGTGCCGAACTGGGCGCTGGTGCCGGTGATCGCGATCATTACCGCCATTGGTGTGTATGCGGTGCATGCCACCACCTTCGACCTGTTCCTGATGATCGGCATTGGCATCTTCGGTTACATCCTGCGCAAGCTCGACTTCCCGCTGTCGCCGGTGCTGCTGGGCTTCATTCTGGGTGGCCTGATGGAGCAGAACCTGCGCCGTGCGCTGTCGATTTCCAACGGTGCGCTGGACATTCTGTGGTCCAGCCCTATCACGTTGGGGGTGTGGGTGTTGACCAGCCTCATGTTGCTGCTGCCGATTGTGCGCATCTGGCGCAAACGCAGTGCTCAACGTCGTGCACTGGCCAATGCCTGAGGCCAGGTTCAAGCAGTGGTGGGCAACACCGCTGGTCGGTCTGGCCGGCGGTTACCTCGCCAGCCTGATCGGCTGGCCCCTGCCGTGGATGGTCGGGTCGTTGTTGGCAATCATCCTGGTGCGCTGCCTTAGCCCGTGGCAACTGGCCGAGATCCCGGGCGGCCGAAAGTGCGGGCAATGGATTGTCGGCATTGGTATCGGTCTGCATTTCACACCCGTGGTGATGGAACAGGTGCTCGCGCACTTCTGGCTGATTTTTTTTGGGGCGTTACTGACCAGCGTGTCGAGCATCATCAGCGTGTGGATCATGCGGCGCAGCGGCGAAGACCGAGCCACCGCGTTTTTCTCCAGCATGCCAGGCGGTTCTGGCGAAATGGTCAACCTTGGCGCACGCAACGGTGCGGTGCTGAGCCGAGTGGCTGCGGGCCAGAGTCTGCGGGTGCTGGCCGTGGTGCTGTGTGTGCCCGCCGCGTTCAAATACATGTTGGGTGGCGGCACACCGGCCTTGCACCCCGCCCCGGTTGATGTTTTTTGGCTGGCCGTGCTGTTTCCGGCGGGCGCCTTGCTGGCCTGGCTGTGGCAACGCTTGCGTCAGCCCAACCCGTGGTTGTTCGGACCACTGCTGATCAGCGCCAGCGTCAGTATCCTGTTCGACTTGCACACCGGCTTGCCCGAAGGCAGTAGTCAGGCAGGCCAATGGCTGATCGGCAGTGGTCTGGGTTGTCACTTCAATCGCGCGTTCTTTCGGCGCGCACCGTCGTTCATCGGGCGCACGCTGCTCGGTACAGCGCTGACAATGCTGATCGCCAGTGCCTGCGCCGTGGGTTTAAGTGCCCTCACCCAGCTGGACCTGCGCTCCATGACACTGGGCATGATGCCGGGCGGGATCGCGGAGATGAGCCTCACCGCCGAAGTGTTGCAGCTGTCCGTGCCGTTGGTCACGGCGCTGCAAGTCATGCGTTTGCTGTTTGTATTGTTTCTCGCCGAACCCCTCTACCAATACTGGGTGCGACTTAAAGCCTGAAGGCGTGCTGCCCTGCCTCAAGCGTCAGGCAACTTCCAATCAATAGGCGTCAGGCCGTTTTGCTCAAGAAACTTGTTGGTGCGGCTGAAGTGCCCGTTGCCGATAAATCCGCGATAGGCGGAAAGCGGCGACGGGTGCACCGACGTCAGCACCAGATGTTTGGTGGCATCGATCAGTTTCTGTTTGCTCTGGGCATGGGCGCCCCACAACAAAAACACCAGTTTGGGCTGTTGCTCACTTACCACCTGAATAATCCGGTCGGTGAAGTGTTCCCAGCCTTTTTTGGCATGGGAGGCGGCATTGGCGCGCTCCACCGTCATGGTCGTGTTAAGCAGCAAAACCCCCTGCTGCGCCCATGACTGCAAACAGCCGTGCGGGGCGATGTCGATATTCAAGTCGCGCTTGAGTTCTTTATAAATGTTGACCAGCGACGGTGGTGCGGGCACGCCGGGTTGCACCGAAAAACACAATCCGTGCGCCTGACCGGGACCGTGATAGGGGTCCTGTCCCAAAATGACCACCTTGACCTGATCAAGCGGGGTCGAGTTCAACGCGTTGAAAATCAGTGGGCCAGGCGGGTAGATCTCTTTGCCCGCCGCGTGCTCCTGGCGCAGGAACTCACGCAGATCGCCCATGTAGGGTTTTTCGAACTCCTCACGCAATGCCTGCTTCCAGTGGGGTTCGATTTTTATACGGTCGTCCAGCGTCATGGCTATTACTCGAAAAACTAGGGTGCGGACACTAAAAAAGCGCGTCTGGCTTGTCAATGCAATCAGGGACGTGTGGTCGCCGCACATCATGGTTACGGCTTAAATGTTGTATAAAGATCGGCCTGAACCCTACGCGTTATGGCCCTCCCATGTCGACACCCAGCCTGTGCCCTGCCTGCGGCGCCAGCAACCAATGCGCGATGGTCGGTAACGATGAGCCATCCGCCAGCCCGTGCTGGTGCTTTGAGGTCACGATTGACCCCAATGTCATTGAGGCGCTAGCTCCCGAACTGCGCAATGCGACGTGCCTTTGCCCGCGCTGCGCCGGGGTGCTCAAGCAACTTGCTGCATCGAATGCAGGCGTCAGCCGTTAAGATGCGCTCCTGACTTTCATGTGATCGAAGGCTATGCGTTTAGACCGTTTACTGAGCAACCTGCCGCAATTGAACCGCCAGCAAGTTCGCCTGTTGCTGATCGAAAAGCGCATTCAGGTGGATGGGCAGATCATCAGCGACCCGCATTATGAAGTGCGTGCGTTCAATCGCATCGAACTCGACGGGCAGACCCTGCAAGCCGGTAAAGCGGCGCGGTACTTCATGCTGCACAAACCACCCGGCTGCGTCAGCGCCACCCACGACCCGGAACACCCAACGGTGCTCGATCTATTGAACGAGCCGGACAAGGAAGACCTGCACCTTGCCGGGCGACTGGATTTCAACACCAGCGGGTTGATGCTCATTACCAACGATGGCCACTGGTCACGCCACGTGACCCAGCCAGAAACCAAGCTGCCCAAGGTGTATTACGTCGAAACGGAACAAACGATCAGCAGCGCATATGCAGCCACGTTCAAACAAGGCATTTACTTCGCCTACGAAGACCTCACTACCCTGCCCGCTGAGCTGCATGTGCTCAGTGCGCACAGCGCCCGGTTGAGCATCGTTGAAGGCCGCTACCATCAGGTCAAACGCATGTTTGGTTACTTCAATAACAAAGTGCTGCGCCTGCACCGCGAAAGCATTGGAGCATTGATACTCGATGAAGGGCTGGCACCCGGTGAGTATCGAGCGCTCAGCCCGCAAGAAATCGCCTTGTTTTAAACGTTGGGCCGTCTATCGCACCGTTGGCACCGCCACCATCGACTGTCACATTCGAGGTTCATCGTCAGGCTAACCGACACTCGGCTCGCTGGAGTATGCCGCCATGACGCCTGAAATCGCTGTGCTCGACATTCAAGGTCAGTATCGAATTCACACTGAGTTGTATCGCAGTGAAACGGCTCAAAGCACGATCATCCTGGTCAACGGGTCGATGGCCACCACCGCGTCATTTGCCAAAACCTTAAAAAACCTGCACCCCGCGCTGAATGTCGTCCTGTACGACCAGCCGTATGCGGGCCAGTCAAAACAGCACAACCGCCATCAAACGCTGCTGACCAATGAGCTTGAAGCGCAGGTGCTGCTCGAATTGATCGAGCACTTTGATGCCCGATTTTTGCTGTCGTTTTCATGGGGCGGGCTGGTCGCCCTTACGGCGCTGGCCAACACGCCCCGACGCATCGAAAAAGCCGTCATCAGCTCGTTCTCACCCCGCGTGAACCATGCGATGTACGACTACCTGGAACGCGGTCGCCAGGGCCTGGCTGCGGGCAACCGAACGCTGCTCGGCAACCTGGTGAATGACACACTGGGCAAACACTTGCCGCACCTGTTCAAACGCTTCAACTTTCGCCATATCAGCAACCTTGCCGATCACGAATACGCACAAATGCACTTTCACATCGAACAACTGCTGAGCGCTGGCGGCCTGAACACCCTGGGTGACGCCTATGGTATTGCAATCCCTGTGCTGTTCATCAATGGCGCCTGGGACGAATACACCGCCGCCAGTGATGCGCGCCACTTTGCACACGCTATTGCGAACAGCCAGTTCATTGCCGTACAAAACACCGGGCATTTTCTGGACATGGAGCACGCCAGCGCCAGCCAACACTGTAAAAACGCCCTGCTCAACTTTTTGCAACCGATGGCTGTATCTGCATTCATACAGGGCAAACCTTCACACACACCCTGTTGCATGAGCGCGTAAGTCACCGATTTCTGGAATTAAAACTTCTCAAACAGGCCGGGTTCTGGTACAAAGTCAGCCGCTCTGAGCGGGTGTCGTATAATGGCATTACTCCAGCTTCCCAAGCTGATAACGAGGGTTCTTACTGGACAACCGCTTTTGTGAGCGAGCTTTACTAGCAATACGTGCGGGTATAGTTGAATGGTACAACTATTGCTTCCCAAGCAATCGGTGAGGGTTCGATTCCCTCTACCCGCTCCACATTCTTTGATCTAGAGCACTTCCAGGCTTTCTGCCTAGTACTTTGAATCCCTCGAAACTCCCTCTCCTTCCCTAGAAATTCTGAAACGACCTCACTCACAAACGTGATGACTCGTACACCCATGCCCATTGGGTGCCGCACAACACTGCATACCGATGCCTGAACCCTCGAAAAAGCTCAACCTGCGATCAGCCCAGCCTCCTCCCCTACGAAAAGTCGATTTTCCAGACATGGATCGTGCTGAATCGAAAAGGGCCGGCCATACATTGCTTCAGGCCAGCCCTAGACACTTCATACCAATACCGTCAGGCGATACGACCGCCGCCATCCACGTGCAACACAGTCGCATTGATGAACTCGCTCTCGACCAGCGAGAGGACAGCATCAGCGAGATTATCAGCACGCCCTACCTGTCAGCCCGGCAGCCCCGACCCCACCTGAGCGAACAGACCAGCACGATCCTGCTCCGACAAGACGTTCTAGGTCGGAGTATCAACAACACCTAGGGAGATCACATTGACGCGCAGCGGTTTGACCTCCAACGCCAGAGCCATCGAGAAGCCTTCAAGACCCGCATGCAACGCCGCGACAGTGGTAGTGTCAACGGCTGGACGATAAGCCGCGAGGCCAGAGAAGTAGGTGACCGAGCCTTTGCGGTTGATGAAGTTCAGGCAGTAATTCGCGGCGTTTACAGGCCCCAGAACTTCGAGTTAAGCATGCGTTGAATGTCGTTGGTGTTGAGTTGGGCCAACGGTGCGAAGGTCAGGTCTGCAGCGGTCACGACGAGATGATCGTAGGTGCCGATCGCGATGGAAGAATTGATCACGTCCTGGCTGACACCGGCGTGGAACGCCTAGTAGCTCGCAGCGCTTCCCTACTCGGCCAGGGTGGACACCGCAGTTTCCAGCTTGCACGAGCTCCGACCGCAAAGCACGACCTCCCCCTTCCTGAACCACCTCGCCAAGGCCAATCCCATCCTCGACGAATCACCGATAATGACAAGGCGCTGTTTTGTGATGCTCATGGTATTCCCCTTTTAGGAATTCCGATGAAGTCAGCACAGGCCATCTGACCTGTGCTGACTTGTTCGGAGCTTCCCTAACTCCTCTATGGTTTTCGGCTGGGTGCTATAGCCAGACTGTGCCAGATGCATTTAGGATCAGGCCTTCCCGATCAGGAGAGTGGGTGTAGCAATGAATCTAACAGCTTTAGGTTCAAAGCTGTCTCGGTATCGCAAGCAGCTTGCGATGAGCGAGGAAGAAGTGTGTGCGGTCACCCACATCCCCCTTGAGCGCCTGCAGTCAGTTGAAGCCGGCTCTCAGGCGCCTACGGGTGATGAAGTGCTTATCCTGGCCGATCTCTACCACTGCAACTTCAAATTCTTCATCTCGAACGAGCCGCTCGCCCCCTTTGAGCAGACCGAAATCCTGTACCGCAGGCACGGAGCTGAGTTCATCAAGGAGGATCGTAGAGCCGTCCAAGAATTCCTGTACCTCTGCGAAACAGAGGACTTCCTGATGAGTGAGTTGAAGGCTATGAAGCTCGAATTTCCGCTGCCGCAGGCTTCTGGGAATTTTAAGAATGATGGAATCCGAGCGGCTGAAGCCTTTCGCCTTTTCAATCAGCACCCCACAAACGCCGTGCCTCGGGATGTGTATCAGGAGATTCGCCAAACCGGAGTGCATGTGTTCCGTAGAAAGCTTGGTAACTCTAACATTTCGGGGCTTTTCCTGGCTCACCCCACGGCTGGGAAGTGCATTCTGGTCAACTACAGCGAAGACGTATACCGGCAGCGGTTTAGCGCTGCGCATGAATTTTCTCACGCTCTTTTCGATGCGCAGGGTGGCCCCAGTATTACCTACTCCCGTACGACTAAGGCTGACCTAGTCGAAGTGAGAGCAAACACCTTTGCCTCCCGGTATCTGATGCCTTCAGAAATCCTCCGACAGCTGCCCAACCCTGAGCAATGGACACAGGAAAATACCCAGTATTGGGCTCATGAGTTGCGAGTCAGCTGCGTTGCCTTGGGCATAGGTCTGAAGTCCGAGGGCTTAATTAGCGAGCAAGCATTCCAGAGGATAAAGTCGTACCGCGTTCCTCGTGAACTGAAGATTGACCCAGAATTGCCGGCCCAATTGACGACGCAACAGCGTGAGCGAAAGGCTAAGTTACTGGAAAAGGGGTTATCTGACAGCTACGTCGCGCTGTGCCTAGACGCTCAGAGCCGTGGCATCATCACTCAAGGTCGATTGGCTGAAGCCTTGCTTAGTGACTTGGGAGGCCTTCAAGAGCTGCTCAGCCTTTATGGAAGATCGCGCAATGGCCATTGACCCATCCCGCTTTCATTTGATCAATGTGACAGACACCTGTTCGGTGTGGAATGTTCTCTCGTCTAGCACCCTGTACCGCGCTGCGCTGGCAGCGCAATGCCACTTCTGCGTCACCGAATTCGTAAACTACGAGTGTCTAGTGAAGCCCAGAACGTCACCAACCAACGCTAGCCGAGAGCTACAGCGTCGACTAATTGACGCGCGTGAAAAGGGTCAGTTCCCGGTACATGCTTGCATGTCTTGATGATCTTCAAGCCATGAGCAGATTGGAAAACCTTAGGCGTCTTGGAAAGGGGGAGTTGTCCTCTATCGCATTTGCAATGAGTCGTGGTTTAGCTGTGATGACCGACGATCAGGGTGCTAGAAAGCTTTCCGCGGCAGCGGGGAGCCATCCCACGCAGACGACTCCGCACCTGCACAGTTGGCTGATTTTTCATCGTAAATTGGATGATGCTGATCACTCCAACGTGATGACACAGCATATGAGCATGGAGGGCTGTATTGCACCTCACCTGGCAGACGCCTACGGCTTAGCTTTACAGTGCGCTCGAAACGCGCATCCTGCTGAATCTACGCAGGCTTAGCGTCATCTCATCAGAATATATTGCAGGGAGTGATTATGTGGGTATTAGGTGATGGCAGAAAACATTTTTTAGAGTTCCTTCGCAACACTTCCATCCAATTCTTTTTAATGATTTTAGTCGCTGTCTCAGGTGGAAAATTTAACGCTCTGATCTTAAAGCATGACTACAAAAATGCTTTTCCGATGGGGTTTATAACAATTGTGATACTGTTGTTGCTCTGGCTGGCCGCTCACGCCAACATTAAAAATTTCTTTGTGGAATTTAAACGCGGTACGACTCCTGGTCTGAAGCCCTACCTCGACAGCCTACCAGTTCAAAACCTAAAAAAGAAAAATAGGCTAACCATTATTTATTTAGCCAAGCACGGTAAATTTGCCTTGGCGGAAGCGGGGCTTCTGATACTAGGATTTTATTTCTCATTAGTGTTCGGGGCATTCTATTCCTTTGAAAGCGCACAAAGGTTTCTTTCCAAGGAAAAGGATCGTAGCTGTTTTTCGGTAGTTAAAACCGCAAGCTTATCGAGTAGCTCAGGCCTGGCTGGCTCTAGCAACAATAGTGCAGAATAGGAGCCAATGAAAATGCAGGGCGAGGTAGGTTTTTGTGAATGGCACCCCTGGTCTGGTCGTAGTGAAATTCCAGGGAGGAATCTGCCTGGGGTCTACTTCATCGCTAGGAGCAAAAAGAAGCCGGACAACTTTAGGGTAAACAATGATTTCATAATTTATATAGGAGAAACCACAGGGCAGACGCTAGCAGATCGCCTCCGCCAGTTTTGATACATCTGCATTCAGTGAGCGTCCGGGCCATTCGGGTGGCAATACTTTCAGACTAATGCTGCTTGACACTACCCCGCTTGATCACTTATGGGTATCTGCCTGCCCTGTAGATATGGGGTCTCCCTACACAACCGCCTATATCAAACATCTTGAAAGGAAACTGCTCTGGGAGTTCGTCTGTACTTGGGGACGCTACCCTGAATGTAATAAATCCTGAACCCTCGTTGTGATTGATGTACTTTAAATGGCTAGCCCTCTATACCTAAGAGGATAGCTTATACTCATCAGCTAAATCCGCTAGACTAAGGAGATCATCAATTTCCTGGAACTCCCTCCACACCAGAAACCCTTTATCGACAATTTTTAGTCGAGATCGCGTCTGATCATATTCGATAATTATCGGTGAGATCTTTTTCTCTTGTTGAAGGTCAATAACTTTTGCAAGCGCCGCTAATATCCTACCAATTTTTATCTGATTGCCATTTGGGTGCCATTTTTCTAAAAAGCGCCTCAGGGCTTGGGCGGTTAGTCCATTTGCTAAAACCCCATTACTAAAGGTTATTAGAGGGCAGAGAATCCACTTATAAAGTTCAAACTCTGTCGTGCCAAAACCAACAGAGAAATCCATTAGGAATTTTGTATAGCGTCCCGTCTGGCTTTCTAATATATCCTTTATTTCTGCGCGCACGTCCAGTTCGCTAGCTACCAATACAGTCAACTCTTGACGGCGATGAATACCTTGTTGCTCGCACGCGACTAGGCAAATTTGCTGAACCAGAAATACGTTGCCCCTACAATACTTCTTTACCTCTTCCTTGAAGGGGTGTGCAAAAACCAAGTTGAGCATTTCCTCACTGGTCTTGAAGAGATTGTCTATATCTTCATCATGCCAACTATCAGCATTGACGGATGTTATGCGGCCATCAAGATCATTATTCAGAGATGTCAGCTTGTCCGCTTCAAGCCAGACTCCGACAATGATAAAACATATCTTGCTTAGCTCATGAAAGGCCTTCAATGCTTGAGCGAAGTCGACTTGAGTGGACTCCTCAAGATAATGAAACTCTTCAATTACGAAGAACTTATCGAATCTGATTTCCTGCAAGGCACGAATTACGTCTGTAACACTACCTATGTTAATTTCCAACGGCTTTGTAGTCACTGCCGTTGTTTTCCCATCCTCTATCTGTTTTGTGCCAACACCGGCATTCAAATGAACTTTCTGAATACCGTTGGTTGACACTTCACTTGACAAAGTTAAATCATAGCCTGCCTCTTTAAGAATTGCGTCATGGAGATCAATCATTTTCCATGAGCGCTGGCATGTAATGGTCTTGTAATCAGAAGCCAGAAGATGCTTTTTTCTCAGTGAGGTCTTTCCTTGCTTAGAGCTTCCGTGAACAATAACATGCCTATCCTTGGTTAAAGAGTCGACAAATTTGAAATCTACATGTTCTCTGATTACGTAGTTCGCCGGAAGCTCCCTTGAGGTGCCAAACACGTCAAGAACTGTTGGGCCGGAGTCGGTCATATAGATAATCCCTGAACCATATTAATTATGACTCTCATAGCAAGCCAATTAGTCCAGAAACTCCTGCCCCTATGACGCTGCTCACAGTAGCGTTCTCCAGCAACCCCTTCAATAGACTTTTTGCTTTGGGGTCATCTGTTTTGGCGATCTCTTTAGCGAGTTGCTCAATCGATATATTTACGTTCTGAGTATTTCCATTTCCCACCTGAACCTGTTGACCATTCAGCGTGCCGATACTGATCATGCTGGTTGCTTCCTTCGCTTTGTGCGCTGATGACGAAATGTTTTCGGTATGCAGTTCTAGTATGTGATCGTGGGTTGTTCCAATCTTCTGAGATGGATAACTTGCGAAATCTACCACCTTCAACTCAAGAGTTTGAGCACCAACGGTGATGGTTGCAATATCCCCCAGTTTGACATTCAAGTCAGTGGTGTATGGTACATACAGAATGCCTTCTTTTGGCTTTCTAGCGCACGCAAGAACCTGATTCCCTATAGAAATCTTGTCAGGATAGCAGTCAAAGTCCATTTGAATTTCCATTGGTGGCTGATCGGCCAACGCTATCAAATAGCCAGCTCCACGTCCATCCGCCCCGCTTGGATAGGCGAAATCACATCAGTGCCTAGGCTCTGCCTGAAAAAAGGTGCTTCAAACACCGCATGACGCAAGCCGGCGAGATCATTGCCGCATAGCTTTTCGCAAGCTTGTCGAAACGAGTCACGACCCTTCGACTCTCTTTCGACCAGCCAATCATGCCCTCGATAATTGCGTTACCGGTATCTTCGGCGATCAAAAAGCCGGGGCAGCGTAAGTTTGGGCTTGCGCGTCATCGAGCGCAAAGTAAAGACCGGCTGCATGCGATATCGGTCGCAGTAGCGCCGCAGAGCATAGGCATCGTAGCCCTTGTCAGCCCGCAGCCAACGGGCAATGCTTGCGAGGGCGATCGCGCTTGTTCGTCGGGGTGCTTACATCACCCAGTAGCGGCTGGGCGAGCTGATGTCACTGGCTTGACCGCCAGATAGAAGGAAGTGCAACAGCACGCCACTGGCATCGCAATGCATATGAATTTTAGTTGTGAGGCCACCACGACTGCGGCCTAGAGTGTGATCGGCAGGCTCAATTCGCTTTTTTACTTGCACCTGATTAGGGGGCGGGTTGCGCGGGCAGCGATTGAGGCGATCATCCAGGTATGCAGGTCTATGAGACCTTGATCGTTTAGCGTGAGGTGCAATCGTTTGAGCAACTGATCGAACGCGCCCCGATTCCGCCATACCCGGAGGCGATGGTAGGTCGTTCGCCAAGGCCCGTAACGATCGGCAATCCCCCCCCAGCGCCTGAGCACAGCGGACAAAGCAACCACAGCACGTCGTCGAGCATCAGGGGATCACTTGATCGCTGCCTGTTTCTGGAGTGGGTTGAGGTAAGGAGATCCGCAATCACGTCTCATGCTTCTTCTGACAGTTCATAGCGCTTAACCACCCATAGCGCTCTCAGATAACGTCATCTGCCGCGTTACTGGCAGAAAAATTACAGAAATACAATCAATAAATGCTTATCAATAGTAATTATCTATTGATTGATTTGCAAAAAGATCAGAAATGGTTTATACCAGAGTAAATAGCACAGAATCTAACAGGTGTCAATATATGGATAAGTCGACTTTACCTGATCGCGTCCAACTGACAACAGGCGTACAGGATTCAGCCGACTGGAGCGGCCAAAAGCTTCCCCCAAAAAGCAATTTGAAAAATGTGCTCCTGGTGAACGCCGACCCGCCGCGTCTCTACGAATCGGCAACCGGGGAACCAGTGCCCTCGTTCAACGCCTACTCCCGAGGGATCCATCGACACCTGGGGACGAAACGATCACGTGCGGGCAATGAACAATACACCTACCGCAATGCAGGCTTCATAGACTATCTGTACGAGTCCAGAGCCCTCGGCGCGGGCCAGATCGATCCGGAAGCCCTCAACGAAACGATCAATTCCTACTTCATCTTTTTGACCCAGGGGGTCAACAGCACCGACTTCGTTATCAGGACGGTGGCAAAACGACTGGGACGGAAGCCAATCAGTATCGTCTCGGGCCTTGCCTATAAAGCAGCTGCCAACGATTTTCTGCGGCTTCACGCAGCTCTTCTGAGGGACTCCTTGGCCATGGCCAGATTCCTCAACCCTGGAACCGTGATCGAGGCGCCTAACGAACTCGATGCTCTGGCAGATCGTCGTCGGAGCAAAACCGAGATCGAACAGATGCGTTCGAAGCTCATGGAGTTCAAGGAAAAACCTGCTGAGGTCTATCAGACCGCGCCGGGAGGCCTAGAGGGCGGAAAGGCTCCCAAAAGAAAGCCCCCAAAGGAGTTTCCATCACGTCGAATTTTGAGGCTGATCGAGAATCTGCCGCCCCTAGAGAAGGTAGTTTCCCTGCTCCAAGCTGGCGGTGGCCTTCGGCAGTCCGAAGCCTGGGCCATGAAGAACGATGAGATCAATGTGAAGGAACGTTCCCTTCGCATAGAAGACCCTAACCACTGGCGCGACCCGTCAGCTCAAGACTTGCCATTCAAAGGACGAACGACCGCCAGAATCTACATGTTCGAACCCTTTGAAACCCTCTTCTATGATGCACTGGCTGAATATAAGGCAATACGCCCCACCTCGGACAGCGAGTTCCTTTTTGTATCAGACAATCCCGACAGCTATGGCGAGGCATTGGTTGACGCTATCAAACCGAACTCGCTTAACCGCAGGCTTAATCGAGCGCTCGCCAAAGCTCAACAAGAGGCCGGCTTCACTGAATGCACAGGCACCAAGGTTTACACCTCCCATAGCCTTCGTCACTTCTACGGCTATTGGGCCAGAAATTTTGTTTACATCCCTGGGCGCCGCACAGTTGGGTTAACCCTGGGTGAAATTCAAGTGCTGATGGGGCACGCAAAAATCACATCCACCATTATTTACGCCAAGCTCGACCAAGAGGTGCTCATGGCCGAAATCCACGCCTCGCAGCAGATGGCGGCAATCTGGAATAAAACCGGCAGCATCGATAGTCTGCGTGCGGATGCATATGAAAGTCTCGCCCAAGACCTGCGTGAGCGCTTGGCAGCATGATAAATGTATCGACGGAAATTCAGTTAATCGCGCCCGATAGGCTGCACGCTGCGTCAACTATTATTCTCAGCAAAATGACTGAGCCATTGACGTCCAGGCAGGTGAACCTAAACGAATTCTCAAGCGACAGGCAGTATCACAAGCGTCACGCCATCGTAAAGTTCAGTCGTTTGAGATCTACTCGTCGAATGTACCAGAGCGATCTGAACACTATTTTCAAAATCACTCTACTGGACGGAGATGCTGGCCCTGCAGGATCAACGCTGTATCACCAACTGACGGGCCAGCTTCCCGACCGACCCGAAGATGTGACGGGACTGGTAGTACCATTCAAAGCTTGGCTCTGTCTGCTCTGGGCAGAGAAAATAGTGACTCTGCCATTCACATTCGAGTTGAGCTCCGTTTGGAAAAAGAATCCAGAGCTTGAAAAGTACACCTATGGATTTATTTTCGAGGTAGCGAGGGGCTCAAACAACATTGAAAGAGCCTCCAGAGGCTGGCAGTACCGCACCTCATGGCAATCTAAAGACGATGTTAATTTTGAAGAAATCTGGGCAGCCATACCCGAGATAGTTAGCCTAAAGCTGGACAAGGGAAATAAAAATTTCTCTTTGATACCTTGGCTTAAGAAATTTTCGGCTACATTCAGCGAAATCATTTCACCCGAGCAGTGTTTCTACCTTGAGCGATATCAAATGTACCTGATATCCAAGCGCGCTCACAACGAGGATATCGCTAAAAATATTAAGAACTATGATGAATATGTCAAATATTATGTCATGACACCTGAGGAAGCGCAAAGCATACCCACTCACGACCGAAAACTTCGCCGCTTCAAAATCAGAAATATTAATAAACAGTATGCCCGCTCTTCTCCGAAAGCCAAGCTTAAAAGAAAAGAGCGCACACTCATGGAAAGACAGAAGGCGCGATTAGACAAGGCGCAGCGCGTCGCAGAAGAAAGCATGGCCTTGTATGACGAACTACACTCTTCAATATTCGCCGAGGACTACCTACTTTTACTATCTCTACCTCCGCGAAAGCCTGACTTCAATTGGGTGAAGAATGATTTCTACCCAGGGCGCGCGCACATAGAGATCGAAAATACTTATAGCCAGTGGGTGACAATGGCAAACATATTTCTTACCAAACTCAACAAATCTAATAATTCCAGAAACTATATCGACAACCAGATCAACCACATCAAATTCTTATTTGACTACATTTTCTTTTACCTCCCCGTATGGAAAGAACTGCATCCAGGCTCAACACTTCGATTGCCAGAAACTGTCAACGACTTCGAGCGAATAGTATTTTGGTGCGACGACCTCATTGACCACGAGACTGTACAGTCGATTTATCGAGAGCATGACATTTGTGGTAACTTTGAAATGCCGCTGACTGCATTAAAACTTCGCACATTGATGTTCACAGAGAAATCTACCAAGCCTTTTGTTAATTCAGTGCATCTCTTCTTCGAACTGGTCAGAACCTATGGCGCACCTCATGGCTTCGTAGATGGTGGGTATGCCAACCCTGTCAACCGCTCTATGGATTCGACTGGAAGTGGCGGACGATCTAAGTCTGATAAGAAGCCGTTCCCTCGGGACATTTCAATAATCGCCAAAGCCTATATGAGCGCGCTTGACACCATTGGCATCAACATCAGGAACGCGATACTAGATGGCCGCCTTGATCGTGAAACCATTACAGAAATAAAAACAAGCGACTGGATTGACCTCACAAAAATCAACCTCAACACCACAGCAACTTTACGCAGCTCGAAGCGTCCACTGGAGACCTATGATATACCCATTACAACCATACCCAACATCTACAATTGGTGGTATGGCGATTACCGTCCGCGCGACCTAGACAACTCCAATGTGGTTACTGCTTATGTACCCTGGCTTTCAACACTCAGGATGCTCGCTATTGGCCTATTCGCAGGCCAAAGAATTCAGAGCGGGCAGTGGCTTGATCTTAGAACGTTCGACAGTCTTTATCACGAAAAATATGTAGACGCCTTTAACCTCTGCAACCTGCATGTCAACACAAATAAGTCCGGGAAATCTGGGGATGTTGTGATTGATGGCGATGTGATGAAGAGCCTTATTGATGAGCGACATTTTCAGACGCAGATTTACACCAAAGCCCCCGGCCTTGTTCATTACGAGAACGACCCAAGGGATCCCAATAAATACGGCAAAATTTGCCCACTCTTCAGAAGCCCTTGGAAAGACAACGATCTGCCTTTTTCGGATGGGACATACTCTGTCGAATGGGTACATTTTTGCCGTGGACTGGAGCAAGTTTACAACTCCATTGTGAGCCCCGATTCCCATCACAGTTTCATTACCATAAGTGCTTCCGGAAACGAACTGGCGGTGCATGTCCCCCACTCTCTTCGCGTGACGTGGATCTCTCACATGCGGTTGTATGGGCACCTCGATGTCACCTACACCGCCCAACAGGCGGGCCACAGGATCAAAGATCAGATTGCTGTATCTACTGACTACTATACCGTGGTTACGCCCGAAGACATGTTGGAGAACATCGGTCGTGCTAATAGCTTGGTCACAGACAGTGCCTATGAGGCGCTGATGGGAAAAATCCCTCAGCCGAGCTCACCGAACAGCGCCATTGTGAAAGGGTGGCACGAAAATAAGAAGCAGCTCGTCAAAGATCAAAAATTCAGAAGCCAACAATTCTATCTCATAGACAGCCAAGAATCAGGCACAGACTTAATAGCCAGAAGCAAAGCCCCGCCGGGATTTTACACTCACTGTATCTGCATGCGTGATGGCGACTGCCCTAAACAACTTGTAGAGTTCACAGGACGGTCGAGAGTTTGTAGCCTTTGCGATGCAGCAGTATGGGGCATCGATCATTTGCCAGGCATGAACGTGAAGATGCGACAGGCTCAAATCAACAGTCTTCACCTCGTGGATAAAATCAGTCAGTTAGCTGAAGCAGACATTTCACAAGCTGAGATGGAGCCATACCATCACGAACTGACAATCGCTCGCTACGAACTAGCATCATATAAGCACTTAGCCGACCAACTTAATGAGGTGCTGGATTCCGATAATCATAATCAGGGATACATCTCCCGCTACCGTGACCTAGTCGGTGCGAAACGACATGCTGTGGACATGTCAAACCCTCTCCACCGGGTTATTGCGGGAATTCTTGATTCTGAAGCCTACCCGCACCTGACCTCAGCCAACTACCCCTACATGGTTGAGCGGCTGGCCAAAAACCCAGACCTACTCAAGTTAGAGCTTAGCGATCCTACCACCAAGCAGCTTATGGCCTGCCAGATAGCCACCATCCTCAAAAGCTCAGGTCTTACTTTTGACGAGGTGATTGCATCTTTGTCAACTCCTAGCCTGTCACTGGAGCGTGAACAAATTGAATAACTACCGCCCGAGCAAACTGGCGACTCAAAGCAAAGATAAGCATGACTGGAAGCAGGAACAACTTAACAGAACATTAGCAAAAACCAAGACTACTCTAGAATCACTGATTAAAAAAAATGTGCCACCCTACGAAAATTTTTCAAAACTTGCCAGAGATGTCGCCCTGATTGTCGGGGTGGATCCGTCACTTTATAGAAAGGCAGGCACACCTCAAAGGAAACTTTTTGAGAGCTACGCAGTGAAACTTTGCACGAAAATTCCCCGTTCGGTCGGAGAAGCCTTAATTCCAGAAGAAACGCTGCAGATTCAGCTGAGTGAAGCAAGGCATCGCATCAATGTTCTAGAAAAAATATTGGTCGACCTAACAACCAAATCAAAACCCAAACCAACCCTTATTAAAACCGACAGTTTCCTGCAGGCGTTTGAAGCAACCTGCCAACTAGTTGAAACCGTATTGAAGGAGGAGCAGTACCTATACTTCGAAAAAGGTCGGCTGATGACACGCGCAACGATGACAGGAGTTCCCGCCCCGCTCTCTGATGCGAAAATTTGTAAACCCTACTTGGACTGGCGCCATGCAAAAAACACTAATCCTGGATCGCTTAGCACAGCTGAACTTGAAGAATCGCTTCGCCCTTCTATTGAAACGGGAACTAGCGAAACTGATTGAGGCAGAAGCCTTTATTCCCATGAGGAAAGGCAGTATTGATCTTACTTGGTTGGCAGCCAAGATTGGGGCCACTCGACAAATATTTTATCCTGGCCGAGGCAACCCTGAAGTACATATGCTCCTGGCGATACTGAACGAGTACCTGAAAAAATCGATCAGCACTCTTCCAGGAGGAGCACCTCCCAACATTGAAAATTCTAGATTGCAAACCGAATTAACCCTGATCAAACAGGAAAATTCGACGCTGAAGCAAAAACTGCGATCAGCACGTCATGAGCTAAACATGATCCACGCAGGTGGCATCGTACTGAGCGATCGCTCGTGAAGAAGTACCTCATCAAGCGGGTCATCCATAGGCTAGATGGCATCAGTCAAATCACCTGCGTCGACTCAGGCAACGGTAGAATCGCCTCATTGCGCTTTCGCACTGATGCATTCGATTTACCGCTGCTTGCCGGGCGTATGTACATGCTGAGAACTGCTGCACGTAGCCATGGAGTCAACCTGGTAGCCGCCCTGGAATGTGGCCTCGACATCTCGGCCTGGGCCACGCTCACTGAGCACAACTTTTTCCTCGCCGATATACAGCTCAAACCCACTGCAAAACGACTGCTCACCTCCCTGGACGCGGTTCAACGCGAGAGGCTCTTAGCCAGCCTCGTCCAGAATGACCTGAAATCCTGGCAAGGGGTACTGCCAGAACCGCAATGCACCCTGCTAGGGGTAGCGTTCCAAGAGGCTCAGCAACGGTACCAGCACGTTAAGCGACTGATGGCCTGGGGGCTTCCTCAAACGCGCGCAGAAGCCTGCTATGACACGTTTGGTTCCGATGCATGCGCACTTCCGCTTGCCAGGCTCAAGGCCCTCTTGTCGTTCGGCTCATCGCAGTTGATTCAATCAGCCTTATCCTCGCAAACGAGTCTGGAAGCCAGCCAACGTGGGGCGCTTGAGCTGCTGACCTGGTTCAGAGATCAAGGCTTGAGGGGACGCACGATCGTTCACAAGACGGAGCTGCCAAAATCCCCCGCAAAGGCCCTCGAACTCTGCACCGACCGGGACTGGACGATTGTTGACGGGGAGTACTGCCAACTCAAATCCCACGCCATGCTTCAGGTCGCCGTGCGCAGACAGCTTGAACGCCTATCGAGCAGTTTTTTCCCCACCTATACGCCTCAGGAAGTCCAGTACGGCTACTCCAGGTACAGCCAAGTCATCGCGTCCTATGACCATCATAATTACCAGGACGAAATCTTCGTAGCCATCAACTCAAGGCTGTCGGTGATCACTGCCCGTGCTCTACCAAGCGTTTGTGAGTTCACGAGCCAGCTGTACGGCACCCTGCAGATCTTGTACGCGCCGGCTCCTCAGCTCGTCGTGTATTCGACTTCCATGCTGCCTATCTATGATGCCTGTACTGAGAACGTTGCAGTGCCTTTCCACGAACTTCCGCCTGACCTCGCTGAGTACGCCACCGTCATCATCACCGACTGCCATCTACTGACACTCAGTGACTTCTTGGTGGCCCTCAAGGGCATCCCTGCCTCCGCGCGGGTGGTGCTATTCGATGCACGGCCAGCCATGCCTGAGCACCCTGCACATTTTCTGGATGATCTCAAAACCTACTACCCCGTCATCACCCTGCACGCTGCAAATCACGCCGTATCAGCGATCCCAGCACCGGAACCTAAGCCCAGCGGCGACGAGCAGATGTTCAATGTCTACTGTGCCGAGCAATGGCATCAATCGTCCACGGGTGAAATTTTTGTCAGTGACTCTCCTTCGCTGATCGCAACGATCAATCAGCGTCTGAGTCGAGTGCGAGCAACGGTAGTCCTTCAAACCCAGGAAACAAGTTTCAGAAAGCACGATCGAATCAGGGTGCGCCCGGCCCATGCTAACAAATGGGATCCCTTCATCTGCCGGATACATTCCGTCAGTGTGAAGGGGCTGTTTGTGCAAGCGGAAGGGCGGTACAGCACTTTATCGCCTGAGCTCGTTGACGAGGCAAAGGTGTCAGTGGGCTTCGCCATGTCTCCAGAAGCTGCCGTCCAGGCAGGCGCACGATCGGTCGTGCTGATCGCGACGAAGGCATCCAGGTATGCCTGGGTGGAATACCTGAAGGCCTATCGCATTGAGGTCAAGCAGGTGTATGTGCATGATCAACTCATGGCGGCGAAGACAGTAACGATTTCTCACCAGCGGCTGACCCCACTGGTCGAGTAGGGCCTTGAGTCTCCTCCCCGGCTTGTCCTGTGGGTCATCGACCAATCCACGGCTAGCTGCCGGAACGTTTACTCCACTCACCGCCAAGACATAGATGTAATAGCCACCCCCGAATAACGACCTTGCTCAAGGACGCGCCTCATGCCCATTGATCTATTCACCCATCAAGTCGATGTCGATACCCAGCATGCGCTCTTCAAAATGATGAACGAAGCGCCCTATGGGCCGGAGCGCGCGGTATTGGCTAAATGGGCCGAAGGCTTCGAAGACCGTGATGGCAAGTTTGTAAGGGAGCTACAAACGACCTTCGAGTCGTCATTCTGGGAGCTTTACCTGTTTGCCGCGCTCAAGGAATTGGGTTTACCAATCGACCTTCGCCACCATGCCCCCGACTTCGTGGTGGACGGGGAAGTGCCCTTCTGCCTGGAGGCTACGATTGCTAAACCACCGGCTGGTGGGGAGCCTGCATACGGCTTTCCTATGGCCGCGCCGCCTAAGGATTTCACCGACTTCAACATCGAATCGACTCTGCGGATCTGCAACAGCTTCGATGTCAAGGTCAAGAAGTACCGGAAAAGCTACCTCAACCATGCACACGTGGAAGGCAAGCCTTTCGTACTTGGCATTGCATCGTTCGACAGACCGCACTCACATTTTGCATCTGGACGCCCAATCCTTGCAGCGCTGTATGGGCTGTACCACGATGAGGCAGCGACCAAACCAGGGGATACCCACGTCGCATCGTACAACGTCACTGCAGCCCCTAAAAATGCCAACACCAACATTGAGGTCGGACTGTTTTGTGACGACTCACACGCGGAAGTATCAGCGGTTGTGTATAGCTGCCTCGCCACCTGGGGGAAGCTGAGAGCTCTGGCTGATAATCCTGAGGCACCCTCCGTGTACACCACCTTGCATCCTAATCCAGGGAGCCTGACTCCAGTGGTGCGGACTGCCCGGAAACGAGACTACACAGAGCACCTCATGGACGGACTGTATGTGCTCCACAATCCGTTTGCTCGCCATCCCCTGCCTTCTGGCCTGCTCAGCCATCCCCGGCTATGCGAGGTAAGGGTCGCTGATGATGGGGAGCTCATCATGAATGCCCCGGACGACTTTCTGCTCTTGAGGATGCTGCAAAGCATCAAGCTCACTTAAGGGCCGACCAGCCACATGCTGCTGGTCGCTTCGAATGTCTGCCCTTCAGATCCACTGTATCCTGCCAGACCAGATGGAGCGGGCTCGAATCCGCAGTTGTTAAAGGCAAATCCAGATGTCCGTCAGATTCATACTTTTCGATGCCTTCGGCACCTTGCTTCGAATCCCACAGGGCAGACACCCCTATCGCATGATTTTGAAAGAAGGCATCCGACAGGGTCGTCGCCCGCAACCGAACGACCTGCATCAGGTCATGACCCGCAGTCTGAGCCTGGCGGAAGCGGCTGAGCTTTTCGGAATCAGCATCCGACCCGATCTTATGGCCGAAATCCAAGGTGCACTTGACGCTGATCTAGATAGCATTGAACCGTTTGATGATGGGTTGCAAGCAGTGGAAATGTTGCAGGCCGAAGGCATCAAGATCGCGGTTGCCTCCAATCTCGCTGAGCCGTATGGAGAACCCGTACGCCGGCTTTATCCCACGCTTGAGGGTTACGGTTTCAGCTACGCAATCGGCGCGATGAAACCTGAGCCATTCATGTACAGGGCGAGCTGTGAGCTACTCGGTGCTGATACCAGCGAGTACTTCAGCGGCAACCAAGTGATGATGATTGGTGACTCGATCCAGCGTGATTGCTACGCGCCTCGCGAGGTGGGAATTCAAGGCTTCTTCTTAAATCGCAGAGGTGGTGACGGCTTCAAGAGCCTGACCGACTTCGCTCACTACGTGTTAGCCACCAACAGCGGGTTGGTATCTTGAACTCTCTACGGTATAGCGAGATCGGGGAAGGCAACATCCATTGCGGCATGCTGCTTGGCAAATACCCTGCTTCACACCGGCATCAAACCCATCAGACCGGGACGACAGAAACCAGCTCGATGTACTTGAACCGTTTTTTCCTGGCTGCGTTTCTAGCCTCTTGTTCTGCTAGCAGGGTGCTCAAGGTACTCGCGTCGTAACTGAAGAGCTCCTCATCGCCTTCGAAGACTTTGCTGACCTTCAGCGTTACTCGAAGCTTGGGTGACGAGAATTTACGAGCTGCCGGTTTGGCGGCGATCGGTTTGATAGCTTCAGATGAAAGAGGTTTTTCAGATGCAGTGGGGGCAGAGCTGGAGGTGCCGAACAGCGCCCGGCGCATTTCCTCTTCACTCAAATCGACGGTCATCACAGGTGTCTCGCGGGGGGGGGCTAGAGGCATGCGGCGGCATAATCTTGAAATGCCAGCATCGAGAATTGCCCCTGCATTATGACTCAACAAGGATCTGAGCGCCGCTGTGATCTTCAGACATAGAGCTCATTTTGCATGCCTTTCAGCGACCGAAGATAACGGGCACGATTAGGATCATGAACACCAGCAAACATCGACTGTAAACCATTTTTTTGCACTGTAAACCTTAGTAGTTAACAGTACAAAAAAATGGTTTACAGCCAAATGTTAATCCCCAGGCTTAACCTTCACCGGCATGCTGCGAGCCATGCTGTCGCACTGCAGCCACTCAAAATCTGGCTATTATTCAGAGCGGAGCGGCATCGGGCTGCTCAGCATCCAGGAAAGCAGTGTATGGCAAGGATTCGTCGGATTCAGATCGAAAATTTCCGTTCAATTCAAAGCCTGGACTGGAGTCCTGCTCCAGGATTCAATTGCCTGGTTGGCCCTGGCGACAGCGGGAAGTCCAGCATTCTCGATGCTATCGACCTCTGTCTGGGTGCCCGGCGCAACGCATCGTTTGGTGACACTGATTTCTATCGACTGGATGTCACACGCCCGATCCAGATCATGGCGACCCTAGGCGATCTGCCCGACGACTTGATCAACCTGGACAGCTACGGGGATTTCCTTCGAGGCTTCGACCTCGCCAATCAAACACTGGAAGACGAACCGCGCTTTGGCATTGAGACAGTCCTGACCTTAACGCTGAGGGTAGAGAGCGACCTTGAACCCCTCTGGCAGCTCTACTCCGAGCGGGCGCAGCAGCAGGGGATTGAACGTAACCTTGCCTGGAAAGACCGTGCTCGCATCTCTCCTGCTCGCATCGGCAGCTATGCCAACATCAATTTGTCGTGGAGTCGCAACTCCATCCTCAACCGACTTACTGAAGACCGGCCCGACCTGGGCGGAGCGTTGGCGGCAGCAGCGCGAGACGCCCGCCTGAGCTTCGGCGCTCAAGCCGGCGCACAGCTCCGAGAACCACTTCAAATCGTGACTCAGACTGCCACGAATCTCGGAGTTCCTGTGGGCGCATTCGCGCAGGCTCTACTCGACGCACATGCTGTTTCGATTGGTGATGGCGCTATCGCCTTGCACAACGAGCAGGGCATTCCTTTGCGATCCTTGGGCACAGGTTCATCCCGCTTACTCATCGCTGGGTTGCAGCGCCAAGCAGCCCAGGCAGCTTCAATCGCTTTGGTGGACGAGGTGGAGTTCGGCCTGGAGCCGCACCGGTTGATCAGATTCATGGATTCTCTTGGCGCCAAGAACGTTCCAGAGCCACTTCAGGTGTTTTTGACCACCCATTCCCCAGTAGCGCTGCGAGAACTTTCAGGTCATCAACTCTTCGTGGTTCGTTCACTTGCTGATCGCCATGAGGTACGCCAGGCCGGTATCACCGATGACGTTCAAAGCACACTTCGAGCAGACCCTGAGGCTTTTTTGGCCAAGCGCGTGGTGGTATGCGAGGGAGCCAGCGAAGTGGGACTTATGCGTGGCCTGGATCAGCACTGGGGCACCTTGGGTCATCCCTCTTTCCTGGCCCTTGGTGGAGCATATGTCAACGTCAACGGAGGCAGCCCCGACAGGGCCTACCAACGTGGCTCCGCACTGCTCAGCCTTGGCTACCAAGTACTCGTCATTATCGATGCGGACAAGCCCGTCAACGCAGAAATCCAAAACGCGTTCCTTGCGGCAGGTGGGCAGTCCGCTACCTGGGGTCAGGGTAGAGCCCTGGAAGATGAGCTGTTCGCAAGCCTGCCGGATGCGGCGGTCGACAGGCTGATTGCACTAGCTATCGAAGTCCGGGAACGAGACCTAGTGGCTAGCCACATACGAGATCGATCTCAGAACACTTTGAATCTTGACGCAATACAAGGATTTCGGGAACAAGGTATCCCCTATGCCCCACCTACGCGAGCAGCATTGGGCCTGGCGTCCCGCATCCGCAACAATGGCTGGTTCAAATCGGTGACAACGTACGAGTTCATTGCCAAGACCATCATCGGCCCTGAACTGAGCGCTTCTCACCAAAGCCTCCAAGCGACCATCAACTGGATCGAGGGCTGGATACATGCCGCCTGAGATCGCTCTGTTCGACTTTCCTAGGGGATCCATCACTGCGCCTGCAGGCTGCGGTAAGACCCAGCTGATCGCCGACACGTTGGCTCAGCACAACGGCCCCAGGCCCATTCTGATCCTCACCCATACCAACGCCGGGGTCACAGCCCTTCGCGCCCGGATGGCTCGGGCCAGGGTGGCACCGACCTCATTCCGAATTGCCACGCTTGATGGGTTCACCATGAAGCTGATCAGCATGTTCCCAGGCAGGAGTGGCCACGACCCGGCAATCATGCTGCTGACGAACCGCGCCAATGACTACCCCGCCATCCGTGCAGCTGCCCTCGCGCTGTTGAGGGCCAGGCATCTTGATCAAGTACTGCAATCGACCTATTCGCGCGTCCTTGTCGACGAGTATCAAGATTGCAATCGAGTGCAGCACGCCATCGTCACCTGCCTGGCCGCCACGTTGCCCACGTATGTCATGGGCGACCCAATGCAGTCGATCTTCGACATCGCCCAAAACAGGTTGGTCGACTGGAACGCGGAGGTTCTTCCGGAATTTCCCGCTATTGGAGCCCTGGGTACGCCTTGGCGATGGCGACTGGCAGGCGCAGAAAACCTGGGACAGTGGTTGCTACACGCGAGACGGCTACTGGAAGCTGGCCAGCCCATTGACCTCGCCGCAGTGCCTCCTGAAGTTCAATGCGTGCAGATTCAGGCAGCAACCGCCGACGCGCAGCGGCGAGCCGCTGCCATGACGCCCCTGGGCCAAGGAGAGTCCGCGCTCATTATCGGCGATTCGAGAAACGTCACTGGCCGACAGCGTCTGACCAGCCAAACACCCGGTGCGACCACAGTTGAGGCTGTGGATCTCCCCGACCTCATTACCTTTGCCCAGAATTTCCAACTGGCGGGGCCAATGGCACTGACTCACATAGCAAACTTCGCCGGGAGCTTGATGACCGGTGTCGGCGTTACTCCCTTCCTCACACGAGTCGAGACGATTCGCAATGCTCGCAACCGCACCCCGCCAACAGTCGCAGAGTCCGTGGCCGTAAGCTTCCTGGCAGAGCCAACCTATCCAAGGGTGATAGACCTCTTGCAGATACTTTCCGAGCAGCAGGATTGCCGCGTCTATCGACCTGAAATTCTTCGCTGCTGTATCGCCGCGCTCCGGATCGCAGCGTCCAGAACTCACACACTCCATGAAGCCGCCATCCAGATCCGAGAGCGCAATCGACTCCAAGGCCGACCTCTATCTCGTAGGGCAGTCGGCAGCACTCTGCTGCTGAAGGGCCTGGAAGCAGATGTTGCGGTGATTTTGGAGCCAGAGGAAATGAATGCCAGGAATCTTTACGTTGCAATGACCAGAGGCGCTAGACGGCTCGTCATCTGCAGTCAAAACCAATTCATCGGTCACCGGAGATAGGTCAAAGTGGACGCCGGCTGAGAGTCAGAAATGCTTCATGCCATCACCTTCGACATGACCGTCATAGTCATTGATGGCATCACGACTCTGTGCCGCCGACTGCCGCATCCACCCTCGACTGGTTCAATACGTCAGGGGTCGAAGCTGCACGATTCAACGCCACCTGTTCACTCATCCACTCGCCGACAGAATCGAACTCTTTCAGCATCGCCGCGAACTCATCATCACTCAGAGCTCGCGCGAATTCACTGTCGTGAGGGCTTTTGTCCGCGCCACCTACTATCCCTAAGCCTACATGCCCCAAGGTCTAGAACAGGTTCTTCACTTCGACGAAGACTGATCCCGTCTCGGCAGCAGCTCTTACCTTACGGTCGATGACGTCTGTGAAAGGTATCTGCTTTTCTAGAGCATCATGAATATCTTTGCCGGAAATACACACCAGGCTTTTTCCTCGACCGAAGGCCTTTAGCCCAACATCGGAAAATCCGTAATAGCTTATGAACACGCCGCGTGTCCAGGCAGCCTTATCAACGACCTTACCTTGCAGGATATGGAGCTCACCGACACCCACAGGCGCACTCACCCATTTTGCTTCGACTAGGTAGATTTCACCTCGACAGAGAAAGCTGCCGTCGATTTGCTCACCAGTGTTCCGAAACGGGGCCCGAGGCTGAAGGTTCGAAATCTCAAACAGTTCCTGCAGGAACGTCTCGAACGCATATCCGCGCGCTTGGGGCTGCAGCTTATGGATAGCCAGAAGTTTCTGCTTGAGCGCAGCTGCTTGATCAATGCTGACCTTGCGAACTGCAGCAAATGGGTCGCCAGCAACACTACCTGCGGTGCCAGATTCCAGATTCTGAATCAGCGTTAAAAAACGCCCTTCGGCATTCGCAACTGGCTCATCCTTTGCCTGGTGGATGAGAAGGCTCTGCCGATGTGCCCACAGCGCTTTCAGAGCTCGGACACTCGTCTGAGTATCTGCGAGCCTGAGGAAACTACGAAGACGTCGGGCCTTGGACGTACCATCGGCAGTGAAGAGAGGATCATCTATATCGATCTCCAGCTCCTCGAAGAAGAATCGGCTGAATGTAGGATTTGAGAAGTCCAAAACGTATCCCCCCTCCATTTCGAAGAGAAGATCCAAGAGCTTCATGTCCAACGGTTTTATCTTCGGCATGCCACCCGTCCTTGATCAAGCACAGCAAACCGAGCATACGACATCGCAGTGAAAGACCCAACGGGCAAGCCTTCAGGACTTAGGTAAGCGGCTGGAGAATTCATCCAAAAATTCTAGGTGCCGTGGCAACCGAAGGACGCAAAAAATGGGTGTAAATGGGTTCGTACTGGGCGACCGAGAAGCCTGCAGGAGTTAAAAGCAGATGCCGTGATCAATTCGCATGAGCATATCAGCAGCATCTGAGTATCCCGTGGGGGTATATAGCAGTGTGCAAGGTGTCCGGTGGCCCAGTCCAACCACCGACCTTCCAATCCAGCGTTGAGCTTTGTCACGATCTCCGAACACTCCTTCCGCGACCGAAAGAATTTGCTCGTATCGGCCCACGAAGCAACGATGCTCAGCGCTCCAGCACGCGACTGGCGAGCACGTGCATGGCGCAATAGTTCTCGAATCACTCATGGTTCAGCCTCATGGAGCCTGTATCAAAACACCTTTAGCACTGTGGACAGCTGCATCCGCCGACGCTGTCCGTCCCCGACGAGGACGTAGACGGTGTGCGCCGTCACAAAAAACTTCGAGTCACTGAATTCAACCATGGGCTGGGTGCGCACCCAGCTCTCGCTGATATCTGAGTCGAGGCTGTCGTAGAGCGCGTTGAATGCCAGGATCATCACCGGCTGCTGTCCTTGCGCCCGAATCCCCTGCAGCACCTCCTCAGGTGCAGCAAGATCGAGCCAAACCCAATCACTGACAACACAGTGACTACGGCCTGGATAACGCTCCTTCACCTGCTCAATCGCATCCTCAACGTCCAGCTTAACACCTGGCATATGCAACGCTGGCCCAGCCAACCTCGCTTTTATTTCATTCATCCTGGAGCTCCGATTTGACGTGATTTTAGGAGCTTGGGCTCTTTCAGCCTAGGCTCGTCCTGATCTGGGTTCCTTACCCCGAACAGGCAAATCGCCCAAAGAGATATTGATATCAAATAGACACCATATTCGTCGAATTGGATCTAGCTGATACCTCTCCCTCAGGCGTCCAGGGCTTCCGTTGATGTAATCGAGAATGGAGTGACAATCACGTAATGGTCGGCACCCGAAATGCTACGAAGAAGCGTCATGCCATGCTTCTGCGATAGCCGAACTACGTGTGGTGTTATCACTGTCATTCCGTCCAGCGCTGCCCCTGAGCGATCGCAGTAAACAGAGCCTGTGAACCGAGAGCCCACCTGAGCAGCGTGCATCAGAAACGCGTCGATCAGCACACCCCAGGCGATGGCCTTTGCAGCCTCAACTTCCGGGGGAACATGAGATATCAGTGTTGTATTTATCGAGCTGTACGACACAGCGCACTCCGTATCTTCAAAATTCCACGATCTTCCCGAGATCGAAACCACACTCTTCTTCCGGATAACCTCGTTGATTGCTGATCAGCCTGCAGCCTGATAGCTCAACATCAGTCGAATGGTGGGTATGGCCAAAAATCCATGCATCGGCTCGGTGGACTAGAGCGTGCCATGTATTGCAGTAAGCAGCGTTCAGGTGGCCCTCGTGCTCGCCACCACAGACTTCGATAATGGGCGCATGATGTGTGATTACGACAGTTTTGCCGGCGAACGGCTTTTCCAGCTCTTCAGTTAGCCATTGCTTCGCTTGGTGATTCCTGCTGGCGACGTCGTCCGGGCGCAGCCGTCGATAGTTTTGATCGGCGCGTATCGCCCGGTAGTCAGTCATCATCGACCGCGCCATATTCGTTGCAGCGATCACATCGCCGGTCGAGCTGAAATCTGTCCAGCCGCTTGTTCCCAAGAACCGAATCCTGCCTGCTATGTAGCACTCGTTTTCGAGCACATGGACATGACTCTGCGCAGCGGCGCGGGCTTTCTGAAGCGTCCTATCAAAATGGCCGGCGTAAAACTCGTGATTGCCCATCACATAGAGGACGTCGCAGCTGAAGGTCTCATTAGCCCACCGCACACCTTTATCCAATTTGTGAATGTCTCCAGCTAGCACTACAAGATCGAGGCTTCCTGGGGCAAATGGTGGAAGCTGGAGCGCTGAGAATTCCAAGTGCAAATCGGAGAGGATGTACACCCGCATATCGCCGCCTCTTAATTCGATTTAATCGTAAATTGACAGCCCTACTCTGCTCGAACTCAGACGCAGGGATGGATCACGTGCGACCAAAGATCATCGCCGGAACATGCTGCAAAAGAGCCCATGATAGCCGAGAGGTTCTTATAAGCACAACCTGCGCTATTTATCAGAACCATCAGGATATGGCTCTATCCTGACTTTTCGGATGATCATGACGCTGAAAAACGAGATAGGTGCAGCGCTTAGGGCCATACGGCAGCAGCGCGGCTTGAGCTACGAAGAGCTCAATGAGTCGACCTTCCGAACCTCGCTAAGCCTAATCGAGCGTGGCAAATCCAAGCTCACCATCGAAAAGCTTTCCTCCTTGGCCAAGGCCTTGGATTTTGACCTCCTTGCGTTCATGGCGATGTGCATAGCGCTTGAGCGCGGTCAGACACCTGATGACGCCATCGCCGCAGCCCAGAGTGAATTGGATCGTTTCAAGGCCGCTGGTGGCCTGGCGCTGCTGCAAGAGCAGATCGTAGACGGGGAGCTTGTTTCTCGATCCAAGGGCAAGCCGGCGAATTCCGAAAACAAAAATGCGGTGCGGCGGCTGAAGGCTGAGGGGAAGACCCAAGCCGAAATCCGGCAGCTGCTTGGACTTTCAAAATCGACGGTGAGTCAGTACTGGCACTCAGAGTCGTGAGCTGAGGCTTCAAGGAAAGTTGAGGTGGTCTTGCGGGCGGCTTTGACACAATCTAACTCCACCCATGCATAGCAGAGCCTCCTGCTGAGAATGCCAGAAGCCGCCAATCAGGTACGTGGGCAGCATCACCAGCCCGCGTAATGAGTTACAAGCAGTCCCCACTCCCGTAGCGCTGTTCCATTTGCTCGCAACACTGCGAGCGCTTCAGCTGCAGAAATCTTGGTAGGACAGCCACCTATCAAGTAGAAGTCGTCCTTTCCAGGGGAGTAGAGGTGAAGCAGCGTAAGTACCATCACACGCTGTAAATCAGTCATTTTTCTGTATGCACGGCGCATCGCCTTTAAACCTTCGGGGTCAGGCTCTGACCGATCATGATCAAAGCCACAGGGACGCATGGTGTAGTGGCTACCTTCTTGAATCCCCCACGGCCTACTTTCAGTGAAGCAGGCATCCAGCTCGTATTTCTTAACGATATGCCAAGCGAAATCTCCGAACTTTCTCCCTCGCTCTTCGGATGGCCCGTCTATCGGCGGAGGTATCTGGCAGACCATTGCCATGGCAGCGTCCTCAGTGCTGTCCATGCAGCGCACTTTTTCAACCAGCTCGATCAGCATGTATCCGGGAAAGCGACCGGCTGCAAAAGTCGGATTGATGGCGGCGTAGGCAGCAAGAGCAACCGGCTGCTGAGAGTGATGCACATGGCCGTGGCTCGCGACCTCGACGTCCGTGAACGCCCAGATCCCCGCAGACACTTCATAGACACCCAGTCGGTGTAGCAATGCCATCGCTTTTTCCGATGTGTCGCCGAGGATATCCATCTTGAAAGTGCTCCTGATTAGGGTAAGAGATGCTGATCTACCATCCCCATACTAGGCTACCAACCAAGATGATGACGCTCGCTTCGCCCAGGCATTAGGGTGTCTGGTGAAAACGCCTTTTTTCTAGACCGTTGCTCCTGAGGATAAGTCTCTGGCGACAGTATGGGGAGCTGGTTTTGAGTTTCCTTTGCCATCACCTCCACGCGGGTGGTGGCTTTTTATGCGAGCCAACCGGTCTTGGAACAACATCACCAACGGCCAGCTAGCTAGCCCTGAAATTGAATCCGAGCTCTGAGTTCCTGACCAATCCATTTGCCTGCGCTCAGGGGTTGATGGAGGCCAGGCAGGGGGTGACCAGTTTCTGAAGGGAGCATGAAGCCAGGCATCATCATCCTATCCCTTGTATGCTGCCAGGCTTCCCTAGGACGCCCTGCGCCGGCATTAATCAATGGCACTGCAATGACGAGGATTACGTCATCGTGGCGTCATTCTTCGGACAGCTTTTGACCAAGGATAGTACGGCAGCAAAGGCCTACGTGGACATGAACCAGCTTTTAAAGATGTAGCTACCTGAGAGCAGATCATCCCGGCTGCGAAGACCTCAAGTACGCAACGAATCCGGCCCAGTCATGGGCCTAATACTTCTCCAGCATTCGCTTGGGGAGCCCGATTTGGGAGATCGTGTAGTCGATGGACTTTCGCCATTCAGCCTCAGCTAGAATCTGCCGGCCTGTGAAATATCGAAGCTCATCCTCTACGGTGTTGTAGATTAAAAAGATTCGGTCAAGGTTTACGCTTACAGCAGCTCGACTAAGGCCTCGCTGACTGTTCCAGCTTTCGCCGCTCTTAATCTGGACTTCGAAATAGCGACCTTCATGACCCACGATCCCGTCGATCCCTTTGTCGTCGACCAGAGAGGGGAACACGTCAAATCCTTCACCGATCAAGTATCCCCAGATGGCAAATTCGTTCCGCTTGCCGATAGCGAGCTTATTCTTAATCCCTGCTTTCACCGACCTGCCCTACCCACCGCCAATTCAATTGAAGTCGTAGGCTACCACTGCCATCAGATCCAGGGCGTGAGTTGGTCAACGGGGCTTCGCGCAACCGGCACCGGTCTTATGCTCATGGTCTGACCATGTAGGGAGTACTGGGTCACTCACCCACAGTCAGGCCAAGCGGTCGATTGCCTGCTGGAGCAAAGCCTAGAGAGCTCGCCACCGCCAAAGCCACGTTGTTAATTCCAGCGGTCACGATCAAACCCGAATGCTCATTTTCGCCTCAAAAATCATCAGATCGCTGACCTCGTCTCTCATCATTTTTCTGACGATGCGCGAGTCCACTTGGACTTCGCCATCCGATCCCACCCTGACCATTTCTGCATAATCTGCGAGCATGAGGTCGGCCAGGCCACGGCTGAAGCCGTCCCGAATCAGCTTGATCCTGAGATCATCGTCGGTACCATATTTGATCCGCTTGTAGAACCCAGCCTCCAAAGCACCGACACCGTTGAGCACTTCCACGAACTTTAAGATCCGGTTGTCGAAGAAATCCTCTTCGTCCTTCAAATGCACGATAGCCAGGTTGATGCGCTCGGCATCATCTTTCTGAGAGATCCTGACCCAGTTCTCGTACACGCTCTCACCGAAGGTCGAGTCGCCCCATTTGCCCACAAAAACGTGGTCGGTGACTCCTTCTTCGGCAAGCTTGTTCCAGTACCGAAGGGTGAGCCGGATCATTCTCTTGAGGCTGTATCGCTTCAACCTCCAATCCAGAAGCATGGTGTAGAACTTAAGCGCAGGGAGCTCGTTGAGACGTAGCAAATCACGGTGCTCTCGGCTATCTTCAAAGTTTGCGATGAAGAGCTTCTGGACAGCCCGCATCAGTCGTGCAACGTCGCTGATTTGCCCAAGCGTCTTGACCGAATTCTTGATCCGCCGATCAATACGTTCCTCATGCTTGAAAACATCGAGTTCACTGATGCTATTGGCGATCATCAGCTTTCCAAGCTCGGTCGTCACGTATTGGCAAGGACGATCCCCCAGCAAGCCCGGATGCAAATTTGCCAGGCGTTCAACCGCATCGTTGTACAGTTTCGAAATCTTGCCATCCACGATGGTCGTGGCCTCAAGCATGACATTACCGACGCTATCCTGGTCAACCTGCGAGACGTTCACCGCCTTTTGGTAAAAGCTTTGGAGATTTGCCCGCTTGCTGGTGAACCCCTCGACTCCGAGCAGATAAATACTGGACTCCAGCTTCTTCAGTGAAGCCTGCGCCTCAGGCGCAAATACTTCGCTAAAACGATTGACCCGCCCAATCAGGTTTTTGAACTGGGACGACGTGAGATTGCTTTGCCCTTTTGTGTAATCAAAGATAAACAACCGCTCGATGGGTAGATTCACGCCCTCCAGTAACGTTGAATTACACACCAGGTATTTCATTTTCTTTGAAGCGCTGAAGAGACTTTCAAGATACAGGCGGATGGTGTCCGGGATAGAGCCATGGTGATACATGACGCCTTTCCTGAGACACGAGATCAAGCGATAGCGCTTATCAAAAGCATCCTCCAGCTCGTCGCATGCACGCGCGATGAAGGGACAATCAACAGGCTTCAGTGTCGCAGCCAACCCCACAGCGAATGCCTCAATACTCTTCTTCTTGTTTCCATAGATGATGTTCTTGTTGAGCGACTCGCGTCGGATCAGCTCGAAGCAATTCTGGTATTTGCCGTCAATATCAAGCCAGACATTGAGGAAATGGTCGTACAGTTTGAGTTTTCCATCCCCCTTGTTTGGCCTGAAATCTCGAAGGTAAAAGCGCTCTGACTTGATGTACTCATCAATCCTGAATCCCGTAGGGATCATGTCCAGAAAGCATACCCTGACGTTGAGCTCGTCACAGAGAAAGGGAGTGAGGAACTTGAACGAGGTCTTTTGGTTGCGCGCTCCCAGAATGCACAGCATGGTAGCCAGCAGTTCGCTTCGTCGGTCATTCTGAAGAAGGTTGTGCGCCTCATCGACAAACACCATGTCGAAACTTAGCAAGGGGTGATCGTTCAGCAGCCGGCTCAAGCGCTCCTGGGTCAGCACAAATGCTCGATCGTTTCGGCCTTCAACATACATCTCAGGATGAGAGATCACCTTCCCCAAACCTTCAATATCGGCATAAATGAGGCGCTTCTTGGTCTGTGCTAGGAGCGCTTTGGAAGGCACCAGGATCAGGATCTTACTGTGAGGGTTATCGTTCACTGACTTGATGATCAGCTCGGACTTTCCATACGACGTCGGGGCCACTACCACGGAAGAGTGCTCGTATTCGGACTGGACGAACGTGCGCAGTGCCTCCTGCTGCTCGGTCAGTACAATGCCCTGATCGCGGAATGTGTCAACGTAGCTTCCTACAATCTGTCGGATGAAAGAGTCGCTGCGGTGGTCGTCCTCTGGAAAGTCGTTACCGATCACGGCAGATACAGGATGCAAGCCGTGGTGGAGCGCGACATCGTAGAGGGCTTCGTATCGGCCAGTGAGGTTTCCGTAAAACAGGATGATCCGATAGCCCAGACGCTTGATCTCCGGCGTCTGATGGTTAAGCAACAGCACTGCGATAGCCAGCAGCTTAACGACCTCCGAGTCTTCCATCTCATCCTTGCTGAGGAGGCGGAAGTACAGGTCTTTGAATTTCGTGTTGGCTAACTTCCTGATTGTCAGCTCTTTCATGTCAGTGTCCCGATTCCGCTTTCAAAAATTCTTCCAACCGCGTCAGCGTGCCCTTGTGCAGCGACAGCACCACCAGCGTTTTGAAGACAGACTCGCTTGCTAGGTCAGTTGTGAACTTGGAGATGGTTTTTTCTGCAACGCGCTGGGAGACGTCACTGAACAGGGCCGATATCAGAAAGACGTTATTGTCAGCTGCAGTCGCCGATTGACCCACGGCCATGTCAGCCTCAAGCTCTAGAATCTCCAGCACGGAGTCCCTGAAGTCAGCCTTGGCGTGGATGGAGTTGCGGGCCGCGTTGATCGCGTTCTGCCAATGATTCATCTCCTGCTCCGCGAGTCGTCCCTTTAGATCATCGCGGGCCTTAGCGAGCAGATCACGAGTGGCAGTACATGGGGTCTTGCCCACCCTAATCCCACCGGATTTCACCTCAGTGATCCAGACCTCATTGCTTGACGATTCATAGAGCAGCAGATCGAAGCCCTTGCGTATGCTTTTCTCTTCCATGTTGAAAAATGGAGAGACAACGTCAAAGCCAGGGAAAAGCTTCAGGATCACAACGTGGGACAGGAGCTCTCCAAGCATCCCTACCTGAGTCTTGCGTGTTTTACCGGAGTATCGATCCCAAAACGCACGCAAGGTTGCCGGGTACTTGTACAAAGCTCTGTCACGGCTCGCCTGGTCAACGCCATGGCATATCCGCGTCAGATTTTCCCGAAGGGCATCCTTGAGCTCATCAGATAAACGCTCGACACAGCACAACGCATACTGATCAACCTGCTTGAAACTTACACCATCCATAACCTATCCATGAGGGTCATCTCTGGTAATTCCTTTGCATGACGATAGCGGCAAAACGCCACCCATCGATGCAAACTATCCTGATTTTAAGGCAGAGGTAAACAGGTAATTGCGTCCCTGTGAAATTTGCCAGATATCGTTACGTAGGAGCTTGGGAGCGACAAGACGATCGTACTATTCCAATGCATGGCTTGCCGATGCACCCGCGCCAAGCGATGATCGCTTGGCGGCTATCACCCGCCGTCCCATCTGGATCATATGTGGTACTACGAGGGCTTATCCTTGACACTTGGAACTTGCGCCTGCAAACCCGAGTTCTTGGCCGATGGCCAATGCTTGTCGTGCGACGATACCCGGGTCAGAAACCTCAACCGAGAAAAGACGCTGAGGAGCAACCATGCTAGGCGAATTCCTGGATGGAATGACTACCTCGCCTTTGAGGGGGCGCACTGCAGACACTTGTACGCAAATTTGAGTGACCAATGGAAGTGCCCGTGCTGCGACCGGACGAAATTTGAGTTACTCCGCTGGACAATGCTTTTTCCCAGTAGACCAGACAAGCGGGAAGGTTGGGCCGTTGGGGTTCATACCCATCATGATCATGGCGCTGATCCATACGGGATCAAGCCTCAGCCGGGTGAGGTCTGCCGAATCAGCAGCTTTGCACCGATAACAATTTGTGAACAGTGCAACAGTGCTGACGGTTCAGCTAAAAGGCACCTGAAACTCCCTAGGCATTTTACTTTTGGGCCTGCGGAGATTCGGGCGTTTGTCCGCTCAACGCCACACGGCAAGCACCTCATCAAGTACGACGTCGCCAAGGCGATATTCGATCAGGTTACCGCTCCCCACCCGTTCCCCCCCTGGCGATAGCACTCAGTTGAGTTGCAAACCCAGTTCCGAGCCCCGGATGCACCTTCTATGGATAGATGATGGTCACTGCTGTTGTTTCGATTAGCTAGGCAGTACCCCTGAATAGTGATCCACCTACCCTGGTACATCGGCTTGAGGTCGATTAGGTGGGCTCATCCAAGCGGAGGCTTGCCACATGTGGCGCTAAGTTGCCGGCAACTGAGCTGACAATTCCCCTGCTTGCTCACGATCCGCCACGCTCACTATACAGCGCTCAATAAACTCAAGCTCTTGGGTGAGTTCAGTGGCGCGTTTTTCCAGCGCATTCAACCCGGCCCGGTGTTCCTTTTGCACCTCTTCAGGAGCTCTGGCGAGGCCTGCTAGCTTCCTGCGGGCCTTCTCGATCTTTTCATTGACCTCAGCAAGGTATCTCTCACCGGACTCCTTCTTTTTGTCCGTGAAAAGCTGGCATTCCAAGAAGCGGATGGCATCGTAGATTTTCAAGACCTCCCCACTGGTCTTGGAGTGCACGAAGTTCAGGCTGCCTTCATCAAAGGCGTGGTGCTCCTGGTTTTGGCCGCCCCAGTTGACCAGATCGTTCTTGATGAAATTGAAGTGCGACAAGTCGTAGTCAATGAACGGCTCCACCAGCTTGAAGGTGTGCTCCAGGCTAACCTGCAGGTACATGCTCTTCTTGAGCTGCGACTTGTTGAAGTTCGCAGTGACCTGCACGCCGTTCTCAATGCAGAACTCCAGCACCATGGACTCGAACCAGATCCGGCAATACAGCAACGCCTGTCGAACGTCGAAAACCGACAGCGCCACGTGCACCTTTTTCTGAAAACCACCCGCGTGATCAATGACCACGATGCCTTTGTTCGTATAGCTGAGCACATGGTTTGCGTGCTGGTCGGATTGAGGATGGCGATCAGCGATGATGCAGAAGCGCTCCCAGAAGAGGCGATCGTGGGTCGTCACCACCATCTGGATCCGGCGCAGGTAGTCATCATTGAAAAACAAGTCGATGATGTTGGATCGGTGATCCGTATCGATCGCGTTGACGACGTCATCAAAAACGATGAGCGGAAAATTGTTTTTCTCAGCCATCGCCAAGAGAATCGACAAGCCCAGTGCCCTCAGATGCCCTTCGCTGAGCACAGCAAACGCATCCAACAGGGAGCCGTCAACGTTGGTGATCTTGATCCGGTAGCTCTCCGTAAGCTTTTCAAAGGCCAGCGTCTCAATCTGCTCATGGTCATCGTCGTGGTTATTGATCGCTCGGTAGTACTCGGCAGCCTTGGCTTCGATCCCTGTAATGCGCGCTTTTTCAAGCTCCAGCTTGTAGTCCAACAGGTCGCCGTAAAGCGTTCGGTATTCAGCCTCAAGATCCTTGAGCAACTGGTTGAAGTGGCTGTTATCCACCGAGTCGTTGAGCAAAGCCGTTCTCTGCCCTATCAGCGCAAACATCCTGTCATTGGCGTCTGTGAACCCGGTTAGCGCCTGGGTTTTGAGGTCAAACTGTCGTTTCAGCGACTCATCGACCTGCTTGAGGTGTTCGATGAGCGCATCCAGACGAGCCGCTTGAACCTCCGCCTGATCAACCTCCCGTTGCCTGCGCTCGCAGGCACGCAGATAGGCCTCGATCTGGGCTGTACTGTCAGCACAGAGCGCGATGAAAGCATTGAGGACAGACGCCGCCACTGTCGAGCGGTCAGTGGCCGTATGGAACTCTGTGAGCACCGCTTCCAATACGTCCATCGCCACTGGGCAGGGTACATCGGCATAGGCATTGGCCTTCACGGAACTGACCCCGGTCGCGATCCTTGAAGCCCAGAGGACAACTTGAGTATCATTTTTCTGTTTGGATTGCTTCAGGGCCTCCAGAGCCCCGAGCGCCTTGATCTGATCACGCGCCCTTTCAAACGGGTTCACCGTGACTTGGTCAAGGGGCGTCAAACAGGCGGGACAGGTCTGCTCAGACGGCTGTTCGGTGGCTTCCAAAGCTTCCAAGGCTTCAAAAACAGCGCGATAGTTAACGTCACTGGCCCTTTGCAGAAACAGTGTCTCGATCTGCGTTTTGCGGCTGAGCAACCGCTTGGCGATGGCAGACGTACGCGCAACATGCTTGATGGGAATGACCACCGGTGCTTTGGCCGCTCGCAGTCGCTCGGCCCCACGGATGTGCATGTCTATCGTCTTGCGCAGCCGCTGTACCTTTGGACGAATTTCGAAATCCTGATCGGCCCGCAGCCCCAAGAGCTGACAGGTTTGCGAAATCGCAGCGTAGAGGTCTGCCCTGTGCTTGCTCCGCACTTGGCCAAGCTCTGTTCGTGCGCGTTCAAGGTTCGCCAGGGCCTCGGCCTGGTCGGCACGCATGAATGCCTTGAGCGTAAAGCTGTCAGGGCGCACGAATCGGGAAATGACTTCCTGAAGCTCTTCCAGGCCGAACAAGGTCGCCAAGACATCACTTTCGCCACTACCAGTGTCCTTCGAGCCCAGCAGCGAAAACTCCTGAAGGCGATTGCGATCAATGAAGCAACTCGACCAACTGATACTGGGCGCAATTTTGAGCTTATTCGTTCCCAGGAGAGCGAGCTGGGGCTTGGTTTCTCCTCGTGCAATGTACTGCTTGACCTTGGTCTTGCGCCTGGCGGCTTCCTTGATGTCCCCAGTGGTGCAAATTTCGATGGCTTCACAGAGCGATGATTTGCCGCCGCCATTGGGCGCGTAGAAAATGTTTTTCAGCTTACTGAATCGAATGAACGTGCCTTTGTCGTCGGCACCAAACTCGCCAAAGCCCCGGAAATTCCTGACGCGCAGGTGATCTAACGCCCCCAAGCCCGAGGGTGGTATCCGATCCAGTTCAGGCCTTTTATCGAGCACTTTCTTGAAGCGAGCAGCGACGCGCTGGTAGTTACGACCCAGCAACTGATCCGACGCAGTGGTGATGTGTGACTTGATGTGGTCGGAGTAGCGGCCCTTGCTTTGGTTGGCCTGGTACATACACCAGAGAAGCACCAGGTACGCATCAGTACGCCCCTCAAGGTTCTGCCTGGCAAAACTTAAAAGGTACTGACTCATTGCGCCTCCTCCCTGGTACGCATCAGCGTAACCGGACTGGCATCAGGAAGCCATTACCGAGCGTTGTGGATGGGCCGCTGTCCGGAAAAACTTGGGCGGTTTCATACAACATGGGGGATGCACCCAACCTGACTCGCAGCCCCAGTTACAGAGATATTGATCCCATAGTCTGATCCCAAACCCGGTTTGACGCCCGGTATACTCAGGACAAATAGTGCTGCATCAAAACGCCGTTCAAGCCTCCAGCACCCATTTTTGATAATACCGAGGAAGCACCATGCCAGTTGACGGGCCTCTACCTGGGACGGGTGATCAGCACGACATCAATGCCGATGCAACACGTTGCCTGATGGCTCGACATCCCAAGAATTGGCGAGTGCAAAGCCTGGAAGGGACTGACGACTATGGCTATGACTTCCAAGTGCAGACCACGCCGAATCAACAAGCGACGGATATTTTCCGTATCCAGCTTAAGGGCACCCGCTCTCCGAACCTGACGGCGGATGGCGAATACATTTCGGTGTCTCTGAAAGCCACCACTGTCCGCTATTACGCCCGAGCCGTAGAACCGGTACTTCTGGTGATCTGCGACCTATCGGTGAACGAAGATCCTGTCGACTGCCCCCTTTACTATGTTTGGCTCAGGGATGAGCTGAATCGCATCTCGGTCGACGATCTGTCCGCTGAACGCAAATCCGTCACCCTTCGTGCGCCCACAAAGAACGTACTAAAAATAGCTACGGATCTCTCGGAGGACATTCGCCACCAGAACGAACTGTCTCGCATGGGGCATATCCTGAGTGAGCGCGCAGAGCAAACACACCCAGGGATGCAAGCAGATGACCGCTTAACCCTGGTTCAGGGCGTGGTAAAAGGCGTGGCTGCACGAGGCTCCGCACTGATGAACGCCTTGGCAGGCCCAACGGAAGACTACTGGGTCAACCCAGCTCGCGGCACGCTTGCCTGGAACTTGACTCAGGCCAAGGCAGATCTACAGGTCACCGCGCTGGATCGAGCGAAGATCCAGCTAGATGAGGCAGAGCCAAAACTCGAAGGGTCGGCCACCCTTGAGCGCGCAGAATATTGGCGCCTACGTGGCAACTGGCAGGTTCAAACGGGAGATAACAGAGCGGCAGTCTCTTCCTACCAGAACGCGTATGAGGTAACGCCGCTCCCCAAGTTCCGAGCAGCCCAGGTGGAAGCGGAGATCCGCATCCGATTCGAGAACGATAGCGACTCACTTGCAGAGCTACATGATTTACTGGAGGGTGCAGATCCAGCCATCATTGCCATTCGCTCCCGGCTGCATGCCGTGCAAGGGCATTACGAGTTGGCCGTTGAGCAGGCGAATTTGCTTGCGGAACCTCAACGGTCTTTCGCCAGAGCGTTTGCACATTGGCTGTCTGAAGAACCGGCAAATGCCCTGACGGACTGCGAGGCGGGCCTTGAAGCCTGTGACGCGTCCGATGACATTCGTGAACTGTTGCTGTTGCTTAGGGCCCGAGCCAAATTTTCCCTCGCAGTGGCCACCGCCACTACGCCGCGACGTGAATCTATCCCACCCGCAGGTCTTCCGGGTGTAGACCTTCAAAAGCTTGAGGAAGCTTGGGTTGCGATTAACGATGCTGTCCTGTCCATAAAGGCATCTGGCTGGGGCTCCAACATAGAGCAGCTCGTCGACATCTGGGGGGCCACAGCGTCGGCCCTTGGCAAGGCAGAGTCGATACTTGCAGACCTGAAGGATGCAGCGCAGAAGCGCCCTGACTTGCCCCATATCCATGAGGTCTTGCGGGGCATTGCGGGTCAATTGGCGGACTTCACCCTCGCATTGTCGGCAAATGATCAGTTGCCCGACTCACCTGACAAGCAGTTCTGGGGCACGCTTCTGCTCTATGAAACCCGTAAATTTCGGGCGTGCTATCAAGGCTTTGGCGCATACGTCGGTGACGTGGATCGCAGCCACCCCCTGTTTGGGGCGGCTGTCACCGCAGCGTCTATTTCGGCGCACAAATCAGTTCAGACCGGCCTCGTGAACCAGTGGATGGGGCTGCTCGAAGCAGATCCTGCTCTGGCCCCCGAAGCCGCCCTCGCACAATTTTATCTCCAGTTGGAGATGAGCAGGTTGGCCAAGGATGAGGCGTTGAGGACGCTGCAGGCCAGGTATGAAGAACTGGATCGGCCCGTCAGTATTGCACTCACCCTCATCCACGAGCTTGACCCTACCGACCCGCAGAGCGCGCAGGCGTGTGTTCGACTCTCCGAAAGGATCACTGAGCACTATGTCCTCTCGCCTGCGGTGGCTGCGCGGCTTGGGCTGGCCTTGGTGACCTTGAGAGATTGGCAAGGCATCGTAGAGCTGTGTCAAAGCAATCGAGTTCGCGTTGAGCCTGGCGATCGAATGGGAGCCTTCGAGGCATTGGCACTTGATCACCTGGGCGAAACGGAAAAGGCCCGCGATCGGTTGTTGAAAATTGTAGCCACAGGATCTGACGATCCACTGGCACTGAACACCTATGCGACGATTGCCACGCGTTGCGGCTACGTCGATGACGCCGTGGAGGCAGCGGAAAGAGCGCTCGAAACTGCGAGATCCAAAGGGGAACAATTGGAGTTCGTTAAGTTACTGTTCTTTCTCATTCAGTTTTCCGACCCAACGAGCGAACGGCTACTGGAGCTGGCCCTGCGAGCGGGCGAGCTGGTGGATCAGAGTGTAGAGAGCCAGGAAGGCACCTACTTGATGATGCACCTGAGCGGCACTCTGGGTGGACGCAGTGACATCGACCTTGCCAGGGATAGAGAGCAGTTCCGCACACGCGCTGATGCATTCTTCAGGAATTTCCCGAATTCCCGGATGCTCTGGAGAGGCGAAATCCGAGAGGGCGCCTCTGGCACGGAGTTGGTGGAAAGCCTGAAAGCACTGACTGGAATGACGCCCGACAGAGAGGCCTTCCAGAAGCGGCTAGAGCGCTCCCTACAGCAGGGATTGAATACCGTTCCTTTCTCGTGGCGCCCACGACTGGTGCTGTCTTACGTTTGCGATATCGTGCACCTGTGGGAAATTGCCAAGGTGTCCAGCCGGGATGATCGCCAGTATCACTTGGCAATGGTCAACGATACAGGTTGGCAGCCGACCGGTGCCGATGACCTGCGCAAGCGAGTGCCTTTGCTGGATTGGACAGCACTGTTAGTCCTTAACGACTTGGGGCTGATCGACGCCGTCATTACTTTCTTCGGTCAAATTGCGGTGGCCAAGGCCACGATGGAGGAGCTTGCCGAGTTCACGAACCCCGTGTTTGGAAGCCCAAAGCGAAGCAAATGCTTGGAGCTACAGAACGCTTTGAAACCCCATCTCGCCTCGATCCTTCAGCCCTCCCCTCCAGAGGTGGCAAGCGAGGCATCGCCCGCCAGAGTCATTGGGCGCAGCAACAGTGAAATCGTGGAGATACTTGGCAAAGAGCCGGAACGGTACCGGCTCTATTCTGATGACGAATCGCTGCGGATATTTTGTGCTGCAGGTTCCGAGGTCGACGGTTTCTGCACGCTTGATGTCCTGACCGCAATGACAGAGGTTGGGCAGCTCTCCCCTATTGAAAAAGCCGGCAAAATTGCGCAGCTGTGCGAATGGCGGGTCGGGGTAATCGTACAGCTATCCGAAATTGTCCGGCTGCTCCCCCCGGCTGCCTATACTGCACGAACCGTACGTCAAGCCGTAGAAATCCTCGACGCTGAACCTAGGCTCATTTCAGTGATCTCGGCGCTCTGGGATTATCGAGTGCCCTTTGAAAAATCGCTGGGGCATGCAGCATCGGCGTTGCATGCACTAGTGGAGCAGGCTCAGCTTCCTGAGACTGGACTAGCTGCGCTGATGCGACACTGGCATGTCAAAGCAGCTATGAAAAATGATGCCCCTGATCAGGCCCTTGAGACCATAGTCCTTTTGATCATCACCGCCGCACTCATGGGTCATTTGCCGAAGGCTTGTGCCAAACGACTCTGGGCGGTTTACAGGCTGTTGGTCGAGTCTCACCATGGAGACCAAATGGACGAGCGTCTTGAGAAGGTTTCCATCCGGTTGCTAGGTTCGAAATGTGCTCAGTTGGAATCTGTAGCGGCTGGCGAAGGGTTGCGAATCTTCACCGAGCTCAATGAGAGCCTAACGGAGGGCACGATTGACCAGTCAGAGTTCGCCAACGCTTACACCACAGCACGAATAGCGGCGCAAAGCCCCAAATTCGGGCGATGAGTGCGGGCCGCAGGCGCTGGACGCAGCGCTATGTGGCCTAAGTATGGTCGACGCTGGACGCGTCGCAGTTAGGGTTGGAGCAGATACCCTCACGCGCTTCTCGAAACGCTCTCTTGACCGCCGGAGCGAAATCATCCGCATGACGGGCCGACGAGCCCCCCCCCCCGCTCAACATCCGCTAGTTGGCGCGAATCAACCTTGTGATAGAAACGGCCACCGATGCTTTTCGGCCTGCTCAGTTTCTGGCCAGGAGTGGTTATCATCGTACCCACAACACGACAGGGCAACGAGCTCATGACCTACGCACTTATAGACAATGCCACCCTCACAGCTGTCCAGCGTGCCACTGGAGCTGTCACGGTACAAAACACCGACACGATCAATGGAGACCTGTGCGCTGTGGAGAATTTCCTCCAGGGCATTCTTTTCTACGATGACCTGTTGTGCATCGACAACTACAAGCCTCAGCACCGGGAAGCGCGGAAAAAGCAGTTCCCGTACCTGCGCTTCGTTGACCCAACCCAGTTCGAACTGCAGACGGTCGACGAGGTTGCACAACGGGAAGCCGCGCTGATCCGCCCCGAGATTCGCGGAGGTGAGTTCGTCGATGAGGACTTCGCAGGTCTCCTGGAGCAGCTGAAAATGAACATGGTCTGCACCTGGGATAAATCTTCCAGCGTGTACTACCTGACCATGAGAATGCTCGGGCACCAAGCCACTGATGCCTATGGCAAGTACAGCGCCTTGAGCGCTGCAATCTTTGCCGAATTGGCAGACGTGGGCGACACACGTGGACGCTGGTCGCAAGAAGTGAAACTCGTAGGCTCCGATGGCCACGTCTTCACCGAGCAAGACTTTGCCAGGAAGAAGCCCGAAGATTTCGGCGGCGCCACAAAGCAGCTGGAGATGTTCATCGCTTCCCTGAACTGGCTGGCCTACAAGTCCATCTACTATTCCATGGCAGCTAAGCACCTTAAGGCCGACTCATTTATTCATCCGATACGCCATGCCTATCAGTTGCACTGGCTGAAAAAAAGCGGCTTCTTCGGTCACGACTTCACGGCTCGCCTCCTGGCCAACCTCTCCAGCAAAACACAGACGAGCATCGCTGAAATCAAATCTCACGGGGGTGCGCAGACTGTAGCTCTTGACCTGCCGCTTTTCTCAGCCTGGATGACCCAGGTCTCCGGCAGCGTGCCGAACGCGATCATGGCTGCCAAGCAGATTCGCAACGAAGACCATTTCGTCACCATCCGACAGACTCTGAAGGAAATACGGGTCGCGTTCGATGAAAAGGGCATCGGTGACGGCAACAGGTTGGTCACCAAATTGGTAGGCGATGTTGACAAGATTTGCGGCGACCTGAAACGCAAATACGGCGTGCCCTCCGCCCAAGGCATCCAAGGAAGCTTCCTGATCAAAGCGGTTAACACCATGACTGGATGGGCCGGCATTCCGGGCTTACCGGATCGCGAGTTTGCCCTGTCCACCCCTGAGTTCATGAAGTCGCAGTCGACCAAGGCGTTCACGACCGTCGTAAAGGACATCACGGCAGAGCTGACGTCTATGGAGCGCCTCGGTGGTGTTCGAGACCTCATGGCCAAATCTTTCGTTATCGACAAAGAAAAATTCGGCAGTCCGAAGGTTCAAAACCCCCGGTACCGTCACGCGACCTCTGAGTGGCAAAAACCAATGTAAATGCCGCTCCGGAGCCCGCCCCAGGGCATTGCTGTACACAGGGCGGGCCGTTCTGATGATGGGAGGCTGCCCACGTTGATCTGCATTCAGGCCTCAGCATGACGACGCTACGCGCAGTTTAGAGACAGCAGTTTTTGTACTTAACACCGCTTCCGCAGGGACAGAGTTCGTTGCGCCCGCATTTCCTTGGGATCAGTTGACCACTACGAAGTTTCGGTTCAGTCGTTCCGCCATGGATGGCCATTGCGTGATATCCCTGGCGTTTACCGACTTCAACAATGGTCACAATCGGGAGAGTGAGATTGAGCTGCGCATAAAGAAGATCGAGTTCGATGAGGCCCGTCGTGGGCTGGACAAGAATGAAGCGAAGCAGACGATCCTCAAGGAACTCGAATTTGAGAAGATCGAAATGTTCAAGAGGTTAGCGAAGGTCGACGAAGCTGCATAACGATGCAGTTTCAGCAAAGGGTGTCAGCAGCCTCTCACGACCAATGAACATGCTCATCGTGGACGCGCTCGAATTGATCGTACGACTGAAACACGGCATCGTCACTTAGCCGCTGCAGTTACCTTGCAATCTGACAATCTGCCAATCCTGTGAAGGACATCGGAATCTATGGACAGTGTTTTTGAAGGAACCTTTCCCACCAGCGCGGGCCCAGAAGAAATTCTTCCGCAAGATGCGCTCTCGATCCTGCCATTCGCGCCCGAGGCCATAACTGCCTGGGCCACGCAAAACGATTTGCATACCTACATCAACAAACTCCTCGCAGGCACAGGCTATGAGGATCAGGCGGACATCAGGCTGGAAGGCTCGATCCAAGTAGCATTGGAGTTAGCAGACCAGTTCACCGAGATTGCAACTCAATCGGAGCCGGCACTTGGAGCAAGAACACAGTCGGTCTCCCTGGTTGATTTTAAACATGATCCGGTGTTTGGGCGGTTGGCCAAGGCATTGATAGCCTGGCAAGAGACTATCGGAAACGTCTTGTCTGAAGCGGGATACTTTTCTCTTTCACACATGCTTGAGACTCGGTCGGATCTGATGTGCTCCGTCCAGCTGGCGAGTGGGCTGTACTACCGTCAAGCTATGCAAGTGCTGCGAGGATTCATCGAAAGCGTCATTTCGCCCATCTATTTTTGCAAACAGCCCGATGAGTACAAGGAATGGAAATCCAACGACTACCGATCGCCGACGCTACGTGGAGACAAAGGGGTGCTCCCTCGCTTGCGTAAGGCAGGGATCATTTCGGTGGAAATGGAAAACACTATTTCTGAGGCTTACGACCTGCTCAACGGTTATATCCACGGTAACGAAGAGAAACTGAATAACACCGGCCTTGATCGAGGCGAGTGGGAAGGCCATGTTTTCCAGCCAGTGCGCTTCCAAGCATGGGCGAATGTCTGCGCCTCACTCATCGAAGCTTCACTACCTCTGGTCAAAATCAATCTGTCGCAGTGGGCAGCCGCGAAATCCGATTGGGATCTGTTTTGCCACGTATGCCACGGTCATGACCTCGAAACCCAGCAGCAAAGAGATGATCCGCCGATGACTCAGTTTCGCTGCAAGCAATGCACCCACACCTTCTGGCAAGATGAGGATGATCAGCAGTTCGTGCATGCAACCGTAGAGTTCTCGGACTGATCATCTCAAGGTTCAGGGAAGCCCAGGGGAGCTCGGCTTCCGGCTAGACGACGCTCTCCTCATTTGACCTGCGCTGATGACGAACCATGCCCTGGGCCCACATATCGCCCTTATTGACCGCCCTATCGATGGAGGCAGGTGAACTCAAAAGCCACTTGCCCATTGACAGTTAGACCAGCGGCTTAGCCATGCAAGTGGTGCAGGCGGACAGAAATCGCTCCATTTTCTCGTCTATGTGAGGCTCAAGGTAGATCGCCTCCAGCGACCCATAACGGGCTTTAGGTTCATACCGTACTAATTCAAGAAAATTAGCTCCACACCCGATTAACAAACACTGAAACCCAGCCCACTAAAAAACGCTAAGGTAAATTTGTGAAATCACCACTAACGCTAGCTGCAACCCAGGCACTTAGCCAAAACGATACAACTTTGAAGCCGCTTTTGCGAGAAACCTATAGATTTCCTGACGGTGCTCTATCGCGCGCACGCGGAAATCTAAGACTGCAAGCTATTCAACGAATTGACGACATCGTAATGTTCCATCAGTTTGCAATGTTCACTCACATGCAAAGCAATGAACTCATCGCCCCAGTCTTTGAGGCCTTCAACGAACACTACGGCCGCATGTTCGACAATATGGGAGATGATCAAGAAAAAATCTCTTCCACCCGATTGGCATTCCGAAACTTCAACGAAGTGGCACAGCTTGAACAAATACAGTGTATCGCCAATGAAAGCTTAGTTATTAATCTATGGGCAACAATAGAGCAGATTTTGACTCGCTGCCTAGAAATTATTGAAAACCCCACTCCTGGGAACCGCGCCCCACACAGATGGGATATTATTGAAAAACACTACACGAATCACAACGCAAACCTAAATAAAGCCAGCTCATACTCCACCATCAACGAACTAAGGATACTGAACAACAAAATCAAACACTCTTACATAGTCGACAAAGATCTAATAAAATTCGAACACTTCAAGAATCATGAAAACAAAAGAATCAATACAATACCACTACGAACATTTGACTACACACTAGCGGCATACAATTTTGTATGCTTTATAACCAACAGAACCGGAGAAAGTATCTTTTACCCAGAGAACGAAGAGGATGACTACGACGACTACGACGACTGAGCTAGATATTGGTTACTGATAAATAGTTGGCATCAGGAGCCTCCTGATGCCCTTAAACTGATTAACTAACTATCTCAAACAGGGGAGCAGCGACCGGCTCCGTTCAATCAAGTGTAGCGGTAGTCTCGCCCCTGCATCCCTTCAAGCGAAGTAAGCGTCACATTGAAGCGCTTGAACAAAGCGAAGAAGTCTATAAGACCCATTTCCACATGAAGCCTCTTGGCTGACCTTGCCCCCGAGAAACGTATCCCTTAACCCGGCGTCGGGGTTGTGTAGTGATCAACTGATCCCGGACAAGACGTTAAGTTTTTTCTCGGACTGAGCTGGGGCCAGCTCACCGTTGAACTGATGTGGTCGATCACCAGCGCAAGCGGGAGATCGACACATTGGTACCGTCCTCTCAGACGTCGGAAGCCTCTCGGCGTTTCCATAGCTGCTTTGTCACCAATTTGAAGAGGTGCCCAGCCCTGTATTTATCCAGTTCGGCTGTCGCCCCCAAAAGCTTCGATAGCCGACCGGGCCGTGCTTCCAATCGCTCCGCGAGTGCTCTTCGCTCAATTTGTGCCAAGGCATTAAGTTTCACGGAACGAATTGTCCTCTGCCCTTTTCTAGATTTGCCCGTGAATATCCATCCTTTCTCGATCTCAATGTTATCTGAATATCGATCGAAATAAGGATGAATCCAGCGATAGCTAGCAGAAGAAACGGGCATTGGAGCATTAGCGGAAATTTTCACAGCGAGTACTGGACAGTACTTGCTGGCTTGCTGCCCTTTACGTCTTGCACGCTTTTTGATCAGGCTATTGAGTGTACGGTTATATCCATTCTTCTTTATATTGCACGTCCCACAGGACAAAGATAAGTTCGTAACTTCGTATGTGAAGTCCCGATGGATACCTTTCTCGATAAAATGCTCCAAGTGAGTAGCATAATCATCGTAAAGAAACCGCCGACACAGACTACATCTTCCCTGTTGTACCTTACGCAGCATGGGCTTGAGTGTGTCTTTGAATGCAGTGACAGCATTCACACCACTACTCCAGCTAAGGCCCTTCAGATTCGCGACAACAATGTCAGCGGGGAGGACAGGGATCGGATGGATTTGCTCGAATCCTATTTTAATCATTGCCCGACTCTCCAAGGATCGCATCAATCACCTCAACTAAAGGATCCTCCCTCCTCAGAGCCGACTTGATTGAGACCAGCTGATCCGTCAATGCGAGTAGATCAGGATGTGCAAAGCCGTCTTTTTCTATGATAGAAACCGCGCGCTGGACGACATCCACTACGATTCGATTTCGACTGGAAGTCAAGCCAAACTGCTCAAGCAAAATATCATCAGATGAAGCGCCATAAGATGCCACGCTAATGACGGGTTGATCATTGGAGAGATCAACGATTGTACTGCCTTCTAATGAGGCACTGACGATCAATGGAGAGTGAGTGCATACAACCAGATGTCCAGATTTCATTCCTATCTGGCAGATCCCATGCACTGCCGCCATAAAGTCTCGCTGCCATTGTGGATGGAGGCTATTATCAGGCTCATCCAAGAGCATCAGCGACCCCTCTTCGACCCCGAACCCTAGCCCCATAAGGTTTGTATACATATGATACTCGCCCGAACTCAATTCGAAAATTGAGAATTCAAGATCACTTCCGGCTCGCTTAACTGTAACATCGCGAAGCGAAAAAATGTCGAGCATAAAGCCCAAGCGGACTACTTCGTTAGAGGCAGTTTTGCAATGAATCCCTCCCCTCCCCATACTCAAGATCAGTCGAGCCTTAGTGGAAGACATGAATTTAATAAAGTCATTGAAGACGTTTTCACTGAATTCTTTCAGTATATGCCGAGCCACGTCATCAGACACAGGGCCAGAAAGATCAGCGTCCTCCATATTCAACAATCGCTTCAGTTTGCTCACTGAGTACCCGCTTTCCTCCGCGCTCCGCCTGCTGGATCTCTTAAGCCCATCCTTACGCACCAAGACCGACACGTTTAGATCCGGCATGATGTTAGCAAACTCATGAGCCTGTTTATAGAAAGGCCATGTGAAACGTTCGCTCTTGCTTCTATCTAAAGCAAATACAATCACGGTCTCAAAAGGTCGTTTCTTGCTAAGGAGGTTCGCCCCAACCCTCTGACCGATATAAGCATACTGTTCTGTCGCAAACTCGGTACTACCACCGCCTGCTTTTTCCTTAGAGGGAAATCTGTCAGCAACAGAGCCGGATGCGCAGATGACGTGGTTCATGACTGAGCCATCGCTGACATCAAGCTTCGTCTCAGTGGATTTCGGAGCAATCAGGCCAGCCACCAATTCTCGAAGCATTGTGCTTTTATACGAGCCGTTCTGCCCGGTGACTACAGTGCACCTAAAGCCGTGTTTTTCACAGCCGCCCTCGGATGCTACGAAGGGAATGCTCCTCCAATCACCGTCCCACGCTTGAAAATTTATTGCATTAATCATCTAGCCAAACTCCTTTTTGTGATTTTCATTCACCCATGCCGATGGAAATACCTTTTGCACCTCCATTAAATAAGCTGGATTGCGGCAGATATATGGTGACGATGGCAGGTTTGTACGCCAGATCGAGAGATCTTTCAGGAACCACTAGATCTTCCCAAAAATGATTTGAGATATGGCTTATGAATGGCTGAGTTTTGATTGGTTCGCCGATCCATGCCGGGCTCCTACGCGCCGCCCCCGCGCTGGGCGAAGCTCGCTGGGCATTCGACTGCCCTTGAGTGATGGCTCAATACTATCTCTTCGACAATGCAAGGGGAACCGGCTGGCCCGTTTCTGAAGGCCATTCGGATTCAGTTGCCAAGGGGCACAAATTCGCACCCTGGCTCACATGTGAGCAAAGAGAGGATCACCGGATGTTCTGGCGTCGCTTACGATGCGGCACAAAGCTATAGCCATCGTGGAGTACACACCTACACGCTTTTCAAGGATTTTCGAGAAGTGGGCACCTACACATCTACGCGTTTCTGGGATTTTTTGTCCTATAAGAGTTCGATTCCCTTCACCCGCTCCACTTTTCTCCAAACTCATTGATTTCACTTAAATCAACTGAGCAAGTCTCCAGAGAGTCACGTAGTCCTCCTACACAGGACTCCCACAACGTGACGCCACGCAACAACCTCCACTGCCGTTCGAGCGCAATCCACGCCCTTCGCATCACTGTCCCCGCTCGCTTGCGCGTTCAATTGGGCAAGCGCACAACTCACCTGCCTATAGCGATCTCCTGAATGGCCATCCAGCACGGCCGCCGGTACTACGATCAAGCCGGCCTCCAAAGCCCGGACGCGTCACATCGAAATAATGCGCTGCAACCTCCCTCATACCGTGCGTCCCTGCCTTTTCACGCTGTACATGGCCGTGTCGGCATGATGGAGCAATTGCGGCACCTGGTCGCCGTGCTCGGGGTAGATCGCCACGCCGATACTGGGCAGTACATTGAGCGTGTGTCCTTCGATCAATAGCGGCAGGCTGAGATTAAGGCGGACTTTTTCCGCTACGATCAGCGCATGTTCTGGCAGCTTGAGGTTATCCAGCACCAGCACGAATTCATCGCCGCTCATCCTCGCTACGGTGTCGCTTTCGCGCACGCAATGCTGCAAGCGCCTGGCAATGTGTTGCAGCAAGGTATCGCCAAAACCATGCCCATAACGATCATTGATCTGTTTGAAATGGTCCAGGTCGACATACAGCACGGCCAGAAAGCCCTTATCCCGTTTGGCTTTGGCCAATGCGCTGTGCAGGCGCTCATACAACGACTCGCGATTGAGCAGGTGGGTCAAGGCATCGTACTGGGCCAAGTACTGCAAGCGGGTATGCAGTTGTTTTCGCTCTATGGCCGCCGCCACTTGTGTGGACACGTATTGCAGTAACTCTTTGTGCTGCTCGGTGAACCGCTCGCTCCCCAGAGAACTCTTGACCAACACCGCACCGATAATGCCTTTGTGGGTGGCCAAGGGCACACCCAGCCATGAGGCCGTATCGTGCGCATTGTGCAGCAGGGGTTGGCCACCGCGAATGACTAATTCACTGAAATGGCTGACCTCGGACTTCTCTCGTTGCAGGTGATCATCAACGTGATAAGGAAAACTCAATTCACCTTGAGGGGTGTCGCACAGCGCTATTGAGAAATTCAACGCAGGCAGCCATTGGCCGATCAACTGATGCACCCGCTTGAAGAGCTGCATCAAGTCTTCGGCGTTATGCGCCGCTTCAGAGATATCAAACAACGCCTGCTGGCGAGACTCCGCATGCTTTCGCTCGGTGATGTCGCGAGCCACCGCGATGCGCATCTGCCAGTTCTCAGACCAGCGTGCCGACCACAGGATATGAGCCACCTGCCCATCTTTGCGCGCATAACGGTTCTCGAAATTGAGCTTGGGTTCACCGCCCATGATTTCCTTGGCCGCCTGAAGGGTGCGCTCACGGTCGGCGGGGAGCACCAGGTCAATCATGTGGGTGCCAATCAATTCGTCCTGCGCATAACCAAAAATGCGTTCGCAGGCGGCACTTATATAAATGAAGCGCCCCTGGCGATCGACCACACATACGGCATCGAGCAACAAGTCAATAAAGCTGGATTGAGACAGGTAGCTTTTAATATCCATTGGGCAGCTCTAAGCCAGAAGGTGGAACCTCATACGCCATCCTTTTACGTAATACCCGCCGAGTGAATCCTTGCCACTCAGTTCATCCAAGACTCAACCACAACCCGGGCAATGCATGGCCCAAGGCACTGATGGCAAAGCCTATAAACATGACGCCGCACAAGCGTGTAATCAGTAATTCATGGCGCTGATACACAGCCCGCACCTGGCTGGCCCCCACCACCGCGACCAAAATGGCGTAAGCCAGCGCGCCGCCCACAAAGCTGAGCGCAATCAGCCAGGGCAACATCGCCCACGTCAAAAGCTCTGCCCGACTGGAAAGCAAAGCGGTAAAAGTGGCCACTGCTACGGGATAGGCTTTGGGGTTGGTCAGGCCAAAAAAAATACCGTGGGCAAACGGCTGGCGGGCCGGACCTTGTTGCGCTCCGCTGTTACGTTGCGCACGGACGGCACGCAGCCCTAACCAGAACAAGTACAGCCCGCTCAACAAACCAAGCACGTTAAATGCGGTGCTGCCGAACTCCCGCGCACCCACGATGGCAATCAATGCCGTACTGCACCAAATCACATCACCGAGTAAGTGCCCGCACAAAAAACCGGCGCCCGCGCGACGCCCACGTGCCGCACCAATCCCAAAAACGGCCAACACCCCGGGCCCCGGTGTGATGCCATAAATAAAGCCTGAGGCCAGTACTGCCAACAACAACGAAAGTGTCATGCAAAAACGCTCCAGAAATCGTGCTCATGCTCTCCAATTGGCCGTCGAGCGCCTCGATTCTGCACGTTCTTGAACACTATGTAACCGCATGTTGAATTAAAACCGCTTATCGCCGCCTCAAACAAACCGGGCACGCGTTAGCGACGCCCCACTATGTTGACCACCAAGCGGTCAACCCAGCCCCAGATGCGCTGTTTGACCCGCCGCCAAAGAGGACGCGATTGCCAGGCGTACAAGCTGACCGGCTGGCTCTGTTTGAAGTCACTGACAAAACTGGTAGCCACCGCTTGAGTCAAGGCCGGGTCCAGCGCTTCGAGATTGGCCTCAAGGTTGAAGTGCAAGTTCCAGTGATCGAAGTTGCACGAACCAATACTCACCCAGTCATCGATCAGCACCATTTTGAGGTGCAAAAAACACGGCTGATACTCAAAAATCTGCACCCCCGCCTTAAGCAAGCGCGGGTAGTAGCGATGACCGGCATACCGCACGGAGGGATGATCGGTACGAGGACCGGTGAGCAGCAAGCGCACATCAACCCCACGGCTCGCCGCGCGACGCAACGAGCGGCGCACTTGCCAGGTCGGCAGAAAATAAGGCGTGGCCAACCAGATTCGCTGTTTGGCGCTGTTAATTGCCCTGACCAGCGACTGCAAAATATCGCGGTGTTGATGCGCATCGGCATACGCCACCCGGCCCATCCCCGCCCCTTGCTCGGGCACCCTGGGCAAATGGGACAACCCGAAGTGCGTGGCGGGTTTCCAGGCTTTGCGGCTGATATTGGCGCGCCATTGCCGGTCAAACAGCATCTGCCAGTCCTGCACCAACGGCCCTTGAATCTCGACCATCACTTCATGCCAGTCGCAGGTATTGGTACCCGGCTGCCAAAATTCATCGGTCACGCCCGTGCCACCGACCACAGCCAATTGCTGATCCACCAACAACAACTTGCGGTGATCGCGGTACAGATTATTCAACCCCTTGCGCCAACTGATGCGGTTGTAAAAGCGCAACTCCACGCCAGCGTCGATCAAGCGGCGACGTAACCCCACGGAAAACGCCAAGCTGCCGTAACCGTCAAACAGGCACCGCACCCGCACTTCGCGTTCGGCTGCATGCTCCAGGGCCTGCACGATCGCGTCTGCACAGGCCCCGCTTTCGACCAAATACAGCTCCAGGTCGATATGGTCCTGTGCCTGGGCAATGGCGGCGAGCATACGCGGGAAAAATTGCGGACCGTCGATCAACAATTCGAAGCGATTGGCACTGCGCCATGGGAATACGGCCCCTGCCATCTCAGCGCGCCGTGAAAATCAGCACCGCACCCACCGGCACTGAAAAGCTGATCGCCGACAAACCGGCCAATTTACGCAAGGTTTGCAGCTCGGGTTGCAACCCGAAATCCTCGGCCTGCACCACCAGCGGTTCCAGGGTCACCACTTGAAAGCGATGCTCGTCCAGGCGCGTGGCCAATAACTCGGCATCATAGGTGTGCTGCTTACCGCGCAGGCTGACTGTGACCGGTAAGCGCAACTCAAATTGGGCACCAGGCGCCAGATCATTGATGGGTTGTAGGTCGATTTGCGCCGTGATCTGCGCTTCGGGGTAGTGCTTGAAGTCGAACAACACATCACGCATGCGTTCGTCGCGCAACGGCACCGCGCTGTTGACCGAATCCATCTCGATACGCAATTGCGCTTGCCCCTTGCGGTCCACTTTGCCGTGCAACACCAAAAATCGATGCACATCTGCAACGTTGGCGTTTTGCGTGGTGATAAACGACAAACGCGACGATTCACCATCCAGATACCAATTGGCCTGCGCAGGCAGGCTCACGCCGAGCGTCAGTAACACCGCGCCAACAGAAGATAAACACGCTTTAAACATAAGGACTCTTTAGCCAGTAGACGTGGGCGAACATTACCCCTAGTCCGGGTACATGCAAGCCGTGCGGTAGGTTTTTTTCGCGCACCGTGTAGGACGTTAACTTAACCCGACAGTTCATCTGGCCTCAAACGCCCGCTGCGTCTGTCATGCAAGCATCATCCAACTGTCATGGCGATGACATTGCGCCTGCCTAGCCTGAGGTTGCACACCTCAGTCGATTGGCAGCAACCCTAAGCGGGCAAAGGCCTGCATGGAGATTGGCAATGTCTCAGATCGCCCGCATTCGCGACACTGTTCACGCACGACGCCTGCTGGCAGAGCGTCTGGTCGACCCCAAAGGGTTGCGCGAGGCGCAAGCGCTGCGCTTTCGGGTGTTCAGCGATGAACTCAACGCCACGCTCAAAGGCGGGGAAAGTGGGCTGGACCAAGACGCATTCGACACGCACTGCACGCACATCGGTGTACGCGACTTAAGCAGCGGCCAACTGGTCGCCACCACGCGTCTGCTGGATCACGCCGCCGCACGCAGCATTGGCCACTTTTACAGCGAAGAAGAATTCAACCTGCACGGGCTGGCGCATCTGCAAGGACCGATTCTGGAGATTGGCCGCACCTGTGTGGACCCGGCCTACCGCAATGGCGGCACGATTGCAGTGCTGTGGGCGGAATTGGCCGAGGTACTCAACCAGGGCAACTATCGCTACCTGATGGGCTGCGCCAGCATCCCGATGCAGGATGGTGGCGTGCAAGCACAGGCGATCATGCAGCGCCTGCGTGAACGATATTTATGTACCGAGCACTTACGCGCCGAACCGAAAAAACCGTTACCGCCGCGCGAGGTGCCCCTCAACCTCATCGCGCAAATGCCCCCGCTGCTCAAAGCCTACATGCGCCTGGGTGCCAAGGTGTGCGGCGAGCCGTGCTGGGACGAAGACTTTCAGGTCGCCGATGTTTTTATCCTGCTCAAGCGTGACGAACTCTGCCCGCGCTATGCACGCCACTTCAAGGCGGCCATGTAATGCGCCGGTTGCGTCGCTATGGCCGAGTGGCCCGCGTGCTGCTGGTGGTCGCGCTGGGGCTGGGCATGGCCAGTGTGTTTGGGCTGATGGAGCGTCTAAAACTCAACAGCACCATGAACCGGCGCCAGCGTTGGTCACAATTTTTCATGAGCCGTTTGAGCAATGCCCTGCCCTATCGCATCCAAGTGTTCGGGCAACTGCCTCAAACCCCCATGCTATGGGTCAGCAATCATGTGTCATGGACTGACATTGCGCTGCTGGGGCAATTGACCCCTTTGTCGTTTTTGTCCAAAGCCGAGGTTCGCGGCTGGCCCGTGGCGGGTTGGCTGGCCGCCAAGGCTGGCAGTCTGTTCATTCGCCGTGGCGCGGGCGACAGCCAGCGGATTCGCGAGCACATGACCCGGCACTTGCAGCAGCCGCTGCCGCTATTGATGTTTCCCGAGGGCACGACCACTGACGGGCGCTCGGTGCGTACCTTTCACGGGCGCCTGTTGTCGGCGGCCATCGACAGTCATGTGCCTGTGCAACCGGTTGCCATCCGCTATGTCCGTGATGGCGAGCCAGACACCATCGCGCCGTTTATCGGGGATGACGATTTGGTGTCGCACTTGTTGCGCTTGTTCAGCCACGCCCAGGCGGACGTCGAGATTCACCTGCTGGAACCGATTGCCAGCGATCAGCAAGAGCGCGCAGTGCTGGCATTCAGAGCCCAGGAGGCTATCAGCCGTGTGTTGATGGGCACTCCCGTTTTGGCGGCTGAGCCTGCCTGCGAGACTGGCGTGCTATCACACTAAAGGGGGCGGGCTTGGCAAGCGTGCAATTGCTGCGCCGCGTAAGCCTGTAACTGCGGGTAGAAAGCACGAAAGTCTTCGCTCAACGGCGCGTACAAAGACGTCAGGTCTTGCATGGCGCCCGCCAGCTCTTGCGGGCGAGACAAACGCCGGGAGATACCGACAAACACCTGCTCAAGCGTTTCGAAATGCTGATATGAACCCAGCCAATCGTGGGCTGCCATGTGGGGAGCAATGCGTGCGAGACGACTCGGCAAATGCGCCTGGGCCTTCAGCACGCGATAAAAGTCAGCTGTAAAGCGCTCCAGCGGCTGCTCGGCGTAGCGGCTCCAGTCCCGGGCAAGGCAATGATCGAAAAACACATCGAGCACGATCCCCGCATAGCGGCGACGGGTATGGCTAAAACGCGCCAGCGCCTGATCAACCAGCGGATGATGGTCGGTGAACACATCAATGCTGCGGTGCAGTTGAATACCCGACTCGATATCCGGCCGAAATTGCCCTTGCAGGCGTCCTTTCACGAAGTCGCCGTACAGGCTGCCGAGTAATTCTTCAGGGCGCTGGCCGCCCAGGTGCAGATGTGCGAGATAATTCATGCCGCGCAGTTTAGCACTGCTCTCCCAATATCGTTATAACCCGATATACCGTTTCGAGCTGATCTCAGATCGAAATCATATTTGTATATCGCGATATAACGATTTAAAGTTCGCCTCATCGCGATATAACGTTGTACCTCATTGAGCACTGCCACCATGACGATCGACCTCGACGAAATAATAAAAGCGCTGGCACACCCAGTACGCCGAGAAATCCTCAATCTGCTGAAAGATCCGCAGACCTCGTTCCCCGACCAGCTGCACTCCACCGAGCACGGCGTTTGCGCCGGGCAGTTTGACCAGCACTGCGGCCTGTCGCAGTCCACGGTGTCGGCCCATCTGGCGACGCTGCAACGCGCGGGGCTGATTACCAGCCAAAAGCACGGTCAATGGCACTTTTTCAAACGCAACGAAGACACCATTCAAGCCTTCCTCGCCAAACTTAACCAAGCGCTTTAACAAGGATTTCCATGCCCCTCTCGCTCCTCATTCTGGCGCTCAGCGCCTTCGCCATCGGCACCACCGAGTTCGTGATCATGGGCTTGCTGCCTGATGTCGCGACCGACCTTGGCGTGTCCATACCCGGCGCTGGCTGGCTGGTGACGGGCTATGCACTGGGCGTGGCCATTGGTGCACCGTTCATGGCACTGGCCACGGCAAAATTACCGCGCAAGGCTGCGCTGGTAGCGTTGATGGGCATTTTTATCGTTGGCAATTTGCTGTGTGCATTGGCCAGCGATTACAACGTACTAATGTTTGCCCGCGTGGTGACAGCCCTGTGCCACGGTGCCTTCTTCGGGATTGGCTCGGTGGTCGCCGCAGGCCTGGTGCCCGCCAACAAGCGTGCTTCTGCCGTAGCATTGATGTTTACCGGGCTGACCCTGGCTAACGTGTTGGGCGTGCCGCTGGGCACCGCACTGGGGCAGGCCGCTGGCTGGCGCTCGACATTTTTTGCCGTCACCGTTATTGGCGTAGTGGCATTGATTGGCCTGATTCGCTTCCTGCCAGCCAAGCGCGACGAAGAAAAACTCGACATGCGCGCTGAGCTGGCCGCCCTCAAAGGTGCAGGCATCTGGCTTTCACTGAGCATGACGGCACTGTTTGCAGCATCCATGTTCACCCTGTTCACCTATGTGGCGCCCCTGTTGGGCGATGTCACGGGCGTTTCGCCGCGTGGCGTGACCTGGACCCTGCTACTGATCGGCCTGGGCCTGACCGTCGGTAACATCATCGGTGGCAAATTGGCAGACAAGCGCCTGGCCGCAACCCTGATCGGCGTGTTCATTGCCATGGCGGTGATTTCCACCGTACTGACGTGGACCAGCGTGGCGATCATTCCGACCGAGATCACCCTGTTCCTGTGGGCAACCGCGTCGTTCGCCGCCGTACCGGCGCTGCAAGTCAACGTCGTCACATTCGGCAAAGCGGCCCCCAATCTGGTGTCGACCCTGAACATTGGCGCTTTCAACCTGGGCAACGCACTTGGGGCCTGGGTAGGCGGCAGCGTAATTGCCCACGGTTTCGGCCTTACCAGCGTGCCACTGGCGGCAGCCGCCCTGGCGGTACTGGCTTTGCTGGTGACCCTGATTACATTTCGCCAGGGCGGTAACACCGAACTGGCCACTGCCACACACTGATCTTTGAGAGGGCTACAGACATGACCACGATTTTCGATCCAATCACACTGGGCGACCTCCAACTGCCCAACCGCATCATCATGGCGCCGCTGACCCGCTGTCGCGCCGATGAAGGACGAGTTCCTAACGCGTTAATGGCTGAATACTACGTACAGCGGGCATCGGCCGGCCTGATCCTTAGCGAAGCAACTTCGGTCACCCCGCTTGGCGTGGGCTACCCCGACACTCCGGGGATCTGGTCCGACGATCAAGTTCGCGGCTGGAGCAATGTCACCAAAGCGCTGCACGCGGCCGGAGGTCGAATCTTCTTGCAACTGTGGCACGTGGGTCGCATTTCCCATCCGATTTACCTCAATGGCGAAGCGCCTGTCGCTCCAAGCGCCATTGCGGCTCAAGGCCATGTGAGCCTGGTGCGTCCAAAGGTTGATTTCCCCACCCCGCGTGCACTGGAAACGGCCGAAATCGCCGACATCGTTGAGGCCTATCGCACCGGCGCAGAGAACGCCAAAGCCGCAGGTTTTGACGGTGTAGAGATTCACGGCGCCAATGGCTATCTGCTTGACCAGTTCCTGCAAAGCGGCACCAATCAGCGCACCGATCAATACGGTGGCAGCATCGAAAACCGTGCTCGCTTGCTGCTGGAAGTCACTGACGCTGCAATCGACGTCTGGGGCGCAGGCCGCGTAGGCGTGCACCTGTCGCCACGGGCTGACCTGCACGACATGGGCGATGAAAACCTGGCTGAAACCTTTGGCTACGTGGCCCGTGAACTGGGTAAGCGCGGCATTGCCTTTATTTGCTCACGCGAAGCAGAAGGCCCGGACAGCATCGGCCCGCAGTTGAAAGAAGCCTTTGGCGGCCCTTACATCGTTAATGAGGGTTTCACCAAGGACAGCGCCAACGCATGGCTGGCGGCGGGTAAAGCAGATGCGGTGGCCTTTGGTGTGCCCTTTATCGCCAACCCAGACCTGCCTGCACGCCTCAAAGTTGATGCACCACTCAATGAAGCGCACCCAGAAACGTTTTACTCGAAAGGCGCTGTCGGCTACATCGACTACCCTGCCCTGTAAACGCCACACGCTCTGAATGCGTGTGACACAAAACAAAACGCCCACGGTCATCGACCTTGGGCGTTTTGCTGTTAAGAGGGGGTCACGCGCTGCCGAAAAAATATCATGCAGGCTTCGGACAGTCCCTGGCAGTTATCTGAAAAAAAGGGGCGGTTTGACCCGCCCACATTTATTCCTTAATCCCTTTTTTCCCTTTCATCATCCTGATGAATCGCATCCTGCGATGTCCTTCAACGTCCATCCTTGAACGCTGTATCGATCCGTCGATACAGTTGTGATATTAAAGATTTCCAAAGCAGCTGCAACCACACCAGTTATAGATTTTTATTACATCTCAGAACCGTAGTTATTATTAAAAAGCTTACTAATCAATAAGTTATAAAATAAGCAACGTAAGAAAAAGCCACAAACAAAACACTTAACTACCGTTTGCTTACAACAAGAGTAAGTAATGACTTACAAAACGATGAAGCAAAAGTTCAATTGTGTTCGTGACATTCCATTTCAACCGCTGCTTTGAAGGGGGGCGAGGTCGAAATATCGCGCTTGGCTGATGTAAAAAACCCGGCACATGGCCGGGTTTTTTAAAGGCTCACATTGCTTACTGGAACAACGACTCACTCGAAAGGCCGTTCTTTTCCAAGATCTCACGCAAGCGCTTCAGACCCTCAACCTGGATCTGGCGGACACGCTCACGCGTCAGACCAATTTCCAGCCCTACATCTTCCAGCGTGCTGCTTTCATGTCCACGCAACCCAAAGCGGCGAATCACCACCTCACGTTGCTTGTCCGTCAGCTCCGATAACCACTGATCAATACTCTGCGACAAATCATCGTCTTGCAGCAGCTCACAAGGATCTGTTGGACGATCATCGGTCAGGGTATCAAGCAGGGTCTTATCGGAATCGGGGCCTAAAGAAACATCGACCGAGGACACTCGCTCGTTGAGACCCAGCATGCGCTTGACCTCAGCCACGGGTTTTTCGAGCAGATTGGCGATTTCTTCAGGGGAGGGTTCGTGATCGAGCTTTTGGGTCAGTTCACGTGCAGCTCGCAAGTAAACGTTCAGCTCTTTTACAACGTGGATCGGTAAACGAATGGTACGGGTCTGGTTCATGATCGCCCGTTCAATCGTTTGGCGGATCCACCAGGTGGCATATGTCGAGAAGCGGAACCCGCGTTCAGGGTCAAATTTCTCGACCGCCCGGATGAGGCCCAGGTTGCCCTCTTCAATCAGGTCCAACAGCGAAAGCCCGCGATTGACGTAGCGTCGGGCGATTTTAACCACCAATCGCAAGTTGCTTTCAATCATGCGCTTACGCCCGGCCGGATCTCCTTTTTGCGACAAGCGCGCAAAATGGACTTCCTCTTCGGGAGAGAGTAACGGGGAAAAGCCAATTTCATTGAGGTACAACTGAGTCGCATCGAGCGCTCGGGTGTAGTCAATGTACTTGTGCTGTTTTAAAGCAGATGAGTTTTTAGATTTGGTACGAACTGCAGGGGGTGAAGCATCATCTTCTGACATCGAGTCCGCGACGGTGTAAGCGTCCATAAGGAGCACCTCATCGTCGATGTCAAACCCCGGCGCTTCTTTGTTGAGAGCCATTTTATAGTCCTTTGGTGAGTTCGACCTCAAGCTCTAGCGTCACCGATCCTTGGCAATGCTGGAGCCCATTCCTTTGCTACATCAGGAACAGGCTGGTAACTGATCAACGGCGTGGAAGGAATTGCAGTGGATCTACAGGCTTACCTTGACGGCGAATTTCAAAGTGAAGTTTCACCCGGTCTGTACCAGTTGACCCCATTTCGGCAATTGTCTGTCCAACCTTGACCTGCTGCCCCTCCCGAACCAACAACCTGCGGTTATGACCGTAGGCACTGACATAGGTATCGCTGTGTTTAATGATGACTAACTCGCCGTAGCCCCTCAATCCACTCCCGGCATAAACAACTGAGCCATCAGACGCAGCTAAAACAGGCTGTCCCAAATCCCCGGCGATATCAATACCTTTATTCAAACTACCGTTTGAAGAGAATTTACCGATCAAAATACCGTTAGCAGGCCAGCCCCAGCCCTTGGGCGCGGGGCCTGCGGGTAGAGGCGCAGTGACCACAGGCGTCTTGGCCGTGGTTGCCGGGCGCTTGATCACAGTGGTCTTGCTGCCCGAAGAAGGCGAGGTAACGGTGGTCGCAACTGCCGCCGGTCGAGTGCCCGCACGGCCATCAAAACGGATGGTCTGACCCGGAACAATGGTGAACGGCGCACCAATATTGTTGCGTGCGGCCAATGCCTTCCAATCCCAACCGTAGCGAAACGCAATCGAGAATAGCGTATCGCCACGTCGCACAACGTACTGCCCGGTGGTCACTGCGGGACGTTGTGCCACACCGTTGCGGTCAACGACCCGCACACCGTTTTTAGGCGTGCTGGAGCATGCCGCCAACAAGGCGAGTGTGGCACTCAGGAATAGACCGACCACCAGTCTTTGATAGCTTTTGGTATTCATACGCTGCGCAATGACTGTGAGACTCACCCGCCGCTCCCTTTGATGGTGGCTAAATATTAGAAGGCCAGTGGCGGCCAAAAGTGGCGCAGTATAACTGGCAACATCGCTTTTACAGACAGTAAAGCTGAACTGTAAACGCGCCGTATAAAACATAAACATCGCTGAGCAGAGCCGTGCCTCTGGGCTGTATGACCCTTACCCGGCCCTATAATTCAGCGCCTGCGGGCAAAGCCTCAGGCCAACGGCCCGTTGAGCAGCGGCACAAAACGCACATTGCCGATGACCCGACGCGCAAAGCCGTGCTCTTCGCGCACGATCAGCATCAGTTGCTGAACCTCACCCGCACCCACCGGGATGACCAAACGCCCACCGGGGGCCAATTGATCGAGCAACGCCTGAGGCACATCAGTGGCGACGGCCGTTACGATAATACCGTTGTAAGGCGCCAAGGCCGGCCAGCCTTCCCAGCCGTCGCCCCAACGAAACACGACGTTGCGCAAGTTCAGTGCCAGTAAACGCTCTTTGGCCCGATCCTGAAGCACCTTGATTCGCTCAACCGAAAAAATCCGTTCAACCAACTGCGAAAGCACCGCTGTCTGATAGCCAGAACCGGTGCCGATTTCCATGACCTTGTCCAGCGGGCCGTCTTCAAGCAACAACTCGCTCATGCGCGCAACCATGTAAGGCTGGGAGATGGTCTGGTTATTGCCAATCGGCAGCGCGGTGTCCTCGTAGGCACGGTGTGCCAGGGCTTCATCTACAAACAGATGGCGCGGTGTACGCCGGATGACCTCAAGCACATTGTGATTAACGATGCCCTCTTCACGCAGACGCTGAATCAACCGCTCCCGTGTCCGCTGCGAGGTCATGCCAATGCCGCGATGCATCAGGCCATCCTGCTCACGCCCCATCAGTCCAGGCCCTCAAGCCAACCACTAAGGCTCTTGAAGCCATCCGCGAATGTGCGGTCCAGTTGCAGTGGCGTGATCGACACATAGCCCTGCATGAGCGCATGAAAATCAGTGCCCGGCCCTCCGTCCTCAACATCACCTGCGGCGGCAATCCAGTAACCGGCTTTGCCGCGCGGGTCGACCACATGGACCGGCGCCGCCGCCCGCGCCCGATGACCGAGGCGCGTGAGCTGAATGCCGCGGATTTTGTCCAAAGGCAAATTGGGAATATTCACGTTAAGTACGGTGCGCGGCGCCAGGTCCAGTTGCTCATGGGCCTGCACCAGCTTGCGTGCAAAATAGGCGGCCGTTGGCAGGTTGTCGACTTGGCGCGAGGCCAACGAAAACGCAAAGGAAGGTCGCTGCAAAAAACGCCCCTCCAAAGCCGCCGCCACCGTGCCGGAATACAGCACATCATCCCCCAGGTTGGCACCCAGATTAATCCCCGAAACCACCATGTCGGGTTGCGGGTCGAGCAAGCCGTGGATACCCAGATGCACACAATCGGTGGGCGTGCCGTTGATGCTGACAAAACCATTGGCGAGCGTGTGCGGGTGCAAGGGTCGGTCCAGCGTCAGCGAACTGCTGGCGCCACTTTTATCCTGCTCGGGCGCAATCACCACGCACTCGGCGTAATCGGCCAGCGCAGCGTGAAGCGCTGCAAGGCCCGGAGCGCTTACCCCATCATCGTTTGAAATCAGAATACGCATAGGCTGTCCGTTTGACCCAGCGGCACCAGATCAACAAGCTCGCGCACCAGAACAGTGGCAAAGCATCCGGCCGGCAGTACAAATTCCAGTTGCAGAATGTCAGGCTCCGGATAATGCCACGTCAACCGGCCAATGGGCAGCCGCAGAATGCGTCGTTCATGGCTCATGCCTGCCCGAACCAGCCAATCACGCAGAGCAGCTTCGCGCTCGGCAATGGATTGTTCCAGGAGATGGGTTGCGCCTTGCGTGGGCGAGTCACCCTCCCCCCACAGCGGCCCCGTCGGGTGCAGGTCCAGAATCGCCAGGCGCGGATCACTGCATTCAGCCTCCCCGGCCGGGAAAAAACTGCGGCTGTCGGTGAACGCCAGCAGGTCGCCTACTTGGGCCTGCTGCCATGTACCCTCGGCGACGCGTGCCGCCAGCACTTGGTTGAACAGGTAGCTGCGAGCTGTCGACAATAACCGCGAGCGCACATTGCGTTGCTCCGGCAATGCGTTGCGCGCGGCATAGTCGCGCGCTTCGCCCAGATTGCCGCCCTGCCAGCCAAACCGCTGCGTGCCAAAGTAATTGGGAATCCCCTGCTTGGCAATCAGCTCTAGACGCTGTTGCAGCGCGTCCTTGTCACCGGCCAGTTGCGTCAAACGCAAGGTAAAACCGTTTGCCGCGTGCGCACCGCGCTGCAACTTACGTTTATGGCGCGTAGTCTGGAGAATTTTCAGCGTGTCATTTTCAGCACTCGACAGGTCCGGATCAGCTTTGCCCGGCAACTGCACGCTGAACCACTGACGGGTCAGCGCCTGACGATCCTTCAAGCCGGCGTAACTCACCGTACGCAGGGGCACTCCCGCCGCCTTGGCGATGCGGCGGGCAGCTTCTTCGGTATTCAGGCCACGTTTCTCAACCCACAACCATAAGTGCTCGCCATCACCGGACAACGGGATGTCCAGCACTTCGTCGACCTGAAAGTCTTCAGCCACGGCCTTGAGTACAGCGCTCCCCAAAGCGTCGCCATAAGCCCGTGGGCCGAGCAGATCAAAATCGTTCATGCGCGAACCAACAACGCAATGGCATGCACAGCGATACCTTCTTCACGTCCGACAAACCCGAGCTTTTCGGTGGTAGTGGCTTTAACGTTCACTTGGTCCAAATCAACCTCAAGATCCGCGGCAATCAGCGCGCGCATCGTTTCAATATGCGGCGCCATTTTTGGCGCCTGAGCAATGATGGTGTTGTCGACATTGCCGACCTTCCAGCCTTTGGCGTGGATCAGGCCCACCACATGACGCAGCAGCACGCGACTGTCCGCACCTTTGAAGGTCGGGTCGGAGTCCGGGAAATGCTTGCCGATATCGCCCAGCGCCGCGGCGCCGAGCAGCGCATCACTGAGCGCATGCAGCAGCACGTCGCCATCAGAATGGGCCAGCAAACCAAATTTATGTGGGATTCGCACACCGCCCAAGGTAATAAAATCGCCCTCAGCAAAACAGTGCACATCATAGCCGTGGCCAATACGCATAAAAAAACGCCCCGATTAAGTCAGGGCGTGATTCTACCTACTTTGTCCCGCATTGGGCGCTATTAGGCGCATAGCACGTCGGCGTGATGACGCAAATGGTCGTCGATGAAACTGGCGATGAAGAAATAGCTATGGTCGTAACCCGGTTGCAGACGCAAGGTGAGCGGGTAATCGGCCAACTGCGCTGCTTTTTGCAACACCTCAGGCTTGAGCTGCACGGTCAAAAAGTCATCCCGATCACCTTGATCGATCAACAGGGGCAAACGTTCGCGCGCCTCACTCAGCAGCACGCTGGCGTCCCACTCACGCCAGCGCGAACGTTCCTCACCCAAATAGTGAGTGAACGCTTTTTGTCCCCACGGGCAGTCCATCGGGTTGCTGATGGGGGCAAACGCCGAAACCGACTGATAGCGCCCAGGATTGCGCAATGCGCAGACCAACGCCCCGTGCCCACCCATTGAATGGCCACTGATGCCACGCTTTTGAGAGGCCGGAAAATGCGCTTCAACCAATGCAGGTAATTCCTGCACCACATAATCGTGCATCTGATAATGCTGCGCCCAGGGCTGCTGCGTAGCGTTCAGGTAAAAGCCGGCACCCAGCCCGAAGTCCCACGCCCCGTTCGGGTCATCCGGCACGCCCTCGCCACGGGGGCTGGTATCGGGCGCCACAATGATCAGCCCCAACTCGGCGGCCATTTTCAATGCGCCCGCTTTGTGCATGAAGTTTTCATCAGTGCAGGTCAAACCCGACAGCCAATACAGCACAGGCAATTTGGCGCCGTGTTCAGCCTGGGGTGGCAAATACACGGCAAATACCATGTCGCAACCGAGCACATCAGAACGGTGCTTGTAACGCTTGTGCCAACCGCCAAAGCTTTTCTGGCAGGAAATATTTTCCAGTGTCATGGGAAAACTCCCGGTGGCCAGCCCCAAATACTTGAGGCTTGCCACTGTCGATTAGAAATGGATGACGGTGCGGATGCTTTTGCCTTCATGCATCAGGTCGAAAGCCTTATTGATATCTTCCAGGCCCATCGTGTGGGTGATGAACGTGTCCAGCGGGATTTCGCCAGCCTGCGCCATGTCGACATAGCTCGGCAGTTCGGTGCGACCGCGTACACCACCGAATGCCGAACCGCGCCAGACGCGACCAGTCACCAACTGGAATGGACGTGTCGAGATCTCTTGACCGGCACCGGCCACGCCGATGATCACAGACTCGCCCCACCCCTTGTGGCAGCTTTCCAACGCCGACCGCATCAATTGCACATTCCCGATGCACTCGAAGGAGAAATCCACGCCGCCGTCCGTCATGTCGACAATCACGTCCTGAATCGGGCGATCGAAGTCTTTGGGGTTGACGCAGTCAGTCGCGCCCAATTGCCTGGCGATTTCAAACTTGGCCGGGTTGATGTCGATGGCAATGATGCGCGCAGCCTTGGCTTTCACCGCACCGATGACGGCTGACAAGCCAATGCCGCCCAGACCGAAGATGGCCACGGTGTCGCCGGGCTTGACCTTGGCCGTATTAAGCACCGCGCCAATCCCGGTGGTCACGCCACAGCCCAGCAGGCAGACTTTTTCCAGTGGCGCGTCTTTAGCAATCTTGGCCACCGAGATTTCTGGCAACACGGTGTACTCGGAGAACGTCGATGTCCCCATGTAGTGGAAAATTGGCTGTCCTTTGTAGGAGAAACGCGTAGTGCCATCAGGCATCAGACCTTTGCCCTGGGTTGAGCGAATCGCCTGACACAGGTTGGTTTTCCCCGACAGGCAGAATTTGCACTGACGGCACTCCGGGGTGTACAGCGGGATGACGTGATCGCCGACAGCAACCGATGTCACGCCTTCGCCGATAGCTTCGACAATAGCGCCACCTTCGTGGCCCAAAATCGACGGAAAAATGCCTTCCGGGTCGGCGCCGGACAAGGTGTAGGCATCGGTATGACAAACGCCAGAAGCCACAACGCGCAGCAATACTTCGCCGGCTTTGGGCATGGCAACGTCCACTTCAACGATTTCCAGCGGTTTTTTGGCCTCAAAGGCTACGGCAGCACGTGACTTGATCATCAATCGTCTCCAGCAAAGTAAAAACAAGACATGAAGTGTAAAACAGCGCTGACTGATTAATAATCCAGCCAAAAGCAAAACATTATTGCCAGACAGGGACAATCACTCATGACCGAGAACCGCTGGGAAGGTATAGACGAATTTGTCGCGGTCGCTGAGTGTGGTCAATTCACCGCTGCCGCTGAGCGACTGGGCGTGTCGTCGTCACACATCAGCCGTCAGGTCGCCCGGCTGGAAGAGCGCCTGCAAACACGTTTGTTTTATCGCAGTACGCGACGTGTGACCCTGACAGAGGCCGGACAAACCTTTCTGCAACATTGCCAGCGCCTGCAAGACGGACGCGAAGAAGCGCTGCGCGCGATAGGCGATCTGGCCAGCGAACCCAAAGGGTTACTGCGCATGACCTGCGCCGTGGCCTACGGGGAGCGTTTTATCGTGCCGCTGGTGACGCGATACATGGCGCTTTATCCCCAACTGCGGGTGGACATCGAACTGAGCAACCGAGCTTTGGACCTGGTGCACGAAAGTCTCGATCTGGCCATTCGCCTGGGTCGCCTCCAGGATTCACGACTGGTTGCCACGCGACTGGCCCCACGACGCATGTATCTGTGTGGCTCGCCGTCCTATCTGGAACGTTATGGTCGCCCCCACAGCGTGTCTGAATTGAGTCGCCACAACTGCTTGATTGGCAGTTCGGATATGTGGCAATTGCAGCAAGACGGACGTGAATTTTCGCAACGCGTGCAAGGCAACTGGCGCTGCAACAGTGGACAGGCGGTATTGGATGCAGCGCTATTTGGCACGGGGTTATGCCAATTGCCGGACTACTACGTGCTGGAACACCTGAAAACGGGGGCGCTGGTGTCACTGCTTGAATCGCATCAACCGCCCAATACCGCCGTCTGGGCGCTGTATCCGCAACAACGGCACTTATCGCCCAAAGTCAGAAAATTGGTGGACTACTTGAAGGAAGGGTTGGCGCAGCGCGAGGAGTATTTGAGCTAGGCACTGCGCAAGGTTTCTGTCGTCGCTGTCGAGGTACGAAGACTGCGATAGATTGCGCAGCGATCGTACCTCGCCAGCAACTAAGGGTGCGTGCGACCCCAACGCAAACGCAGCCATTCAAGGTCTTCAGGGCGAGTGACTTTGATGTTGTCCGAGCGCCCTTCGATCAAGCGCGGAGCAAGTCCGGCCCACTCCATCGCTGACGACTCATCGGTAACCGTGGCATCCGCCACCAGGCTATCGGCCAAGGCACGGTGCAACATGCCAAGGCGAAACATCTGCGGCGTGTACGCCTGCCAAATCAGGCTTCGATCAACCGTTTCCACCACGCGGCCGTTCTTATTGACACGCTTGAGCGTGTCCCGAGCGGGCACCGCCAGCAAACCGCCGACGGGATCATCAGCCAGTTCACTCAGCAATTTATCCAGGTCTTCGCGGGACAGGTTGGGCCGCGCAGCGTCGTGCACCAGCACCCAGTCATCGTCAGAGGCGCCTTGTGCATGCAAGTGCAGCAGCGCATTGAGCACCGAGTCGGCACGCTCACGTCCGCCGTCAACCCGAACAATACGCGGGTCAGCCACGCACTGTAGGGACGGCCAAAAAGGATCATCACACGCCACACTGACCACCAGCCCCTTAAGGCCCGGATGATCAAGGAAACAGCCAAGGCTGTGTTCGAGAATACTGCGCCCGCCCAACTGCAAATATTGTTTGGGACGGTCCGCGGCCATACGGGCTCCGACGCCCGCGGCAGGAATCACGGCCCAGAAGGCCGTAGTTGAAACACTCATTGAGCCAACTGGTAGAGGGTTTCGCCCTCTTTAACCATGCCCAATTCATGGCGAGCACGTTCTTCAACGGTCTCCATGCCTTTTTTCAGCTCAAGCACTTCCGCATCCAGTACGCGATTACGCTCCAGCAATATTTCGTTTTCAGCACGCTGATCGGCGATTTGCTGAGTCAGGTCGGTAACCTGCGCCAAACTGCCATTCCCCACCCACAGGCGATACTGTAGGCCAGCCAGCAGCAAGAGCAAGATAAGGAACAACCAATTGGGACTGCGCATCGAATATCAGGTATCCAGTGAAAAGACAGCCATGCCGACAAACATAAACAACGAATAGTACAAAGCCTGGACGAACCAGGCTTGTATACAGAAGCATCAGATTAGTGTCAAAAAACTCACAGTGGCGAATTTTCCGACACAACCTGCTGTTTTTTTACGCCAGACGCTTAACCGCGGAACTCGCTGCGACCGTTGTACTTGGCTTTCGCCCCCAACTGCTCTTCGATACGCAGCAATTGGTTGTACTTGGACACGCGATCCGAACGGCACAGAGAGCCGGTCTTGATCTGACCCGCCGACGTGCCCACAGCCAGATCGGCAATGGTGGAGTCTTCGGTTTCGCCGGAACGGTGCGAGATCACAGCGGTGTAACCCGCCGCCTTGGCCATCTGGATGGCTTCCAGTGTTTCGGTCAGGGTGCCGATCTGGTTGAACTTGATCAGGATCGAGTTGGCGATCTTTTTATCGATGCCTTCTTTCAAGATTTTGGTATTGGTCACGAACAAATCGTCACCTACCAGTTGCACTTTCTCACCGATCTTGTCGGTCAGGATTTTCCAGCCATCCCAGTCAGACTCGTCCAGGCCGTCTTCAATGGAGATGATCGGGTAGCGCTGAGTCAGACCCTTCAGGTATTCAGCAAAGCCTTCGGAGTTGAAGACTTGACCTTCGCCCGACAGGTTGTACTTACCGTCTTCGTAGAATTCGCTGGCTGCGCAATCCAGTGCCAGGGTCACGTCGGTGCCCAGGGTATAACCGGCATTGGCGACTGCCTCGGAGATCACTTTCAGTGCATCTTCGTTGGAGGCCAGGTTGGGTGCGAAACCACCCTCGTCGCCCACTGCGGTGTTCAGGCCACGGGCCTTGAGCACAGCTTTGAGGTGATGGAAGATTTCGGTGCCCATGCGCAACGCGTCAGAGAAGGTCTTGGCGCCGACTGGCTGAACCATGAACTCTTGAATGTCGACGTTGTTATCGGCGTGCTCACCACCGTTGATGATGTTCATCATCGGAACCGGCATCGAGTAAACACCCGGTGTGCCGTTCAGGTTGGCGATGTGAGCGTACAGCGGCAGGTCCTGGTCCTGAGCAGCCGCTTTGGCAGCTGCCAACGAGACGGCCAGGATCGCGTTAGCACCCAGCGAGCCTTTGTTTTCAGTACCGTCCAGCGCGATCATCGCGTGGTCCAGTGCTTTTTGATCAACCGGGTCTTTACCCAGCAGCAAATCACGAATAGGGCCGTTAATGTTGGCAACGGCTTTCAGCACGCCTTTGCCCAAGTAACGGCTCTTGTCGCCATCACGCAACTCCAGTGCTTCACGGGAGCCGGTAGAAGCACCGGACGGCGCGCACGCGCTGCCGATGATGCCGTTGTCGAGAAGCACGTCCGCTTCCACAGTGGGATTGCCACGGGAGTCGAGAACTTCACGACCTTTGATGTCGACGATTTTTGCCATTGTTGTAAATACTCCAAAGTTGACGAAAACGACGCAGCTGAGGGAAATTTGGTCATCGCCGGCAAGGGTCGAGTTACAGGCAGCCTTGCGGACGATAAGGCTCGGACCCTGAGGCCCGAGAAATCGTGCGGTACTTTACCGGAGAATCGAGGGTTACGCGGTTTCTATTGCAGGAAAACTCTTAACCAACTCATCCAGCGACTTCAACTGGGCCAGGAACGGCTCCAGTTTGTCCAGACGCAAGGCGCAAGGGCCATCACATTTGGCGTTGTCCGGGTCCGGGTGCGCCTCAAGGAACAGGCCCGCCAGGCCCTGGCTGATACCGGCCTTGGCCAGGTCAGTGACCTGGGCACGGCGACCACCGGCTGAATCGGCACGACCACCAGGCATTTGCAGCGCATGGGTCACGTCGAAAAAGACCGGGTATTCGAACTGTTTCATGATGCCGAAGCCCAGCATGTCGACCACAAGGTTGTTGTAGCCAAAGCTGGAACCACGTTCACAGAGAATCAACTGATCATTACCCGCTTCTTCGCACTTGCTCAGGATGTGTTTCATTTCCTGTGGGGCGAGGAACTGGGCTTTTTTGATGTTGATCACGGCGCCGGTTTTGGCCATGGCCACCACCAGATCGGTCTGGCGCGACAAGAACGCCGGCAATTGGATGATGTCGCAAACCTCGGCGACCACGGCTGCTTGCGCAGGCTCGTGGACGTCGGTAATCAGCGGCACACCAAAGGCTGCCTTGATGTCCTGGAAAATCCGCATGCCCTCTTCCAGGCCGGGGCCACGGTAAGAGCTGACAGAGGAGCGATTGGCCTTGTCGAAACTGGCCTTGAACACGTAAGGAATACCGAGCTTTTCGGTAACCCGCACGTACTCTTCGCACACCTGCATGGCCATATCACGGCTTTCCAGCACGTTCATGCCACCGAACAAGACCATTGGCTTGTCGTTTGCAATTTCGATATTGCCTACACGAATAATCTTTTGCGCCATGCTCAATTACGCCTTTTTCTCGTGTTGCGTCAGTGCCGCTTTGACGAAACCGGTGAACAGTGGGTGGCCATCACGTGGCGTCGAGGTGAACTCCGGGTGGAACTGGCACGCCACGAACCAAGGATGATCCGGGGCTTCAACCACTTCTACCAGCGCGCCGTCGCCAGAACGACCGGTGACTTTCAAGCCAGCTTCCATCAACTGAGGCAGCAGGTTGTTGTTCACTTCGTAACGGTGACGGTGACGCTCAACGATTACGTCTTTGGCGTAGCAGTCGTGCACCTTGGAGCCGGCTGCAAGCTGGCAATCCTGCGCACCCAGACGCATGGTGCCGCCCAGATCCGAGGTTTCGGTACGGGTTTCAACAGCGCCCGTGGCGTCTTCCCACTCAGTGATCAAGCCGACAACCGGGTGGCCGCTGCTGCGATCGAACTCAGTGGAGTTGGCGTCTTTCCAGCCCAGCACATTACGTGCGAACTCGATAACCGCTACCTGCATGCCCAGGCAGATACCCAGGTAAGGCACCTTGTTTTCGCGTGCATATTGAACCGCCGTGATCTTGCCTTCGACGCCGCGCAGACCGAAGCCGCCCGGAACCAGAATGGCATCACAGCCTTCAAGCAGTTCAGTGCCTTTGTTTTCGATGTCTTCGGAGTCGATGTAACGCAGGTTGACCTTGGTACGGTTGGAAATACCGGCGTGACTCATCGCTTCAATCAGCGATTTGTAGGCATCCAGCAGTTCCATGTACTTGCCGACCATTGCGATGGTCACTTCGTGCTCCGGATTAAGCTTGGCGTCGACCACTTTGTCCCATTCGGACAGGTCAGCGCTGTTGCATTCGAGGCCGAAACGCTCAATGACAAAATCATCCAGACCCTGAGCGTGCAGCATGCCCGGGATCTTGTAGATGGTGTCGGCGTCTTCCAGCGAAATCACCGCGCGCTCTTCAACGTTGGTGAACAGCGCGATCTTGCGACGCGAGGACACATCAACGTGGTGATCGGAGCGGCAGATCAGTACATCTGGCTGCAAGCCGATAGAACGCAGTTCTTTAACCGAGTGTTGCGTAGGTTTGGTTTTCGTTTCGCCAGCGGTGGCGATGTACGGAACCAGTGTCAGGTGCATCAGCATGGCGCGCTTGGCGCCTACTTCGATGCGCAGTTGACGGATAGCTTCGAGGAACGGTTGCGACTCAATGTCACCCACAGTGCCGCCAATCTCAACCATCGCTACGTCGGCATCGCCGGCGCCCTTGATGATTCGACGCTTGATTTCGTCAGTGATGTGCGGAATTACCTGGATAGTTGCCCCCAGGTAATCACCACGGCGCTCCTTGCGCAGAACGTGTTCGTAAACACGGCCCGTGGTGAAGTTGTTGTTCTGGGTCATGGTCGTGCGGATAAACCGCTCGTAGTGACCCAAGTCCAGGTCGGTCTCGGCGCCGTCGTGTGTGACGAACACTTCACCGTGCTGGAACGGGCTCATGGTGCCCGGATCAACGTTGATGTAGGGGTCCAGCTTCAGCATGGTGACCTTAAGTCCCCGCGCCTCCAGGATGGCTGCCAATGAAGCCGAGGCAATGCCTTTCCCCAATGAAGAAACAACACCGCCCGTGACGAAGATGTAGCGCGTCATGAAAAACCCTAGAAGTCTGCGTTAAAGCGGTCAGAGCCGCCGGGGAAAGCGAAGGAAGGCCGAAGCCCCCAATCACCAGCATTAGTCACAGTGCACCTTTCGAAAAACTGCTGCGTTGAAACAGACCGATGGCAATCATCGGTTCGATACAAGCCACACATTTTTTTAAAATCGCCCAGCAAAGACTGCTTGGTAATCGGCAGCTTCTGTAATTCCGGTGAATCTACAGAAGCTGTATCAAGAAGGGAGCGTAGTCTACCGGAAAGCCCCTTTCAGCTCAAACCTTGATCGCTTGAAGTTGGCAACCACTGCAATTGCCAGCGCCCACAGGGGCTGGAGTCCAGTCCACTGACGTTTGCCACGGCCAATAACTGCTCATTACAGTACACAAGCGGCAATCTGCCACGGGCGAAGAGCGGCACTCCCCGCTCGTTGAGCAAGCGTTTGAGATCACGACGGCCGCGTTGCGCCAACGTCATCACTTCGCCTCCCAAACGATAGTTCACCTGCAAGGGACCCTGCGGGGCATCTCCAATCAAACGTAACTGACCATTTCCAGGCAACGCTAAAGGCGCTTCTGGATGCAGCCATTGGAGTGGCGCGCACGGGGATTGCAACCACTCGCCGGACAACCACCAGATTCGACCGCCCGCCCGATGCAGCTCGCCATCGGCCAGACGCCAGATCGGCTGCGCATCGTCACGCGCATCGCGCATGACCTCCCAACCCGCCCAATGCTCGGTATCAGGCATACGACTCAAATGAGCCAGCCAATGACGCAAAGCATTGCGTTGGCGGGCAGGCGACAAACGGGCAATGGGCGCAAGTTCCAACGAAGGCAGGCCAAGCCATGCAAATGCGGTGTCGGTACGGGCGCCGCCCAGGTCCTGCCCGGCCAGTTCATCCAGCAAACCTTGCGCCTCGGCACAGTGTGCTGCGCTGCGCGCCAATGTCGCGGCAGCTTGCGGCCAGCGTCGGGTCAGGATCGGCAGCACTTCATGGCGTAAGTAATTGCGGGAAAAGTCGCTGTGCGCATTGGAAGGATCTTCAACCCAGTTCAAGCCATGGGCGTGCGCATAATTCTCAAGCGCTGTACGACTTACATCCAGCAGCGGTCGGCACATATCCCCGTCACCCAGACGGCGTTGACGCGGCATGCCCGCCAACCCACTCACACCCGCCCCGCGCAGCAAGCGAAACAGCATGGTTTCAGCCTGATCGTCACGGTGCTGGCCTGTCAGTAGCACTTCGTCGGCCTGGGTGAGCGCCGCAAACTCCTGATAACGCGCCTCCCGCGCCGCGCGCTCGATACTGGACCCTGCGCGCACCTGTACGCGAACAACCTGCAACGGCACGCCCAGCCCGTCACACAGCGCCTGGCAATGTGCTGGCCACGCGTCAGCGATTGCCTGTAAGCCATGATGAACATGGATCGCAGTCAGCGCAGGAAGTGCATGGGTTTTACGCAGTTGTACGAGAAGGTGCAGCAGAACAGTGGAATCGAGGCCACCGGAGAGCGCGACATGCCAGGCCTTGGCCTTACGCCAGGGGTTGAGGGCATGTACAAGCAAAGCCGAGATGTCAGACATTAAAGCCCCCTCACCTTGGCCCTCTCCCCGAGGGAGAGGCCAGGGTGGGGGCCGACCTTAATCAGAGATCAGAGACCGTAGCTCATCAAACGGTCATAACGACGCTTGAGCAGCGTCTCGTGATCCAGCTTTTTCAGCATATCCAGCTGAGAAATCAGATCTGCACGAATGCTGGCAGACGCGGCCACAGGATCACGGTGAGCGCCACCCAAAGGCTCGCCAATCACCTTGTCGACAATGCCCAGGCCTTTCAAGCGTTCAGCGGTAATGCCCATTGCTTCGGCTGCATCCGGCGCTTTTTCGGCGGTTTTCCACAGAATCGACGCGCAGCCTTCTGGCGAAATCACGGCGTAAGTGGAGTACTGCAACATGTTCAACTGATCGCACACACCAATCGCCAGCGCACCGCCTGAACCGCCTTCACCGATAACAGTGGCGATGATCGGGGTTTTCAAGCGCGCCATGACACGCAAGTTCCAGGCAATGGCTTCGCTCTGGTTGCGCTCTTCAGCATCGATACCCGGATACGCGCCCGGCGTGTCGATAAAGGTCAGGATCGGCATCTTGAAGCGCTCGGCCATTTCCATCAAACGGCAAGCTTTACGGTAGCCTTCAGGGCGCGGCATGCCGAAGTTACGGCGCACCTTTTCACGTACTTCGCGGCCCTTCTGATGACCGATCACCATCACCGGCTGATCGTCCAGACGCGCAATGCCGCCCACAATGGCCGCATCGTCCGAGAAGTGACGGTCGCCGTGCAGCTCATCGAACTCAGTGAAGATGTGGTCGATGTAGTCCAGTGTGTAAGGGCGGCGCGGGTGACGGGCCAGGCGGGCAATCTGCCAACTGGTCAGCTTGCCGAAAATATCTTCAGTCAGCGTTTTGCTTTTGTCTTGCAGGCGAGAGATTTCATCGCTGATGTTCAGCGAATTGTCATTACCGACCAGGCGCAACTCTTCGATTTTGGCTTGCAGGTCAGCAATCGGCTGTTCGAAATCAAGAAAATTCGGGTTCATAAGCATCCGTCTTGGGTCGGCGGCAAAGCATGCCAGAAGGTCTGAGGCCCAGCATTTGCTGGTGCATCCAAACAGACTGGGGCAGCCGGTTGATCTGTATCGCGCCTACCTTAAGGGACAGGCGCTCTCAGGTCGAGATTAAAAATTAGGGTCGAGGTCAGGGCGCGTGTCACGCCCCTGGCCGTCAACGGTATTGGAGGAAGACGTTGTCTCGCCCAAACTGGTCACGCAGGGCTTGAATCAAGCTGTCTGCCGGATCGATTCTCCAGCTCTCTCCGAACTGCAACATCGTCTTGGCATCGCCCCCCGTATATTCCATCGTTATTGGGCAAGCCCCGCGGTGCTTCTTCAGCAAATCGCCCAACTGACGTAACTGATCACCTTTGAGGGCGGCGTGGTTGACTTTCAGGCGCAAGCTTTCGGCCAAACTGGTACGCGCATCTTCCATGCTCATCACCCGCTTGACCCGCAGACGCAAGCCGCCGGAGAAGTCGTCATTACTGACCTCCCCTTCGACGACCACCATCGCATCGGTCTGCAACAGCGATTGCGCAGAATGGAACGCTTCGGCAAACAAGGAGGCTTCTATGCGGCCCGAACGGTCATCAAGCGTGATGAAGCCCATCTTGTCGCCTTTTTTGTTCTTCATGACGCGCAGGGCGATGATCATGCCGGCAACCGTCTGCGTATCGCGAGCAGGCTTGAGGTCGATAATGCGCTGGCGGGCAAAACGACGGATTTCGCCTTCGTATTCATCGATCGGGTGGCCGGTCAGGTAAAGGCCCAGCGTGTCTTTCTCACCCTTGAGTCGCTCTTTGAGCGTCAGCTCCTTGGCTTTGCGATGGTTGACATATACATCAGCATCTTCTGCGACAAACACGCCACCAAACAGGTCATCGTGGCCACTGTCATGGGTACGCGCGGTTTGCTCTGCCGCCTTTATCGCGCCTTCCAGAGCGGCCAGCAGAATTGCACGGTTCTGATCGATGCTGGCCTGATAAGCCTTGGGTTCGTCATGGAAGCAAGGCCCCAGACGGTCCAGTGCCCCACTGCGGATCAAGCCATCAAGGGTGCGCTTATTGATGCGCTTGAGGTCAACCCGGGCACAGAAATCGAACAGATCCTTGAAGGGCCCCTCCTGTCGCGCCTCGGTAATTGCCTCGACCGGGCCTTCACCCACGCCCTTGATAGCGCCCAAACCGTAAATAATCCGACCTTCGTCGTTTACCGTGAACTTGTATTCGGAGGCATTCACGTCCGGTGCGTCGAGACGCAACTTCATCGTGCGCACTTCTTCGATCAAGGTCACAACCTTGTCGGTGTTGTGCATGTCCGCCGAAAGTACCGCCGCCATGAACGGCGCCGGGTAGTGCGTCTTCAGCCATGCGGTCTGATACGAAACCAGGCCATATGCCGCCGAGTGAGATTTGTTAAAGCCATAACCGGCGAACTTCTCCACCAGGTCAAAAATGTTACCGGCAAGGTCAGCATCAATGTTGTTGTTGGCACAACCTTCAATGAAACCACCGCGCTGCTTGGCCATTTCTTCGGGTTTTTTCTTACCCATGGCGCGACGCAACATATCAGCCCCGCCGAGGGTATAACCGGCCATGACCTGTGCAATCTGCATCACCTGTTCTTGATACAGAATGATGCCGTAGGTCGGGGCCAATACCGGCTTGAGGCCTTCGTACTGGTAATCCGAGTGCGGATACGCCAATTCGGCGCGACCGTGTTTACGGTTGATAAAGTCGTCAACCATGCCTGATTGCAGCGGGCCAGGACGGAACAGGGCCACCAGTGCGATCAAGTCTTCCAGGCAGTCGGGCTTGAGCTTTTTGATCAGCTCTTTCATGCCGCGCGACTCAAGCTGGAACACCGCTGTGGTCTCAGCCTTTTGCAGCAATTGATACGTCGGCTTGTCGTCCAGCGGGATAAAGGCGATATCCAGCGCCGGCTCGTCGATCTTGGCACGCTCGCGGTTAATGGTTTTGAGCGCCCAATCGATGATCGTCAGCGTGCGCAAGCCCAGGAAGTCGAACTTCACCAGACCGGCGGCCTCGACGTCATCCTTGTCGAACTGGGTGACCAGACCACCGCCCTCTTCGTCGCAATAAATCGGCGAGAAGTCGGTCAGTTTGGTCGGCGCAATGACCACACCACCCGCGTGCTTACCGACGTTACGCACAACGCCTTCAAGCTTGCGCGCCATGTCCCAGATTTCGGCGGCTTCTTCATCGACCTTGATAAAGTCGCGCAGGATTTCTTCCTGCTCATAGGCTTTTTCAAGTGTCATGCCGACTTCAAACGGAATCATCTTCGACAGACGATCTGCCAGGCCGTAAGACTTGCCCTGCACCCGCGCCACGTCTCGAATAACGGCTTTGGCCGCCATCGAACCAAAGGTAATGATCTGGCTTACCGCATTGCGGCCGTACTTCTCGGCCACGTATTCAATGACCCGGTCCCGACCATCCATGCAGAAGTCGACGTCGAAGTCGGGCATCGATACCCGTTCCGGGTTCAGGAATCGTTCGAACAGCAGATCATATTCAAGCGGGTCAAGGTCCGTGATCTTTTGAACATAGGCCACCAGAGACCCGGCACCCGACCCACGGCCCGGCCCCACTGGTACGCCATTGCTTTTGGCCCACTGGATGAAGTCCATTACGATCAGGAAGTAACCTGGAAACCCCATCTGGATGATGATATCCAGCTCGAAATTCAGTCGATCGACGTACACCTGACGCTTGGCGTCGTAATCTTCAGTGGTGTCTCTGGGCAGCAAGACGCTCAGGCGCTCTTCCAGGCCATCGAACGACACTTTGCGGAAGTACTCATCGATGGTCATGCCATCGGGGATCGGGAAGTTAGGCAAAAAGTGCTTACCCAGCTTCACTTCGATATTGCAGCGCTTGGCGATTTCGACCGTGTTTTCTAGTGCTTCGGGCAAATCGCTGAACAGCTCAGCCATTTCCTCGGCGCTTTTCAGGTATTGCTGATCGCTGTAGTTTTTTGAGCGACGCGGGTCATCAAGCGCACGCCCTTCACCAATGCACACGCGCGTTTCATGCGCCTCAAAATCCTGTTGCTTGATGAAGCGCACATCGTTGGTGGCCACCAACGGTGCACCGATCTTGTCGGCCAATGCCACCGCAGCATGCAGGTGCTCTTCATCATTGGGACGCTTGGTGCGTTGCACTTCCAGATAAAAACGATCCGCAAATACATCCATCCATTCGCGGGCCAGGGTCTCGGCCTCTTCAGTGTTACCACTGATCAGCGCGACACCGATCTCGCCCTCTTTGGCGGCCGACAACATAATCAGGCCTTCAGACGCCTCAGCCACCCATTCGCGCTCAATGATGACCTGACCGTTGCGCTGACCATCAATAAAACCACGGGAAATCAGTTCAGTCAGGTTGCGATAACCCACGCCGTTCATCGCCAACAGGCTGATGCGACTCAAGGGGTTTTCCGGATCTTTGTTCGACAGCCACAAATCCGCGCCGCTGATTGGCTTGATTCCGCCGCCCATGGCCGCTTTATAGAACTTGACCAATGAACACATGTTGTTCTGATCAGTTACCGCCACAGCAGGCATGTTCATGCCCGCAAGGGTTTTGATCAGCGGCTTGATCCGCACCAGGCCATCGACCAGGGAGTATTCAGTGTGCAGGCGCAGGTGAACGAATGAAGCCGGCATGGTGATCCTGTCTATAAGCTTTGAGAAACAACAAGGCCCGGATTGTACCGGGCCTTGGCAAAAACATCAGCCTTGAGGCTAAACCTCGGTCAGACCTTCGCGCGCCTCGTAGGCTCGCCGCACCGGACCAAAGGAACGTCGGTGAATAGGCGTAGGACCAAGACGCTCAAGGGCCTCAAGGTGAACCGCTGTCGGGTAGCCCTTGTGACCGCCGATGCCATAACCCGGATATTGCAGTTCAAAAGCGGCCATCTCGCGGTCACGACTGACCTTGGCCAAAATCGACGCTGCGGCAATCGCCGGTACTTTGCTATCGCCTTTTACAACGGCCTCAGCAGGCATGGTCAACACAGGGCAACGATTGCCGTCGATCATTGCCAGTTTCGGGGTGATGCTCAACCCTTCTACGGCACGCTGCATGGCCAGCATGGTGGCATGCAGAATATTCAACTCGTCAATCTCTTCAACTTCTGCGCGTGCAATGCACCAGCTCAGGGCTTTTTCGCAGATTTCGTCATAGAGCTTTTCGCGACGCGCTTCGGTCAGTTTTTTCGAGTCATTAAGGCCCGCGATCGGGCGCGCGGGATCGAGGATCACCGCCGCGGTCACGACCGCTCCGCACAACGGGCCGCGACCGACTTCATCAACGCCGGCCACAAGGTCTTCGACCAGATTGAAGTCCAATCCGATTTGCATAGTCACTTTACTCATTTGGATTGTGCAATCAGTTCCAACACGGCCTTGGCCGCCTGATTGGAGGCGTCGAGGCGCAATGTGCGATGTATGGCGTCAAACCCCTGCGTTTGCTCATCACCATTGTCCAGGAGCGGCAACAGGGTTTGCGCCAGTGCGTCAGGGGTGGCTGCGTCCTGTAATAACTCCGGCACCAACATGCGCTGGGCCAACAAGTTAGGCAAAGACACGTAAGGACTTTTGACCAGACGCTTGAGAATCCAGAACGTGAGCCGCGCAAGGCGGTACGCCACGACCATCGGCCGCTTGTACAACAACGCCTCAAGGGTTGCCGTCCCAGAGGCAATCAACACTGCATCACACGCCGCCAATGCCAAGTGCGATCGGCCGTCCAGCAGCGTCAGCGGCAAGTCGCGCCCAATCAGCAACTGCTCGATTTGTTCGCGCCGTGCGGCATTGGCGCACGGCAGCACAAAGCGTACTTCAGGGCGGACTTCGTGGATTTTCTGCGCAGCATCGAGGAATAACCCTCCCAGCTTGCCCACCTCCCCCCCACGACTGCCAGGCATCAAAGCGACCAACGGCCCCTCTGCCAACCCTAGCTCAGCGCGTGCTGCGGCTTTATCCGCCTGCAGCGGGATGGTGTCAGCCAGCGAATGCCCGACAAAACGTACCGGCACGCCGTGCTCTTCGTAGAATTTGGCTTCAAAAGGCAACAACGTGAGCATCAAGTCGCAGCCTTCGCGAATTTTAAGCACACGCTTCTGACGCCAGGCCCAAACCGACGGGCTGACGTAATGCACGGTTTTGATCCCGGCACGACGTAATTGAAGTTCGATATTGAGGGTGAAGTCCGGCGCATCAATGCCGATGAACACGTCAGGCTTTTCGGCAATAAGTGTCTGAACCAGCTCCTTGCGACGTTTGAGCAGTTCACGCAAGCGACCCAGCACTTCAACCAGCCCCATGACAGAGAGACGTTCCATCGGGAAGTAAGAGCGCATGCCCTCGGCCTCCATCAACGGACCACCGACCCCGATAAACTCAACATCAGGGTGCTGGGCTTTGAGTGCCCGCATCAAACCCGAACCCAAAATATCGCCCGAGGCTTCCCCCGCCACCAGCGCAATACGCAATCTGGCCATGATCAGCGGGTGATGCCACGTGTAGAAGAACGGATGGAGTCGACAAACAGGGCAACTTCGGGGAATTGCGCGGCAGGATCAGCCAGCTCGACAAGCGCTTGCTCCACCGTCAGCCCCTGGCGGTAAACCACTTTGTAAGCGCGGCGCAGTGCATGGATGGCATCTTCGCTGAAACCGCGACGGCGCATGCCTTCAAAGTTCATGCTGCGCGCTTCGGCAGGGCTGCCGAACACGGTTACAAACGCAGGAACATCCTTGCCTATCGCCGTGCCCATGCCGGAAAAGCTGTGGGCGCCGATGTGGCAAAACTGATGAACCAACGTGAAACCGGACAAAATCGCCCAATCCCCCATATGCACATGGCCCGCCAATGCGGCGTTGTTGACCAGAATGCAGTGGTTACCAATCACGCTGTCATGCCCGATATGGGCATACGCCATGATCAGGTTGTGATCGCCCAATGTGGTCTCGGCACGGTCCTGAACCGTACCGCGATGGATGGTGACACCTTCACGAATCACATTGTGATCACCGATCACCAGCCGTGTTTCTTCGCCCTTGTACTTCAAGTCGGGCGTGTCTTCACCTACCGAGGAGAACTGGTAGATGCGATTGTGTTTACCGATTTTGGTTGGGCCTTTGAGAATCACATGCGGCCCAATCACTGTCCCCTCGCCGATTTCCACACCTGCGCCGATGATCGACCAAGGGCCGACCTCGACGTCGTCGGCCAAAATGGCCGTCGGATCGATGATTGCGCGAGGGTCAATCAAACTCATAGTTTGCGTTCCGCACAGATAATTTCAGCCGAGCAGACCGGCTTGCCATCAACCGACGCCTGGCACTCGAACTTCCAGATTTGACGCTTGCAGCTCAAGAACTTGGCTTCAAGGATCAATTGGTCGCCCGGCGTGACTGGCTGGCGGAAACGCAGCTTGTCGGAGCCTACGAAATAGTAAAGCGTGCCGTCAGCAGGCTTCAGGTCGAGCATTTTAAAACCAAGAATGCCCGCAGCCTGAGCCATCGCCTCAATGATCAAAACACCGGGCATGATTGGATGCGCCGGGAAGTGACCATTGAAAAAAGGCTCGTTGATGCTGACATTCTTGTAGGCACGAATGCGTTTGTTCTCGACATCCAGATCCACCACTCGGTCCACCAGCAGGAACGGGTAACGGTGAGGCAGATATTCGCGAATCTCGTTGATGTCCATCATTTCGTGGGGAAGCCTGTAATAAAGATTGGGCGCGCGCGACAAAGGCACGCTCCTCTAGCAAATCAAGCGCACAAACCAGTGGTTCTGCGCACCTGATATGGAAATAGTATTAGCTTTCAGATGAAGCGATACCGTCAGGGGTCACTTCTCGACGCGCTTTTCCAGTTGTTTCAACCTTCTTGCGATGTCGTCCAGCTGGCGAATACGTGCTGCACTCTTGCGCCACTCAGCCGCTGGTTGCATCGCCGTACCGGAAGAATAGGCGCCTGGCTCGGTAATCGAATGCGTCACCATGGTCATGCCGGTGAGAAAAACGTTATCGCAGACCTCGATATGCCCCACCAGCCCCACACCGCCAGCCAACATGCAGTGTTTGCCGATTTTAGTGCTTCCCGAAATCCCGACACACGCGGCCATCGCCGTATGGTCACCGATCTGCACGTTGTGCGCGATCTGAATCTGGTTATCGAGCTTGACGCCATTGCCAATGACCGTGTCTGCCAGTGCACCGCGGTCGATAGCCGTGTTGACGCCAATTTCAACGTCATCACCAATGGACACGCCGCCGATCTGGGCAATTTTTTGCCACACACCTTTCTCGTTGGCAAAACCGAAGCCTTCACCCCCCAGCACCGCACCCGATTGAATCACCACCCGCTTGCCGATGCGAACATCGTGATAAAGCGTCACGCGGGGTGCCAGCCAGCCACCTTCGCCGATTTCGCAGCGAGCGCCGATAAAGCAATGAGGGCCAACCGTAACGCCGGCTGCAATCCGCGCACCGCTTTCAATGACCGCAAACGCACCAATGCTTGCCGCAGGATCAATCACCGCGTCAGCCGCAATCACTGCGCTGGGATGAACCCCGGCCGCGGCTTTGGGCTTGGGATCAAACAGGTGGGAAATACGGGCATACGCCAGATAAGGGTCGGGCACAATCAACGCATCACCGACATACCCTTCGGCATCGGCTGACTTGAGCAATACAGCTCCAGCCTGACAATCCACCAGGTATTTTCGGTATTGAGGGTTGGCCAGAAAGCTCAACTGAGATGGGCCAGCCTCTTGTAAAGTGGCTAGCCCAGTGATTTCTTTCTCCGCGCTGCCACGCAAGGTGGCACCGAGGAACTCGGCCAAATAGCCGAGTTTTATAGTCGCGGTCATAATTACTTCAGCTGATTCATGCGCTCAATGACTTGGCGAGTGATGTCGTACTGAGGTTTTACATCAATCACAGCACCACGCTCGAACACCAGGTCAAATGCACCTTTCTTGATGACTTCTTCAACAGCGCTGTCCAGTTTTGGCTTCAGCTGTTTCAGCATTTCACGGTCAGCAACAGCTTTGGCTTCGTTCAGTTCCTTGGACTGGAACTGGAAATCGCGGGCCTTTTGCTTGAATTCAAGCTCCAGACGCTCACGCTCGCCTTGCTGCATTTTGTCGCCGCCTTTGACCAAACGGTCCTGAATGCCTTTGGCACTGCTTTCCAGGGACTTGAGTTTGGTCAGTTGCGGACCGAATTTCTTCTCGGCATCGACGGCGTAACGCTTGGCAGCGTCCGACTCGAGCAGCGCCATCTGATAGTTCAGCACGGCGATTTTCATGTCGGCGAACGCCGGACCTGCTACCAGAACCGAAGCCAGGAGAACCAATTGAGTCAACTTACGCACGATGCACTCCTACAAAATCGTTGTGTTATCTGAAGTCAGGCTTTTAGAAAGTCTGGCCGAGAGAGAATTGGAACACCTGTGTATCGGCATCATCCGGTTTCTTGATTGGCATCGCCAAGCTGAAGCTCAACGGGCCAAGTGCAGTCACCCAAGTCACGCCAACACCCACAGAGCTGGCCAGGTTGCTAAAGCCGATATCGCAATCTTTGGTATCGCCTTTGCAGTTGGTGTCGAACACGTTACCCACATCCCAGAACACGGAGGTGCGCAGGGAGCGTTGATCTTTCACAAACGGCATAGGGAACAGTACTTCAACACCACCCTGGATCAGCACGTTACCACCGAATGGCAATGCATCCTGGTCCGGGTCGACCAAGGTACCGTTCTTACCTGTACTTGGCGTACTGCGAGGACCCAAGGCACTGTCTTTAAAGCCACGTACCGAGTTGAAACCACCTGCGTAGTAATTCTCGTAGAACGGAAGCCCAGAGGTTGAACCATAACCATCACCATAGCCCAGCTCAGTGTGCAGGCGCATGGTGTAGGTATCAGTCAACGGCTGGAACAGCTGTGCACGGTAATCCAGTTTGTAGAATTGCAGGTCGCTGCCCGGAATAGTGGTCTCAAGCGTCAGGCTTTGCGAGCTACCGCGGGTTGGCAACACACCTTTGTTCAGCGTCGACTCGGACCAGCCCACCGATGCCTTGAAGTTGAGGTACTTGTCACCTTCACGGTTTACGAAGTCGAAAATCTCGTCGACGGTGTAATCACCTGTGCTGATTTCATCCTGCTGCACGCTCAGGCCATAGGTCAGACGTGACGTATCGCTGATCGGGTAGCCCATGGTGATGCCTGCACCCAGGCTGTCCACCGAATAGTTTGCAACATCAACGTCGAGTTCTTTGTAGTCAGTGGTGCGATAGAACGCGTTGTAGCCCAGGCTCACGCCATCGGCAGTCCAGTAAGGATCGACGTAGCTGAAGTTGTAACGGCTCTGGTACTCACTGCGGGTCAAGCCGACGCTGACGCGGTTACCGGTACCCAGGAAGTTGTTCTGAGTGATCGAGCCACCGAGGATCAAACCGGCGCTCTGGGCAAAGCCGACGCTGGCGGTGATCGAACCGGAGGCTTGTTCTTCTACGGCGTAGTTAACGTCAACCATGTCGTCAGTGCCTGGCACTGCCGGGGTTTCTACGTTCACTTCCTTGAAGAAGCCCAGACGCTCAAGACGCACCTTGGACTGATCAATCAGGTACGTCGACGCCCAGCCACCTTCCATTTGACGCATTTCGCGGCGCAGCACCTGGTCTTCGGATTTGGTGTTGCCACGGAAGTTGATGCGGTTAACGTAAGCACGCTTGCCCGGATCAACCACAAACGTAATGGCTACGGTGTGATCTTCAGGGTTTGGCTGCGGCACACCGTTAACGTTGGCAAACGTATAGCCTTCGTTACCCAGACGACGGGTAATCAGCTCAGAGGTGGTGGTCATCAGCTTGCGCGAGAACACCTGGCCCGGCTGAACCAGCAGCAGCGATTTGATCTGGTCTTCTGGGACCTTGAGGTCACCGCTCAGCTTGACTTCACCCACATTGAATTTTTCGCCTTCGTTCACGTTGACCGTGATGTAGACGTTTTTCTTGTCGGGCGTGATCGAGACCTGAGTCGAAGCAATATCCATATTGATATAGCCGCGATCGAGGTAGTAAGAACGCAGACGCTCAAGGTCGCCCGAGAGTTTTTCACGCGCATACTTGTCGTCGTTCTTGAAGAACGACAACCAGTTGGTGGTTTTCAGTTCGAACAGATCAACGAGGTCGTCTTCCGGGAAAACAGTATTACCCACCACGTTGATGTGCTGGATGGCTGCCACCGTGCCTTCGTTGATATTGACCTTCAAGGCAACCCGGTTGCGCGGCTCGGACACCACTTCGGTGTCTACCGTAGCCGAGTAGCGGCCCTGGGCAACGTACTGACGTTGCAGCTCGTTACGCACACCTTCAAGGGTGGCGCGCTGGAAGATTTCGCCTTCGGCAAGACCCGACTGTTTAAGACCTTTCATCAGGTCGTCAGTGGAGATCGCCTTGTTACCGTCAATGGTGATGCTGGAGACGGAAGGACGTTCGACAACCGTAATGACAAGCACATTGCCATCACGACCCAGTTGGATGTCCTGAAAGAACCCGGTTTTGAACAACGCACGAGTGGATTCCACCAAACGGCGGTCATCCGCTACCTCACCCACGTTCAGCGGCAACGCGCCAAACACGCTACCAGCGGAAACCCGCTGCAGCCCGTTGACACGAATATCAGAGATAGTGAAGGACTCGGCGTGAACTTCGGCGATCATCAGTACGGCGAGAACCGCAGTTAGCAGCAGACGTTTCATGAAGTCCTTTCTTATTCCAACTGGCAATAAACAAACTGCCGCAAAATGCGGCAGATTCGCAATTCAGCGAAGCGTTTACAGACGACCCAGATCGTTGACCAGAGCAAGTAACATCACCCCGATCACCAAACTGATACCGATCTGCATTCCCCAACCCTGCACCCGATCCGACAAGGGACGACCACGCGCCCACTCGATCAGATAAAACAACAAATGTCCCCCATCCAATACTGGTATGGGCAACAAGTTCAGAACCCCAAGACTGATACTCAGATAAGCCAGGAAATTCAGGAAATCCGCGACACCCGACTGGGCAGAAGCGCCCGCCACTTTAGCAATGGTTATCGGTCCACTCAAGTTTTTTACCGAGAGCTCGCCGAACAACATTTTCTTAAGTGAGTCGAGCGTCAATACGCTCATGGTCCAAGTGCGTTTTGCGCCCTCGCCAATTGCGGCGAGCGGGCCGTAACTGACCTCGCGAATCATCTCGGGCGGCCAGTCCACACCCTTGACCCCTGCCCCCAGATAACCCGTGGCAGCCTTGCCTTCACCGCGCGCGGCCAAGGTGACAGGTACCTCAAGGGGCACTCCATCACGCGCTACACGCAATACGATCTGCGCACCCGGGCGCTCACGAACCCAATCCACCACTTGCTGCCAGTCCTTGACCGGCTGATCGTTCATGGCCAGCAGCGTGTCGGCTGTCTTGAGCCCGGCTGCATGCGCAGGGCCCTTTGGGTCCAGCTCGGCCAAAACAGCCGGCAATTCGGGGCGCCAGGGGCGAATACCCAAAGAACTGATAGGGTCCGGCTCGTTGGCGCCTTTTAGCCAATCATGCAACACCACCTGATGCGCAGACTCTGAAGTCGAACCGGCATCTCGCACGGCTACTTGGATCGTCCCGCTCTCCCCCAGGCGACGCACCAACTGCAAATTGACGTTGGACCAGCCGGTCGTCGGCTCGCCATCAATGGCGACGATTTCCTGACCGGCCACCAGACCGGCCTGCGCAGCCAGGCTACCGCTTTCAACGGCACCAATGACCGGGCGCACTTGCTGGCTGCCCAGCATGGCCAAAATCCAGAAAAACAGCATCGCCAACATGAAGTTCGCAATCGGGCCTGCGGCAACGATCGCAATACGCTGCCCAACGGTTTTGCGGTTAAAGGACTGATCCAACTGATCGACAGGGACGTCGCCCTCCCGCTCATCAAGCATTTTTACGTAGCCACCCAACGGAATGGCTGCCACCACAAATTCAGTGCCCTGGCGATCGCGCCAACGCAGTAACGGCGTGCCGAAGCCCACAGAGAAACGCAGAACCTTGACGCCGCAACGGCGCGCCACCCAAAAGTGACCGAATTCATGAAAAGTGACCAGCACCCCCAATGCCACCAGGGTGCCAACAATCATATAAAGCGCACTCATCTACTTTCTCCGCGATCCTGTCCGGTTCCGGCAAGCAGCCCTGATCAACCCTTACGGCTCAACCATTGTTCAGCCGACACACGCGCCTTGGCATCAGCGGCAAATACTGCCTCCAATTCGTCGACGGCTACCACAGGCTCTTTATTTAGAACGTCTTCAATCAACTGAGCAATCTGCGGATAGCGAATCCGACCACCCAAAAACGCCGCCACCGCCACTTCATTGGCCGCGTTGAGCATGGCTGGCGCACTGTGGCCAGCCGCTGCGGCCTCGCGCGCCAGGCGCAAGCATGGAAAACGCTGCTCATCCGGGCGCTGGAAATCCAGCCGCGCCACGGAAAAGAGGTCCAGGGGCGCGACCCCCGAATCAATACGCTCTGGCCAGGCCAATGCATTGGCAATCGGGGTTCGCATGTCCGGGTTACCCAACTGCGCCAGCACCGAGCCATCTATATAATCCACCAGCGAGTGAATCACGCTTTGCGGATGAATCACCACTTCAACCTGACTTGGCTTGGCGTCGAACAGCCAGCACGCCTCAATCAGCTCAAGCCCTTTGTTCATCATGCTGGCTGAATCGACGGAAATTTTGCGCCCCATCGACCAATTGGGATGAGCGCACGCCTGATCAGGGGTCACCCGCTCCAGGTCAGCCAATGGCGTTTCACGGAAAGGACCGCCCGAGGCAGTCAGCAAAATACGCCGAACACCTACATGCCCCAAGCCGCGCGCAAAATCCTGCGGCAAGCACTGAAAGATCGCGTTGTGCTCGCTGTCGATAGGTAACAACACCGAGCCACTGCGGCGCACTGCCTGCATGAACAAAGCGCCTGTCATTACCAACGCCTCTTTGTTCGCCAGCAGTATTTTCTTGCCCGCATTGACCGCAGCCAGAGTAGGACGCAGCCCTGCTGCACCGACAATCGCCGCCATCACGGCATCGACTTGCGGCGCCGACGAAATATCACACAAGCCTTGCTCGCCGACCAACACCTCGGTACTCAGGCCCGCAGCGCGCAAACCGGCTTGCAACTCAAGCGCGGCCTGCGCATGTGGCACCACCGCGACCTGCGGTCTGTGCTGCACGCACAGGGCCAGCAGTTCATTGAGGCGACTATAGCCACTCAAGCCAAACACCTGATAACGATCTGGGTGACGCGCAATCACGTCCAGGGTACTCAGGCCAATAGAACCTGTTGCACCCAGCACCGTGATGAGTTGAGGACGACTCATGATGCCGCCATCCACAGCAACACCGCGAATACAGGGATCGCCGCCGTCAGGCTGTCAATGCGATCCAGCACACCGCCATGGCCCGGCAATAGATTGCTGCTGTCTTTGATGCCCGCCTGGCGCTTGAACATGCTTTCTGTGAGGTCGCCCACCACCGAAATCAACACCACAACCGCCGCACCCACCAACGCAGCAACCATCTCGCCGACGCTCCAGTCGCGCACAATGCCAACCACAAGCGTGATCAGCAGGCTCAGGACCAAGCCACCGAACACGCCTTCCCAGCTTTTACCGGGACTGACTTTAGGGGCGAGTTTGCGCTTGCCAAATTTACGCCCTGAAAAGTAGGCGCCGATGTCTGCCCCCCACACCAACACCATCACCGCCATGATCAGCCAATTGCCCAGCGCCATGGCCTTGATCATGACCAACCCCTGCCAGGCAGGCAGCAGGATCAGCAGCCCGATCACCAGCTTTGCCGCCGTGCTCGACCAGCGCGAAGCCGACTCGGGGAACGTCAGCACCAAAAAGGTAGCCGCCGCCCACCACACCACCGCGGCCGCCAGCACCCAGGGCGCGAGGTCAGGCAATAAGTGCAGGCAAAACAGCAGGAGCGCAACGATGACGGCGAAGCCAACACGGGCAGCTTGAGCGGTAAAACCGGCCAACCGTGCCCATTCCCACGCGCCAAGCGTCACAACCAGCCCTATAAAGAGTGCAAAGTTCGACCCTTCAAGCAGGAAAAAACCGCACAAGGCGATTGGCAGCAAGATAAGTGCAGTAATGATGCGTTGTTTAAGCATTAAACCCGGGCTCCAGCCTCAACCTGCTCGCTCGTTTTACCGAAGCGACGCTGGCGAGAAGCGAAATCAGCCAATGCATGACGCATGGCTTCGTGTTTGAAGTCCGGCCAGAACAGGTCGGAGAAGTAGAGTTCGGAATAGGCCAACTGCCACAGCAAGAAATTACTGATGCGATGTTCGCCACCGGTGCGGATGCACAAATCAGGCAACGGCAGATCGCCAGTTACCAGACAGGTTTGCAGCAAATCGGGCGTGATGTCTTCAGGTTGCAAATGACCCGCCTGAACCTCACGCGCCAAGCGCTGAGCGGCCTGGGCAATGTCCCACTGACCGCCGTAATTAGCGGCAATTTGCAGTACAAAGCGTCCAGACCCGGCAGTGATCGCCTCCGCTTCACGCATCGCCGCTTGCAGCTCGGGATGGAAACGTGAGCGATCACCAATAATGCGCAGACTGATGTTGTTTTCGTTGAGGCGCTTGGCCTCACGACGCAACGCCTTGAAGAATAAATCCATCAAGGCGCTGACCTCAGCCGCAGGTCGCTGCCAGTTTTCGCTGGAAAAAGCGAACAAAGTGAGCACCTCGACCTTAGCCTCGGCGCACACCTCAATCACTGCACGGACAGCATCCACGCCCGCTTTATGCCCGGCAACCCCCGGCATGAAGCGCTTTTTCGCCCAGCGATTATTGCCATCCATGATGATCGCGACATGTCGCGGCACCGATGGCGACACAGCCTGCTTGGTCTTTTCCATAAAACGCCCAGACCCTTATACGGCCATCAGGTCCGCTTCTTTCTGCTTGGTCGCCGTTTCAATATCAGCAACAGCCTTGTCGGTCAGCTTCTGGATATCATCAGCAGCACGGCGCTCTTCGTCTTCGCTGATTTCTTTTTCTTTGACCAGGTCTTTCAACTGGCTCAAGGCATCACGACGGATGTTACGCACAGCAATACGCGCATCTTCTGCAGCGTCACGCGCTTTCTTGGCAAAAACCTTACGGGTTTCTTCCGTCAGGGCCGGCATGGAGATCAGCAGCAACTCGCCCAGATTGGTCGGATTGAGGTTCAGGTCAGCGCTCTGGATTGCCTTGTCGATTGCGCCGAGCATGTTGCGCTCGAACGCCACCACTTGCAGGGTGCGAGAGTCTTTAACGGTAACGTTGGCCACTTGGCTAATCGGAGTATCCGAGCCGTAGTAAGGCACCATCACGCTACCCAGAATGCTTGGGTGAGCCTTGCCGGTACGGATCTGGCCAAATGCATGGCTCAGCGATTCCAGCGACTTTTGCATGCGCGTCTGTGCGTCTTTTTTGATTTCGTTAATCATTGTTGACCTTCCTCGATCAGAGTGCCTTCAGCACCGCCGTGAACAATGTTAAGCAGGGCGCCTGGCTTGTTCATGTTAAATACGCGTAATGGCATTTTGTGGTCGCGGCACAGACAGATAGCCGTCAGGTCCATAACGCCCAGCTTGCGATCCAGCACTTCATCGTAAGTCAGATGATCGAACTTCTCGGCATGCGGGTCTTTGAATGGATCTGCGGTGTATACGCCGTCAACCTTGGTGGCTTTAAGCACCACATCAGCGTCGATTTCAATGGCTCGCAAGCAGGCGGCAGAATCCGTTGTGAAGAATGGATTGCCCGTACCCGCAGCGAAAATCACCACTTCTTTCGCGTTCAAGTGGCGCATTGCCTTGCGACGGTCATAGTGATCCGTCACGCCGACCATGGAAATGGCCGACATTACGATGGCGGAGATATTCGCACGTTCCAGCGCATCGCGCATGGCCAAGGCGTTCATCACGGTTGCCAGCATGCCCATGTGGTCGCCGGTGACACGATCCATACCAGCAGCACTCAGCGCAGCGCCACGGAACAGGTTGCCACCACCAATCACCAAACCTACCTGAACGCCGATGCCAACCAATTGGCCAACTTCCAGCGCCATGCGGTCGAGGACCTTGGGGTCGATCCCGAAATCTTCAGAGCCCATCAGGGCCTCGCCGCTTAGCTTGAGTAGAATGCGTTTATAGCGAGCTTGATAACCACTGCCCTGCTGAGCCATTGCGAATCTCTCCTGCCGCGTTTTATAAAAAATCTGTGCGAGGCTGGTTTCAGCCTGCGCTTACTCTAGCTTGGCGCTGCACAACAGCACCATCGGATCACGATTTTGCAAACCGGTTCCGCCGGGAAAGGTAAAACCCTCACCCATTTGAAAAGAGGCTGCGCGCGTGAGCGGGCAGCCTCTTCGGGTCGACAGTTGAAAACCGTCTTATTGCTTGCTTGCAGCCACTTGAGCAGCTACTTCAGCAGCGAAGTCGTCAACTGGCTTCTCGATACCGTCACCTACTTTGTAGTAAGTGAAGGAAACGATTTCAGCACCGGCTTTCTTGGCCAGCTCACCGACCTTGATTTCAGGGTTCTTAACGAACGCCTGCTCAACCAGGCTGGCTTCAGCCAGGAACTTGCTGATACGACCGGCAACCATTTTTTCAACGATTTCTGCTGGCTTGCCTTTGATCTTGTCTTCGTTGAGGCTCATGAACACGGTTTTTTCGCGTTCGATTGCGTCAGCGGAAACCTGCGATGGCAGCAGGAATTCTGGGTTGCTGGCAGCAACGTGCATTGCGATGTCGCGAGCCAGTTCAGCGTTACCGCCTTTCAGAGCAACAACAACACCGATTTTGTTGCCGTGCAGGTAAGCATCAACAACATCACCTTCAACGCGGGTCAGACGACGAATGTTAACGTTTTCGCCTACTTTGCCTACCAGAACCAGACGATCAGCTTCTTGAGCCGCGATCAGCGGAGCGGCTTCGGTCAGCTTGTCTGCGAACGCTTTTTCAACGCTGTCAGCTACGAATTTCTTGAAGTCGTCTTGCAGAGCCAGGAAGTCGGTTTGCGAGTTAACTTCCAGAATTACGGCCGACTTGTTGTCATCCGCAACTTTAACTGCGATAGCGCCTTCAGCAGCAACGTTGCCTGCTTTTTTGGCGGCCTTGATGGCGCCCGAAGCACGCATGTCGTCGATGGCTTTTTCGATGTCGCCGCCAGCCTTGGTCAAGGCTTTCTTGCAATCCATCATGCCTTCGCCAGTACGCTCACGAAGCTCTTTAACCAACGCTGCAGTAATCTCTGCCATTTCAAAATTCCTCTTGGATAGGTTTTCAACCATTCCACCCGACCAAACGGGCGTTCAATTCGTGTGAAGCCTGCCTCGATGCAACCCTGCCAGCCGCAATTTGATACAGCAACGACAGAGGCGTGTCCAACAAATGGATTTCGAGGTGGCAAAAAGGGGGCCAAGCCCCCTTTTTGCGTACTGAGTAAACGCTAGGCGTTAATTACTCAGCCTTCAACCGCTGCAGCTGGAGCGTCTTCGACGAATACGTCGGTGCCGCCAGCAACGTGGTTACGGCCACGGATTACAGCATCAGCCATCGCGCCCATGTACAGCTGGATAGCGCGGATTGCGTCATCGTTACCCGGGATGATGTAGTCAACACCTTCTGGGCTGCTGTTGGTATCGACAACGCCGATAACCGGGATACCCAACTTGTTAGCTTCGGTGATCGCGATACGCTCGTGGTCAACGTCGATAACGAACAGAGCGTCTGGCAGACCGCCCATGTCCTTGATACCACCCAGGCTACGATCCAGCTTTTCCAGATCGCGAGTGCGCATCAGCGCCTCTTTCTTGGTCAGCTTGGCGAAGGTACCGTCTTCGGCCTGGATTTCAAGGTCACGCAGACGCTTGATGGAAGCACGGATGGTTTTGAAGTTGGTGAGCATGCCGCCCAACCAGCGGTGATCCACGTACGGCGAACCGCAACGTGCTGCTTCTTCAGCAACGATCTTGCCAGCGGAACGCTTGGTGCCGACGAACAGAATCTTGTTTTTGCCCTGGGCCAGACGCTCTACGAAAGTCAGAGCTTCGTTGAACATTGGCAGGGTTTTTTCAAGGTTGATGATGTGAATCTTGTTACGCGCGCCAAAGATGTATTTACCCATCTTCGGGTTCCAGTAACGGGTTTGGTGACCGAAGTGCACACCGGCCTTCAGCATATCGCGCATGTTGACTTGGGACATGATAGTTCCTTAATAAGTCGGGTTAGGCCTCCACGTATCCCAATGACCAACCAGCAGCTTCGAGCTGAAGGCACCCAGGTCATCGTGTCGACACGTGTGTGGGTTTGTGCTCAGCGGGCTATACCCGCAAAGCGGCGCATTTTATAACACAAGACGGCCAAAAAACGAAACACGGATTCTGACTTTCTTCCATGCGCTTTTGCGCAAGGCGCGCAATAGAGCCAGAATGCCCCATTCCATCAAGAGAAACGATGGCAAGCGGCCCATGATTAACGCCGGTCGTCTGTTAGAATCGCGTTTTTACGTCAGGGTGTTGCCGAACACGCACCCGCAAACCCGTTGATGAGCGCCAACGCGCGAAGAGAGCCTGTATGACCGTCACCCTCAAAACCCCCGAGGACATCGCAAAAATGCGTGTCGCCGGCAAACTGGCCGCCGAAGTCCTGGAAATGATCGCCGAGTACGTCAAGCCCGGCGTGACCACCGAAGAGCTGGACCGCATCTGCCACGATTACATCGTCAATGTGCAAAAGGCCATTCCGGCCCCGCTCAACTATAAAGGCTTTCCTAAGTCGATCTGCACCTCGATCAACCACGTCGTCTGCCACGGCATTCCAGGCGACAAGGCGTTGAAGGAAGGCGACACCCTGAACATCGACGTTACGGTGATCAAGGACGGCTACCACGGCGATACCAGCCGTATGTTCCATGTTGGCAAAGTGCCAGTCTGGGCTGAGCGCCTGTCGCAAGTGACACAAGAATGCATGTACAAAGCCATTGAGATCGTCAAACCGGGCTGCCGCCTGGGCGATATCGGTGAAGTGATCCAGAAGCACGCTGAAAAGAACGGCTTTTCGGTGGTACGCGAGTTCTGCGGTCACGGCATCGGCAAGGTGTTCCACGAAGAACCGCAAATCCTGCACTACGGCCGCGCGGGCACCGGCATGGAACTCAAAGCCGGCATGACCTTCACCATCGAGCCGATGATCAACCAGGGCAAAGCCGACACCAAAGTGCTGGGCGATGGCTGGACCGCAATCACCAAGGACCGCAAGTTGTCGGCGCAGTGGGAACACACGCTGCTGGTCACCGATACCGGCTACGAAATCTTCACCCTGCGCAGCGATGACACCATCGCGCGCGTTTCGGCCTGATGTTTGCAGTCGCTTCTTTATAGATAGCCACAACCCAGCCACAGGAAAGCCAATCAATGCCGCAGGTGGATCCCGAACTTTTTGACCGTGGCCAGTTCCAGGCCGAACTGGCGTTAAAGGCAAGCCCCATTGCCGCTTTCAAAAAGGCGATCCGCCAGGCACGTGAGGTGCTCGACGACCGCTTTCGCACAGGGCGCGACATTCGACGTTTGATCGAGGATCGCGCCTGGTTCGTTGACTGCATCCTCAATCAGGCCTGGGACCAGTTCAACTGGAGCGCCGAAGCCGATATCGCGCTGGTGGCGGTAGGCGGCTACGGCCGTGGCGAACTGCACCCCTACTCTGACATTGACCTGCTGATCTTGCTGGACAACGCCGATCACGAAATTTTTCGCGACTCAATTGAGCGCTTTCTGATGTTACTTTGGGACATTGGCCTGGAAGTCGGTCAGAGCGTGCGCTCAGTGGAGGAGTGCGCCGAGCAAGCCCGCGCCGACCTGACCATCATCACCAACCTGATGGAAAGCCGCACCGTCGCCGGCCCCGAACACTTACGCCAGCGCATGCTGGATGTCACCAGCACCGCGCACATGTGGCCCAGCAAAGACTTCTTTCTGGCCAAGCACGCCGAACAAAAAGCCCGACACCACAAGTACAACGACACGGAATACAACCTGGAACCCAACGTCAAAGGTTCTCCTGGCGGCCTGCGCGACATCCAGACCATCTTGTGGGTTGCCCGTCGTCAATACGGCACCCTCAACCTGCGCGCATTGGCAGGCGAAGGTTTTCTGGTCGAGAGCGAACACGCCCTGCTCGCCTCCTCCCAAGAATTTTTATGGAAGGTGCGGTACGCGCTGCATATGCTGGCCGGACGCGCGGAAGACCGCCTGTTGTTCGATCACCAGCGCAGCATCGCCGAGCTACTGGGCTTTGCGGGCGAAGACACCAAACAGACCATCGAAAACTTCATGCAACAGTACTATCGGGTAGTCATGAGCATCGCTCAGCTCAGCGACCTGATCATTCAGCACTTCGAAGAGGTCATTCTGGCCCCCGAAGACGAAGCACCGCCTACGCCCATCAACTCGCGCTTTCAGCTGCACGACGGCTATATAGAAGCCACCAGTGACCAGGTGTTCAAGCGCACGCCGTTTGCCATGCTGGAAATTTTCCTGCTGATGGCCCAACACCCGGAAATCAAAGGGGTACGCGCTGACACCATTCGCTTGTTGCGTGAGCACCGTTACCTGATCGACGACGATTTCCGTAATGACATTCGCAATACCAGCCTGTTTATTGAGCTGTTCAAGTGCAAGAACGGTATTCATCGCAACCTGCGACGGATGAACCGCTACGGCATTTTGGGACGTTACCTGCCCGAATTCGGGTTTATCGTCGGCCAGATGCAGCACGACCTGTTTCACATTTATACGGTCGATGCACACACGCTGAACCTGATCAAGCACCTGCGCAAATTGCAGTACACCCAGGTGTCCGAGAAATTCCCGTTGGCCAGCAAACTGATGGCCAAACTGCCCAAACCGGAACTGATCTATCTGGCGGGCCTGTACCACGACATCGGCAAGGGCCGTCACGGCGACCATTCCGAAATCGGCGCCGTGGATGCCGAAGCCTTCTGCATTCGCCATCAATTGCCGCAGTGGGACACCCGGCTGATTGTGTGGCTGGTGCAAAACCATCTCGTGATGTCGACCACCGCCCAGCGCAAGGACTTGTCCGACCCGCAAGTGATCCATGACTTCGCACAGGCGGTGGGCGATGAGACCCACCTCGACTACCTTTATGTACTGACCGTCGCCGACATCAACGCCACCAACCCGACGCTCTGGAACTCCTGGCGCGCCAGCCTGTTGCGCCAGCTCTATACCGAGACCAAGCGGGCCTTGCGGCGCGGCCTGGAAAACCCGGTAGACCGTGAAGAGCAGATCCGTCAGACCCAAAGCGCGGCGCTGGACACGTTGGTACGCAACGGCAACGACCAGGACGATGTCGAGCAACTGTGGTCGCAACTGGGGGACGACTACTTCCTGCGTCACACCTCGGCCGATGTCGCCCTGCACACCGAAGCCATCCTGCAACAGCCTGCCGACGGCGGCCCGCTGGTGTTGATCAAAGAGACCACCCAGCGCGACTTTGAAGGCGGCACCCAGATCTTCATCTACGCCCCCGACCAACACGACTTCTTCGCAGTGACGGTCGCGGCCATGGACCAACTCAACCTCAACATCCATGACGCGCGCATCATCACCTCCAGCAGCCAGTTCACCCTCGACACCTACATCGTGCTCGACAACGACGGCGACTCGATTGGCAACAACCCCGAGCGCATCGAAAAAATCCGCAAAGGCCTGACCGAAGCCCTGCGCAACCCGGATGACTACCCGACCATCATCCAGCGCCGCGTGCCGCGCCAGCTCAAACACTTTGCCTTCGCGCCGCAGGTCACGATCCATAACGATGCGCAGCGCCCTGTAACGGTGCTCGAACTCAGCGCTCCCGACCGCCCCGGCTTACTGGCCCGCATCGGGATGATCTTTCTGGAATTCGATCTGTCGCTGCAAAACGCCAAGATCGCCACCTTGGGCGAGCGCGTAGAAGACGTCTTTTTCATCACCGATGAAAACAACCAACCCTTGTCTGACCCGCAACTGTGCATGCGCCTGCAGGAAGCAATCGTCGAGCAATTAACGGTCAATAAAGATTCCACCCCAGAACCGTGGCGCCTGAGCATTTAAGCGCCGCCGAGTGAGACCCGCACCCGATGAACAACGCTCTGAACCAGTTGCAGCCTTACCCGTTCGAAAAACTGCGCGCCCTGCTTGGCAGCGTGCAGCCCAACGCAAACAAACGCCCGATTGCACTGTCGATTGGCGAGCCGAAACACCGCTCGCCCGATTTCGTGGCCAAGGCGCTGGCCGATAACCTCGACCAAATGGCGGTCTACCCGACCACGCTGGGCATCCCCCTGTTGCGCGAAACCATTGGCCACTGGGCCGAGCGCCGCTTCGACGTGCCAGCTGGCTGGCTCGACCCGGCGCGCAACATCCTGCCGGTCAACGGCACGCGTGAAGCGCTGTTTGCCTTCACCCAGACCGTGGTCAACCGTGGCGACGACGCGCTGGTGATCAGCCCCAACCCGTTCTATCAAATCTATGAAGGCGCAGCCTTTCTGGCCGGTGCCACACCGCATTACCTGCCATGCCTGGCCGAACATGGCTTCAACCCCGATTTTGATGCCGTAAGCCCCGATACCTGGAAGCGCTGCCAAATTCTGTTTCTGTGCTCACCGGGCAACCCGACCGGCGCACTGATCCCGCTTGAAACCCTGAAAAAGCTGATTGCCCTGGCAGACGAGTACGACTTCGTGATTGCCGCGGACGAGTGCTACAGCGAACTGTATTTCGACGAGCACACCCCACCGGTCGGCCTGCTCAGCGCCTGCGTTGCCTTGGGCCGTGAAGACTTCAAACGTTGCGTGGTGTTCCACAGCCTGTCCAAGCGTTCAAACCTGCCGGGGCTGCGTTCCGGTTTCGTGGCGGGCGATGCACAGATCCTCAAGGCATTCTTGCTCTATCGCACCTACCACGGCTGTGCCATGCCGGTGCAAACGCAACTGGCGAGCATTGCGGCATGGAACGACGAAGCCCACGTGCGCACCAACCGCGACCTGTACCGCGAGAAATTCGACGCGGTACTGGAGATTTTGAGCCCGGTGCTGGATGTGCAACGCCCTGATGGCGGTTTTTACCTGTGGCCCCAGGTGGAAGGTGACGACGCTGCATTCTGCCGCGACCTGTTCGCCCAAGAACACGTCACCGTCGTACCGGGTTCCTACCTGTCGCGCGAAGTCGAGGGTTTCAATCCGGGCGCAGGCCGGGTGCGCATGGCGCTGGTGGCCCCACTGGCCGAATGCGTAGAGGCCGCCGAGCGAATCCGCGACTTCATCCAGCGCCGCCGCTAACCCGCCCTCATAGGCGCTGTCGCTGGCTGCGATCTTTCATCCGCAAAGATCGCAGCCGGTGGATCGAGGTACGGGGGGGCTACTTGACCTGACCCAGATTCGCCTCGCTCATGTCCAGATCCTTGAGGATCTCGCTCAGTACGTCATCGCCAATCTCGTGATGACGACGCATGCTGTACAGCTCCAATCGCTGCGCCCTGAGCGCCTTGATCCGCAGGCGACTCTCCAGCAGGTCCATTTGCGAGGCCAGCGCCTGCGCTTCCGCCGAATCGTTGTAGACCTCCAACTGATGCCGATACTCGGACATGATCCGCGCCTTCAATTCAGCTGCCAGGGCAGCCTGAGCGGCATCCTGCTGGGTTTGCGGCTCCACCAGCTCTTCAGCCTCCAGCGCGTGAATCGCCGCTTCTGCCGTGCGCCGCCACGCCTCGCGTACTTCTTTGCGCATCGCATCGTCAGGGCTTTTTTCGATCCCGCGCAGCAGGAACGGCAAGGCAATACACGCCGCAATCAAGGACAGCAGAATCACCCCGGCCGCGATGAAAATCAGCAAATCACGCTCAGGGAAGTCAACGCCTTTACTAATCAACAGCGGCACCGACATCACACCCGCCAGCGTTACCGCCCCGCGTACACCGCCGACCGTGAGCAACCAGCACGAACGCGCCGTCGGCACCATCGTCAGTTCGCCCTTGCCGCGCCAGCGTCGCAGCAGACCCGACAAACGCCAGATGCTCTGCACCCAGATAAAACGCAACGCCAGCAACACCAAAAACACCGCCACCACATCCAGGCAGCGGTACATCAGTGTCGGCCACAGTGTGGTTTCGTGACTGACCACCGCCTTGATGATGTCTGGCAGTTGCAGGCCCAGCAGCAGGAAGATCAGGCCGTTGAACGCAAACTCCAGCAGCCCCCACACACTACGGTTAAGCAAGCGCGTGCTGGTCTGGCGCGGCAACAGGTCCAGCCAGCTCTGCATCATGCCCGCCGCCACGGCGGACAAAATACCCGAAGCACCCAGGCGCTCGGCCAGCACATAGGCTGCAAACGGCAGCAACAACATAAACACCACGTGGGTCGCCGGGTCGTCCCAGCCGCGCGCAATCATCCAGGCCCGCATGCGCCCCACCAGCCAGCTCAATGCCACACCGATGGCCAAGCCGCCACACGCCACCAACAGGAACGTGACACTGGCATTGGTCAACGAAAACACACCCGTAATGGCCGCCACCAGCGCGAATTTGAAGGTCACCAGGCCCGTTGCATCATTCATCAACGCCTCGCCCTGCAACATATGCATCAAGGGCGCCGGCAAGCGATTCTGCGCAATGGCCGACACAGCCACCGCATCGGTCGGCGACAGCACCGCGGCCAGCGCAAAGGCGACAGGTAACGGAATGGTCGGCAAGATCCAGTGGATGAAATACCCCGCCCCCACCACGGTGAACAGCACCAGGCCCACGGCCAAGGTCAGAATCGGCCCACGCAAACGCCAGAACTCACGCTTGGGCATGCGCCAACCATCGGAGAACAACAGCGGCGGCAAAAACAGAAACAGAAACAACTCAGGGTCCAGCGCCACATGCAGGCCCAGTGTTGGCCAGGCCAGCAAAGCGCCAGCGGCAATTTGCACCAAGGGTAATGGCAACGGGATCAAACGCCCCAATAGACGCGAGACACCCACCAGCATCAGCAGGATGAGGACGGTATAGGCGGTTTGCATATCAGCAGGGTTCCCGAGCGGGCCGCTTCAAACTGAACGGCTTTTAACTAAACATAAGTGGCAACACTTTTCCATCCCGAGCCATAGTAGCCTTTAATGGCAAACGCTGACCGCTCAACAAAAGTCGCAGTGGCGTGATGATATGTCACAACACCGTGCCAACCTCCACGCCTGGCGCACCCAGCGCGCCGCTCGTGGCATAATCCGCGACCGCTCATTTTAAGCATCTCCAAAGGAGGGGCAATTTCCGTGACCGATTCGAGCAAGACCTTGCACCTTTATGGCATCAAAGCCTGCGACACCATGAAAAAGGCGCGCACCTGGCTGGATGAAAATGGGCTGCACTACGATTTTCACGACTACAAAAGCACGGGCATCGACCGCGAACACCTCAACCAGTGGTGCACTGAGCACGGCTGGCAAGTGGTGCTCAATCGCGCCGGTACAACCTTTCGCAAGCTCGACGACGAACAAAAAGCCGATCTCGACCAAGCCAAAGCCGTTGCACTGATGCTCGCTCAACCCTCGATGATCAAGCGCCCGGTGCTCGATCTCGGTGACAAAACCCTGATTGGCTTCAAGCCAGATCTTTATGCGGCAGCCCTTCTTTAAGCCCAAGTGCTTATCGTGCGCCCATTTATTTTTGTAAGAGGTAATTGCATGTCTACTACCCTGTTCAGCGCAGCCTTCGGCGTCGGCACTCAAAACCGTCAAGGCGCATGGCTGGAAGTGTTCTACGCACAACCCCTGCTCAACCCGTCGGCCGAACTGATTGCAGCCATCGCCCCGATCCTGGGTTACACCGGTGGCAATCAGGCAATCACCTTCACCACCGCGCAAGCGGCGCAAATGGCTGAAGCGGCCAAACCAGTGGACGCCGCGCAAGCCGCGTTGCTGACCCGCCTGGCTGAAAGCCACAAGCCGCTGGTTGCCACCTTGCTGGCCGAAGACGCAGCCCTGACGTCCACGCCCGAGGCTTACCTCAAGCTGCACCTGCTGTCCCATCGCCTGGTCAAACCGCACGGCCTGAACCTGGCGGGCGTGTTCCCGCTACTGCCAAACGTGGCCTGGACCAGCCAGGGCGCCATCGACCTCGGCGAATTGGCTGAACGTCAACTCGAAGCCCGTCTGCGTGGCGATCTGCTGGAAGTGTTCTCGGTCGACAAGTTCCCGAAAATGACTGACTACGTAGTACCGGCGGGCGTGCGTATCGCTGACGCGGCACGTCTGCGTCTGGGCGCTTACATCGGCGAAGGCACCACCGTGATGCACGAAGGCTTCGTCAACTTCAACGCGGGCACCGAAGGCCCGGGCATGATCGAAGGCCGCGTATCGGCGGGCGTATTCGTCGGCAAGGGTTCGGATTTGGGTGGCGGTTGCTCCACCATGGGCACCCTGTCGGGCGGCGGCAACATCGTGATCAAAGTCGGCGAAGGCTGCCTGATCGGCGCCAATGCCGGTATCGGCATCCCGCTGGGCGACCGCAACACCGTCGAGTCTGGCCTGTACGTCACGGCGGGTACCAAAGTGGCACTGCTCGATGAAAACAACCAACTGGTCAAAGTGGTGAAAGCCCGTGAACTGGCGGGCCAGTCCGACCTGCTGTTCCGTCGCAACTCGCAAACCGGCGCGGTGGAATGCAAAACCCACAAGTCGGCCATCGAGCTGAACGAAGCCCTGCACGCGCACAACTAAGCGTCTGTCTGCCACTGACGGGGCCAGTTTCTGGCCTCGTCAACAGAGCCACAACACCATGCTTTTGCCTTCTCCCTGGCGCGCTGACTTCCCAGCCATCGCCGCCTTGCAACGTCAAGACCAGACCTATCTGGACAACGCTGCCACCACGCAAAAACCCCAGGCCCTGCTCGACGCACTGACGCACTACTACGCCAGTGGCGCCGCCAACGTGCACCGGGCCCAACACTTGCCGGGCGCCCACGCGACCCAGGCCTTTGAGAACAGCCGCGCCAAAGTCGCCCACTGGCTCAATGCCGGCGACAGCGCAACCATCGTTTTCACCCACGGTGCCACCTCGGCGCTGAACTTGCTGGCCTACGGGCTGGAACACCAATTTGAGGCCGGTGACGAAATCGTCATCAGCGCCCTGGAACACCATGCCAACCTGCTGCCCTGGCAACAGTTGGCCCAGCGCAAACACCTCAAACTGGTGGTGTTGCCGCTCGACAGCGATGGCGTGATTGACCTTGTCGCCGCTGCCCAACTGATCACCCCGCGTACCCGACTGTTGGCGGTGAGCCAACTGTCCAACGTGCTGGGCGTGTGGCAACCCCTGCCCGCCCTGTTGGCGCTGGCCAAAGCGCACAACGCGCTGACCGTGGTCGACGGCGCTCAAGGCGTCGTGCATGGCCGTCATGACGTACAAGCGTTGGGGTGCGACTTCTACGTATTTTCCAGCCACAAACTGTACGGCCCTGACGGGTTGGGCGTGCTGTGCGGGCGTAACGAAGCCCTCGCTCGCTTGCAGCACTGGCAGTTTGGCGGGGAGATGGTGCAAGACGCCGACTACCAGCACGCGACCTTTCGCCCGGCGCCCCTGGGTTTTGAGGCTGGCACCCCGCCGATTGCCAGCGTGATCGGCCTGGGCGCCACCCTGAGTTATTTGGCGAGCCTGGATCAACACGCCGTCGAGGCCCACGAAGCCGCCCTGCATGCGCTGCTGGTTAAAGGTTTGCAGCAGCGTCCAGGCATTCGCCTGCTGGGCACTGCGCAACTGGCACTGGTGAGTTTTGTCGTCGAAGACGTGCACAACGCTGACCTTGCGCACCTGCTGACGGAGCAAGGCATTGCGGTGCGTGCCGGTCACCACTGCGCTATGCCGTTGCTGAAAAGCCTGGGGCTGGCGGGCGCTATACGCGTGTCATTGGCGCTGTACAACGATTCGCAAGATCTTGAGCGATTCTTCACGGCACTTGATCAGGCGCTGGAGTTACTGCAATGAGCTTGCCCGCTGAAGCACACGTTGCCCTCGACAGTTTTAAGCAGTGTGCGGGTTGGGAGTCGCGCGCGCGCTTGCTGATGCAGTGGGGCCAACGCTTACCGGCCCTGCCCGAGACCAAAAAAACCGACGCCAACCTCGTGCAGGGCTGTGAAAGCCTGGTGTGGTTGGTGGGCGAATTGAAAGACGGGCATTGGCAGTTTGCGGCCAGCACTGATGCACGCTTGATTCGCGGGCTGGTGGCATTGTTGCTGGCGCGGGTGAACGGTTTGAGCGCAGAACAACTGGTGCAAGTGGACTTGCCGGGATGGTTCGAGCAGTTGGGCTTGAGCCGCCAATTGTCGCCGTCACGCAGCAATGGCTTAAATGCCGTTTTAGTGCGGATGCGGGAATTGGCGCTCGGCTAAAATCCCCTCATCCTGACCCACTCCCAACGGCAGACGGACGGATTGGTGCGTGCTTGAGAAATACTGCACGCCTGCATTCATCGCGCAACTTCAGGCCGCCGGTTTATGCGACTCCACGCGTTCACTCTCCTCTCCCTTTGGGAGAGGGCCAGGGTGAGGGCTTTGTTTTTGCTTGAGCTTTTCCGAAGGCCGACGCATACCCGCCACGATTTTGTCAACCGCCTTGGTCGCCGCCACCATGCCAAAGGTTGCCGTAACCATCATCACGGCGCCAAACCCACCGGCGCAGTCAAGCTTGACCCCATCCCCCACAAAACTTTTCTGCAAACAAATGCTGCCATCGGGCTTGGGGTAGCGCAGCTGCTCGGTCGAGAACACGCACGGCACGCTGTAATGACGCGTCACGGTACGAGAAAAACCATAATCACGACGCAACGTGGAGCGCACTTTGGAGGCCAGCGGGTCATTAAAGGTACGGTTCAAATCACACACCTGGATCAGCGTCGGGTCGATTTGCCCGCCCGCGCCACCCGTGGTGATGATTTGGATCTTGCGTCGCTTGCACCAGGCAATCAGCGCCGCCTTGGCATTCACGCTGTCGATGCAGTCGATCACGCAGTCGATGTCGGGGGTGATGTACTCGGCCATGGTTTCGCGGGTTACGAAGTCCGCCACCGCGTGCACCGTGCAATCCGGGTTGATCTGACGCAGGCGCTCGGCCATCACCTCAACCTTGTCCCGACCAACGGTCGAACTTAATGCATGCAGCTGGCGGTTGGTGTTGCTGACGCAGACATCATCCAAATCAAACAGCGAAATTTCACCCACACCACAACGCGCAATCGCTTCGGCGGCCCATGACCCCACGCCACCTACACCGATGATCGCCACATGCGCCGCACGCAGACGGTCCATGCCTTCCAGACCATATAACCGGGCTACACCGGCAAACCGCGGATCTTCTGTACTCATAACCAACACCCCAAAAACCGGCGCGCATTATAGGGTGGTCTTAACGATGCTGAGTACATTTCCTACGGATCATCCGACCAAGCCTGCTTTAATAGCCGACCTAGTAGCAAGATAAGAGCTACAAGTAATAAAGAAAGAACTTAAGCTGGCGATCGCTGCCAAACGCCAAGCCGTTTTCCATGCGCTGTACGTCAAGTTAAATCCCAGTGTAGGATGCGCGCCGTTTGGCACCTGCCGAGCGATCTTCGTTCCACTCCTTTTGGAACCCGAAATAGTTATGTCATCGCGTAAATTTGGACTCAATCTGGTGGTGGTGTTGGCCATCGCCGCTCTCTTCACCGGTTTCTGGGCGCTGATCAATCGCCCGGTCTCGGCGCCCAACTGGCCAGAGCAAATCTCCGGTTTTTCGTATTCGCCGTTTCAACAAGGCCAATACCCGCAGAAAGACCAATATCCGTCCGACGATGAAATGCGTCGTGACCTGGAGATCATGAGCAAGCTGACCGACAACATTCGTACCTACTCAGTCGATGGCACCTTGGGTGACATTCCCAAGTTGGCCGAAGAGTTCGGTTTGCGCGTGACCATCGGGATCTGGATCAGCCCTGACCTGGAGCGCAACGAGAGGGAAATCCAGAAAGCCATTGAGCTGGCCAATAACTCGCGCAGCATCGTGCGGGTCGTGGTGGGTAACGAAGCGCTGTTCCGCGAAGAAATCACACCCGAAGAGCTGATCGTACTGCTGGACCGGGTGCGCGCCGCGGTCAAGGTGCCCGTCACCACGTCCGAGCAATGGCATATCTGGGAGAAATACCCACAACTGGCCAAGCACGTTGACCTGATTGCCGCGCACATTTTGCCCTACTGGGAATTTATCCCGGTGGACAAGGCTGGCGAATTTGTACTGGACCGCGCCCGGGATCTGAAAAAGATGTTCCCGAAAAAGCCTTTGCTGCTGTCGGAGGTTGGCTGGCCGAGTAACGGCCGCATGCGCGGTGGTGCTGACGCGACCCCGGCTGACCAGGCGATTTACCTGCGTAACCTGGTCAATACCCTGAACCGCCGGGGTTACAACTACTTCGTGATCGAAGCGTTCGACCAGCCGTGGAAGGCCAGCGACGAAGGCTCGGTGGGGGCGTACTGGGGCGTGTACAACGCCGCACGCCAGCAAAAATTCAACTTCGAAGGCCCAGTGGTCGCGATCCCGCAGTGGCGCGTACTGGCCATCGGTTCGGTGGTGATGGGCCTGCTGTCGCTGGCGTTGCTGCTCATTGATGGCTCTGCACTGCGTCAGCGCGGGCGAACGTTCCTCACGTTCACCGCCTTTTTATGCGGTTCGGTACTGGTGTGGATCGCTTACGACTACAGCCAGCAATACAGCACCTGGTTCAGCCTCACGGTAGGGTTCTTACTGGGTTTGGGCGCCCTCGGGGTGTTTATCGTGTTGCTGACCGAAGCCCACGAACTGGCCGAAGCGGTATGGGTTCGCAAGCGCCGACGGGAGTTTTTACCGGTCGAAGCCGACGACGCCTACCGCCCGAAAGTCTCGATCCATGTGCCGTGCTACAACGAGCCACCCGCGATGGTGAAACAGACCCTCGACGCGCTGGCCAATCTGGATTACCCGGATTTCGAAGTGTTGATCATCGACAACAACACCAAAGATCCGGCGGTCTGGGAGCCGGTGCGCGATTACTGCGCCACCCTCGGCCCGCGTTTCAAGTTTTTCCACGTTGCCCCGCTGGCCGGTTTCAAGGGCGGCGCACTCAATTACCTGATCCCGCACACCGCGCCGGATGCCGAAGTCATCGCGGTCATCGACTCGGACTACTGCGTAGACCGCAACTGGCTCAAGCACATGGTGCCGCACTTTGCCGACCCTAAAATCGCCATCGTGCAATCGCCCCAGGACTACCGCGACCAGAACGAAAGCACCTTTAAAAAGCTCTGCTACTCCGAGTACAAGGGCTTCTTCCATATCGGCATGGTCACCCGTAACGACCGCGACGCGATCATTCAGCACGGCACCATGACCATGACCCGCCGTTCAGTACTCGAAGAGCTGGGCTGGGCCGACTGGTGTATTTGTGAGGATGCCGAGTTGGGCCTGCGGATCTTTGAGAAAGGCTATTCCGCAGCCTATTCCCACAACAGCTACGGTAAAGGGCTGATGCCCGATACCTTCATCGACTTCAAGAAACAGCGATTCCGCTGGGCCTACGGAGCGATTCAGATTATCAAGCGTCACGCCTCAAGCCTGCTGCGTGGCAAGGACTCGCAACTGACCCGTGGCCAGCGTTATCACTTCCTGGCGGGCTGGTTGCCGTGGGTCGCTGACGGCATGAACATCTTCTTCACCGTGGGCGCGCTGCTGTGGTCGGCCGCGATGATTATTGTGCCGACGCGGGTCGATCCACCGCTGCTGATTTTTGCGATCCCGCCGCTGGCGTTGTTTGTATTCAAGGTGGGCAAGATCATCTTCCTGTACCGCCGTACCGTGGGGGTCAACCTCAAGGATGCATTTGCCGCGGCTCTGGCCGGGCTGGCGTTGTCGCACACCATTGCCAAGGCGGTGTTGTATGGCTTTTTCACCACCAGCATTCCGTTCTTCCGTACGCCTAAAAACGCCGACAACCACGGTTTTTGGGTCGCGCTCTCCGAGGCACGGGAAGAAGTCTTCATCATGCTGTTGCTCTGGGGCGCAGCCTTGGGGATCTGCTTCGTACAAGGGCTGCCGAGCAACGACATGCGCTTTTGGGTGGTGATGTTGCTGGTGCAATCGCTGCCGTATCTGGCAGCGCTGGTGATGGCCTTTATGTCATCTCTGCCTAAACCGGTGGACGCACCGAAAGAGCAGCCTGCGGCATAAATTGACCGCAACCACTAAACGGCGGCCTCTGGCCGCCGTTTTGCTTTAAGATAACCGCCCTTTTGCGCCCAGCCTTACAGGCGCGAGCGTTCAAAGTTTGCTTCCCTACACGCCCAGCTTCGGAGTCCACCACCATGACGGCCCACGCCGACCTCTCGCCGACCCTGCAACTTGCCTGCGATCTGATCCGTCGCCCTTCCGTGACGCCAATCGACGCCGATTGCCAGAAGCTGATGATGCAGCGCTTGGGTGATGCAGGCTTTGCACTGGAGCCTATGCGCATCGAAGACGTGGACAACTTCTGGGCCACCCACGGCAAACACGACGGCCCGGTGCTGTGCTTCGCCGGCCATACCGACGTGGTGCCAACCGGCCCGGTACAAGCGTGGCAGAACGACCCGTTCGATGCACTGATCGACGAACACGGCATGCTCTGCGGGCGTGGCGCTGCCGACATGAAAGGCAGCCTGGCCGCAATGCTGGTGGCCGCCGAACGTTTTGTCGCTGACTACCCGGACCACAAGGGTTCGGTCGCGTTTCTGATCACCAGCGACGAAGAAGGCCCGGCGCATCACGGCACCAAAGCGGTGGTTGAGCGTTTCGCCGCGCGCAAGGAGCGTCTGGACTGGTGCATCGTGGGTGAACCATCGAGCACCACGCTGGTGGGTGACGTGGTGAAAAACGGCCGCCGCGGCTCCCTCGGCGCCAAGCTCACGGTGCGCGGGGTTCAAGGTCACGTGGCGTACCCGCACCTGGCAAAAAACCCGATTCACCTGGCGGCCCCGGCGCTGGCTGAGCTGGCCGCCGAACATTGGGACAACGGTAACGACTTCTTCCCGCCTACCAGCTTCCAGATTTCCAACCTCAACTCGGGCACCGGCGCGACCAACGTCATTCCCGGTGATCTGGTGGCGGTGTTCAACTTCCGCTTCTCGACCGAATCTACGGTCGAAGGCTTGCAACAGCGCGTGGCGGATATCCTCGACAAGCATGGTCTGGACTGGCACATCGAGTGGGCGCTGTCGGGCCTGCCGTTTTTGACCGAGCCGGGCGCATTGCTCGATGCCGTCGCCTCAAGCATCAAACAAGTGACCGGTCGCCAAACCAAGGCGTCCACCAGCGGCGGCACCTCTGACGGGCGCTTTATCGCCACATTGGGCACCCAGGTGGTGGAGCTGGGGCCGGTCAACGCGACCATTCACCAGGTCAACGAACGCGTACTGGCCAGCGACCTCGATGTGCTGACCGAGATCTACTACCAAACCCTGATCAAGTTGCTCGCCTGATGCTCGCCTGCCCTATTTGCTCTGAGCCGCTGAGTGCGGTCGATAATGGCGTGGTCTGCCCGGCAGGCCACCGTTTTGACCGTGCGCGTCAGGGCTACCTGAACCTGTTGCCCGTGCAACACAAAAACAGCCGTGACCCTGGCGACAATCAGGCAATGGTTGAAGCCCGTCGCGACTTTCTCAACGCCGGTCATTACGCGCCTGTGGCCAAGCGCCTGGCGGAGCTGGCTGCCGAGCGCGCCCCGCAGCGCTGGCTGGACATCGGTTGTGGCGAGGGTTACTACACCGCACAAATCGCCGACGCCCTGCCCCATGCCGATGGCTACGCCCTCGATATCTCCCGCGAGGCGGTCAAGCGGGCCTGCAAGCGCAATCCGCAATTGACCTGGTTGATCGCCAGCATGGCCCGAGTGCCTTTGGCTGACGGCAGCTGCCAGTTTTTGGCCAGCGTGTTCAGCCCGCTCGACTGGCTTGAGGCCAAGCGCTTGCTCAGCCCCGGCGGCGGGTTGATGCGTGTCGGCCCCACACGCGGGCACCTGATGGAATTGCGCGAACGCCTGTACGACGAAGTGCGTGAATACGCAGACGACAAGCATCTGGCGCTGATACCTGAAGGCATGCAGCTGCAACACAGTGAAACACTGGAATTCAAACTGCGCTTGAGCGAACCGCAAGATCGCGCCAACTTGCTGGCCATGACCCCGCACGGCTGGCGCGCCAGCGCCGAACGTCGCGCCGAAGTCATCGAACACCCCGAGCCTTTAATCGTGACGGTGTCCATGCGCTACGATTACTTCGTGCTTCAATAACCCACTTTACGGCCAGGGGCACACGCCCCGGGCCCGACTAATCCGCGAATGGATTTTTCAGACCCGCAGTGAGGACATCCATGCGCCAACCCGACATTGAGATTTACCTGAAAGAAACCGTCACCTACAAAGACGTAGAAGTCTGGCTTTCAAAGGTTCTGGGCCCCTGCTCGGAATGGAAAAAGAAAGGCGAAACCTGGAAATGTACCGCAGGCAACGTTCCCGTGACCTGGATGCCAAAAGCCGTAGGCAAATGGAACAGTTTGTACCTGGACAGCGATCAAACGCCTTGGGAAGACGACATCGCCTGTGCCCACGCCGCCTTCAAGGCACTGAACATCGAAGTGCGCTGTGCGCCGGGTAGCTGGGTTGAAGAGCAAGGCGAAGCCGACGCTGACCGCTGGGTGCGCATTAGCGAAGACGGCGAAGAAGAAATCACCTGGAAAACCGGCTCCTGACCCACAGGTCTTGTAGCCGCTGCCGCAGGCCGCGATGGGTTGCACTGCAACCCATCGCCTGAAAAGCGAAGGCCCTTGGGACCTTATCCCAGCCTTGGGCAGCGGCTACAGGTTTTACCGTTACAGCCCTACCACATCCTCAGCCTGCAAGCCTTTGTCACCCGTCACCTGGTTGTATTCGACCTGCTGACCTTCAGCCAGGCTGCGATGGCCTTCACCGCGAATTGCGCGGTAGTGCACAAACACATCCTTGCCCTCTTCGCCCTGAATAAACCCGTAGCCTTTGGCGTCGTTGAACCATTTCACATTGCCTGTAAACCGCGTTGTCATGCGTGCATCCCCTTTATTGTTTTTGAGCGGGCTTGCTGATTCAGCCCATTGAGCACTTTCGCTCGAACTTATAGTTTGCTGAAAACGTCTTACACTTGATGGCGAAAGAGCATCGAGTATAAGACAGCGCGAAAAACACTCAATCAATATTAGTTCGCAGCTTTTTTGCCGATTTTCCAGAGATACGGCACACTACCCGGCCGAGTAAACACTCGTTTTAATCCACTCATGCAGAAGCCGTATGACCCGTTCCCCGTTCCGTCGTCTAGTGTTTGGCGCCCTGCGTCGCTTGCTGTACCTGTGGGTACGCTCGGAGACCATTAATCAGTCGTCCTTCACCCTTAATCTGGACCGCAGCCGGCCGGTGTTCTACGTCCTGCAATCGCCCTCCGTGACTGAACTGGCGGTGGTCGACGCCGAATGCACCAAGGCGGGCCTGCCGCGTCCGGTATTACCAGTGGCCGTGGGGCAAATGGTTGAACCTGCCGCCTTCTTTTACCTGACCCCAGAACCCGATTGGCTAGGGCGCCAGGACAAACGCGGTGCCCCGCCGACGCTGACCCGCTTGGTGGACAGCCTGACCGTCAACCCCGGCGAAGACGCGCAAATCATCCCCGTCAGTGTGTTCTGGGGCCAATCCCCTGACAGCGAGTCCAGCCCGTGGAAGTTGCTGTTTGCTGACAGCTGGGCGGTGACCGGGCGTCTGCGTCGCCTGCTGCGCATTCTTATTCTGGGCCGAAAGACCCGCGTGCAGTTCTCGGCGCCCATTCATTTGCGTGAACTGCTCGACCATAACAAAGGCCATGAACGCACCGTGCGCATGGCTCAGCGCATCTTGCGCGTACACTTTCGCAACCTTAAAACCGCGGTCATCGGCCCCGACCTGTCGCACCGGCGCAATCTGGTCAAAGGCCTGGTCAATGAGCCAACCGTGCGTCAGGCGATTCTCGACGAGGCCGAGCGCGAGAATATCTCGCCCGATAAGGCCAAGGCACAAGCCCTGCGCTATGCCAACGAAATCGCCTCGGACTACACCTACACCGCCATTCGCTTTCTGGAAGTGGTACTGAGCTGGTTTTGGAACAAGATTTACGACGGGATCAAGGTCAACCACATCGAAGGTGTGCAAGACGTCGCGCAAGGCCACGAAATTATTTACGTGCCGTGCCACCGCAGCCATATCGACTACCTACTGCTTTCCTACCTGCTGTTTCGCAACGGTCTGACTCCGCCGCACATCGCCGCCGGGATCAACCTCAACATGCCGGTCATCGGCAGTTTGTTGCGCCGTGGCGGGGCATTTTTCATGCGCCGTACCTTCAAGGGCAATCCGCTCTACACCTCTGTATTCAACGAATACCTGCACACCTTGTTCACCAAAGGCTTCCCGGTCGAGTACTTCGTTGAGGGCGGGCGCTCGCGTACCGGCCGTATGCTGCAACCCAAAACCGGAATGTTGGCCATCACCCTGCGCAGCTTTTTGCGCTCCTCGCGCATGCCCATCGTGTTCGTGCCGGTGTATATCGGCTATGAGCGTGTGCTTGAAGGCCGTACATACCTGGGTGAATTGCGCGGTGCGAGCAAGAAGAAAGAGTCGATTTTCGACATTTTCAAAGTCATTGGCGCGCTCAAACAGCGTTTTGGTCAAGTGGCGGTCAACTTTGGCGAACCGATCAAACTGGCGGAGTTCCTCGACACCGAACAACCGAACTGGCGCCAACAGGAACTCGCACCGTCTTACCGTCCTGAATGGTTGAACGCCACCACTCATCGTTTGGGTGAGAAAGTGGCTCAGCACTTGAACGAAGCTGCCGCCATCAACCCGGTGAATCTGGTGGCACTGGCGTTGTTGTCCACCAGCAAGCTGGCGCTGGATGATCGCGCCATGGCCCGCGTGCTCGACCTCTATCTGGCGCTGCTGCGCCGCGTGCCGTATTCACCGCACACCACCTTGCCTGAAGGGGATGGCCGCGCGCTGATCGAGCATGTAAAGGACATGGACTTGTTGTCCGAGCAAAGCGATGCATTGGGCAAAATTCTGTATCTGGATGAGCAGAACGCCGTCCTGATGACTTACTACCGCAACAACGTGCTGCACATCTTCGCGCTGCCTTCGTTACTGGCCAGCTTCTTCCAGAGCGCTTCGCGGATGACGCGTGAGCAGATCCTGCGCTACACCCGCGCCTTGTATCCGTACCTGCAATCGGAATTGTTCATCCGCTGGACGCTGGACGAACTGGATGGCGTCGTCGATCAATGGCTGGAGGCTTTTGTCGAGCAAGGTTTGCTGCGTTTCGAAAACGAGGTGTACCTGCGCCCCGCTCCTAGCTCGCGCCACTTTGTGCTGCTGACGCTGTTGTCCAAGAGCATTGCGCAAACCCTGCAACGCTTTTACATGGCGATTTCACTGCTGCTCAACAGCGGTCAAAACACCTTGAGCGCCGAAGAACTGGAAGACTTGTGCACCATGATGGCTCAACGCCTGTCCATTTTGCATGGCCTCAATGCCCCGGAGTTCTTCGACAAGAGCTTGTTCCGCCACTTTATCCAGACGCTGCTTGAAGAAGAGGTACTGCGCCGCGATGCCAACGGCAAGTTGAGTTACCACGAACTGCTGGGGGAACTGGCCGAAGGCGCAGCCAAACGCGTATTGCCGGCAGAGATTCGCCTGTCGATTCGTCAGGTGGCCCTGCACCGTGCAGAAGATGCCGCTGACACACCGCAGAGCGTAGGGTAAGTCTTCAAAACAACACAGAAAGCTCTCGATCATTTTTCGACGACTTATAAGCAACTAGCCTTGGCATGTACCGAATGAATCGGCACATACCCAGGCTAGTCAACCTATAAGGACATCAAACATGACTCAAGAAAATGAATGCACTCACGTAGAACATAACGCTCAAAACCGCGGCCGACCTGATCTTGGCGGCGATGCCGAAACCCGAGGCCGCCCTGACCTTGGCGGCGATACCGAAACCCGAGGCCGTCCTGACCTTGGCAGCGATGCTGAAACTCGAGGCCGTCCAGACCCTGGCAACGATGCTGAAACCCGAGGCCGCCCAGACCCTGGCAACGATGCTGAAAACCGAGGCCGCCCAGACCCTGGCAACGGCGCAGACACCCAAGGCGTACCGGACAAACAAACCCCTCCTGGCACCCCTTGGCGCATCGACCATCCGGACGGTGGCGTTCACGGCGGCAACAACGGCTAAGGCCACATCCTGCACCGTGGTCACAGCGATGTTGGCCACCCACTACCGCCCAGGCCGCTTTTCATTGTTAGAATCCCTTCAACTTCCCTGAGTGAAATCACTTGCTCAGGGATAGAAACGGAGTTTTCTGCCATGAAAAAACTGCTTGTGCTCGGCCTTGCTGCACTACTTGGAGCCTGTAGCTCAATGAACTCAACCCCACACGCCACACTCGACGGCGAAGTGTTCTACCTGCAACGTATCGCCTTGCCGCCAACCGCCACTCTGGAAGTCAGCCTGCAAGATATTTCACTGGCTGACGCCCCGGCCGTGACCCTGGCCAAACAAAGTGGCCAGATCAAAGGCCAGGTTCCGTTGCCGTTTCACTTGAGCTACGACCCTGCTCAAGTCAAGCCCGGCCATACCTACGCCGTCAGCGCCCGCATTGAAGACAACGGCCAATTGCTGTTCATCACCACCGAACGCAATAGCGTTGACCTCAACGACAAAACCCCGCAACCGCTGCGTCTGCGAGTCGATCAAGTTCCAGCTTCATAACGAACCCTGTAGGCGCTACCGCAGGCTGCGATCTTTTGCACCCACACAGCTCGCATCCTGCGCCAGCACCTACACACTCGGCTTCTTCACCTTGAACCACGCGGCATACAACGCGGGTAAAAACAGCAACGTGAGTGCGGTCGCGACAATCAGCCCGCCCATGATCGCCACTGCCATCGGCCCAAAAAACACGCTGCGTGACAGCGGAATCATTGCCAGCACCGCCGCCAGCGCGGTCAGCACAATCGGACGAAAACGGCGCACGGTCGCTTCGATGATTGCCTGCCAGGCATCCAGCCCCGCCGCTTTGTCCTGCTCGATCTGGTCCACCAAAATCACCGAGTTGCGCATGATCATCCCTGACAGCGCAATGGTGCCCAGCATGGCCACAAAACCAAACGGCTGGTTGAACACCAGCAAAAACAACGTCACGCCGATCAACCCCAACGGCGCGGTCAAAAACACCATCGCCACGCGCGAAAAGCTGCGCAGTTGCACCATCAGCAAGGTCAGCACCACCACGATAAACAGCGGCACTCCGGCCTTGACCGAATTCTGACCTCGGGCAGAGTCTTCCACCGTGCCCCCGACTTCCAGCAAATAGCCATCTGGCAGTTCGGCACGCACCCCTTCAAGCGTCGGCAAGATCTGCTGTACCAGCGAAGCGGGTTGCTCCTTGCCGTAAATATCAGCCCGCACGGTCACGTTGGGCAGACGGTTGCGGTGCCAGATAATCCCTTCTTCGAACCCGTATTCAAGCGTGGCGATCTGCGACAAGGCAACGCTCTGGCCGTTATCGGTCGGCACGGCCAGGCTCGGCAGCAACGTCAATTGCGTACGTTCTTGGGGCGTGCCGCGCAGCAGGATTTCGATCAATTCGTTGTCTTCGCGATATTGGCTGACCGTCGAACCCAGCAGCGTACTTTGCAAGAACCGCGACACGTTAGCGGTGCTCACGCCCAAGGCCCGTGCACGGTCCTGGTCAATATTGAGATACACCACTTTGCTCGGTTCTTCCCAATCCAGATGCACGTTCACCACATGAGGGTTTTCACGCACCTTCGCCGCGACTTTACGCGCCAGTGCCCGTACGTCCTCGATGTGCTCACCCGTGACCCGAAACTGCACCGGGTAGCCCACAGGCGGGCCGTTTTCCAGGCGCGTCACCCGCGAGCGTACCGTCGGGAATTGCTCGTTCAAGGTGTCGATCAGCCAGCTTCGCAGGCGCTCGCGGTCTTCAATACTGCTGGCCAGCACCACAAACTGCGCGAAGCTGGCCGCAGGCAATTGTTGGTCCAGCGGCAAGTAGTAACGCGGCGAACCGGTCCCGGCGTAGGCCACGTAGTTGACGATGCCGGGATGGTCTTTGAGCAAGGCTTCCAAGCGCTCAACCTGCTCCGTGGTATTGCTCAAAGACGCGCCTTCGGCCAGCTTCAAGTCCACCATCAGTTCCAGACGGCTCGATGCCGGAAAGAATTGCTGGGGCACGTACTTGAACAACACCACCGAACCGATAAACAACAGCACGGTCAGCGTAATCACGGTTTTGCGCCGCCGCACACACCACGCAACCAAACGCCGGATACGTTGATAAAACGGCGTGCCGTAAGGGTCCGTTGCGCCATCACCGGTGCCATGCCTGGCGGCATGGCGCTTGGCCAAATCCGGCAACAGCAAGGCGCCCAGATAAGGCACAAAGACCACCGCCGCAATCCACGACGCCAGCAGCGCAATGGTCACCACTTGAAAGATCGAGCGGGTGTATTCACCCGTACTTGACTGCGCCAGGGCGATGGGTAAAAAACCGGCGGCGGTTATCAGCGTGCCCGTGAGCATCGGGAAGGCAGTGCTGGTCCATGCAAAGCTCGCCGCCTTGAAGCGGTCGTAGCCTTGCTCCATTTTGATCGCCATCATTTCCACTGCGATGATGGCGTCATCGACCAACAACCCCAGGGCCAGCACCAACGCGCCCAGCGAGATCTTATGCAGGCCGATGCCGTAGTAATGCATGGCGGCAAACGTCATGGCCAGCACCAGCGGAATGGTCAACGCCACCACCATGCCAGTGCGCACGCCGAGCGAGAAGAAACTCACCAGCAACACAATCGCCAGGGCTTCGACCAACACCTGTACAAATTCGCCGACACTGGTTTTAACCGCTGCCGGCTGATCGGACACCTTGCTCAGGTGCATGCCGGCCGGCAGGTTTTTCTGGATACGGGAAAACTCGGTCTCCAGCGCCTTGCCCAAGGCCAGAATGTCACCACCGTCTTTCATGGCCACGGCCAGACCCAGGGCGTCCTGGCCCATAAAGCGCATACGCGGCGCAGGCGGATCATTGAAACCACGGCGTACATCCGCGACGTCTTCAATGCGCAAGGTGCGCTCACCGACACGAATCGGGAAGCGCTCGATCTCTTCGACAGTCTTGAAGTTGCCGCTGACACGCAGTTGCACACGCTCGGTCGGGGTCTCAAAGAAACCGGCGGTCGAGACCGCGTTTTGCTCCTCCAGGGCCTTTTGCACCGCCTCCAGCGGCAAACCCAGCGTAGCCAGTTTGAGGTTGGACAGTTCGATCCAGATTTTTTCGTCTTGCAGGCCCAGCAGCTCGACCTTGCCTACATCCTTGACCCGCTGCAGCTGGATCTGGATGCGATCGGCGTAGTCCTTGAGCACTGCGTAGTCGTAACCTTCGCCGCTCAGGCTGTAGATATTGCCAAATGTGGTGCCAAATTCGTCGTTGAAGAAAGGTCCCTGAATGGCGGGCGGCAAGGTGTGGCGGATATCGCTGATCTTTTTGCGAACCTGATACCACAGCGCCGGGACTTCATCGGAGTGCATGGAGTCGCGCGCCATAAACGTCACTTGCGATTCACCGGGGCGCGAGAACGACACGATGCGTTCGTACTCGCCGGTTTCCATCAGTTTTTTCTCGATGCGCTCAGTGACCTGACGCGAGACCTCTTCAGCCGTGGCGCCGGGCCATAGCGTGCGGATCACCATGGCTTTGAACGTAAACGGTGGGTCTTCGCTTTGGCCCAATTTGGTGTAGGAAAGCCCACCGACGATGGCCAGCAACAGCATCAGGAACAGGACGATCTGGCGGTTGCGCAACGCCCATGCAGACAGGTTGAAACCCATGGCAATTACTCCTTCGCCATGACATTGATCGTTCGGTTGGAACGATCAATAGGCCGTACCTCCTGCCCTTGATGCAGCACATGCGCCCCGGCGGCGACGACCCAATCCACAGACGTGAGGCCTTCCAGCACCGGCACTGTTTTCTCGCCATAGGGGCCAACACGCACAGGCACTTGCTCCAGCTTGTTGCCAAGGCCAACCCGCCACACATAGGCCGCGCCGTTTTCAGCACTCAGTGCCGACAGCGGCACCGACAACGAACTCACACCCTCGTTTTGGATAAAGACTCGCGCACTTTGACCCAACTCGGCAGGCACTTTGCCAGCCGTGAAGGCGATACGGGCTGCAAAGGTTCGCGACTTGGGATCGGCCGATGGCGACAACTCACGAATCCGCCCGCTAAACCGCTGATCGGGCTGGGACCACAGCTCAACCGACACCGGCTGGCCAATCTTGAACCGCGCGAACGCCTGCTCGGGCACGCTGATCAACACTTCACGCTCACCGTCGGCAGCGAGCGTAAAAACGGTCTGACCTGCGGCCACGACCTGTCCGACTTCCACTTGGCGTTGGGCAATGACGCCATCTTGCGGCGCGCGTAATACGGCATAGCTGGCCTGGTTGCTGGCGACGTTTTGCTCGGCTTGCAACTGCTGCCATTTGGCCTCGCCTGCGCGATAAAGGTTTTCGGCGTTATCGAACTGGGAACGGCTGACCATCTGACGGTCGAGCAACGTTTTGTAACGATCACGTTCGGAGCGCACCAGGTTGAGGTTGGCCTGTGCAGCTGCCACTTGAGCGCGGGTCGCGTCCAGTTGCAGGCGAACGTCTTGCGGGTCCAGCTCAGCCAACGGCTGGTTGGCCTTGACCCGCTCACCTTCGTCGACCAACCGGCGCGTGACTTTGCCGCCGATGCGAAAGGCCAGCTGCGGGTCAAACCGTGCGCGTACTTCGCCTGGATAGCTTTGGGTCGCCAGCGCCGAAGGTTGGGGTTGCACCACAATCGCCGGGCTGATGCTGACCTGAACAGGCTCTTCATGCCCGCACGCAGCTAACAAAAACACCAAACAGACAGGCACAGCGCGGGGCAAGGCATGACGCAACATGGAGACGACCTTTCGCTTATAGGGCTTGGAATATTTATACTGGGCGGCATGTTATTAATACTAAACTCACCAGTCCAGTAATAAACGGAAATGTCTGACCAACCTTTAGTCCCTAATGCCCCCGGCCGCCCCAAAGATCTGGCAAAACGCCAGTCGATCCTGGATGCCGCCAAAATTCTATTTCTGAGCAAGGGATTTGCCAGCACCAGCATGGACGCCGTTGCCAACTTGGCTGGCGTGTCAAAACTGACGGTCTACAGCCATTTCACCGACAAGGAGACCTTGTTCTCGGCCGCCGTAATGGCCAAGTGCACCGAGCAGTTGCCGGAGTTGTTTTTTGCTTTGCCCCACGGCGTGCCGATTGAAACGGTGCTGTTAAACATCGGGCGCGGGTTTCACACGCTGATCAACAGTGAGGAGTCGTTAAACCTGCACCGGTTGATGATCACCTTGGGCAGCCAGGACCCGAAGCTGTCGCAGATATTCTTCGAAGCCGGGCCGCACCATGTGGTACTGGAGATGGAGCGCCTGCTGGATCGCATTCACCAGCAAGGCACACTGCGGATCAACAACACCCACCATGCGGCCGAGCACTTTTTTTGCCTGCTCAAGGGCGCACCCAACTTTCGCCTGCTGCATGGCTGCGGCGAACCGTTGAGCGCGCAAGAAGCCGAGGCCCATGTGCGTGAGGTCGTGACATTGTTTATGCGCGCCTACAGGGCGGATTAACCCGGCGGCTCAGGGCTTGAGGGCTTTTTTGGGGTAGATGTCGTAGCGGCTCGATTTGCCGTCCAGTGCATGGCTTGGTTTGGGGCCTGCTATGCACGGGGCCTTGCGCGGGCGCTTGACCACGACGCGGTGGCTTGCCAGCGCCAACGCTGCTTCGAGCAATGCCGGCGCATCGTTGTCATCGCCTACCAAGGGGCGGAACAAGCGCATTTCTTTTTTTACCAGCGCCGTTTTTTCTCGGTGCGGGAACATCGGATCGAGGTAGATCACCTGCGGCGGCTCGCCTTCCCAGTGCCGCATCACCTCAATCGAATTGCCTTTGAGCAACTTCATGCGTGACACGATTGGTGCCACCTCATGGTCCTCCAGACCACGGGCCAGGCCGTCTTCCAGCAACGCACCGATCAACGGCTGACGTTCGATCAGGCTCATTTCACAGCCCAGGCTGGCCAGCACAAACGCGTCTTTGCCCAGCCCTGCGGTGGCGTCCAGCACCCGTGGGCGCACGCCCTGCTGGATGCCCACAGCCTTGGCAATCATTTGCCCGGTGCCGCCGCCAAACAAACGCCGGTGCGCAGCGCCACCTTCTACAAAGTCGACACGCACCGGCCCCGGTGCATCGGCGCCCAACTGCTGCAATTGCAGACCGTGCGCACTGACTTGCAAGGCGAACTCGGCATCCGCCTCGTCCATCGGCAGGCCAAGGCGCTCGGCCCACTGCTCGGCCAAGGCTTGGTACGCCTCGTCCAGTGCCTGGACGTTGATTCGACAGCCTGCTGTTTGCTCACTCATTTAAAAACACGCTCAAAAATTTAATGATCGGCAAACGCTGCCGATAAATGAAATATCCGGCATTTTGCCAGAGCTGGGCGTCGACCGAGAGCTATGTCAGACATTCATTCCACATCGATAGGCTTTATCGCGCCAATTGGCGATTTTGGCCGTCACAATTCGCAGATCACGGGCAGTGTCAATCACCTGTGGAAGGACTTCTACGCCCAGGCATTGGTCGAGCAGTCCGGTACTGACGAATTCTCACCGCTCGACATCGAGCCGGTAGAGCGCGATGAAAACGTCGAACCGCGCGGCGGCAGTGATTTGCTGAGCAGCATCGTGACCCAGCGCCATTGCGACGTGATAGACACCGAGCTGCGCCCACCCGAAGCGCTGTTTTTGCCCATTGCCGAGTTCGAACTGGACTTGTTGCCACCCATTGCCAAGCCTTACCCGCCGGATGAGCTGTTCGCCCAACAGCATCAGCAAGATTTCGACAGCCATTGGGTGCGCCCGATCGTAATGGCCGCCGGTCACCCGCTGCCTGAACCAGGCCCAGCGCCTGAGCCGCGGCCTTTGCACCTGCCCATAGCAGAGTTCGAAATGGACTTGCTGGACAAACCTGCCGAGCCGTTCGATGCCATGACGTTGATTGAGCAGCAGCGCGCAATGGACTTTGATTTGGGCTGGGCACGCCCGCTGATCGTCAATAACCTGCGTCTGGCGGCTTAAAGCAGCCCCAGTTGTTCGCTCGTCTGCGGGGTGTGCAGCACGGGCAATGCCGGCATTCCCGGTAACCGTTCACTTAATTGCGCATGAAAACGCCGCGCCAACTCGGGTGCCAAGTGATTATCCGGGGTGTGTAAAAACACATACGGCGTGCGCCCTTCTTCGATCCAGCCCGCAACCTTTTCCACCCACGCCAGCAAATACGCATCGTTGGCTTCTAATTCCGGCCGACCGATAAAGCGCACCTGTGGAAACAAGGTAAAGGCCGCAGGACGCGGCGGCACTCGAGGTTTTTTTTCCTGGGCATGCAGCACTGCGGGTGCTGTGGAGGTGCAACTGAACAGTGCACGCGAGTCCAGACAGATGCGTTCGACACCGCGATCCCTCAGCACGCGATTCAACAGGCGCTCGGCATCGCCTTTGGCAAAGAAGGCAGGGTGGCGCACTTCAACGGCCAACGGGCGCTCCAGGGCGTCTATAAAGCTCACCAGCTCTGCAAGACGCTGAGGGCCGAAGCTCGCGGGCAGTTGCAGCCACAACGGTGCTACGCGCGCACCTAACGGGCGCAGCAACTGAAGAAAGCTCTCCACGGCTGGCCCTTGGCTACGCAAATCACCGCCGTGGCTGATTTCCCGCGCGAACTTGGCGGTGAAACGAAAATGTTGGGGCAGGCTCTGCGCCCAGCGCTCGACCGTGGCCGGAGCAGGCTTGGCGTGGAACGTGGTATTGCCTTCGACCGCATTGAACACTTGCGCATACAGGCTCAGAAACTCGGTGGACCGCGCGTTTTGCGGGTACAAGCCTTCGCGCCAGGCGTTTTCACTCCAGGCGGGGCAACCGAGGTAATACGGGAGAGGATTTTGCGTCATGGCTCAAATGTACAGGTCTAGCCCCAGTACTTCAGCGTCCCAGTCAACGAAGCCTGCCGTGGTCAGGTAACTGGTCAGGGCACTGGCGACTTTTTTGCTCATGACACGTTGGAAAATCATGTCTTGCTGACGGGCGGGCACTTGGCTGATGCGCTCACCGGAGGGAGGCGTACGTGCGGCTTGCGGGGCGTTTTCGAAGACGATTTCGCTGTCTTCCACCGACTCGTCAACCAGCGCCTGGCCTTTACGCGGCTTGCGCTTGATCGGGTAAGACTGTGAGGAAAAGCCGTCGATGCGCATAGCGATAAGCTCGGTTGCAATGATGGCAATTTAGCGGCACCGGCCGAACTAAGCAATTGCCCAAGTGAAGACTAGACTGCAAAAAAGCAAAAAGGTTTAAAGCCCTGCCCATAACTGTAGTCGCTGGCGCAGGCGGCGTCCGAGGGTGCTGGCATCGTGGCGTGAAGCTTTACCATGGCGACGCCGCCGCACGCAGGCTTCGTCAACTGCTACGGGGCCAGAACAGGGGGCTTGGGGGTGGCAACTTTGTCTCGCAGGTACACCGGCTGGGCTTCGTCGGCCACGATGGCTTCGCCGCGTGCCCAGGCAAATCGGGCCAGGGTCAGTAAGTCTTCAGCGTGCGGCAGCATGCCCGCGTCCATTGCGTACGGCTTAGGGCTCAAACGTTCGGCATAGCCCCAGCCAGTACCCGCCCCAAACCATTGGCCCGTGGCGTCGTCCGGCAGTTGCGCGGCTTCAGGCGCCAATACGGCTTCAGCCCCGACCAGGCGCATTTCACCGGCCACTTCGCGGTAGCAACCCCAATACACTTCGTCCATGCGCGCATCAATTGCAGCGGCCACCTGGGTAGCGCCGTGCTCGCGGTAGGCTCGCTGGGCCAGTACCGCGAGGTTGGAGACGGGCAATACCGGGCGCTCCAGCGCAAACGCCAACCCTTGCACCACGCCGATGGCGATGCGCACACCCGTGAACGCGCCCGGCCCGCGGCCAAATGCAATGGCCTCAACGTCCGACAGTTTGACTCCGGCCTCGGCCAGCAAGGTTTGAATCATGGGCAACAGCTTTTGCGCGTGCAGGCGCGGGATGACCTCGTAGTGGCTTGTAACCTTGCCATCGTGCAGCAAGGCAACAGAGCAAGCTTCAGTCGCGGTATCCAGGGCCAGCAAGGTGCTCATCGGTGTTCCCGTCAGAATCAGAATTTAAAAAGTGCAGCAGTATAAACAACAACAGCCCGCAAGCGGGCTGTTGTATCAGGGCAAATCGACGATCAGTTCAGGGCAGCCAGCACCTTGGCGGTGATGTCCTGTACTGAGCCAACGCCTTCAACGTGGCTGTACTTTGGCTTGCCTTGAGCAGCGGCCAGCTTCTGGTAGAAATCCACCAACGGCTTGGTCTGCGAGTGGTAAACCGAAAGACGGTGACGCACGGTTTCTTCGGTGTCGTCTTTACGTTGCACCAGCGCTTCGCCGGTCACGTCGTCTTTGCCTTCTACTTTAGGCGGGTTGTAGACGATGTGGTAAACGCGGCCCGACGCTTCGTGCACGCGACGGCCAGCAATGCGCTGGACGATTTCTTCGTCTTCTACGGCGATTTCCAGTACGTGGTCCAGCTCGACACCGGCTTTGACCAGGGCTTCAGCTTGCGGAATGGTGCGCGGGAAGCCGTCGAACAGGAAACCGTTTTTGCAGTCGTCCTGGCTGATGCGTTCCTTGACCAGATTGATGATCAGGTCATCGGAAACCAGACCGCCGCTGTCCATGACGCTTTTAGCGATCAGGCCCAGCTCGGTGCCTGCCTTGACGGCGGCTCGCAACATGTCACCGGTGGAGATTTGCGGGATACCAAATTTTTCGGTGATGAACTTTGCCTGAGTACCTTTACCGGCCCCGGGAGCTCCCAGCAGAATGACGCGCATCGATGTGCTCCTAAAATTTTTTATTTAAATGACAACAGACTCGCCTCTTTGGGCCAATCTCAGAATCGGGTGATGGCCATCAAAATGGCCAAGGGCTGACCAAGATACACAGCAGGCCCGAGCCACACAAGACGGCAAAAGTAGGAATAATCAGAGGCTGACAGGCCCGTGCGACGGGGTGTCACAGCGCGCAGCCTTGCAATAAAGTGGTGTGCCCACGCAGCCAGTGCAGGTGTTGATGCACAGGCTGCGTCATGAGGGGCACGGTCACTGAGCCGGTTTTTCCGTTAACCGGTGTTACGCAAGCCGGCCGCAATTCCGGCCACAGTGACCAACAATGCTTGTTCCAGAGGGCTGTCTTGCGCCGCTTCCTGGCGCCGGGAACGGGCCAGCAATTCGGCCTGCAATAAATGAAGCGGATCAAGGTAGGTGTTGCGCAAACGTATGAATTCCAAGGTTTCAGGGCTGTGCGCCATGAGTTGCGTCTGCCCGGTCAAGCCCAGTACAACCGCACACGCCTGCGACAATAAGTCGCGCAAGTGCGCACCCAATGGCAGCAGTTCGGGCGTCACCAGGCGCTCGTCGTACAAACGCGCAATGTCGGCATCGGCTTTGGCCAGCACCATTTCCAGCATGTCGATGCGAGTGCGGAAAAACGGCCATTGTTCGCGCATCTGCCCTAACACTTCGCCCTCTCCACGCTCCAGCGCGTTGTTCAAGGCCGTTTCCCACCCCAACCATGCCGGCAGCATCAGCCGCGTTTGGGTCCAGCCGAAGATCCACGGAATGGCTCGCAGGCTTTCGATGCCGCCCGCCCTGCGTTTGGCCGGGCGACTGCCCAGCGGCAAGCGCCCCAACTCTTGCTCCGGGGTGGATTGGCGGAAGTACTCCACAAATTGCGGGTTATCGCGCACCACGCTGCGGTACGCCTTGACGCCATCGGCGGCCAACTCGTCCATCAGCACGCGCCAGCCCGGTTCAGGCAAGGGCGGTGGCAGCAACGTGGCCTCCAGCACCGCCGCCAGATACAAGTTGAGGTTTTGCTCGGCGATCTGGGGCAGACCAAACTTGAAGCGGATCATTTCGCCTTGTTCGGTGGTGCGAAAACGCCCCGCCACCGACCCCGGCGGCTGAGACAAGATGGCCGCATGCGCCGGACCGCCGCCTCGACCCACGGTGCCACCCCGACCATGAAACAGCAGCAGTTCGACTTGCTGATCGCGGCAGATATTGACCAGTGTTTCCTGTGCCCGGTATTGCGCCCACGCGGCGGCGGTGGTGCCTGCATCTTTGGCGGAATCGGAGTATCCGATCATCACTTCTTGCGGCCCGTGCAGTCGCGCGCGATAACCGGGCAACAGCAGCAGGCGTTCAATGACCGGGCCTGCGTTGTCGAGGTCGGCCAGGGTTTCAAACAACGGCACCACGCGCATCGGTCGTTCCAGCCCCGCCTCTTTAAGCAGCAATTGCACCGCCAGTACATCGGAGGCGGCACCTGCCATCGAAATCACGTACGAACCCAATGAGGCTTGTGGCGCTGCGCCAACCTCACGGCATGTGGCGAGTACTTCTGCGGTGTCTGCGCCGGGTTTGAAATAACCCGGCAACAGCGGCCGACGGTTGGCCAGTTCGCGCATCAGGAAGGTCAAGCGCGTGTCTTCATCCCACTCTTCGTAGCGCCCCAGGCCCAGATAATCGGTAATTTCGGTCATCGCCGAGGCGTGACGCGCCGCGTCCTGACGCACATCGAGGCGTACCAGAAACAAGCCGAAAGTCACCGCGCGGCGCAGGAAATCAAGCAATGGGCCGTCCGCAATCACCCCCATGCCGCAAGCGTGCAGCGACTGATAACACAACTGCAACGGCGCCAGCAGGTCGCGGTTGTCATGCAATACGCCTTCAGGCGCAGGCTGGGTCACGCTCAGCGAGCTGTGTGCCCAATTGCGGGTAATGCGCAGGCGCTCACGCAATTGTTTAAGTACGCCACGATAAGGCTCGACGCTGTCCCCGGCTGCGGCCAACAACGCCGGTGTGCCTTGCTGCATCGACAAGTCAGCCGCCAGTTTATCGAGGTCGCGCAGGTACAGATCCGCCGCCATCCAGCGTGCCAACAACAACACTTCACGGGTGACGCTGGCGGTCACATTGGGGTTGCCATCGCGGTCACCGCCCATCCACGACGCAAAGCGAATCGGCGCGGCCTCCAGTGGCAAATGCAGCCCGGTGGCGGCGTACAGCGCCTCATCGGCCTTGCGCATCATGTTCGGCAAGGCATGCCACAGGGAATGCTCTATCACGGCAAAGCCCCACTTGGCTTCATCAATGGGCGTGGGGCGCGTGCGGCGGATTTCTTCGGTGTGCCACGCTTCGGCAATCAAGCGTTGCAGGCGTTGTTCGATGTGTGTTTTTTCGCTGAGCGTGAGGTCGCGGTGGTCTTGTGCAGCCAACTGCGCGGCAATGGCGTCGTATTTTTGAATCAACGTGCGACGGGTCACTTCGGTCGGGTGCGCGGTCAGCACCAGCTCGATCTGCAGGCGCGCAACCTGTCGCGCCAAAGATTCGGCGCTATGCCCCTCAGCCAGCAAACGCGCCAGCAACGTGGGCAATACCAGCGATTCAAACGGCTCGGGCTGCCCCTCTTCACGGCGGTGGATGAGTTCGTACTGTTCGGCGATGTTGGCCAGGTTTAAAAACTGGTTGAACGCTCGCGCCACCGGCAGCACTTCGTCATCGTTCAAATCCCCCAGAATGGTGCTCAACTCCTCGCCAGTGGTGCCACGCCGGTCATCCTTGGCGCCTTGACGAATGCGTTCGATTTTGGCGAGAAACGCTTCGCCGTACTGGTCACGGATTGTATTACCCAACAGTTCACCCAGCAGGTGAACATCATCGCGCAAGCGTGCAGCAATATCGGTCATCAGCAATTTCTCCAGCAGTATCCGGGGACAGCTCGTGGCCCAAGAGTGCGTCGCAATCGTTGTGCATGGCAAGCCGCACGTGCGATAAAAAAAACCTGCACGCTGACGCGTTTCAGCAAGGACCGCACGCTGGCTTTTTAAGGTTACTGCCTGCCCGCAAACCCTTATAGAACCCGGCGCGCCCTCTAAATCAGGGCTTGGCAACGCTTTGATCGGGGCAAAATGGCGTGACTGATCGGTCACGAATAATTAGGCCATTAGCCATCTTTTTTTTTGAACTATTCAAAAATCGTTTCGGTCACACCCATTAACCATCACTGCCGGGGCAGGGATATCAACACTCCGGGTGACATCACAGGCAATCCTGTTTGACGCCACAGACGTGATGGAATTTGAAGTTTTTCAGGAGTTACCTAATGGAGTTGAAGACCATGATGACCCGCACTGTCAAAACCACCTCACCTCGCCTGCGCGGGCTAAAACTGGCTGCGTTGGCAATCGGTACCAGCTTCGTTTTGGCCGGTTGTGCTGGCAACCCGCCGTCCGAGCAATACGCAGTGACTCAATCGGCGGTCAACAACGCCGTGAGCGCTGGCGGTACTGAATACGCCCCGGTGGAAATGAAGTCGGCGCAAGACAAGCTCAAGCAAGCCGAGCTGGCCATGCACGACAAAAACTACAAGGACGCCAAGCGTCTGGCTGAACAAGCCGAGTGGGATGCTCGCGTAGCAGAACGCAAAGCCCAGGCCGCTAAAGCCGAGAAGGCCGTTCAGGATGCTCAGAAAGCCGTTCAGGAACTGCGTCAGGAAGGCATGCGCAGCGTTAAGTAAACGCCGCCCCTTTTTGCCTGTCTCTGCGACTTCGCATTCCTAATCGTTAGAAAGGACTAAATATTATGCGTAACACAGTACTGATCCCTGCCCTGTTGGCCCTCAGCGTTGGCTTGGCGGCGTGCTCGCACCAGCCAAACATCAACCTGGAAAACGCCAAGACCAACTTCTCGGCGCTGCAAACCAACCCGGAAGCCACCAAGGTCGCCGCCCTGGAAACCAAAGACGCCAGCGAGTGGCTGGACAAGGCGCAAAAGGCTTACCTGGACAAAGAAGACGAGTCCAAGGTTGACCAACTGGCGTACCTGACCAACCAGCGTGTTGAAGTGGCCAAGCAGACCATCGCGCTGCGCACCGCTGAAAACCAGCTGAAAAACTCCGCTGCCGCCCGTGCTCAAGCCCTGCTTGAAGCGCGTGACGCGCAAATCCGTCAGTTGCAGAGCCTCAATGCCAAGCAAACCGAGCGTGGCACCCTGGTCACCTTCGGTGATGTGCTGTTTGATTTCGATCGTGCAGACCTCAAATCCAACAGCCGTGACAGCATCACCACGCTGGCCAACTACCTGATCAAAAACCCGGATCGCAAAGTGATCGTTGAAGGGTATACCGACAGCAAAGGTTCGGCTTCCTACAACCAGGGCCTGTCTGAGCGCCGTGCCAACGCGGTTAAAAACGCACTGGTACATGCCGGTGTTGATCCATCACGCATCGTGGCTCAAGGCTATGGCAAGGAATACCCGGTGGCCAGCAATGCCACCAACTCCGGCCGTGCCCAGAACCGCCGCGTTGAAGTGACTATCTCCAACGACAACCAGCCCGTAGCGCCGCGTTCGTCGATGCAGTAAACGCGTCGTAAAAGCCGCGTAGTACACAACACCCCGGCATCGGACATCCGTCCTGATGCCGGGGTGTTTTTTTATCCGACACCTACGCTGAGCAATTCATGCGTACGCCGGGGCTAGCCTGGCTGGTTGCGCACTGTGAAGACGTCTTGACGCGCCTTTAGCGGTACGCAAGTCACTGCCCTGCAAACAGGGCCGCTTTGTATAAACACACTGCCCCCACGTTAAATATTCCAATTGAGCTTAATGAACTGTCAGTTCTGACAGTACCCACCGCCCGGTTCTGCCTCTATACATAACACTCTGATTATAAAAAGCAGACCTGCACGGGCCACGGCGAACTCACGTCCCCCCGGGCACTTGCGCACCCATCAATGCACACTCGTAGAGCTGGGAAACCCATATGGTTCAATCACGCAAAACACCTCGCCTTGCTTGCTCCACGTTAGACATGCCCGATATCAGTAACAAAAAAATAGTCATGGGCTTTTGGCATAACTGGGCAGAGGGGGAATGGAGCGGCAGCGGTTATCGACAGGGTTTCTTCAAGAATATGGAGCTCATTGATATACCCGAGCAGTACAACGTCGTGGCCGTGGCATTCATGAAGGTTTCACCCGGCAGTGCGGATCACATCCCCACCTTTACCCCCTATAACCAATCGGATGCAGAGTTTCGCCGGCAAGTGGATGTGCTGAACGCTCAAGGCCGTTCAGTGCTGATATCCCTGGGCGGTGCCGATGCACACATTGAATTGTCGAGCGGCGATGAAAACGCCCTCGTGCAACGGATTATTGACCTGGTAGAAACGTATGGTTTCGACGGTCTGGATATCGACCTGGAACAAGCCGCCATTACGGCCGAGGACAATCAAACGGTTATTCCGGCGGCGCTAAAACGGGTCAAACAGTTTTACCGCGAGCAAGGCAAACATTTCATCATCAGCATGGCGCCCGAGTTTCCCTATTTACGCACCGGGGCAAGTTATGTGCCGTACATTACTTCACTGGAGGGCGAGTACGACTTCATTGCCCCGCAGTTTTATAATCAGGGCACTGATGGCGTATGGGTCGAAGGTTTCGGCAACCTGAAACAAAACGACAATGCCGTGAAGGAGGACTTTCTGTACTTCTTGACCCACAGCATCGTCACTGGCTCTCGCGGTTTTATTCACATCCCGCCTGAAAAATTTGTGATTGGCCTGCCCAGTAACAATGATGCCGCCGACAACGGCTATGTGGTTGACCCCCAAGCAGTGACACAGGCACTGCTGCGACTGGAACAGGCGCAGCTGGCGATTAAAGGCCTGATGACGTGGTCGATCAATTGGGACAACGGTCGCCCAAAATCGGGGGAGGCTTATAACTGGGAGTTTATTACGCGTTACGGGTATGTCTCGGGGGGTGAAACACCGCAGCCACAACAACCGTCCACACCGCGCAATTTCAACTCAACGGCTCAGACTGTCTCGTCCGTCACACTCAATTGGCAACCCTCCTCAGGCCCTCACCCGATCAAACACTATTGGCTGTACCGCGATGGCAAACCTTGCGGGCAAGTCGACGCCCTCACGTTTGTCGATAAGGGGCTAGGCCCTGACATCACTTACAGCTATCAAATACTCGCCAAAGACACCCAAAGCAACAGCTCCGATTTAAGCCCCGTTTTGACGGTGCGTACGCCGGGCAATGGCGAGACCGACCCGGCGTGGATAAACGCAACCTGGTATGCAGACAACGCGCGCGTGAGTTACCTGGGCCACGTTTACCGGTGTGCCATGCAGCACACCTCAACGCTGTTCTGGACGCCGGACAAAGCCACCTCTGTGTGGCAGCGCGTCTGATTTAAAGGCTGCTTTATCAAAGTACTCACTGCACCCGAGGCAAACCATGTCCAACGTTCGAACAAACAATGTCATCAGCAAAAGCAAAACCCTGCGCCACGGTCATATTTTCTCACCGGCATCGCGTGCCTACTTTGCATGGCTTGCGGGCGATTTGGATGAGGGCGCTTTGAACCAGCGCGAGAGCGGCAAGTTCTTCCCAAGCCTTGGCGCCGGCATCCTCGACGCCTACGCCCCGGACGATATCGCCAACGCGGCTGCGCCACCGGACGGCAAGATCGCCAGCGCTAACCAGATCACCGGCCTGATGCTCGATGAGCCGGGCACGCACTGGAGAAAACATGAGGTTCGGGGCGGGGATGTTTTAGACATTTCCTGGAACTTCACTGCCAACCACCCCACACGGCGCTGGAACTACTTTATAACCACCGCCGACTGGGACCCTCAGCGAGCATTGGCACGCGATCAATTTGAAGCGGAACCCTTTTACACCGTACAGAACAACCTGCAGCCGTTTTGGGCACACCCTAATGCATTGAGACCGCCATCACCGACCCACCATCAGCTCCCTCTGCCTGAACGTGTGGGCTACCACGTGTTGCTGGCGGTTTGGGAAGTGGCAGACACCCCCATGGCGTTTTACCAGGTGCTGGACCTGGACTTCGTGGACACCGGGTCCGATGAGCGCCCCACCACGCCAGCGGATCTGGCGACCACTGAGGTGACTGACAAACAAGTGGCCTTGTCGTGGAGTGCGTCGAGCGGCACTTACCCTATCGCTTACTATCGACTGACCCGTAACGGCATCACGACCGTCGACATTGAAGCCCCCCTGCTCAACTGGACTGACAACAGCGTCGCTGCGCAAACGCTTTACACCTACTTCATCAGCGCCATCGATGAGAACGGCAATCTTTCGGCCCCCAGCCGTGCCATCGAAGTCAATACGCTGAGTGAAGGAGGAGAAGACGCACCCCCTACACCGCCCAAAAACCTGCACAGCATGGTACAAACCGCGACAGGTATGAGCCTGATGTGGGGAGCATCCACCAGCCACAGCCCGATTACCCACTACGTCATTTACCGTGACGGGCACGAGATCAAACGGGTGAGCGCAAGCCAGACAACGTTTGAAGACACCGGGCTGACACCGATCACTCAATACCGCTACTTCGTGGCGGCCTTGGATCAACGCGCGCAATGGTCAGTGCCCAGCAATGTGCTGACGGTCAAAACCGACACAGACGAGGGAGGCTCGCAGTACCCGGCCTGGTCACTCAATACGTCCTATAAAAACAACGACCTGGTTAGCCACGAAAAGAAAAACTGGAAGTGCCTGCAAGCGCATATTTCGTACGTTCCAGACTGGGCCCCTGGGAATACGGATACGCTGTGGACTGAACTCACCAAGCGCACCTGATCACCAGGCGCCAGGCACGATGCCCACTCGCGCCTGGCACAGGGCTTTACTGCTCCAGGCGTGGCGTTTCCTGGCCCAGGCAACGCACCGCTTGTTTCTTGTTGTTCACCAACACACCGGTCAGGCCTTTCTGCTCGGTGTCGAACAGCACGATGATGCCATCGACGCACTGCGCCACTTGGTTGGCCGGGGTCAGCGACACTTTGTAATCTTCACCGGGAATGGTTTTGAGCATCGTGAAGTCGCTGAGCAACAGGGCATCTTCGGGCTTGGCGAAATGCAAATAGCCGTAGTACCACAGCACACCCACGGTGCCGATGATGGTGCAAATACCGGTGATGATTAGCGGGATGGCGTTACGTTCTTCACTCATGGTTGGCTCTCTGGTTCAACGTTTTTCGAATTCGGGGTGGCGGGGTAATTGGGGATTTCACCCAGGCGCCGCACGCCATTGAAGTGTTGCGGGTCTTGCAGATAACGCAGCATCACGAGACGCCAGGTCGGGTCGGCAAACGTCTGCACATGCCCGCCGCGCGTCAATTGCAGCACCTTGGGCGGGGGCGCAGCTTGATACAACCGGATGCCGTTGGAAAGCGGCACGACCGGGTCATCCACACTGTGGAAGATCAGCATCGGCAGATTGCCCATGTCCGGTATCGCGTACAGCGCGCTGTCAGCGTCCGGCACCAGCCACGACAGCGGGACTTGCAGCGGCCACGTCAGCCACCAAGTGCTCAAGGCAAACTGCCCGACCTCACGGTAACTGGCCGGTACGCCGTCAAGCACCATCGCTGTGACGCGCGCCCGCTGCTGCGGGTGTTTGCTCAAATAGTGAACCCCCATCGCGCCGCCCAGGCTTTGCCCCAGCACAATCAACGGCACACCTTGGGCTTGCGGTTGGTGTTGCAACCAGTCGAACGCCGCGTCGATGTCTTGATACACCTCGGGTAAACGGGCCAAGCCTTGTGACAGGCCGTAACCCCGGTAATCAAGCATCAACACCTGATAGCCCTCGGCGGGTAACCACGCGGCAGCCCCCAAGTGATAAGCCAGGTTGCCACCATTGCCGTGCAAGTGCAGCACCGTGCCCTTGAGCGGCACACCGGGTTTGGCCGGCAACCACCAGCCGTGCAGGCGGGTGCCGTCGCTGGCGGTCAACGTGACGTCGCGGTACGCCAACCCCGCCGCCGTCGGCGTGACGGGCTGGCCGGGTTCGGGGTAAAACAGCAGCGAGCTGCATCCGCTGAGGGCAAGCAGCAGGCAGAGTGCAGCCAGGGCTTTCATGGAGCAATCCTATTAAAGAGGGGCCTGTCACCCCGCGGGCGCTACCGAAGCGTTACAGAATGTTGGAATAATCCGCTTCGATCCGGTCCAGGCTCAAATGATTGAGGAAGTTGGAGAAGCACATCCAGGCCGCCAGCGCGTTCATGTCACGAAACTGCTCAGGCAAGTATTTGGGCGCCACCACCAGCCCTTCATCCACCAACTGGCGCAGGGTGCGCATGTCTTCCAGCGTGGTCTTGCCACAAAACAACAGCGGCACTTGCTCCAGCTTGCCTTTACGCACGGCCAACTGAATGTAGTTGTAAACCATGATGAAGCCCTTGAGGTAGGACAAGTCTTTGGTGAATGGCAGGCCATTGGGCACTGACCCACGGAATACCCGACTCGCATTGCCATAGCTTTCAGGCATTTCAAAGCCTTGCTCACGGAAGAACTCATACACCTGCATAAAGTCTGCGCCCTCCTCCACCATGTGAATGGCGCGGGTGCGGTTGGTCAATTTGCGCAAGCGGCTGGGGTAGGAGGCAAAGGTGATGATTTCCATCAAAATTGCCAGCCCCTCCTGCGTCACCGTCGAAGACGGCGGGCCTTTGGCCAGAAAAGTACAGATCGGTTGGTTCAACCCGTTGAGCGTGGTGCCGACATGCACCAGCCCTTCGTGAACTTCCAGCGCCCGCACATCGCGTTCGTTGAACATCGCATCGGTGCGAATCTTGATGTAGTCCGCACCCGCCGCCGCATCGGCGACGATGCCGTCAGACTCAAAAACGCGGATGGTCTCCTCGGCCTCACCGAACACCTTGTTCAGTCGGCTTTGCAGCATGTTCACCGCGTCTTTGGCGGTCAGGGTTTTGGCTTCGTCTTTAAGCGCGCCGCGATCATCGATGTTGTCCAGATAGTCCGACATCATCAGCCCCAGATCGGCCAGCGTCGGGTCGCCCGCGTGGAACGCATCGGAGGCCGCGCCGTAGAGTTCCTGCGAGATCAGCCCGAAATCTTCAGTGCCACGCGCTTCGAGCATGCGCACCACCATTCGGTACTCTTTGCACATGCGGCGCATGATCTGCCCCACCGGGTTGAACTGACCCAACTGGCGGGTAATATCACGTTCGATGTTCTGAAACTCCAGCTTCACCGCGCCCGAATCAAACGACAGCGGCCGCCCCAGGTAGTAATCGCGGTCCACGGCTGGCATTTGCCTGCCCTTGGCCTTGAGAAACCCCTGACGGATGCTGTCATCCCACTTCACCGCATCCAGCACGCGGATCGGGGTTTGGGCCAGCACGATGCGGTCTGACAAGGTACGAATCGTGCGTTGATAATCGTCCACCCGGTGCTCCTTAGATGTGGGCTGTTACTTGGCCACGCGCTGATAGCGGGCGATTTCGACAAACACGTCGGAGTTCGCCGGGTCATCCAGATAAGCAAACACTTTAGCCGATGGGCTGTTGATCTGTACGCCAGTCCCCTCGGCGGTTTCCACCGTGTCGCCGCTCAACGCGGACTGACCGATGGCCTGACGGATCTGCTCAAGGTCAAGGTCATACACCACCAGTTCGCCTGCGTCGGTCAGTTCAAAGCCATTGAGTGTGTAATCGCCACCCACGTTTGCCGGCAACGCCGCCGAGGCGTACCAACGATTGCCGTGCCGGGCGACGATGAAGGTGTAGCGCTTACGGGCCTTGGGCTCGCCCTTGGGGTAAACCTCGGCTTGATAACGGGTTTTATCAATGGCACGAATATTCAAATGGCGCGCCTGCCCCCAGGCGTCTTTGCTGCTCCATTTGCCCAGCAGCGACTGCGGGGCCGTTTGTGCCACCAAAGGGGCTTGCTTGAAGGTGACCAGACAACCGTTCAACAGTAAAAACGAGACTGCCAGAAGCATTACGCGCCAACCTTTCATGCCTGCATCCTTCTATAAAGCGGCCAACACCAAGTGCATGTAGCGCGTGAGGATAGCGAGCCGCTCTGCGTCGACTGCTGGCTGCGCGCCATTGAGTAGGGCCTGATATTCCATCCGACCGATAATCGCCGTCAAGACATTGGCATCCTGCTGCGGCTGTTTGGAACCCAGCACCTGAAAGATCTGACACGTGCCCTGCAAAAATATTTGCTCGTGTGCCCGCACCAGTACGGCCAGCCGAGGGTTAAGCAACGCGGCCTGATGGAACGCCTGCTCGGCGCGCAACTGGTCACGCCGGGTCAGCAATTGGTGCTCCACATAGTGCGCCGTCATGGCCGCGATTTCATCGGCCAGTTGTGAGCGCGACTGCGGGCTGCCATCGCCGTACGCCACCATTTCGCGCAGCTTGCCCTCAGTGCTTTGCCACAATTTGGCCATAAAGGCCGCACTGCGCTCCACGTACTGGGCGAAGGTATCGTGGATCAGGTCATCGATGTCTTTGAAGTAATAGGTGGTCGCCGAGAGCGGCACGCCCGCCTCGCCAGCGACTGCACGATGGCGCACTCCGCGCACGCCATCGCGCAACACAATGCGCATCGCGGCATCCAGAATCAGTTGCCGACGCCGCTCACTGCCATGTCGACTGGCTTTACGGCCTTGATACTGGACGCTACCGGCCACCGCCGTGGCAACATCTACGGCACCGGTTTGTGCCTGGACAAGGTTCACGAATGTTTCCTTTTATTGAAGACGATGGCTGTGCCTGAAATGCGCCCGTTTTGGGCGCAATAGCCGCCTGCGCCAGCGATTGCACGGCATACACCACGGGGCAGCAGGCAATAAAAAGCCGCCCTTGGCGGCGGCTTCTTATTTCGCAACGTTACGCTTGTGGGCGCATGTGCGGGAACAGGATCACGTCGCGGATCGACGGTGAGTTGGTCAACAACATCACCAGACGGTCGATGCCGATACCTTCACCGGCCGTTGGCGGCATGCCGTACTCCAGCGCACGCACAAAGTCAGCGTCGTAGTGCATGGCTTCGTCGTCGCCTGCGTCTTTATCAGCGACCTGAGCCATGAAGCGCTCAGCCTGATCTTCAGCATCGTTGAGCTCGGAGTAAGCATTGGCGATTTCACGACCACCGATAAACAGCTCGAAACGATCGGTCACGTTCGGGTTATCGTCGTTACGGCGTGCCAGTGGCGACACCTCGAACGGGTACTCGGTGATGAAGTGCGGCTGTTCCAGTTTGTGCTCGACCAGTTCTTCGAAAATCATCACCTGCAATTTGCCCAGACCTTCGAAACCCAGCACCTTGGCCCCGGCTTTCTTGGCGATGGCGCGCGCCTTGTCGATGTCGTTCAGGTCATCGGCGGTCAGCTCAGGGTTGTACTTGAGGATCGAGTCGAACACCGACAAACGCACAAACGGTTCACCGAAGTGGAACACTTTGTCGCCGTAAGGCACGTCGGTGCTGCCCAGAACCAGCTGCGCCAGTTCACGGAACAGCTCTTCGGTCAGGTCCATGTTGTCTTCGTAGTCGGCGTACGCCTGATAGAACTCCAACATGGTGAATTCAGGGTTGTGACGGGTCGACACGCCTTCGTTACGGAAGTTACGGTTGATCTCGAACACTTTTTCAAAGCCGCCGACCACCAGGCGCTTGAGGAACAGCTCTGGCGCGATACGCAGGTACATGTCCATATCAAGGGCGTTGTGGTGGGTTTCGAACGGCTTGGCCGCAGCACCGCCCGGGATGGTTTGCAGCATCGGCGTTTCGACTTCAAGGAAGTCGCGTGCCATCAGGAAGCTGCGGATGTGGGCAATCACTTGCGAACGTACACGGAAGGTGTGACGCACGTCTTCGTTGACGATCAGGTCAACGTAACGCTGGCGATAACGCTGCTCGGTGTCGGTCAGGCCGTGGTGCTTGTCGGGCAGCGGACGCAGGGATTTGGTCAGCAGACGCACGTTGGTCATTTCAACGTACAGGTCGCCTTTGCCGGAACGGGCCAGGGTGCCTTCAGCGGCAATGATGTCGCCCAAGTCCCAGGTTTTGACTTCGGCCAGGGTGTCTTCCGGCAGGGTTTTACGGTTGACGTAGACCTGAATGCGACCGCTCATGTCTTGGATCACCATGAACGAGCCACGGTTAAGCATGATGCGACCCGCAACCTTGACCGGGATGGCCGCCTCGGCCAGCTCTTCCTTGGTCGCTTGCGCGTACTGCTTTTGCAGGTCGGCGCAAAGGCTGTCACGGCGGAAGTCGTTCGGGAAGGCATTGCCCTTGGCGCGCTCGGCTGCAAGTTTTTCCTTGCGCAGGGCGATCAGGGCGTTTTCTTCCTGTTGCACATCTTGCGGGTCGAGTTGTTGGTCGCTCATGTCTTAAAAAATTCCATCACAGGTTCGTTGCCCCCGCCTTGCGGCAGGGGGGAGCGGGCGTTGGCGGCCCTCACGGGGCAGCGCCTCAGCGGCGCACTTTACGGGTGTTGCGCGACTTACAGCCCTTGTTTCAGGCTCGCTATCAGGTACTCGTCGATGTCGCCGTCGAGCACTTTGTCGCAATCGCTGCGTTCTATATTGGTACGCAAATCTTTAATGCGCGAAGCATCGAGTACGTACGAACGGATCTGGTGACCCCAGCCGATGTCCGACTTGGTGTCTTCCAGCGCCTGGGAAGCGGCGTTGCGCTTTTGCACTTCCTGCTCGTACAAACGTGCCCGCAGCATTTTCATCGCGGTGTCTTTGTTCGCGTGCTGCGAACGTTCGTTCTGGCAGCTCACCACGGTGTTGGACGGTACGTGGGTAATACGTACGGCCGAGTCGGTGGTGTTTACGTGCTGACCACCCGCACCGGAGGAACGATAGGTGTCGATCCGCAGGTCTGAGGGGTTGATGTCGATTTCGATGTTGTCGTCGATCTCTGGCGAAACGAATACCGCCGAGAACGAGGTGTGACGACGGTTGCCCGAGTCGTACGGGCTTTTGCGTACCAGACGATGGACGCCAATCTCGGTGCGCAACCAACCAAAGGCGTATTCACCCTTGATGTGCACGGTTGCGCCTTTGATCCCGGCCACTTCACCGGCAGACAGTTCCATGATGGTGGCATCGAAGCCGCGCTTGTCGGCCCAGCGCAAATACATCCGCAAAAGGATATTGGCCCAGTCTTGCGCTTCGGTGCCGCCCGAGCCTGCCTGGATGTCCAGGTAAGCGTTGTTGGCGTCCATCTCACCACTGAACATGCGGCGAAATTCGAGTTTTTCAAGGGACTCGCGCAGACGTTCAACCTCAGCGGCAACGTCATCCACAGCGGCCTGATCTTCTTCCTCGGCAGCCATCAGCAGCAGGTCTTTGGCATCGGCCAGACCGGTGTGCATCTCATCGAGGGTTTCTACAATTTGCGCCAATAATGAGCGCTCGCGTCCCAGTTCCTGGGCGTACGAAGGGTTGTTCCAGACACTCGGATCTTCAAGCTCGCGATTGACTTCGGTCAGACGCTCATGCTTTTGATCGTAGTCAAAGATACCCCCGAATGGTTTCGGAGCGCTCTGACAGGTCCTTGATGCTGTTAAGGATCGGGTTGATTTCCATGGCGGACTGCACTCGTAGGCGATTTTTACAAAGCCAAAGAGTATACCGAAAATATACCGTTACAGCAGCCCGCCCGGCGGCCTTATATGGGCCATTTGCCGCAGCCCGCAAGGCGCAACACGTCACTGACGGCGCCCTACGAGGCATACAGCACACCGCGAATTTGCAGCTGGCGCGCCACAATAAACAGGCGAAGTCACATCACAACTACAGCTTGGGAATAGTTACCCAACTTTAGAGAAATGGACTACCCGGCGTTTCATTGCACATCACAACAAGCTCGCTATACCTAACCAGTACGGCCTTTAACGCGCTGCTGTCGCGTGATAACACCCCGTGGGCTGACCGTACAAACAAGCACCAGGAGCAAGGCAATGGAAAACCTGAGGTGTGGCCCACAAGGCTTTCAACGCAATTCACGGCAGGTCAACAAACGCTGCCTGGAGCTACTGCTGTCATTGGCAACGCCCCAGGGCAATGTGCTGGATGTCGGCTGTGGCACCGGCAACAGCCTGCTGTTTGTGGATTTGAACAACATCGAACAGTACATCGGCATCGATCAATCCAAGGACAAAATTACCTATGCCAACCTGGTGCATGCCGCGCCCAACGTGCGTTTTATCATCAGTGACTTTCTGACGTACTCCCTGGACCACTTTTCGCCCTTTGATGCCGTCGTTTGCGCAGCCTGCTTGCAAGGGTTTATTCCACAAGAACAAACCGTGATCGACAAACTGTCGGCCGCCATCAGGCCCGGGGGTGACTTGTTTTTGTCCTGCGCGCTGGATTTCGATTACTTGCCGGACGAGCGTTTTATACAAGAGCGAGCCTTGATGGAGATCCGCCATCAATACCCCTGCATCACTGAACCGGTGGTGTTTGATGACTTCAGGTTCAGCCGCCGGGACATTCTGGACACCCTGCACGACTTTGACATGGTGCGCGCACAGCGCATTGAGGAAACCGTCGAGTTTGAGAACTTCAGCGACTTCAGGGACTGGCATTGGGGCGCCAGTACGCAGGTACGCCGCCAGTTCGACGAAACCATCCGCGAACAGGCGATCACTGACTACTACCAAACGCTGTATGCACACTACTGCGCTGGCCGTTATAAAACGGCGTACTCCACCGGGCTGATGCTGCTCAGAAAGAAAGGCGACTAACGCCCGGCCCGGCTGCATCTGCACGCACAGACGCAGCCTGCGCCAGCAGCTACGGGGAGCCTGACGAGCGTTCGCTTACTCGATACCCACTTGGTTGCGCCCGTTGTTTTTGGCCAGGTACAACCCCTTGTCCGCCGCCGAAATCAATTCGCGGCAATTGCCGCTGTGTTGCGGCGTGAGCGTGGCCAGCCCAATGCTGATCGTGAGGCTGCTGCCCTCGGCGGGCGAGATGTGTGCAATCTTCAACGCCGCAACGGCCTGACGCAGTTTTTCTGCGACCAGTCGTGCTCCGCCCTGAGAGGTGTTGGGCAGCACGATGGCAAACTCTTCACCGCCGTAACGCGCAGGCAAGTCGGAGGGTCGACTGCTGGCATCGCGGATGGAGGCGGCCACTTTGCGCAACGCTTCATCACCGTCCAGATGGCCAAAGGTGTCGTTGAACGACTTGAAGTAGTCCACGTCGATCATCAGCAACGACAACTGGGTTTGTTCACGCAAAGCACGCCGCCATTCCAGTTCAAGGTACTCGTCAAAGTGACGACGATTGGACAGCCCGGTCAGGCCGTCAGAGTTCATCAACCGTTGCAGCACCAGGTTGGTGTCCAACAGTTGCTGCTGGCTCACCCGCAGCGCACGGTAGGCCGCATCGCGCTGCAACAGCGTCATGTAGGAGCGCGAGTGATAGCGAATGCGCGCCACCAGCTCGATGTTGTCGGGCAGTTTCACCAAATAGTCATTGGCCCCTGCCGCAAAGGCCGCGCTCTTGATCAGCGGGTCCTCTTTGGTGGAGAGCACAATAATGGGGATGTCTTTGGTCGCCGGATGATTGCGGTATTCGCGCACCAGCGTCAGGCCGTCGAGGCCGGGCATCACCAGATCCTGCAAAATCACGGTCGGTTTGATGCGAATGGCTTGCGCGATGGCCTGGTGCGGGTCGGCACAAAAGTGGAAGTCGATGTTTTGCTCAAGGGCCAACCCCCGGCGCACGGCCTCGCCGATCATCGCCTGATCGTCGACCAGCAACACCATCGCTGCGTTTTCGTCGTTTTTGACGTCGTCCAACTGCAAGTCATTCATGCGCGTTCACCTGAATTACCACCTTCAAGCCAGTCCTGCCGGGGTTTGTCACTCATTTGCCAAATATCTCCAGCAAGCGTGGCGCAATCTTGTCCAAGGCTAGAATTTCAACCGCGGCATCAATCGCCGCGGCCGCTTTGGGCATGCCGTATACCGAACTGCTCTGTTGGTCCTGGGCAATGGTCAAAAAGTTTTGCTGGCGCATGAGTTTGAGCCCTTGCGCGCCATCACGGCCCATACCGGTCAGCAGCACCCCCACGGCCTCGCCATTCCAGAACCTGGCAACACTCTCGAAGAACACATCAATCGAGGGCCGATAAATTTCGTTCACCGGCTCTGCCGTGTAGGCCAGCGTGCCGTTTTTCAAGAGCCGGATATGGTGGTTGGTGCCGGCCAGCAACACCGTCCCGGGCTGGGGCGCTTCACCATCTCGGGCCAACCGTACATCGACCCCGCACGAGCTGCTGAGCCATTCGGCCATACCGGCTGCAAACACCTGATCAACGTGCTGAACCAGTACAATCGCCGCCTCAAACTGCCTCGGCAGCCCTGTTAGCAGTGTTTCGAGGGCGGCTGGCCCTCCCGCCGATGAACCAATGGCCACCAACCCGTGGCGTATGCTGTGCGAGCGTGGCAGCGTGTCCACCGGTTTTACCCGTTTGTCGGGTTGGCCCACCAACCAGCCAATGTTCAAGATTTTACGCAGCAACGGCGCGGCGGCTTCTTTGGCGTTACCTGCGCCCAAAGCCGGTGTGTCCACCACATCCAGCGCGCCAAAGCCCATGGCTTCGAACACACGGTGCACATTTTGCTGACGGTCGACCGTCACGATCACAATCGCGCAGGGGCTTTCTGCCATGATCCGGCGGGTGGCTTCCACACCGTCCATGACCGGCATGATCAGGTCCATCAAGATCAAGTCAGGGGTGTTTTCGGCGCACAGCAAAACCGCTTCTGCGCCGTCTCGCGCCACCCAGATCACCTGATGGGCCGGCTCGAATGCCAACGCCCGGCGCAAGGCTTCAACCGCCATGGGCATGTCGTTGACGATGGCAATTCTCATGTCTGGGCTCCTCCAATGAGCTCAACCACTGCATCGAGCAGCGCATCGTCATGGAAACTGGCTTTGGCTAAATAGTAGTCGGCTCCTGCGTCCAGGCCGCGCCGACGGTCTTCTTCACGATCTTTATAGGACACCACCATCACCGGCATCGACTGCAAACGGTTATCGCGGCGTAACAAGGTCACCAACTCGATACCGTCCATGCGTGGCATGTCGATGTCGGTAATCAACAAATCGAAGTGTTCAGCACGCAATGCATTCCAGCCGTCCATGCCATCGACCGCCACCGCCACTTCATAGCCGCGATTGAGCAGCAACTTGCGTTGTAGCTCACGCACGGTGAGCGAATCGTCGACCACCAAAATACGCTTGCGGGCCAATTCGGCCGTGTGCCGATTACGCCGATCAATACGCTCAAGACGCCCGGTATTGAGCAGTTTGTCGACAGACCGCAGCATGTCTTCGACGTCAACGATCAGCACCGGCGAGCCGTCATCAAGCAACGCACCGGCCGAAATATCCTGCACCTTGCCCAGACGCGGATCGAGGGGCAATACGACCAACGTGCGCTCGCCAATAAAACGCTCCACCGCCACCCCGTAGACCACATCGCGCTCGCGAATCACCACCACTTTGAGGGTTTCGTCATCGTTCTGGCTGGGCGGGCGTTGCAGCAACTGGCTGGCGGCGACCAAGCCTACGTGGCGGCCCTCATGCCAAAAATGCTGGCGCCCTTCGAGCTGTACGATGTCGTCGGGTTGCAGGTCGCGCATGCGTTCGATATGCGCCAGCGGGAAGGCGTAGGCTTCGTCGCCGACCTCCACCACCAGGCTGCGCACCACCGACAAGGTCAGCGGCACTTCCAAATGGAAACGGCTGCCCTGCCCCCCCGTTTGCTCCAGCACAATCGCCCCGCGCAGCAGGCGCACCATGTGCTGCACGGCGTCCAGCCCCACCCCGCGCCCGGACACTTCGGTCACGGTGTCGCGCAGGCTGAAGCCGGGCAAAAACAGAAAGGTCAGCAGCTCTTCTTCACTGAGCTGGGCGGCCGTGGCTTCGGTCGAAAGTTGGCGCTCGACGATGGTGCGGCGCAAGCGTTCAAGGTCCACGCCCGCGCCGTCATCGCTCAATTCCAGCACCAGCAAACCGGCCTGATGCGAGGCTCGCAAGCGAATCAGCCCTTCAACCGGTTTACCCGCCAACAACCGCTGCTCGGGCAACTCGATGCCGTGATCAACCGCGTTACGCAGCAAATGGGTAAGGGGTGCCTCGAGCTTTTCCAATACGTCGCGGTCAACCTGGGTTTTTTCGCCTTCAATTTCCAGGCGTATCTGCTTGCCCAGGCTGCGGCCCAGGTCACGCACCATGCGCTCTTGCCCGGCCAATACATCGGCGAACGGGCGCATGCGGCATGCCAGCGCCGTGTCATACAGCAACTGCGCGCGCTGGCTCGCCTGCCAGCCGAACTCGTCCAGCTCAGCGGTCTGCTCACTGAGCACGTGCTGTGATTCGGCCAACAAGCGCCGGGCCTCGGCCAAGGCTTCTTGCGCCTCATGGCTCAGACCGACCACTTTGAGTTGATCACCGAGGCTGTCCAACGCCCGCAGGCTGGTGCTCTGGATCCGCTTAAGGCGCTGCAAGGTGGCCAGATAAGGCTTGAGCCGCTGGGTTTCGACCAGCGACTTACTGGATAAATCCAGCAAGCTGTTGAGGCGCTCTGCGGTGACGCGCAGTACCCGCTCGCCACTTTCCGTGCGCCGTTGCGGGCGCTGTGCAGGTTCAGCCGCCAGCGGCGGCTCGAACGTGGGTTGCGGCGCCTGCGGCTGGGGTGCCAGCAGCAGTTGCGACACATCAAAAACCGGGGCTACCACTGGCGCGGGAATTTGCGAGGGATCGAGCAGGCGATTCATCAGCGCCACATAGGCCTCGACATCCGCCGCGCTGACCGTGTTGCCCGGTGTTGCAATGCGCATCAACAGGTCAGTGCCTTGCAACAAGGCATCAATGTGCTCAGGCAACAGGTACAAGCGGCCTTCCTGAGCGCTGACCAGGCAATCCTCCATCACATGAGAGACGCTGACCCCGGCATCCACCCCGACAATGCGCGCTGCACCTTTGAGCGAATGCGCCGCGCGCATGCACGCTTCAAGCTGATCGGCCTGAGTCGGGTTGCGCTCCAGCGCCAGTAAACCCGCATTCAGTACTTGGGTTTGGGTTTCAGCCTCCAGGCTGAACAGCTCCAGCAACGAGGCATCGCGCATTTGCTCGGGGGTCATGTGAGGCTCCGGGTAATGGCGCTGAGCAATTGCTCTTCATCCAGCCAGCGCAGGCTGCGGGCCTTGTACGGCAACACACCCCGGGTGAATTTGGCGCTGGCGTGCTCGCCCGAGAGCGAGGCAGTGTTTAACACCCGTTGTTCAATGTTATGAATGCCGTCGACTTCATCCACCGGCAGCACCACCGGCCCGCCCGGCGCGGCCACAATCAGCATGCGCGGCATCACCCGCTGTGATGCCGTCACGCTCACGGTCACGGTCGGGTCCAGCCCCAGCAATTCGACCAGCGACAGGCAAGGCACCAGCGTACCCCGCACGTTGGCAACGCCCAACAAGGCACGCGAACGCTGGTGGGGCAACGAATGGATCGACTGCATCGGCGCCACCTCGTCCAGGCAACCGGTGGCCAGTCCCAACCATTCACCGCCCATGCGAAACATCATCAGCGAACGTGTCGCCACTTTATGTTCAAGGTCGGGCGCAGCGGCAAGGTCTTGGCCGTCCTGCTCAAATGAATAGCGATCAAGCAAGCGGGTTGCCGCTGCCGAGTACACCGAACAGTTGCGACAGTGAATATGCTCAGCCAATAACGGGCAGGATTTATTGCCATAAACACCGATGCGGTTCCAGCAATCATCAATCGCCAGGGCTTCGGTGTGGATCAAGCTTTGGGCTGTTAAACCGTTCATTGTTTACGCTCACTCTGAACCGAACGCTCATTGCGCGCAGCTCGGGCCTGCAAACGCTGGGCTCCGGCGACATCGCCCAACGAGGCCAGCAACGCGGCCAACTGCGCCAGCGCCTGGGCATGTTGAGGTTCCAGATACAACGCCTTGCGATAGAACGCTTGCGCCTGGGCGGTCTGCCCTTCGACATCACTGAGCAGGCCCAACCAATAAAACACCTGCGCCTGCGGGCCGTGGCGTTGCAAGCTCAGCTCACAAGCGGCGCGCGCTTGGCGGCTATTGCCTTCATTGGCCAGCGTGGCGATTTTTTCGAGCAATTGCGCGGGTTCGTCCAACGTGGGCGCTGACGGCTGCGTGAGCGTTTGCGGGCGGGCAATAAAGGGCCGATTGACGGGCGCTGTGAGCGGCGGCAAAGGCCGCGCTTGCGGCTTGCGCTCCACCCGCGGGGGCATCACCGCAGGCGGCGGCTCCTGGCTGTGGCAAAACGCAAACGACTGCGGCGCATTGATTGAGCGCATGCCCAACCCGTTGAGCAGGCTGCCCTCGGCCGGGCCGATAAACAACACACCATCGGTACGCGTCATGCGTTTGAGCGCGTCCAGTGCTTGCTTCTGCGTTATGAGATCGAAGTAAATCAGCAGATTGCGGCAAAACACGAAGTCATACGCGGGTTGGTTGGCCATCAGTGCAGGGTCGAGCAGGTTACCCACATGGAACGTGATCTGCTCACGCGCCCGCGCGCACAGCTGATAGCCGTCCTCCTCAAGGGTGAAATAGCGCTCACGAAATTCGATGTTCTGCCCGCGAAATGAGTTTTTGCCATACACCGCCCGCTGGGCGCGCTGCACCGACAGCGGGCTGACATCCAGCGCATCGACCTTGAACTGATGCGCGGCAAAGCCTGCGTCAAACATCGCCATCGCAATCGAATAAGGCTCTTCGCCGGTTGAACACGGCAGGCTCAAAATGCGCAGCACCCGTGGGCTGCTGTGCGCCGCCAGATGCTCGCGGGCCAGCCGTCCCAGCGTGACAAAGGATTCGGGATAACGGAAAAACCAGGTCTCGGGCACGATCACTGATTCGATCAGCGCTTGCTGCTCGTCCTGCGAGCTATTGAGCCACTGCCAATACTGATCGTGGTCGGCCATGTTCAATGCCGTACACCGCTGGCGCACGGCCCGCTCAATAATCGCCGGCCCTACTGACGCCACATCCAGACCGATCTGACGTTTAAGAAAGTCAAAAAAACGCTGATCAGCACTCATGCGCGGGCCTGCCCAGACAGATCGGGGTCCGCGTCAGTGAACAACAACCCGCCTACTGCTGGCGTTAGCAGGTCGTTGACGCGAATCCACTGCAACAACCCCTGCGCATCTTTGCGCACCGGTCCCAAATAAGGGGCCTCCCGGTTATCCAGCCCATAGGGCTGAAAGTCCGCCGGGTTGCAGCGCAACATCTCGTTGGCCTGCTCCAGCACCAGCCCCAACAAACGGCCCTGATAATTGACCAACACCAGGCGGGTACTGGTGCGCTCGACGGCCGGTTGGCCAAAGGTCATGGCACTCACATCAATCACCGGCACCATCTGGCCACGATGCGCAAACACCCCTGCCACCCACGCGGGCGCATGGGCGATGGGTTTAAGCGGCAAACGCGGCAACACTTCAACCACGTCGATAGCCTGTAAGGCATAGCGCTCGGCGCCAATATAAAACACCAGAAAAAGGCTGTTTTTCGACGCTTTGGCGACTTCGCGCGGGGCGAGAGGTTCACTCATCAGACTTTGAATCGCGAAACGCCGCTGCGCAGCCCGACCGCCACCTGGCTCAGCTCGTCAATGGCAAAGCTGGCCTGGCGCAAGGACTCAACGGTCTGGCTGCTGGCATCGCCCAACTGCACCAGCGCATGGTTGATCTGCTCGGCGCCGGTGGCTTGTGCCTGCATGCCTTCATTGACCATCAACACACGAGGCGCGAGGGCCTGTACCTGATGAATGATCTGTGACAACTGCTCGCCCACCTGCTGCACCTCGGACATGCCGCGGCGCACCTCTTCGGAAAACTTGTCCATGCCCATCACACCCGCCGACACGGCGGACTGAATCTCACGCACCATTTGCTCAATGTCATACGTGGCCACGGCCGTCTGGTCAGCCAAGCGGCGCACTTCGGTGGCCACCACGGCAAAGCCGCGTCCGTATTCACCGGCTTTCTCGGCCTCAATCGCAGCGTTGAGCGACAGCAGGTTGGTTTGGTCGGCCACTTTAACGATGGTCACCACCACCTGATTAATATTGCCGGCCTTCTCGTTCAGAATCGCCAGCTTGGCGTTCACCAGATCGGCCGCCCCCATGACCTGATGCATGGTGTCTTCCATCCGCGCCAGGCCCTGTTGCCCGGAACCGGCCAAAATCGAGGCTTGATCGGCCGCCGACGTGACTTCGGTCATGGTACGTACCAGATCACGCGAGGTGGCCGCGATTTCGCGCGACGTGGCGCCGATTTCAGTGGTGGTGGCGGCGGTTTCAGTGGCGGTGGCCTGTTGCTGCTTGGAGGTGGCGGCGATTTCAGTGACCGACGTCGTGACCTGCACCGAGGAGCGCTGGGCCTGAGACACCAGCGCCGTCAATTCGGCCATCATGTCGTTGAAGCCAGTTTCGACAGCGCCGAACTCGTCTTTACGCTCCAGGTTCAGGCGCTTGCTCAAGTCACCGGAACGCATCACTTCGAGGATCGACACAATGCGCTGCATCGGCGACATAATCGCGCGCAGCAACAGGAAGCCGCACACACTGGCCGCGATCACGGCAATCAGCACTGACACCAGCATGCTGGCCTTGGCCGCCAGCACCGCGTCAGAAATGTTGTTGCTGGCATGAATGGCCGAGTTTTGGTTGTCTTCAATCACTTTATTGAGTTGCTGACGGCCTGCGTTCCACGCGGGCGTCAGTTGCTCTACCAGCAGGCGCCGAGCTTGATCCATGTCGTTCTTTTCGAACAGCGCGACCACCGTGTCCAGCGAGGCGTCGTAGGCTTTATGGCGCACTAAAAACGCTTCATATTCCGACTCATCCGTGCCGTCGCTGATGGTCGAGCGATAACCGGCCAGTTCTTTTTCCAGACGAGCTTCATAGGACGTGTAGAGGTCTTTTTCCTCTTTGGTGAGCGGGCGACCGGTTACATCATTCATCAGGTGCAAGGTCTGAACGTAACTGTCGACCCAGGCACTGCGGATCATGGAGCTGTAATACAAACCGGGAATGGAGTCGGTGCGCACTTTCTCTTCACTGGTTTCAATCGAGACCAGGCGTGAATACGCTGCGACGATCATCAACAGCATGATGGCAATGATTACGGCAAAGCTCGCCAAGATGCGTTGGCGTAACGTCCAGTTCTTCACAGTCGATCCTCGGGTGCCGTTCAAATGAAGGGGAGTATAGCCGAGGGTGCAGGATGATTCGCACGAGGTTTGAGACCGATCTCACATGGATCAGGTAAAAAACTTACCTAGGATTACATCTGTAATCGCCAAGGCGACATCATCAGGGCGTTCTACCGCCAGGCCGCCACCTCATGTGGCGGCGAGCGGCTTGGCACACAGCCGCTTGAGGTGGGTTGCAGGCGCCAGCCCAGCACGCTGAGCACGTCACAGCCATCACGCAGTCACATCGCCGGCGTGGTGGCCAAGTGTTTGAGGTCGATGGCGTGTGTGAAACCTCCCGAAAACCCGTGATCCCCAGGTGGCTTACTGCTGCTTTTAGCGATGCGACTGCCGTCACTCAAATGGGTTGAACGACGAAGACCCTCACAGGAGGCTGAGCGCAGGTGCTGCTGCGGGGGCACGCCGTGACGGGCCATCCTTGGCCCGACACGTCTGTCCCGAAGGGGCGGGTAGATCAAAAGCCACGTCAAAAGCAGATCTAAAGCAGGTCGCGGACTGCGCGTGTCTTTGCGACGCTACCCTAAGCAAATCCTCACCCTTAAGCCTGTTTAACCTGCTTTTCAAGTTCGTTTTTCAACGCCGGATCAAGCTTTAGCTGCCTGGCCAGTTCATCCAGATACGAGCGTTCCATGAAGCTGTCTTCATCCACCAGCATCACGCTGGCGATGTACATTTCAGCCGCCATTTCCGGCGTGCTCGCCGCGAGGGCCACCTCGGCCGGGTCCAACGGTTTGATCAGCTCGGCTTGCAGCCACTCCTGTGTCTTGGGGTCGTTGTTACATTTGCTGAACTCGCCTTCGATCAGTTGACGCTCACGGTCGTCAATGTGGCCATCGGCCTTGGCCGCCGCGATTAACGCTTTAAGGATGGCCTGGCTGTGCTGCTCAACTTGCGGTGGCGGCAGGCGATCAATGGTTTGCGGCTCGGTTTGGGGCGCGCTGCCCTGGTTGGCCTGCCAGTTGCCATAGGCTTTGTAGGCCAACACGCCCAAAGCCGCCAAACCACCGTAGGTGATGGCCTTGCCGCCAATTTTGCGCGCGCTTTTGTTGCCCAGCAGCAGGCCCATTGCGCCCGCCGCCAACGCTCCACCGCCCGCACCCGAAAGCAAGCCGCCCAACCCGCCAGCGCCGCCCAACAGGCCGCCTAACCCGCCTTTGTCAGCTCCCGCGCTGCTTTTGGCAGCACCGGTTTTGTTCTGTAACAATTCCTGGCCAGACTTGAGTAACTGATCGAGTAATCCACGAGTGTTCATACAAGGCCTCTAGCAACGGGGTTAAGGAAAAAAGCAGGCCGACAGAGTAGTGCCCCATCACCGGCTATGGTCAGTTCGATTGCTTCCAGATGTTGCGCCGCGTAGGCCAGACCCACATTAAGTGCAGCCGATAACGCCCTGCCCCGCAGCGTTATCAGACACTCCTACAGCGCAAATCGCACAGCGGCGCTTCAATCACGCAGGTCCGATTCATGAATCGGTTGATCGCGATGGGTCGCCCGCTGGTATTGGGCAGGCCAGGTGGCCTGTTTGCCGCCCAGGTCGTCATCGGCGTGCAAGGCCCAGTAAGGGTCGCGCAGCAGTTCACGCGCCAGCAGGATCAAGTCGGCCTGACCGGTGCGCAATATATGCTCGGCCTGCGCCGGCTCGGTGATCATGCCTACCGTGCCGGTAGCGATGCCTGACTCTTTGCGAATGCGCTCGGCAAAGCGCGTCTGGTAACCCGGCCCCACGGGGATTTCTGCGTTGGCCGCGGTGCCGCCCGATGACACGTCAATCAGGTCCACACCCAACGCTTTGAGGCGCCGCGCCAGTTCAACGGTTTCGTCGGGGTTCCAGCCGTCTTCCACCCAGTCGGTGGCCGAGACCCGAACGAATAACGGCAGCTCTTGTGGCCACACTTCACGCACCGCTTCGGTGACTTGCAGGACCAGACGAATACGGTTTTCGAAGGAGCCGCCGTACTGGTCGCGGCGCTGGTTGCTCAACGGCGAGAGGAATTGATGCAGCAAGTAACCATGCGCGGCGTGTACTTCAACCACTGAAAAACCCGCCTCTAACGCACGTTTGGCGGCGTCGACAAAGGCTTGAATCACGTCCTGAATCTGACCCTCGTCCAGTTGGGTGGGTGCGGTGTGTTGGGGGTCGAAGGCGATGGGCGATGGCCCCACCGGCACCCAGCCGCCCTCTTCGACTTTCACGCTGCCGTGCTTGCCCAACCACGGGCGATGGGTGCTGGCCTTGCGTCCGGCGTGAGCCAATTGGATACCTGCAACCGCGCCTTGTGCCCGAATGAAGCGGGTGATGCGTTGCAGCGGTTCAATGTGTTGGTCATCCCACAACCCAAGGTCTTGGGCGGTGATGCGGCCATCGGCGGTGACGGCGGTGGCCTCGGTGAAGACCAGCCCTGCGCCACCCACCGCACGGCTGCCCAGGTGCACCAGGTGCCAGTCATTGGCCAAGCCGTCGACGCTGGAGTATTGGCACATCGGCGAGACCGCGATGCGGTTAGGAAAGATCAATTGGCGCAGGGAATAGGGTTCGAGCAGCAGGCTCATGGGTCACCTCTCATTTCAGTGGGCGGGCTCCAAGCTGCTCAGACCCGTGATGGCGACCAAGCAGTACCCAGAGACTAGTCGACAACACTGAAAGAGGTGGGGTTCACATTCAGGCAGAGGCCTCAATAAATCACCGAGGGTTAGCGCGGCTCAATATGGGCAATCATTAATTGCACGGTTTCATTGCCACGAAACTCGTTGAGGTCCAGTTTGTAGGCCAGCTCTACAAAACGGATGGTCGGGTTGGGCCACACCTCACGGTCGATGCCAAACGCGATGCCATCGAGTTTCACGCTGCCGCATTCGGTTTTGAGCACCACTTTCAAATGTCGCTCACCGACAATCCGCTGCTCGACCAGTTGAAAAACACCGTGGAACAACGGCTCCGGGAAGTGCTGCCCCCACGGCCCGGCCGTGCGTAACGCCCTTGCCAGTTCGAGGTGGAACTCTTCGACGGCCAGGCTGCCATCTGACAACAGGCGCCCGGTCAGGTCTTCTTCACGCAGCTGGCGACGCACTTCGGCATCGAACGCCTGTGCAAACAGCTCAAAATTGGCCACCGGCAATGTCAGGCCCGCCGCCATAGCGTGCCCGCCGTATTTGGCGATCAAATCTGGATGCTGGGCGGCAACCACACTCAGTGCATCGCGAATATGAAAGCCCGGCACCGAGCGCCCAGAACCTTTGAGCACGCCATCGCCCGCATCGGCAAAGGCAAACGTGGGGCGGAAATAACGCTCTTTCAGGCGCGAAGCCAAAATCCCGATCACGCCCTGGTGCCATTGCGGGTCAAAGAGGCACAAACCAAAGGGCATTGAATCGAGCGGCAGCTCTTTAAGCTGGGCCAGTGCTTCGCGTTGCATGCCTTGCTCGATGGCTTTGCGGTCCTGGTTCATCTCGTCCAGTTGCACGGCCATCGCCCGCGCCGCGTTGGCGTCGTCGGTGAGCAGGCATTCGATGCCCAGGCTCATGTCGTCCAGTCGTCCTGCCGCGTTCAAACGCGGGCCGAGGATAAAACCCAGGTCGGTAGAGGTGATGCGCGAGTGATCGCGCTTGGCCACTTCCAGAATGGCTTTAAGCCCCGGCCGCGCGCGCCCGGCGCGAATGCGTTCAAGCCCTTGGTGCACCAAAATGCGGTTATTGGCGTCCAGCGGCACCACGTCGGCCACGCTGCCCAGTGCCACCAGGTCCAGCAACTCGGCAATGTTCGGCATCTTGCTGTCTTGATAGCGGCCCAGGTCTTTCAAACGGGCACGCAGGGCGATCAGCACATAAAAGATCACGCCCACTCCCGCCAACGCTTTGCTGGGGAACGCGCAACCGGGCTGGTTGGGGTTGACGATAGCGTCAGCCGCCGGTAGTTCGGTGCCCGGCAAGTGGTGGTCGGTGACCAGCACGCTCAGCCCTGCCCGTTTCGCTGCGGCCACACCGTCAACGCTGGAGATGCCGTTGTCGACAGTGATCAGCAGGTGCGGCTCGCGGGTCAAGGCCACTTCGACGATTTCCGGGGTCAGGCCGTAGCCGTATTCAAACCGGTTAGGCACCAGGTAATCGACATGGGCGGCACCCAACAAACGCAGCCCCAGCATGCCGACCGTACTGGCCGTGGCGCCGTCGGCGTCAAAGTCACCCACAATGAGGATGCGCTGGCGCTGATCCAGTGCCACCACCAGCAAATCCACTGCGGCATCAATGCCTTTAAGTTGCTGAAACGGGATCAGGCGCGCCAGGCTTTTGTCCAGTTCCGCTTCAGATTGCACACCTCGTGCGGCGTACAACCGTGTGAGCAACGTCGGCATTTCGCCCAAAAAAGGCAGGATGTGTGGCAATGGGCGAGGTTCGATGCGCATAAGCGGGTGAAGAGTCTCTGTTACTGAAGATTGAATTGTGCAGCGTGTGCGGCTTAGCCGCGCTCGCCCGTCAGCCATTGCAATTGCACTTCGTGCTGGCCACGGTCATCGGTCACAAAGATCGTGCCTTCGCTGATCATCACGTCCCACTTGATGACCCGAGGCATGTCTTTGGCCAAGGTTTCGAGCACTTCTTGGGGCACGGCGGCGACATTGACGTTTTTCAGGTTTTTGATCGCCGGGATCACTTTGCCTTCCCACACGCGCAGGCTGCCATAGGCCAGCAAGCTGGTGCGCTCGGTGCGACGCGAACACCAGGTCAGACGGTCGGCATCTGGCTGGCCGACTTCGATCCAGTGCAGCACCCGGTCATCCAGGCTTTTTTCCCACAGCGCGGGTTCGTCTACATCAGACAGCCCACGGCCGAAGGACAGTTGCTCGTTGTACCAAAAGGCGTACGCCAACAAACGCACAGTCATACGCTCTTCGGTCTCCGAAGGGTGACGGGCGATGGTCTGTTTTACGCTCTCATACACACCGCGATCGAGATCGGTGAGGTTGAGTTCAAATTTGTACGTGGTGGACGGCTGGGCCATGAACGGGCTTCTTGATACAGAGAAAGGCGCCAAGTCTAACCGATACGTCCGTGTTCAACGAACTCTGCGGCTTCTTGCAGGCACTGTCCTATGTTAAAACGCTGTACCCGCTCGCTCCCGGACAAGGATTACTTATGCCGCTCGCCGCCAAACCCCTTTCGGGCCTCAAAGTCGTTGAACTGGGAACCCTGATTGCCGGCCCCTTTGCTTCGCGCATTTGCGCCGAGTTCGGCGCGCAGGTGATCAAGGTCGAGTCCCCGGATGGCGGCGATCCTTTGCGCAAGTGGCGCAAGTTGTATGAAGGCACGTCGCTGTGGTGGTTTGTGCAGGCGCGTAACAAAAAATCCCTGACGCTGAACCTTAAACACCCTGACGGCTTGAACGTCCTCAAAGAACTGCTGGCCGACGCCGACATTTTGATCGAGAACTTTCGCCCCGGTGTGCTCGAAAAACTTGGCCTGGGATGGGACGTGTTGCACGCACTGAACCCAAAACTGGTGATGGTGCGCTTGTCGGGCTTTGGCCAAACCGGGCCAATGAAAGACCAACCGGGGTTTGGCGCGGTCGGCGAGTCGATGGGCGGCTTGCGGTACATCACAGGTTTTGAGGACCGGCCACCGGTGCGAACCGGCATTTCCATCGGCGACTCGATTGCCGCGCTGTGGGGGGTGATTGGTGCGTTGATGGCACTGCGTCATCGTGAAGTGAATGGCGGTCTGGGCCAAGTGGTGGATGTGGCCTTGTATGAAGCCATTTTCGCGATGATGGAAAGCATGGTTCCCGAGTTCGATGTGTTCGGTTTTATTCGCGAACGCACCGGGAACATCATGCCAGGCATTACCCCCTCCTCGATTCATACCAGCCTGGACGGTAAACACGTGCAGATCGGGGCCAACGGCGACGCCATTTTCAAACGTTTCATGCACACACTGGGGCGCGACGATTTAGCCAATGACCCGGCGCTGGCCAGTAACGATGGGCGCGACGTGCGCCGCGATGAGTTGTATGGGGTGATTGATCGTTGGGTCGCCTCATTACCGCTTGAGACCGTGCTTGAACAGTTGAATGCGGCACAAGTGCCAGCCAGCCGCATTTTTTCAGCTGAAGACATGTTCACCGACCCGCAATTTTTGGCACGCGAAATGTTTTTGCACGCCAAACTACCGGACGGCAAAGACTTTAAAATGCCTGGCATTGTGCCCAGGCTGTCCGAGACGCCCGGTTCAGCCGATTGGGTGGGCCCTGAACTGGGTGCCCACAATCATGAGGTATTGGCCGCGCTGGGTTATGACACGCACGCCATTGCAGAACTCAAGCGCTCGGGCGCCATTTAGTCCGAATGCCGATCGCCATTTTTAGAGGCTGTTTAAGGAGATCAGCACAATGACCATTCGCTCACAGCGGCGAAACCTGTGGGCAGGGCTTATCGCATGGATCGTGTTGATGGGGTCGCCCGCCAGCCACGCAGCCGAAAAACTCATTTGGCTAATGCGTGATTTACCGCCCTTGACGGTGTTTGAGGGCCCACAAAAAGGACGCGGGGTGATCGACCAGCTCATGCCGTTTCTGATCGCCAACCTGCCCCGATATGAGCACGAGGTGGTGAAGGTCAATCGGGCACGCGCCCTGCAAATGCTTGAAGGCACAACACTGGCCTGTGATCCGGCACTGGTATGGAACCCGGCCCGCGCTCGTTCAATTGTTTATTCGACCCCCATTATGGGTTTGCACAGTAATGGCCTGGTGATTCGACGCAGTGACCAGGCACTGCTTGCGCCGTTTGTCAGCGATCAAACGGTCGAGCTCAAAAACATGCTCAATGCGCAGGCCATCAGGCTGGGTATTGTTGCCAAGCGCAGCTACGGGGTCTGGATAGACGAACAACTGGCACAAGGCGAAACCGACGCTGTCTTCATCCATTACGGTAACGATGCCTTGGGCAGCCTGCTGCAAATGCAACAGGCGGGGCGAATAGGCGCCATTTTGGGCTACTGGCCCGAAATTCAGTCAAAAGCCCGTCAGCAAGGCCTGTCACCCGAGAACCTGGTGTTTTACCGCATTCACGGCGCACCCACTTACCAGCCCATTTACATCGGCTGTACGGCGACACCGGCAGGACGTGAGGCGATGATCAGCATTAACCATGCGCTGAGAAAAATTGACCCGCAGGCGCTGTTCGACTCACAAACCCAATGGCAAGCGCCTGACCAGCACGATGATTATCTGAACGCACGGCCCGTGCCGCTTCAGCCGCTATTGCCCCGCTGAAAAAAACCAAAAAAAACCCCGAGCCGTGGGGTGTCGACTCGGGGTTTAACAGGATCAAAATGATCCGCTCGACAGGCTACAAGCATCGGAGCAAAACGCCTGACCCTGTCGATGAAAAATCTGACAGGTATATCGGAATAAAGGTTCCCTGCCTTGCCGATGAAATGCTCAATAGCGACAGGATCTGAAATTGGCCACCTGGTATTTCTCAAGCAACTGATTCAAACGGTTCAAAGTGACGGGCTTTGTGAGGCAACCCAACACCTTGAGCCCTTGCCTGTGGGCGTCGCGTGCCGCCATCTCGACGATATGGGGCGCGGCACAACTTTGAATAATTAACGCCGACGCATGCTGCTTAGCGGCCAACTCACTGATCAGCTCCACCCCCGATGCATCTTCCAGATACAGATCGCAAATGGCGATATCAATGGCTCCGCGTACGGCCAGGGAACTGCGCGCAGACTCAATGCTTGAAGCCGTCAGCACATCAAAAATGCGGCATGCGTTCAGCATCTGGTGCATGACCATTAACTGGAAAGGGTTGTCTTCAAGGATCAATATTTTGAGAGTTCGCATCATGAGCCTTCGGCCGGCTGAATGGTTTCACCGTGAAGACGCACTTTAGTGGCCTCAACATGGACGAGGTATAGGATTAGTCCTAAATACCAGTAGGAATAACCAAAAACCATTCAACGCAGTGCGCACCTCCTGCTTGTCACAGAGGGTCCCACTTCTTCATTTCTGAAATATCAAACCACCCGCCCATCAAGCCTTCCAACTCCCCCGACGTTGAATAAAAAGGAACCGTCCATTGATAGATATATCGACCTCCCGACTTGAACTCGACAAAGCGCTTTTTATAAAAGGATTTTCGGCTTTGCAACATGCTCAATAACTCGCAATGAAACTGCTCGGCCTGCGGTTGGGGGTAGAGGTTGATTTCAATGCTGTTTAAACCCACAACACGCTCCAACTTAATGGACAAGCGATCTTCATAACTGCGATTGCAGCTAATAATTTCAGCTTTAAGACCGACCACAAAAATCGGACTCGGAATACCGTCCAAAAAACGCTGCTGTAACAGAATGTCTTCTCGCAATACGCCTTCTCGTGCCTGCCCAATCACAATCTTTTTGTGCAATTGTCGATTGCACAAAAACAACCACAGGCTGATTGCACTCACCACCGCCATGACCGCATACAACCAGGACGAGTGGTATAAGGCACTTTCGACATTTGCCGCGGCCCCACCACCGCCCAGCCACTTGCTTCTCAAGGTACGAATCTCGGTCATGGGCATGGCTTCCAGCGCTTTGTTCAAAATGCTCAGCAGTTCAGGTTGCTGCACATTCACCGCAAAAGTATCAGCGGACCATCGCCCGTCCACACTGCGCCCGACTTTAAGTCGACCCGAAGGATAAAGATGCGCCTGCGTTTCACTCTGGATCGTCGCATCGGCTTCGCCACGTTCAACCAGCCCCCTCGCCTGCTCAAAGGTATCGACACGTTTGACGGTGATGCCCGGGTACTCACGCCTGATCATCTCTTCTAGCGCGTGTTTGGCGGGAAGAGCCAGCACCTTGCCCGTTAACTGATCAAGTGAACCCAGCCGGGAGTCATGGGCACGTACGACAAAAACCCAAGGTGCGCCGCCATAGGAATAGCTGAAGTTCAGAAAAGCTTTTCGCTCCTGACTGATCGACAAGGTTGAATTCATTTGTGCGATCCCCCCCTTGAGCAAGTCCAGGGTTTGCATCGTTGAAAAGGTTTCTATATGCGCAAACTGCAAACCGGTCATGCGTGTAATGCGCGCCAGAATATCAATGTTCAAACCTTCCCAATCACCCTCGATATTCCTGAAGGTATACAAGGGGAATTGTTGACTCGCCAGCGTCACCACCGGATTGGCCTTGATCCACTCTCGCTCACTGTGCAGCAGGTCGATATGTTGCTGCGCGATGCTGCCCTCAAGCCCGTGGGTCCAGCGCGCAAGAATCGCCCGGCAAAGGGTTTCATCCACACTCCCCAACACTTGATTGATCAGGTCAGTCATTTGCCGGTCGGCCAGGCGCGTGGCAAAAGAAAACCCGGACACCGGCAAGGCACTGCTCCCCAAGATGCGCAACTTGGAGTACGGCCTCACACTTTTAAAGGACTGGACAATGATTTCATTGCCGATGAAAGCATCAATATCGCCCTCAGTCAGGGCTTCCATGGCGCTGTGCAGGGTGGGCGTAATGATGAGCTGGCTGTCAGGGTAAAAGGCATGGGCCGCTTGTATATCAACGTAACCGTCTACAAAGCCGATCTTTTTACCCACCCAGTTCTCGATAGGCTGTGCCTCTAAGGCTCGGCCGACAATGACAGGCCGATCAATCAGGTAATCGTCAGAAAAAGCGAGACCTTCTATACCGCGTTCAAAACCATTGGCGCTGGCGAGCATATCGATTTTGCCACTCAGCAAATCGGCAACGGCCTCAGCACGTTTTCGATAGCCCACCACTTCAACCTGTGCGCCCAACTTGTCACGAATGATGCTCAAGTAGTCGGCACTGATGCCTTGATAACGGTTACGGTCGCTTGTGATATCGACAGGCTCGTAATCGTCAAGGGTAATGCCTACCCGCAGCGTTCCATGCGACTCAAGCCAGCGCTTTTGCTGGTTATCCAGACGCAAGGGGTTAAAGCTGGCAAAGCTTTGCGGGAGCTTGAAGGGCAACCCCTGGGCCGCACTGGCCGACGGCACCAGGCTCAACAACCCGATGAAAAGCACTGCACAAACCCATGATTCAAATGCCTGAAGAGACCGTAACATTGCAGCTTCCTTGACCGACCACTCAGCCGCCCAAGAGGGCGAGAACGGAACAAGTTTGCCACGCAGATACTAAAAAGCCCGTCAGGCGACGGGCTTCAAAGTCTGTAAGAAAACGCCGCTTAGAGCGCCTTGCCTCGGTTGCCATGCTGGCTGACAAAGGCTTGAACCGCTTTGAGATCGTTATCCAACACGGTGTAACGCTCTTCTCTCTCAAACAAGTCAGAAAGATGAGCTGGGAGTTCCAGCGCTTTTCCTACGCCAGCTTTCTCAACGGCATCCGGGAACTTGACCGGGTGTGCCGTTCCCAAAATGACCATCGGGGTGTCCAGGTGGCGACGGCATTCACGGGCCGCCTTGACGCCAATGGCGGTGTGCGGGTCGAGCACTTCGCCCGTTTCAGCAAACACTTGGGCGATGGTTTCACAAGTCTGGGCGTCATCCACGGCCAGCGAGTCAAACAGGCGGCGTGCTTCGGTCCAGCGGTCGTCTTCAACGCTGAAGTGGCCGCTGTGCTTGAAGGTGTCCATCAAGCCTGCAACCGCTGCACCGTTGCGCCCATGCAGATCGAACAGCAAGCGTTCGAAGTTCGAGGACACCATGATGTCCATCGACGGGGACAGGGTCGCGTGCAGGGTGTCTTTGGCGTACTGATTACCGCTCATGAAGCGGTGCAGGATGTCGTTACGGTTGGTGGCAACGATCAACTGGTTGATCGGCAACCCCATGTTGCGTGCCAGGTAACCGGCGAAGATGTCACCAAAGTTACCGGTAGGCACCGAGAACGAGACGGAGCGCTGAGGCCCGCCCAACTGCAACGCTGCATGGAAGTAGTAAACGATCTGGGCCATGATCCGCGCCCAGTTGATCGAGTTAACCGCCACCAGGCGCGTGCCTTTCAGGAAGCCTTGATCGGCAAAACTGGCTTTGACCATTTCCTGACAGTCATCGAAGTTACCTTCAATGGCGATGTTGTGAATGTTGTCACCCAAGAGTGTCGTCATTTGACGACGCTGCACTTCAGACACCCGGTTATGGGGGTGCAGGATGAAAATATCGACGTTTTCACAGTGCTTGCAGCCTTCAATCGCCGCAGAGCCGGTGTCGCCGGACGTCGCGCCAACAATGACCACGCGCTCTGCGCGCTTTTCAAGCACGTAGTCGAGCAGGCGGCCGAGCAATTGCAAGGCGAAATCTTTGAACGCCAGGGTCGGGCCGTGGAACAGCTCCATGACCCATTCGTTGCTATTGAGTTGACGCAAGGGTGCAACCGCAGCGTGAGCAAACACGCCGTAGGTGTCTTCCAGTATTTTTTTGAAGTCGGCATCCGGGATGCTGCCTGTCACAAACGGACGCATCACTCGGAATGCCAGCTCGTGATAAGGCAGACCAGCCCAGGAAGCGATTTCTTCTTGAGTGAAACGTGGCAGGTTTTCTGGCACGTACAAGCCGCCATCGCTGGCCAGACCGGCCAGCAACACGTCTTCAAAATTCAGGGCCGGTGCCTGGCCGCGGGTACTGATATAGCGCATTAGGGCGAACCTTCGAGGTGAGCTGCAAGCGGTTTGGCCACCGGCCACACGTCAAGCACAGGGGCTTTGAACATGTGGCGCGCAACAAGACGCTTGCCGCTATTGATTAATTTAGATGCTCAACGCGGATACGGACCACCGGGCCGACGACGCCTTGCAACGCTTCAAGCGCGGTGATGGCATCGTTCATGCTTTGCTCAAGTACACGGTGGGTCAGCAGGATCATGGGCACCAGACCGTCGTGTTCTTCGACTTCTTTTTGCATGATCGATTCAATGTTGATACCGCGCTCGGACAAGATGCTGGCCACTTGCGCCAGGACACCTGGATGGTCCTTGGCCTGAATACGCAGGTAATAAGCGCTTTCGCAGGCTTCGATCGGCAGGATCGGGTGGTCGGACAGTGCATCGGGCTGGAAGGCCAGGTGCGGCACGCGGTTCTCAGGGTCACTGGTCATGGCGCGAACCACGTCGACCAGGTCTGCGACGACCGAAGACGCGGTCGGTTCCATGCCAGCGCCAGCGCCGTAGAACAAGGTTGAGCCGGCAGCATCACCGTTGACCATCACCGCATTCATTACGCCATTGACGTTGGCGATCAGGCGATCAGCCGGGATCAGGGTGGGGTGAACACGCAATTCGATGCCGCTGGCCGTGCTGCGTGCAACACCCAGGTGCTTGATGCGATAGCCCAGTGCTTCGGCGTAATTCACATCAGCGGTTGTCAGCTTGGTGATGCCTTCGGTGTAGGCCTTGTCGAATTGCAGCGGGATACCGAACGCGATGGACGCCAGAATGGTCAGCTTATGCGCGGCGTCGATGCCTTCAACGTCGAAAGTCGGATCGGCTTCGGCATAGCCCAGTGCTTGTGCTTCGGCCAATACGTCTTCAAAGGTGCGGCCTTTTTCACGCATCTCGGTAAGGATGAAGTTACCCGTGCCGTTGATGATGCCCGCTACCCAGTTGATACGGTTGGCCGACAACCCTTCACGGATGGCCTTGATCACCGGGATACCGCCCGCTACAGCGGCCTCAAACGCCACGATTACGCCCTTTTCCTGCGCCTTGGCGAAGATCTCGTTACCGTGCACGGCAATCAGCGCCTTGTTGGCCGTGACTACGTGCTTGCCGTTTTCGATGGCTTTGAGTACCAGCTCGCGGGCGATGGTGTAACCGCCAATCAGCTCGATGACGATGTCGATTTCAGGATTGGTTGCCACGGCGAATACATCGTGGGTAATGGGGGTACCGGTAATGTCGCACTGAGGGTTTGGCGTACGCAGGGCAATTTGCGCAACCTGGATACCACGCCCGGCACGGCGGGCAATCTCCTCGGCGTTACGCTTAAGTACGTTGAAGGTGCCGCCACCGACGGTCCCTAGTCCACAGATGCCTACTTTGACCGGATTCACGCTGAACTCCCCATAAAACGGCCGACTCAAGGCCGGCCGTGGAATACAACCGTGGACTGCCACGGTTCTCTATAAATGACTGGGCAACGGAGCTGCCCGGCCATGCTCGTCAAAGGCTTAGCGTGACGAGGCAGGATTATTTAACACTGAGTGCCAGCTTGCCAACCTGTGCTGCCGGCTGATAGCCCGGAATGACCTGGCCATCGGCCAAAACGATGGCAGGCGTACCATTGACCCCAATGGACTGACCCAAGGCAAATTGCTTGGCCACCGGGTTGGCGCATTTAGGAGCGTCGACTGTTTTGCCGTCGGTCATTTTGTCCATGGCGCTTTTCTTGTCTTTCGAGCACCAGACCGCTTGCAGCTGCTGGTCACCGGCCGAACCCAGGCCCTGACGCGGGAACGCAACGTAACGCACTTCAATGCCCATTTTGTTCAGCTCAGGCACTTCTTCATGCAGTTTGTGGCAATAAGGGCAGGTGGTATCGGTAAAAACAGTGATGTGCGACTTGGTTTCGCCGATGGCCGGGTACACCACGGTTTCTGCAACGGGAATCCCGTTGATCAACTTGGCGACACCTACACGCTCGGCTTTTTCGGTCAGGTTGACCGGCTTACCGTCTTTGAGCTGGAACATATAGCCTTGCACGATGAACTGGCCATCCGCGCTGGCATACAGTACGCGGCTGCCCTTGAGCTTGACTTCATACAGGCCCGCCAGCGGACTGGCACTGATGCTTTCTACCGGAACATCCAGTTGCAGCGTTTCAAGGCTTTTACGGATGGCTTGCTCGGCGCCGGTGTCGGCAAATGAAAAGGTGCTGACCAACGCAAGGGCTGCGGCGGCAAAAATATGGGTCACGCGCATGAAAACTCCTGAAGGCGGACAAAACGGCCAAACCTGAATGCCCCGAGACAAAAAAGGGCGTCAGTGGCCCGTTTTCTAAACCCGCAAAGCCTACCACAAATGGCTTTCAAGGCCGACTGTGACCAACGCAAGAGCACGGCAAACAACTTAGCCTCGCGGATGATGTTGAGCATGCAGGTCTTGCAGGCGAGCACGCGCCACATGGGTGTAAATCTGGGTGGTGGATAAATCGCTGTGCCCGAGCAGCATCTGCACCACGCGCAGGTCGGCTCCGTGGTTGAGCAGGTGGGTCGCGAAAGCATGACGCAAGGTGTGCGGTGACAATGACTTGTCGATGCCTGCGACGCGGGCTTGATGCTTGATGCGGTGCCAGAACGTTTGACGCGTCATTTGCTCACCCCGCTGGCTGGGAAACAGCACGTCGCTGGGCCGCCCATTTAACAGTTCATGCCGCGCATCGCGCATGTAGCGCTCAACCCACACGATGGCCTCCTCCCCCATCGGCACCAGGCGCTCCTTGCTGCCCTTGCCCATGACGCGCAATACGCCCTGGCGCAAGTTGACCTGCTCCAGTGTCAGGCTGATCAGCTCTGTCACACGCAGCCCACAGGCGTAAAGCACCTCCAGCATGGCGCGGTCACGCTGGCCGATGGCCTCACTCAAATCAGGTGCGGTCAGCAAGGCTTCTACGTCTGCCTCTGACAACGATTTGGGCAGCGGCCTTCCCAGCTGCGGCATATCGACTTGCAAGGTTGGATCAACCGCAATCAGCTTTTCACGCAACAGATAGCGATAAAAGCCACGCGCACCTGACAAGAATCGCGCTGTTGAACGGGGTTTGTACAACTGATCAAGGCGCCACGCCAAGTGATCGAGAATCAGCTCGCGCCCGGCATGAATCAACTCAATGCCACGTTCCTGCAGCCAGCCATTAAATAACGCCAAATCGCTGCGATACGCGTAACGGGTATTGTCGGACAGGCCTTTTTCCAGCCACAAGGCATCCAGAAAGCGGTCGATCAGTGGGTCATCTATAGCAGGCATCGGTTCTCGACAGGCACAGCCACAAGGCCACGCAAAAATAAAAAGTGAACGGTGAAAGTGGCCGCTAGTCTTTCATAGCCGGCTCTGGGCATAAACACAAAGCTCCACTTACTCGGCACGCAAAGGACCCTTTATGAATGAACAACAGATTCTGCTGACGTTCGGTGGCATCGGGGTCGCAGCTCTGGGCTGCCAATGGCTGGCCTGGCGGCTGAAGCTGCCCGCCATTTTGTTTTTGTTGCTGGCGGGGATTTTACTCGGCCCGGTATTGGGTTGGCTAAATCCGCAACAGCTGTTTGGCCCGCTGCTGATGCCCTTGGTATCACTGGCAGTGGCACTGATTCTGTTCGAAGGCAGCCTGACGCTGCACCTGTCCGAGTGGCGCGAAATCGGCACCGTCGTGCATCGACTGGTGACCGTGGGCGCGCTCTCGACATGGGCCGTAATCACCCTCGCCACTCATTGGCTGCTGGGTTTTGACTGGCTGCTGGCCTTGCTGTTCGGCACCCTGACGCTGGTGACCGGGCCGACCGTGATTGTGCCGATGTTACGCGTGGTACGGCCCAAAGCATCAATTGCCAATATTTTGCGCTGGGAAGGGATCGTCATCGACCCAATTGGTGCATTGCTCGCGGTGGTGGTCTACAGCTTCATCATTGCCAGCGCCAGTGGTGACGGCCTGAGCCACAGTTTATTGACCTTTGCCGGGGTGATTGTATGCGGCAGTGTGTTTGGCATCGTGGGCGGCTGGGTCTCTGGCCACGTATTGCGCAAGCAATGGCTGCCCGAATATCTGCATAGCCTCGCCACACTCGCGGTGGTATTGGCGGTGTTTATCGCGGCCAATCAGGTGATGCATGAATCCGGCTTGCTGGCAGTCACGCTGATGGGCATGTGGATGGCCAACATGAAAGGGGTTGATGTGCGCAATATTCTGCACTTCAAAGAAAACCTCAGCATCTTCCTGATTTCGGGCCTGTTCATATTGCTGGCCGCCCGCCTCGACCTGAACGCAATGATCGGCCTTGGCCCGGCGGTACTGGTCTTGCTGCTGATTATTCAGTTCATCGCGCGGCCACTGAATGTATTGCTTTGCACCTTTGGCTCAACGCTGAACTGGCGCGAACGCACCTTGCTGGCCTGGATTGCACCACGCGGTATTGTGGCCGCAGCAGTCTCAGCGATTTTTGCCATTCGTCTGGACGAAGCAGGGCATGAAGGCGCACTGCTGCTGGTCCCCCTGACCTTCGCCGTGATCATCGGCACCGTGGTGTTACAAAGTGCCACCGCTCGACCGCTTGCGCGCTTGCTCAAGGTCGCTGAACCGCCACCCAGCGGCTTTTTGATCGTGGGCGCCAACGGTCCTGCCCGCCTCATCGCCAAAGCGCTGCACCAACTGGGCAGCCGGGTGCTGCTGACGGATTCAAACTGGGAAAACATCCGCGCTGCACGCATGGACAACCTGCCGACTTACTTTGGCAACCCGGCGTCGGAACATGCCGAATCGCATCTGGATTTAGTCGGCCTGGGCCACCTGCTTGCGCTGTCACCATCGGGTGAGCTCAACACACTGGCTGCCACACGCTTTCGGCATGAATTTGGGCCACAACGCTTGTATGCACTGACCAACAACCAGGAAAGCCGTCGTACCGACAAACATCGCGCCAGCCATGAACATCGCGGGCAAGCCTTTGGGGATCGGGCACTGACCTACAGCCAGTTGGTGAGCGACCTGAATCAGGGCGCTGAAATCTACAGCACACTGCTCACCGACGCGTTCACGTGGGAGGACTATCAGGCGCTGCATGGTGAGCGCGCCACATTGCTGTTTGCGCGCGATAAAACCGGCTGGGTGCATGTGGTGACACCTGACAGCGACTTGAAGCCGGGCGCTGGCTGGACGCTACTGGCGTTGATCAGGCAACCCAGTAGCGACTGACGCATAAGCGAGGCTGCGTCCGGGCGCGCAGCACTCGCTAAACCCTTCAACCAGGTGCCCCAGAGACACCGCGGTCATCGGGTTAGGATTACTGCGCAATCGGACGTCGCCTTCGGCAATCTGCCTGGGCTGACGCGTAATGCGCCCACAGGCGTGCACCGCGCTTGCTACACCGTTATGGCGCAAACCCTGGCAACACGGGCACCGGGCGTTTGTCGTCATCAATCGCCACGAAGCTGAACAAGCCCTGGATCGCCAATTCACGGCCATCGCAGCTCATGCTTTCTACATACACTTCAACTTCAACCTTGAGGCTGGTGTTGCCGACTTTCACCACCCGGCCCACCAGCTCCACAATTGAACCTGCCGCTATCGGGTGATTGAAGTTGATGGGATCGGTGGACACGGTCACCAACGGCAGCCGACAGAAACGGGTCGCGGCAATGAACGACACTTCGTCCATCCAGGCCAGTGCAGTGCCGCCAAACAAGGTGTTGTGGTGGTTGGTGGTCGAAGGGAATACAGCTTTGGTGATGCGGGTAACGGACAGCTCGGTCCGGCGTTGAATCTCTTGCTCACGCGAAATCATGCTTGCTTGGTACCTACAACTGGACAAAGGTCTGACAAATCTCAGGCAACAAAAAAGCAGCCCGAAGGCTGCTTTTTTCTGCATCGGGAAGCTGGACTTAAGCCAGTTTTTCCTTGATGCGAGCTGCTTTACCGGACAGGTCACGCAGGTAGTACAGCTTGGCTTTACGAACGTCACCGCGACGCTTAACAGCCATGCTGTCGATTTGCGGGCTGTAGGTCTGGAAAGTACGCTCTACGCCAACACCGTTGGAGATTTTACGAACAGTGAAAGCACTGTTCACGCCACGGTTACGCTTGGCAATCACTACACCTTCGAAAGCTTGCAGACGCGAACGATCGCCTTCCTTCACTTTCACCTGAACGACAATGGTGTCGCCCGGGGCAAAAGGAGGGATCTCTTTGGTCATCTGCTCTGCTTCGAGTGCAAGGATGATTTTGTTAGTCATGCTGTGCTCCTAAGGTAGATCGTCGGATCTACCATCGATACGTTGTTAACTATCGTCCCGCGCGAGGATGTATTCCTCGAGCAGCTTCTTCTCTTCTCCAGAAAGCGAGCGGCTTTCCAGAAGATCGGCGCGTCGTTCATAGGTCCGCCCAAGGGACTGCTGTAAACGCCAACGCCGGATGTGTGCATGATTGCCACTAAGCAATACGTCGGGAACACGCTGATCCGCATACACCTCCGGTCGGGTGTAGTGCGGGCAATCCAGCAGACCATCCGTAAAGGAATCTTCCTCGGCGGAGTCCGCATGCCCTAAAGCTCCAGGCAGCAGTCGTGTAACCGCATCAATCAGCACCATCGCCGGCAGCTCGCCGCCAGACAATACATAGTCACCAATTGACCACTCTTCATCGACATGAGCGTCTATAAAACGCTCGTCAATGCCTTCATAACGACCTGCAATGAGGATTAATGCTTCCTCATTCGCCAGTTCGCGTACCGCCGACTGATTCAGTTGACGGCCTTGGGGCGACAGGTAAATCACCTTCGCCGCCTCTCCGGCTGCGTTTCTGGCCTGAACCAGTGCATCTTCCAGAGGCTTGATCTTCATCACCATGCCCGGACCACCGCCAAATGGGCGATCGTCCACAGTGTGATGTCGGTCCGTTGTGTAGTCTCGCGGGTTCCAACAGGTGAGCTGCAACAGCCCTTGTTTCACCGCGCGACTGGTGATGCCGTAGTCGCTGATGGCAGAAAACATTTCGGGAAACAAACTGATCACTTCTACGCGCAATTTAGCCACGCTTAGAAATCCGCATCCCAATCCACCTTCATCTCGCCAGCCGCCAGGTCGACGCTCAACACGCATTGCTCTGTATAGGGCAACAAGCGATCACGATCATCCAGACTTCCTGGGCAAGGTTTGACTTCCATGACATCGTTCGAGCCAGTTTCCATCAGGTCAACAATCTTGCCGAGCAGTTGCCCTTCAAGGTTGGTCACTTTCAGTCCCTGCAGCTGGTACCAGTAGTACTCGCCGTCGGTCAGTTCAGGAAACAGGTTACGCGGCACGCAGATTTCAAATTCGCGAAGAAGACCTGCTTCGTCACGGTCATCGAGACCCTTGAGCTTTACAACCAGAAACTTGCCGTTGTGAGAACGGCCACTGACCAGCTCTGCCTGTCGTACATCATTGCCGCGCCGAAGCGTCAGCTTTTTGTAGTCCAACAGGTTATCAATTGGATCCGTAAAGGAATAAACCTTCACTTCGCCGCGTACGCCGTGAATCGAGTAGATTTTGCCGATAACGATCAAATCATCAGCAGTTTCAGGCGTCACGCTCATATTGCTCAGGCCGCAGCCTTAGCATTTACTTTAACCAGCTGAGCAACACGCTCAGACATAGTTGCGCCAACGCTCAACCAGTAAGCCAGACGGTCTTCTTTAACGGAGAAACGAACTTCCTGACCACGGGCAACCGGGTTGAAGAAGCCAATTTGTTCCTTGTGGGAACCGTCACGTGGGTTACGGCTATCGGTAACGGTCAAGTGGTAAAACGGGCGCTTTTTGGAGCCGCCAAGGGCAAGACGGATTGTTAGCATGTGAACATCATTCCTGTAGTCGGTGCTGCAAATCTAAATGCACAGCGGGCATAGGTGCCCGAAAGGCCGCATATTCTAAGGAATATCCGGACTTTTGCAAATGTCTTTTTCTGGCGCCTATTGGCATAACACCCAGATTTGCTATAAGGCCGCCACGAATGGCGACAGGTCAGCTCCCGCACTGTGCGGGTTTGCTGGGGGTCTCGCATTGCTGCGAGCCGCGCAAACGCAAGCGCTTGCGCAGGTGATTTACATTTTTGGCATGCCGCCGCCGGGCATCATCGAGCCCATGCCGCGCATCATTTTGGCCATGCCGCCTTTAGCCGAGAACTTTTTCATCATCTTTTGCATCTGCTTGTGCTGCTTGATCAAGCGACCGATGTCCTGCACTTGCGTGCCGGAGCCCATGGCAATACGGCGTTTGCGCGAACCGCTGATCAGGTCAGGGTCGCGGCGCTCGGCCGGGGTCATGGAGTTGATGATGGCTTCCATTTGTTTGAACTGTTTCTCTGCTGCGCCCTGGGCATTGCCCATTTGCGCCAGATTCACACCACCCATGTTCGGCAGTTTGTCCATGAGACCGCCCAGGCCGCCCATGTTTTTCATCTGTTGCAGCTGATCGCGGAAGTCTTCGAGGTCGAAGCCCTTACCTTTCTTGAGCTTTTTGGCCAGCTTGTCGGCTTTGTCTTTATCGAGGGTCTGTTCGGCCTGCTCGATAAGGCTGAGCACATCGCCCATGCCCAAAATGCGTGACGCAATACGGTCCGGGTGGAACGGGTCCAGCGCGTCGCTCTTCTCGCCCATGCCGAGGAACTTGATCGGCTTGCCCGTGATTGCACGCACGGACAGTGCAGCACCGCCACGGGCATCACCGTCGACCTTGGTCAGGATCACACCGGTCAGCGGCAGCGCGTCGCCGAAGGCCTTGGCCGTGTTGGCGGCATCCTGACCGGTCATGGCGTCAACCACGAACAGGGTTTCTGCCGGCTTGACCGCGGCGTGCAGCGCTTGAATCTCGGCCATCATGTCGGCGTCGATGTGCAGGCGACCCGCGGTATCGACAATTACGACATCAATGAACTTGAGCTTGGCTTCATTAATAGCCGCCAGCGCAATCGCAACCGGCTTTTGGCTGATGTCGGACGCAAAGAACGTAACGCCCACTTCACCCGCCAGGGTTTCCAGCTGTTTGATCGCCGCCGGACGGTAAACGTCAACCGAAACCACCATGACGCTTTTCTTTTTGCGCTCTTTAAGGAAGCGCGCCAGCTTGCCAGCGGTGGTGGTTTTACCCGCACCCTGCAAACCGGCCATCAAAATAACAGCAGGCGGCGTGACGTTGAGGATCAAATCCTCGTTGGCAGCGCCCATCAGGCTTTCGAGTTCAGCCTGGACGATCTTCACAAACGCCTGGCCCGGCGTCAGGCTGCGCGACACTTCTGTGCCCACAGCGCGCTCTTTGACCGCGTTGACGAAGTCTTTGACCACTGGCAAAGCCACGTCGGCTTCCAGCAACGCCATGCGCACTTCGCGCAGGGTGTCTTTGATATTGTCCTCGGTCAGCTTGGCCTTGCCGGTGACATGGCGCAGCGTCTGCGAGAGACGGTCGGTTAAATTTTCAAACATGCGCGATCCTTTCAGGCCCAAAGTAGACCGGGGTTATTGCGGCCCAGCCCGTGTAAAACTGATGCTCGGCGAGCCTGCGGCGTGGGCAGGTCGCGGATTATAGCGAAGACTGATCGCGGCGGACACCTTACCGTCAGCTTATGTGGCCTTTCGTGTTCAGGCGGTTGTATGCCAAACTCAGCCCTTTCGGGCTTGCCTAACAGGATTTATGCTCCCCTTGTCACCGAGTTTGCTCCCCAGCCTCGCCGCCGCCTGCTTATACGCCGCTGCGACCTTCTATCAAGGCAATTGCCTGCGCCACGGCGCGAAGGCAAACAATCGTCTGTTGGTGACGCTCGGCATCCTTGCCGTCCTCGCCCACGCTGCGAGCCTGTTTACCCATTTGATGACCCCTGCCGGGCTTGAGCTGGACTTCTTCAGCGCGGCCAGCCTGATTGCCGTTGCCGTCATCAGCGTGACGCTGGTTGCGTGTGCGCGTATCCCGGTCGAGAACCTGTTGCTGCTGTTATATCCGTTAGGGGCACTCACGGTACTGATGTCCGAGTTCGCCCCGCCGGGCACCGTACAGGTCATTAATGAACAACCCGGCATTCTGGCCCATATCCTGCTGTCGATCCTGGCGTACGGAATGTTCACCATTGCGGTGTTCCAGGCCTTGTTGCTGTCATTGCAGAACTACCAGCTCAAACACAAACACCCCAAGGGCCTGATCAAGAACTTCCCGCCGCTGCAAACCATGGAGAGCCTGCTGTTTGGCTTTTTGTGGGCAGGCTGGGCATTACTATCGCTGTCACTGATTTCGGGCTGGCTGTTTTTGGGCAACCTGTTTGCCCAGCATCTGGTGCATAAAACCCTGCTGGCGTGCCTGGCGTGGATCGTTTTCAGCGTGCTGCTGTGGGGCCGTCATCACCTTGGCTGGCGCGGCCACAAAGCCATCCGCTGGACGTTTGCCGGGTTCTGCCTGCTGATGCTGGCCTACTTTGGCAGCAAGCTGGTTCGTGAATACATTCTGCATATCTGACGGGCGTTGATTATGGATAGCTTGCCCCCCGGGCCATTACTCGCCCTCTTGGCGCTGGTGTTTGCAGGACTGGGATTCTGTATCGGGATTGTTTCGCGCAAGCCTCAGGCCGTGACACAACGCGGCGACGCTCACCCGCCGCATAACGCCCTGCCCGCTGAGAATGATGAACAACCTGGCAGCCGCCCACAGCTGCTGTCGGGCATTCATGCACTGGACAACATCACGGTCAACGACATCCTGATCCCGCGCAGCGAAGTCGAGGGCCTGAACCTGGACGACTCGATCGAAGACTTGATCGAGCAACTGCGCCAGACCAAGCGCACGCGACTGCCGGTGTTTCATAACGACATCAATCAGGTCGAAGCCATCCTCAATACACGCCACATCCAGCACATGCTGCCCGATGCCAGCCTGACCAAAGAGGCGATTCTGGCCGTCTGCCACGAACCCTACTTCATCCCTGAAAGCACCCCGCTGCAATTACAGCTGCTCAACTTTCATAAACAGCAGCGGCGCATCGGCATCGTGGTGGATGAATACGGCGAAGTGCTGGGCATCGTGACCCTTGAAGACATTCTTGAAGAGATCGTCGGTGAGTTTGAAGACGAGCAAAACGCCGACAACCCGCACGTAGAACCGCTGCCCGACGGCCGTTACGTAGTGGATGGCGCCGCGTCCATCCGCGAATTGAACAAAACCCTGGGCTGGCAACTGCCTTGCGATGGCCCGAAAACCTTGAACGGCCTGGTCACTGAAGCACTGGAAACCATCCCCGAAACCACGGTGTGCCTGAAAATCGGTCGTTACAGACTGGAAATTCTGGAAACCGAAGAAAACCGTGTCAGCCGCGTACTGATCTGGCACAACAGCGTCAAGCCTGCGGCCTGATCGCAGCCCCGCAGCTTGTTCCATCCCCCCGCCGCTCCCTATAATCACTCCCGCTTACCCAAGCCTGGCCGACACGCGTGCTACCCGCACTCAGCGTCGTCGGCCTGCCGCTGCTGGCTGTACCTGCGCGCGCTCCCATCCCGAGCGGCGCTTGCACCCTGGTATCCCTCAGGGCAATGACCATAAAAAATCGCTCAGCCTTGTCTTGCCTCACCGCCAGATAACGCCACGGGCACATAACTGTCAGGGATATGCACATGACCACAACCACTACGTTCAGCGAAGCCTCGTGCGATAAACCGGTTAACTCGGCCTCCCGCGTGGCCACTGCCAGCTTTATCGGGACGGCCATCGAGTTCTACGATTTCTACGTGTATGCCACCGCCGCAGCGCTGGTCATCGGCCCGGTGTTCTTCCCGCAAACCTCCGGCACCGCGCAAATGCTGTCGGCGTTTCTGACGTTCGGCATTGCCTTCCTCGCCCGCCCGCTCGGCTCCTTTGTGTTTGGCCACTATGGCGACCGCATTGGGCGCAAATCCACGCTGGTGGCATCGCTGCTGTTGATGGGCGTGTGTACCACGCTGATTGGCGTGCTGCCGGGCTACGCCACAATCGGTGCCTGGGCACCCATTCTGCTGTGCGTGCTGCGTTTCGGGCAGGGCCTAGGCTTGGGCGGGGAATGGGGCGGTGCAGCGTTGCTGGCCACCGAGAACGCACCGAAAGGCAAGCGCGCCTGGTTCGGGATGTTTCCGCAATTGGGGCCCTCAATTGGCTTTCTGGCGGCAAACGGGTTGTTCTTGATCCTGGCAATGACCCTCAGCGATGAACAGTTTCGCTCATGGGGCTGGCGGATTCCGTTCCTGCTCAGCGCAGCCTTGGTCATGGTCGGTTTATATGTGCGGCTCAAACTCGAAGAGACCCCGGTGTTCGCCAAAGCCGTGGCGCAACACGAACGGGTGAAAATGCCGATCGTTGAACTGTTAAGCAACTACTGGGCACCGATGCTGCTGGGTGCCGCCTCGATGGTGGTGTGCTACGCGCTGTTTTATATCTCAACCGTGTTTTCGCTGAGTTACGGCGTGTCCACGCTGGGCTATACCCGCGAGACCTTCCTCGGGTTGCTGTGCTTTGCCGTGCTGTTCATGGCCGCTGCAACGCCCCTTTCGGCATGGGCCAGCGACCGTTATGGGCGCAAACCGGTGCTGATCGTGGGCGGCGTGCTGGCGATAGCGTCCGGTTTTCTGATGGAGCCGCTACTCACCCACGGCACGACCTGGGGCGTGGCGCTGTTCTTGTGCATCGAGCTGTTTCTGATGGGCGTGACGTTTGCACCGATGGGCGCGTTGCTGCCTGAGCTGTTTCCAACGCGCGTGCGGTATACCGGCGCCTCGGCTGCCTACAATCTGGGCGGCATTGTCGGCGCGTCAGCCGCACCCTTCTTCGCCCAAAAACTGGTGAGCATGGGCGGTTTGAGCTGGGTGGGCGGCTACGTGTCAGGCGCGGCGATACTCAGCTTGATCGCCGTGCTGTGCTTGAAAGAAACCAGAGAGGCTGATCTGAACAAGGTCGGGTAACAAGCAATACCCCGCAGGCTGCGATCTTTTGCTCTAAAAGATCGCAGTCTGCGGGAGCTTCCAACTGTTTACAGCTCGACGATGACCGCTGTGGCAGCACGGGTCGCTTTGGCGCGAGCCGCTTCAATCGACTCGTCACGCGCCAGGGCCACGCCCATGCGGCGCTGACCATTGACTTCGGGTTTGCCAAATAGGCGCAAAGCCGTGTCCGGCTCACTCAAAGCAGCACCCAGGTTGGCGAAGGCGGTCTGGGTCGACTGCCCTTGCACCAAAATCACCGCCGAGGCCGATGGCCCAAACTGACGAATCAAGGGAATCGGCAGGCCGAGAATCGCGCGGGCATGCAGCGCAAACTGCGACAAGTCCTGCGAAATCAACGTCACCAAACCCGTATCATGCGGGCGCGGCGAGACTTCGCTGAACCACACTTGATCGCCCTTGATAAACAGTTCGACCCCAAACAGGCCGCGCCCGCCCAACGCCTCGGTCACCGACTTGGCCACGCGCTCGGATTCAGCCAGTGCAATCGGGCTCATGGCCTGTGGCTGCCATGATTCCTGGTAGTCGCCCTTCTCCTGACGATGACCTACCGGCGCGCAGAACGTTGTGCCGCCGACATGACGCACCGTGAGCAAGGTGATTTCGTAATCGAAGTCGATGAAGCCTTCGATGATGACCCGGCCTTTACCGGCGCGGCCGCCTTCTTGCGCGTAGTCCCAGGCTGTTTGCACGTCATCGGCACTGCGCAACAGGCTTTGGCCTTTGCCCGACGAACTCATCACCGGTTTGACGACACACGGGAAGCCGAGGTCTTGCACAGCACGGCTGTAGTCCTCGAACGTGTCGGCAAAGTGATACGGCGAAGTGGGCAGGTCCAGCTCTTCTGCCGCCAGGCGACGAATGCCTTCACGGTTCATGGTCAAGGACGTGGCACGCGCGGTCGGGATGACGGTGAAGCCTTCGGCTTCCAGCTCAACCAGCGTGGCGGTGGCGATGGCTTCGATTTCCGGCACGATGAAGTGCGGCTTTTCAGCTTCGATCACGGCGCGCAACGCCGCGCCATCCAGCATGTTGATCACGTGACTGCGATGCGCAACTTGCATGGCAGGTGCATTGGCGTAGCGATCTACGGCGATCACTTCGACACCCAAACGCTGCAATTCGATGACGACTTCTTTACCCAGCTCGCCGCAGCCACACAGCAATACGCGGGTCGCGGTCGGCGACAGTGGAGTTCCGATACGGGTCATTTCAGGTCCTCAAGGAAACAAATCATCGAAGGCGCTCGCCAGGCCAGCGCCTGCTGGGGGAGAAAGGCCGGCATTTTACATGATCTGGGGCGCGTGACCTTATTGAGCGGCGGCTTTGCGCAAACGCCAGGCCATCGCCAACCACACGCAGGTCACACCGGCGAACTTTGAACCCATCGCGGTGAGGATCACGCCGGGGGTGAAGGCGTCGATCATGGCGAAGAAGATGAAGGTATCAATCGGAATGCTCAGCGCCGAACTGATCCACAAGCGGTCTTGCAGCGGGCGCTTGGTGATACTGAACACCAGCCAGTCAATGCATTCGGACACCGCAAAGGCGGTGGCGCTGGCCAGGGCAATTGAAGGGTCTGAGGTCACATACGACAGCACCAGCGCCGCGAGCATGGCCACAATGGCGCCGTGGCCAAAGCGGATTTGCACCATGTCGCGCAACACGAATACCAGTCCGCCCCAGGCCGACCAGATGATGTCCAGATGCGGGGCGGTAGAAAACGCGTAGTTGATCAGTACGACGCTGGCGATATAAGCGATAAGAAACAACATGGGAACGGGCAGCACCTGTGAATAAGGCGCACAGGGTACTTGAGTCAATCACAACTGTGTAGTCGCTGCCGCAGGCTGCGACAAGGCCCATGCAGACGTCAAGTCAACGGGGGGGCAACCCTTCGCAGCCTGCGGCAGCGACTACGAAAGCATTACGTACTGCCCAGCAGCCACACCACCCCACTGGACGCAGCACGCTCATTACACAACGCCAGCACTTCGCGCCGTTCAGGGTTGGTCATGCGGCTCCAGCGGGTGATTTCGGCCACGCTGCGCTGACAGCCGGTGCATATGTCCGCCTCGTCCAATGCGCAGATATTGACGCAGGGGGATGCGACCGGGCGCTCCGGCTCGCTCACGATGACTGTTCTTCAAGATCGCGGGCATAGCGCTGGCCGTTCTGCACATAGTGCGCAGCGCTGGCTTCAAGCAGTTTTTTCTGCTCATCCGTCAGGTCGCGGACCACCTTGCCTGGTGAACCCATGACCAGTGAACCGTCAGGGATGACCTTGCCTTCACCAATCAGCGAATTGGCGCCGATGATGCAGTGCTTACCGATGCGTGCGCCGTTGAGAATCACCGCGTTGATGCCGATCAGGCTGTAATCGCCCACGGTGCAACCATGCAGCATGGCGTTGTGACCGATGGTCACGCCGGTGCCCAGCGTCAGCGGATAGCCCATGTCGGTGTGCATCACGGCGCCGTCCTGCACGTTGCTGTTTTTACCGATCAGGATCAGCTCATTGTCGCCGCGCAACACCGCGTTGAACCATACACTGGCACCTTCTTCCAGCCGGACCTTGCCGATCAGGGTGGCATTGGGCGCGGTCCAGCTGTCGGGGTGGGTGTCGACGAACGAGTCGCCCAAACGGTATTTCATGCGAATGTCCTCAAGGCAGGCGTGACCTTCTTTCTATAGAAGGCTCTAGATATTGATAAAACGTTCCGGCGGGGTGTGCAGGTTGATATTCACGTCGTCGTAAAGCAGGTTCATCAGCTCGACGATCATGATTGCCGTCAGGCCCCAGATCTTGTACACGCCAAAACGGTAGCTCGGCACGTACCAACTGCGCCCCTGGTAATCGATACGGTGGGTATGCTCGCGCGGGTCCTGGCGAAAGAAATCCAGCGGCACACTGAACACAGCGGCAATTTCGGCATCGTTGGCCAGGTATTCGACGTAATCGGGCACCACGCCAACATAGGGCGTGACGCGGATGCCATGCAGGGAAATCAAGGGACTGAGCGGGCCGATAACTTCGACCAAACCCGGCGGCAGGCCGATTTCTTCTTCGGCTTCGCGCAGGGCGGTGAATACGAGGTCCAGGTCTTCGGGGTCACGTCGACCACCGGGAAATGCCACCTCGCCACCATGGGTCGACAACCCGCTGGCGCGCAAGGTCAAAATCAGTTCGGGCTTGTCATTGCGGGTCACTGGCAGCAATACCGCAGCTTCGGGGAAACTACGCTCTGTTACCAGCGTTCGCGGGGTATAGCGGCGCACGCGGCCAAGCAGCTCGTCCAGCATAGGTCATCTCGATCCGTCACTTATCGGGCATCATGCACCAAATCACCCGGAGCACCCAAGCCCCACACTGTCGCAGGTCGCGATGCAGCACTTGCCCAGGCCCTGCTTCAGCCCCCAAGATAGGCGCCACAACAGAGAGCACAGCATGAATTTTTGCAGCCAGTGTGGCCATTCCGTCAGCCAGCATATCCCGCAGGGTGACTCGCGCCTGCGGTATGTGTGTGACCACTGCCAGGTCATTCACTATCAAAACCCGAATATCGTCGCCGGTTGCGTCGCGACCTGGGGCACGCAAGTGTTGCTGTGCCGCCGCGCAATCGAGCCGCGCAAGGGCTATTGGACCCTGCCCGCAGGCTTTATGGAAAATGGCGAAACCGTCGAACAGGCGGCCCAACGCGAAACCCGCGAAGAAGCCTGTGCCGAAGTGGCCAACCTGAGCATCTATACCCTGATTGATGTGCCGCACATCAATCAGGTGCATATTTTCTACCGTGCCCACATGCTGAACCCACACTATGCGGCCGGTGAAGAGAGCCTTGAAGTGCGGTTGTTTGATGAAGCCGACATCCCTTGGTCCGAGCTGGCTTTTCGCACGGTCAGTCGTACCTTAGAATGCTTTTTCGCTGACCGCCCGAACCAGGTTTACCCCGTGCGCAGCGAAGCCGTTGCACCTTTGGCCGGTTTGGCCAAGCCACAACAATAACGACGCCCGTCACCCATTTGTACCTTTAGGGATACCGCTCCATGCGCTGGTTGTTCGCCGCCCTTTGCCTGTCATTCGCTGTTACGTGCCAAGCCGCTGTTGTCGTCACGATCAACGGCAAACCTGTCGATAAAAATGCGGTCATAAAGCCGGCTCATTCGACTCAGCTCACCCGTGGCAGCAAGCCGGTGGAGAAAATCCTCGTGCTCAAGTCAGCGCGCCAGTTGCAGCTGATCAGCGACGGCAAGCCGATCAAGACTTACCGCATCTCGCTGGGCAAGCAGCCTAAAGGGCCGAAAACCCGCGAGGGGGACAAACGCACCCCAGAGGGCCTGTACTGGGTCGACTGGCGCAAAAAAAGCGAGAAGTTCAACCTTGCGATGCACATCTCGTATCCCAACATCAGCGATGCTGCCCACGCACGCCGTGAAGGTGTAAGCCCCGGCTCGATGATCATGATCCACGGCACGCCCGACACCGAAGAAAACCCGGAAAACCTGTTCCACACGCTGGACTGGACCGATGGCTGCATCGCCATGAAAAATGTCGAAATGCGCGAAGTGTGGAACCTCACCAAAGACGGCACGATGGTTGAGATTCGCCCTTAACAGCTGAATCCGCCGACAGCAAAAAGCCCGCTGACCGTTACCGGTTCAGCGGGCTTTTTTGTAGAGCAAAGGGCTAGAAATCAGCCAGACGCCACACCTCATACGCCGGTGTTTCGTACGGGTGGCTGAGCTTGAGCGCAGCCACCACGGCTTGTATCAGATCATCGGCAACGACCAGCTCAACTTTCCACTCCCCCACATACTCAACCTGGCCGGTTTGCCCAATAAACGGCTGACTGCCGTCCAGCGCACGAAACTGGCCTTGGCCCATGGTCTGCCAGGCGCAGTGATCGTACTGGCCGATTCGACCGCCACCGGCAGCAAATACGGCGTCCTTGACCCCATCGACATGGCTGGGCGGCACGAAAAAGCTGAGCTTGTACATCGCGCTTAATCCACCCAGACGCGAGCGTTGCGGAACATGCGCAACCACGGCGCATCTTCATTCCACTCCTCGGGACGCCACGAGTTCTGCACGGCGCGGAATACCCGCTCCGGGTGCGGCATCATGATGGTCACACGGCCGTCACGGCTAGTCAGACCGGTAATCCCGCGCGGCGAACCGTTCGGGTTGGCCGGGTAGTTTTCAGTCACTTTGCCGTGGTTGTCGACGAAACGCAGCGCCACCGAACCGGACAAGTCGGCTTGCAGCAAGGCTTCTTCGCTGGCGAACTCGGCATGGCCTTCACCGTGCGCGATAGCGATTGGCATGCGCGAACCGGCCATGCCTTGCAGGAAGATGGAGTTCGACTCCTGCACTTGCACCATTGCCACACGCGCTTCGAACTGCTCGGAACGGTTGCGCACAAAGTGTGGCCACAACTCGCTGCCCGGAATCAGTTCGCTCAGGTTGGACATCATCTGGCAACCGTTGCACACACCCAGCGAGAAGCTGTCGGAGCGCTCGAAGAAGCTCTGGAACGCATCGCGGGCACGGGTGTTGAACAGTGCCGACTTGGCCCAGCCTTCACCGGCACCCAGCACGTCGCCGTAAGAGAAACCACCGCAAGCCACCATGCCCTTGAACTCGTTCAGGTCGACACGGCCGGCCAGAATGTCGCTCATGTGCACGTCGATCGCGTTGAAACCGGCACGGTCAAACGCCGCCGCCATTTCAACCTGACCGTTGACGCCCTGCTCGCGCAGTACAGCCACTTGCGGGCGAATGCCTTTTTTGATGTACGGCGCACTGATGTTGTGGTTGACGTCAAAGCCCAGCTTGACGCTCAGGCCCGGATTGTCTTCTTCCAGCAACACGTCGAATTCCTGATCCGCACAGTCGGCGTTATCACGCAGACGCTGGATCTGGTAGCTGGTCTGCGCCCACTGACGCTGCAACGCGCCACGCTGACCTTCAAAGACGGTTTCGCCTTTGAGGCTGATGGTCACTTCGCTGTTGTTCAACGGCTGGCCAATCACGGCCACGCACTCACCCAGGCCTGCCACGCTGAACTGGGCCAGAATTTCGGCCGTAGCGTCCTGACGCACTTGAATCACGGCACCCAGTTCTTCGTTGAACAGGATGGCCGGGATTTCGCTGGCGTTTTGGGTCAGGCAATCGAGCGTCAAGCTCAGGCCACAGTGACCGGCAAAAGCCATCTCCAGCACGCTGGTCATCAAACCACCGTCGGAACGGTCGTGGTAGGCCAGCAAGTGACCGTCCGCGTTCAGCCCCTGAATCACGGCGAAGAAGGCTTTGAGGTCTTCTGCGTCATCGACGTCTGGCGCCTGCTTGCCCAGCTTGCCGTAGGTTTGCGCCAGGATGGAGGCACCCATACGGTTTTGGCCACGGCCCAGATCGATCAGGATCAGATCGGTCAGCCCCTTGTCCATGCGCAGTTCAGGGGTCAGGGTTTGACGGATATCAACCACGGGGGCGAAGCCGGTCACGATCAGCGACAACGGCGAGGTGACGCTCTTGTCGGCGCCCTCTTCGCTCCAGCGGGTTTGCATCGACATCGAGTCTTTGCCCACTGGAATGGTGATGCCCAACTCTGGGCACAGCTCCATGCCGACCGCTTTAACAGTGTCGAACAGGCGCGCGTCTTCACCGGGATGACCCGCAGCGGACATCCAGTTGGCCGACATTTTGATGTCAGACAGCTTGCCGATGCGCGAGGCGGCAATGTTGGTCAGGGTTTCGCCGATGGCCATACGGCCCGATGCCGGGGCATCCAGCAGCGCCAGCGGAGTACGCTCGCCCATCGCCATCGCTTCACCGGTGTAAACGTCAAAGCTGGTGGCGGTCACGGCCACGTCAGCCACGGGCACTTGCCACGGGCCGACCATTTGGTCGCGAGCAACCAGGCCGGTGATGGTGCGGTCGCCAATGGTGATCAGGAAGCTTTTGCTGGCAACGGCCGGGTGATACAGCACGCGCTCAACGCACTCGGCGATGCTCAGCGTGGCAGGATCGAAATCATCGCCCAGCTCGGCTTCACGCACGGCCGAACGGTGCATGCGCGGTGCTTTGCCCAGCAACACTTCCAGTGGCATGTCCACCGGGTTGTTGCCGAAGTGGCTGTCGGTGACCGTCAGTTGCGGTTCAGCCGTGGCCTCACCGACCACGGCAAACGGGCAACGCTCACGTTCGCAGATGGCCTGGAAGCGCGCGAAATCTTCTACGCCCACTGCCAGTACGTAACGTTCCTGGGATTCGTTGCTCCAGATTTCGTGCGGGGCCATGCCCGGCTCGTCGTTTGGAATGTTGCGCAGTTCGAAGCGACCACCACGCTCGCCGTCATTTACCAGCTCGGGGAAGGCGTTGGACAGACCACCTGCACCCACGTCGTGGATGAAGCTGATCGGGTTTTTGTCACCCAACTGCCAGCAACGGTCGATCACTTCCTGGCAACGACGCTCCATTTCCGGGTTTTCGCGCTGTACCGAAGCGAAGTCCAGGTCAGCCGAGCTTGCGCCCGTCGCCATAGAGGAAGCGGCACCGCCGCCCAGACCGATCAACATCGCCGGGCCGCCCAGCACGATCAGCTTGGAGCCGACCGTGATCTCGGCTTTCTGTACGTGCTCGGCGCGGATGTTGCCCATGCCGCCCGCCAACATGATCGGCTTGTGATAACCGCGCACTTCGTCGCCATGCGGGGTGGTGATGGACTGCTCAAAGGTACGGAAGTAGCCGGTCAGGGCCGGACGACCGAACTCGTTGTTGAACGCGGCGCCGCCCAGCGGGCCTTCGATCATGATGTCGAGCGCGGTCACAATGCGCTCAGGCTTGCCGTACGGCACTTCCCACGGCTGTACGAAGCCCGGAATTTGCAGGTTGGACACGGTAAAACCGGTCAGGCCCGCTTTGGGCTTGGCACCACGCCCTGTTGCGCCTTCATCGCGAATTTCGCCGCCAGAACCGGTCGCCGCACCCGGAAACGGGGCAATAGCGGTCGGGTGGTTGTGCGTCTCGACTTTCATCAAGATGTGCACCGGCTCTTGCACCGCGCCGTATTGGCGGGTGTCAGGGTTGGGGAAGAAACGACCGGCCACGCTGCCGACAATCACCGAAGCGTTATCTTTATAGGCCGACAGCACACCTTCGCTGTGCATCACGTAGGTGTTTTTGATCATGCCAAACAGGCTTTTTTCCTGATTTTGGCCGTCGATGTCCCAACTGGCGTTGAAGATCTTGTGGCGGCAATGCTCGGAGTTGGCCTGGGCAAACATCATCAGTTCGATGTCGTGCGGGTTACGACCCAAACCGTTGAAAGCATTGACCAGATAGTCGATTTCGTCATCTGCCAGCGCAAGGCCCAGCTCGACGTTGGCTTTTTCCAGCGCAGCACGACCACCACCCAACACATCAATCGCGGTCAGCGGCTTGGGTTCGGCGTGGCTGAACAAACCAGCCGCCTGCTCCAGATCGCCCAACACAATTTGCGTCATGCGGTCGTGCAAGGTCGCGCCAATCAGCTCGGCTTCAGCGTCGCTGAATTGACCTGCCACATAGAACGCAATGCCACGCTCCAGGCGCTGGATTTTAGCCAGGCCACAGTTACGGGCAATGTCGCTGGCCTTGCTCGACCAAGGGGAGATGGTGCCAAACCGCGGCAACACCAGGAACAGTCGGCCGCTCGGCTCTTGGACCGGCACACTTGGACCGTACTTCAGGAGACGAGCCAGTACCAATTGCTCATCGCGGGTCAACTCACCAGTAACATCGGCGAAGTGGGCGAATTCAGCGTACAAGCCACTGACAGCTGGAACCTTTTGGCTCAGTTGTGCGAGAAGTTTGTTGTGGCGAAAGGCAGATAGGGCAGGAGCGCCGCGCAGGATCAACATCTTCGGGACAGCCTCGGGAGGGGTGTGCTTTGAGGCCCGGCATTCTAACGTAAACCTTTGGTCTCGGCACCCGAAACGGCACACCTTGCGCACGTCAAACGTCGTTATTCGATCAGGGCCTTATTCTTTATGGCTATCAGCGACCACAAGCCAAGTCTGTTTGGATCTTTCAACACCCCTCAAAGGCCCATTTCACAAGGGTTCGCGCTGATTCAAGGCTTCTCAACTGGCTGAGTGCCTATTGCCGTGATATGGCACGCGCGCTGCTTTGCGTATACTGCGCCCATGTTTTCTCTATCTGTATTCCGCCAGCGTTGCGCCAAATGGCTCCTCGCAACCGGACTCTTCCTGATGCTCGGTGCCTGCGTTGAAAAACCCAGCACCCTGGAGCGCGTAAAGGAGGATGGGGTACTGCGGGTGATCACCCGTAACAGCCCGGCCACCTACTTTGAGGATCGCAACGGCGAAACCGGCTTTGAATACGAGCTGGTGAAACGCTTTGCCGATGATCTGGGTGTGGAGCTGAAGATCGAAACAGCCGATAACCTGGACGACCTGTTTACCCAGCTCGGCCAACCTGACGGCCCGGTGCTGGCTGCTGCCGGACTGGTCAGCAGCGAAAATCGCCTCCAACAAGCCAAGTTTTCTCACCCCTACCTTGAGGTCACGCCGCAGATCATCTATCGCAACGGCCAGTCACGCCCTACCTCTGCGGCAGATCTGGCAGGCAAGCGCATCACGGTGCTCAAAGGCAGCTCCCACGCAGAGCAACTCGCCGAACTCAAAAAGCAATACCCCGGCATTGAGTACGAAGAGTCTGACGCTGTTGAAGTAGTCGACCTGCTGCGTATGGTCGATGAAGGTCAAATCGACCTGACACTGGTTGACTCCAATGAAGTGGCCATGAACCAGGTGTACTTTCCTAACGTGCGCGTGGCCTTCGACCTGGGGGATGCCCGCAGCCAGCGCTGGGCGGTGATGGCAGGTGAAGACAACAGCCTGCTGAACGAGATCAACGCCTACCTCGACAAGGTTGAAAAGAACGGCACTTTGCAGCGCCTCAAAGACCGTTATTACGGCCACGTCGATGTGCTGGGTTACGTGGGCGCTTACACCTTTGCTCAACACCTGCAACAACGCCTGCCCAAGTACGAAAAATTCTTTAAGGAGGCCGCCAAAAAAGAAGGCGTGGACTGGCGACTGCTGGCAGCGATGGGCTATCAGGAATCCCTGTGGCAACCCACCGTCACCTCAAAAACCGGGGTTCGCGGCCTGATGATGCTCACCCAGAACACCGCACAGGCGATGGGCGTGGCCAATCGACTGGACGCCAAGCAAAGCATTTATGGCGGCGCGAAGTATTTGGCACTGATCAAGAGCGAGCTGGACGACGACATTCAGGAGCCGGATCGAACCTGGTTTGCGCTGGCCGCGTATAACGTTGGCGGCGGGCACCTGGATGACGCACGCAAACTGGCGAAAAAAGAAGGCCTGAACCCGAACAAGTGGCTGGACGTTAAAAAAATGCTGCCGCGCCTTGCGCAGAAGCAGTGGTACAGCAAAACCCGCTACGGCTACGCCCGCGGCGGCGAGCCCGTGCACTTTGTGGCCAACATCCGTCGTTACTACGACATCCTGACCTGGGCCACGCAGCCGCAACTGGAAGGCGACCAGGCCGCCGACAGCACACTGCACATCCCCGGTATCGACAAGACCAAGCCCAAAGAAGAGCCGCAGCTTTAACCCTGCACTGAATAAACCCGGTCAAACCCTGTAGTCGCTGCCGAGCAACGAAGGCTGCGACTACACTCAGACCTGCTTATACCTTGGCAGCCGCCACAATCAGCGCTTTCATCTCGGCCACTGCCGATTTGAAGCCCACAAACAGGGCGTGCGCCACCAGTGCGTGGCCAATGTTCAACTCGTTGATGCCCTTGATCGCTGCCACGTCTTGCACGTTGTGATAGTGCAAACCATGACCGGCGTTAACGATCAGACCCTGGGCCAAACCAAACGCCACCCCATCAGCGACACGCGTCAATTGTTCAGCAACCTCGGTTGGCGTCTGTGCATCGGCGTAACGCCCGGTGTGCAGTTCAATCGCCGGTGCGCCCACACGACGGGAAGCTTCGATCTGGCGCTCGTCGGCATCGATAAACAAGGACACTTCGCAGCCGATCCGGCTCAGGCGCTCCACGGCGGCCTTGATTCGTGCTTCCTGCCCCGCTACGTCCAGGCCCCCTTCTGTGGTCAGTTCCTGACGTGTTTCGGGCACCAGGCAGATGTGCGCCGGACGAATGCGCTCGGCGAATACCATCATCTCTTCGGTCACGCCCATCTCGAAGTTCATGCGGGTTTGCAGCACGTCCTTGAGCAGCAACACGTCGCGCTCCTGGATGTGACGACGGTCTTCACGCAGGTGCACGGTGATGCCATCGGCGCCCGCCTCTTCTGCGTCCAGCGCGGCCTTGACCGGGTCAGGGTAACGCGTGCCGCGCGCCTGGCGCAGCGTGGCTACGTGGTCGATGTTCACGCCGAGAAGAATGCGATTGCTGTGGGTCACGGTGGGCTCTCCTGAAGAGTTGCAGATTCGGCGCACAGCATACCGGTCTATTCAGGGCTTGCGAAACAACTCGCGACTGGCCAGCGGCTTGCCCGCCAAATGCACGGCCAAGGCCTGGCGCATCAGACGCTTGGCCGCAGACAAGGCACCGGGCGTGCTCCAGTCGGCATCCGCCATCGCGTGCAGTTCAACACCGTGAAACAACCCCGGCTGCACCAGATAAATGCGCTCAAGGCCAGCATCGACTTGCAAACGGTACATGCCGTCCACGGCGACGGGGTCACCGTGGATGTCTTGAGTCAGTGAGAAGCCATAGCCCAGGTCATCCAGCAGGCGCCATTCAAAGGCGCGCAACAACGGCTCAAGCGCACGTCCTTCGGCGAGCGCCAGCAAGGTGGCGGCGTAGTGATCGAACACGGCGGGATGGGGGTCTTCAGCCGGTAGCAGGCGCACCAGCAACTCATTGAGGTAAAGGCCACTGAACAAGGCCTCACCGCTGAGCCAGGTTGAAAGGCCTGCGCTTTCCATGCGCCCGACGTTTTTCAGTTCGCCCCGGCCCCGAAATTCGATTTCCAGCGGAACAAAAGGTCGGGCCTGAGAGCCGGCCTTGCCGCGCGCACTGCGCAAAACGGCCCGCAATCGCCCTTGTGGGGTAATAAAGTCGACCAGTGCACTGGTTTCGCGATAGGGGCGACTGTGCAGGACATAGGCGAGTTGGGGGGTGGGGGTTTTGCTGGACATGCCTGCTATCTCGGGGGCCAACAGACAATCTCTGTAGATACCTGGTTGGCGGTCAAGGATCACGGACACAGGGCATGTAGCCGCTGAGGAGCAAGCGAGGCTGCGTCATGCCTTGGCAGCTCCCCCAGCGCGTGGAAGGAGCTGCCGCGGCCTGGGATTACAGGTCGCCGTAGCCCAGCGAACGCAACGCGCGTTCATCGTCGGACCAGCCGCCTTTCACTTTCACCCACAGGTTAAGCATGATTTTGGAGTCGAACAGCAGCTCCATATCTTTGCGCGCTTCGGTGCCAATGCGCTTGATGCGCTCGCCCTTGTCGCCAATGATGATTTTTTTCTGACCGTCACGCTCAACCAGAATCAAGGCATGGATATGCAAGGTTTTGCCCTGCTGCTTGAATTCTTCGATCTCAACGGTGATCTGATACGGCAGCTCGGCGCCCATTTGACGCATGATTTTTTCACGCACCAGCTCAGCGGCGAGGAAGCGGCTGCTGCGGTCAGTGATCTGATCTTCCGGGAAGAAGTGCTCGTTTTCCGGCAAATGCCCGGCGATCACACGCTCAAGCGCTTCAAGGTTGTGGCCGTGCTGAGCGGAGATCGGGATGATCTGGGCGTTCGGCAGTTGCTCCTGAAGCCAGCTCAGGTGCGGCATCATTTCGGCTTTGTCTTCAATGCGGTCGGTCTTGTTCAACGCGACGATCAGCGGGCCGGTCACGTACTGCACGCGTTCCAGCACCATCTGGTCTTCGTCGGTCCACTTGGTGCGGTCGACCACAAAGATCACCACGTCGACGTCTTTCAACGCTGCCGAAGCGGTTTTGTTCATGTAGCGGTTCAGGGCTTTTTCGCCGCCTTTGTGCATGCCCGGGGTATCAACGTAGACCGCTTGTACAGCGCCTTCGGTTTTAATGCCCAGCATGTTGTGACGGGTGGTCTGCGGCTTGCGCGAGGTGATCGCCAGCTTTTGACCCAAAATGTGGTTCAGCAGTGTGGATTTACCCACGTTTGGTCGACCAACAATGGCGACATAGCCACAGCGTGTTGCAGTTGAATCAGTCATGGCCATTCTCCACGCCAAGGGCAATCAGTGCTGCTGCGGCCGCTACCTGTTCGGCAATACGACGACTCACACCCTGACCCCGGCTTTTTTCATTCAATAAGGCAATTTCGCACTCCACAAAGAAAGTGCGGCAATGCGGTTCGCCCTGGATATCTACCACTTCGTAGCGCGGCAGATCACAGGCACGCGACTGCAAGAACTCTTGCAGGCGAGTCTTTGGATCTTTGTTGGTGTCGACCAGGGTCAACGTCTCGAACTCGCTGGCCAGCCAGGCCAATACGCGGTCGCGGGCAACGTCCATGCCTGCATCCAGGTAAATGGCGCCGATCAGCGCTTCGAGGGCGTCTGCCAGAATCGACTCACGGCGGAAACCGCCGCTCTTGAGCTCGCCCGAGCCCAAACGCAGGTACTCGCCCAGCTCAAAACCACGGGCCAGCACGGCCAGGGTTTCGCCTTTTACCAGGCGTGCGCGCAGACGCGACAGCTGGCCTTCACGGGCCAACGGGAAGCGGTCAAACAACGCCTCGCCCGCTACAAAATTGAGAATTGCATCACCCAGAAACTCCAGGCGCTCGTTATTGCGCCCCGCGAAGCTGCGGTGAGTCAGGGCCAGAATCATCAGTTCCTGGTCTTTGAAGGTGTAGCCGAGCTGACGCTCTAAACGCTCTAAAGAAAAACTCACGATTTACCCACGCTGAGTTCGTGGCCGAATGTCACCACCGGACCGATATTAGGGATCAGTGATGCTCGTTTATCGCATAGCAAATGGACAGGGAACACACTGTTCGCCGCCGTCACACTTAACGCTTTGTTCAAATCCACATCCTGAATACTGTTGACCGCCCTGTCTGACGCGACAAAGCGGTTGTAAGAACCGTCAGGCAACCGATTTATTCGGACACCTGAAAAGCATTCGGCGCTGTTATTAACAGCGCCGTCTTGGCTACTTGATCAGACCCACTCGCGAGAAGTTCGGCAAATGGCTGGTTTTCGGTTCGGGCCAGCTCATCCAAACAGCGAAGGCCTTGCCGACAATGTTCTCGTCGGGGACCATGCCCAGCTCGTCTTTGGGAATGTTCGGATCATCCCAGTAACGGCTGTCGTTCGAATTGTCGCGGTTGTCACCCATCATGAAGTAGTGCGCGGCCGGGACCGTCCACTCATGATCGGGCGGCGTGCGGTAGCGGCTCATTTCCTTGCGGATCATGTGCTCCACTTCGCCCAGCTTCTCTTTGTACAGCTCGGCACTGCCCAACGTGCCAGGCTCCGAACCCACCAGTTGTTCAGCCACCAGTTGGTCATTGACGTACAGTTTTTTGTCGCTGGTGTAGCGAATCTTGTCGCCCGGCAGGCCCACTACACGCTTGATGTAGTTGACTGTCGGATCGCTTGGGTAGCGAAACACCATCACATCGCCACGCTTCGGATCACCCACTTCGATGATTTTCTTGTCGATCACCGGCAAGCGGATCCCGTAAGAAAACTTGTTCACCAAAATGAAGTCGCCCACATCCAGCGTCGGCTTCATCGAGCCGGACGGGATCTGGAACGGCTCAACCAGAAACGAACGCAGCACCAGCACGATGAACAACACCGGGAAGAACGACTTGCCGTATTCAACCAGCAACGGCTCTTTGTTGAGCTTCTCGATCACCTGCGTATCAGCCGGCTTGACGCTGGCTTGATAGTTGGCAATGGCCTTGCGCCGGCGCGGAGCCAGGAAGACCAGATCGAGCAGCGCCAGCAAACCGCAGACGGCTACAGCAATGACCAGCAACAGCGGGAAATTTAGTGACATAGGACCTAGCTATCCAACCTGAGCACCGCAAGGAAGGCTTCTTGTGGAATTTCCACGTTACCCACTTGCTTCATGCGTTTTTTACCGGCTTTCTGCTTTTCCAACAGCTTGCGCTTACGGCTAACGTCACCACCGTAGCATTTGGCCAGTACGTTTTTACGAAGCGCTTTAACAGACGAGCGCGCAATGATTTGGCCACCAATGGCAGCCTGAATAGCCACATCGAACATCTGACGCGGAATCAGCTCTTTCATCTTCTCGGTCAACGCACGCCCTTTGTAGTGAGCGTTGTCGCGGTGAACGATAAGTGCCAGGGCATCCACTTTTTCGCCGTTGATCAATACATCAAGCTTGACCAGATTAGCCGATTGATAGCGGTTGAAGTGGTAATCAAGCGAAGCATAGCCGCGACTGGTGGACTTGAGACGGTCGAAGAAGTCCAGAACCACTTCGTTCATCGGCAAGTCGTAGGTCACTTGTACCTGGCTACCCAGGAACAGCATGTCGTGCTGAACACCGCGTTTTTCAATGCACAGGGTTATGACGTTGCCCAAGTGCTCTTGAGGCACAAGGATATTGGCGCGCACGATCGGCTCGCGAATATCTTCAATCGAAGAAACGTCCGGCAGCTTGGACGGGTTATCGACGTAAATCGTTTCACCCGTTTTGAGCAGCAACTCAAAAATTACCGTCGGCGCAGTGGTGATCAGATCCAGGTCGTACTCGCGCTCAAGGCGCTCCTGAATGATCTCCATGTGCAGCATGCCGAGGAAGCCGCAACGGAAGCCGAAGCCCAGCGCGTCAGAGCTTTCCGGGGTGTATTGCAACGACGAGTCGTTCAACGTGAGCTTTTGCAGCGCCTCACGGAAGTCTTCGAAGTCGTCAGAGCTGACCGGGAACAGGCCAGCGTACACCTGCGGCTGAATACGTTTGAAACCAGGCAGTACGTCGACATCCGGGGTGGAGCTCAAGGTCAGGGTATCGCCCACTGGCGCGCCGTGAATGTCCTTGATACCCGCAATGATGAAGCCTACTTCGCCAGCTTTCAGATCCGTGGTGGCCGTGTGCTTGGGGTTGAACACACCCACGCTGTCGACCAGGTGCATCTTGCCGGTGGATTTAACCAGAATTTTGTCGCCCTTTTTCACGCGGCCGTGGCGCACGCGAACCAGGGACACAACGCCCAGGTAGTTATCGAACCAGGAATCGATGATCAACGCTTGCAGCGGATCTTCATAGTTACCGGTTGGCGCAGGAATGGTGTGCACCAGGCGCTCAAGCACCTCGTCCACGCCCAGGCCGGTCTTGGCGCTACAGGTCACGGCATCAGTGGCATCAATACCAATGATTTTTTCGATTTCTTCCTTCACCCGGTCCGGGTCGGCTTGCGGCAGGTCGATCTTGTTCAAGACCGGCATTACCTCAAGCCCCTGCTCGATAGCGGTGTAGCAGTTAGCCACGGACTGGGCTTCAACGCCCTGCCCCGCATCGACCACCAGCAAGGCACCTTCACAGGCCGCCAGGGAACGGCTGACTTCATAGGTGAAGTCAACGTGGCCCGGGGTATCAATGAAGTTCAGCTGATAGGTAATACCGTCTTTGGCCGTGTAATACAGCGTCACGCTGTGGGCCTTGATGGTGATCCCGCGCTCACGCTCCAGGTCCATGGAGTCCAGTACCTGGGCCTCCATTTCACGGGCGGTCAGGCCACCACACATCTGAATAAAGCGATCGGCCAGCGTCGACTTGCCATGGTCAATGTGGGCGATGATGGAGAAATTGCGGATATGACTCAAATCACTCACGGGTCAACACTCAAAAAAAGTCGCAGGCAGACTGCCCGCCGAAAAATAGCCGGGAATTGTACCTGATGATCGCGCCAAGCGTCACGTTCACAGGCCAATGCACACGGACAAAAAAGCCCCTATCGCGAGATAGAGGCTTTTGGTTCAAGCATTAAAGAGCAATCAACCCGCCCGGCGCAGCAACCAGATACCCGCCAACGCGCAGATACCGGCGGGCAGCAGGACCGCAAACAAGGGCGAGAAACCGAATACCAGGCTGGACGGCCCCAGCAGGTCTTGCGCAATTTTAAAGGTGAAGCCCACCAGCACACCGGTGAACACACGCTGACCCAATGTCACCGAGCGCAGCGGACCAAAGATAAAGGAGATCGCCATCAACACCAGTGCCGCCGTAACCAGCGGCTGCAACACCTTGACCCAGAATGCCAGCCAGTAGCGGCCATTGTTCAGCCCCTGGTCTTTGAGGTAGTGGATGTAGCTCCACAGACCACTGATCGACAGCGATTCTGGCGCCATGACCACGGTATTGAGCAATTGCGGGCTCAAGGCCACATCCCAGCGCTCGACCGGCGCACTGACCACTTCGGTGCTGCGGTCATGAAACAGCGTGGTGGTGACATCCGAAAGCTGCCAGTGATCCTGATCAAACACCGCTTTTTTGGCGAAGCTCGACGATTGCATGTGCCGCTCTTTATCAAAGCGATAACGGGTCACACCAAACAGCGTGCCGTTAGGTTGCACGGCGTTGATGTGGATGAATTCCTCACCCTGGCGGTGCCACAGACCGTGCTTGGAGCTTTGTGCATCACCGCCGCCCTGCGCCAGTGCGCGATTGGCCTGAGCCATGGTCTCGGTGGCCGGGGCCACATACTCGCCCACCAGCACACCTGCGACCATCAACACCAGCATGGGCTTCATCACCGCCCATACAATCCGGCCGATCGACACACCCGCCGCCCGCATGATGGTCAGCTCACTGTTGCTGGCCAGACTACCCAAACCAATCAGACAGCCAATCAACGCGGCCATCGGCAACATTTCGTACATGCGCCGCGGGGCCGTCAGCAACACAAAACTGAAAACGTCCATCACGGTATAGCTGTCACTGATGCTGCCCATCTCATCGATGAACGCGAACAACGACGCCAGACCCAAAATAATCCCCAGCACAGCCAGGATCGCCATAAAGACGCTGCTACCGATGTAGCGATCTAGCTTACCCACGCGCCATCTCCTTCACGCTACGGCGACTCGCCAGCTTCAAGCGCAGCGGCTCCCAATACAGCAACAACAGGCCAATGGCCAGGAACAGAACGTGTACCCACCACAGGCCCAGTGTCGGCGACAGCTTGCCTTTTTCCAGCGCGCCACGGGCCGAAATCAGAATGGTCAGGTAACCCATATAAAGCAGAATGGCGGGCAGCAACTTGAGGAAGCGGCCCTGACGCGGGTTGACACGCGACAGCGGCACGGCAATCAAGGTCACGATAAACACCAGCAGCGGCAAGGAAATACGCCATTGCAACTCGGCAATCGCGCGCGGCTCCTTGTTACCGATCAGATCAAGGGTCGGGATCGCGTCGCGGTCCGTCACTTCATCGCTGGCATCAGGCTTGGGCAACAGCACGCCGTAGGTGTCGTACTTGATGGCGCGGTAGTCCGCCAGACCGGGGTTGCCGTCATAACGGTAGCCATTGTCCAGAATCAACCAGCGACTGCCGTCGGGGCGTACTTCCTGACGGCCTTTTTCGGCCACCAACACAGAAATACTGCGGTCTTTGGCGTCCTGACCGAGATTTTTTTGCGAGATAAACACGCCTGACAGGTTAGTCCGGTCATTGGTCAGCTCTTCGGTGTACGTCACCCGGGAACCATCACTCAATGACTGAAAGCGGCCCGGCACCAAGGTGTCGAACTCGGTCAACGCGTCTTGCTTGTTGAGCAACAACTGGAACTGATTGGCACCCTGCGGCGCCAGGCTCAGGCTCAGCCATGCCACCAGCAAGGCGACAAAAGCGGCCGGCACCATGGTCATGCCCAGCAAACGTTGCTGGCTCATGCCGGTGGCGGACAGTACGGTCATTTCACTTTCGAGATACAAGCGCCCATAGGCCAGCAAAATGCCCAGAAACAGCCCCAAAGGCAGAATCAGTTGCAAGAAGCCGGGCAGACGAAAGCCCATGATCAGGAACAAAGAACCCGGGTCCAGGGCACCCGAAGCTGCCTGCGCCAGGTACTTGATGAAACGACCGCTCATGATGATGACCAGCAGCACAGCGCTGACAGCGCTCAATGTAAGCAGGACTTCGCGGGACAAATAACGGAAGACGATCAAACCAGACACTCCAGGGTCGTCAGGCTAAGGCGGCCAAACACACGGCATTACCAGCCAGCCAGACACTCATCATAGATGAGCGCAGCGGACTAAAAAGATGGCGCATTATCCTGTGAATACCCTCGCCTGTCACTGCGCTTGCTTACCCAAGATTACAAAGCACTCATTGAAGACCACACGAGGGTTGTCAGCCGCGACCGACGGGGTACAAACTGCCCGCCTTGACGCATGCCCGCATAGACAGGTGAAGCGTTTCATCCATAAGCACTCAAACCCCAGGGTTTGGGCGCACGTTGACCATTTGATTCAGGGACCCGGACATGGAACTGGTTGTAAAAAGCGTTAGCCCAGAAACGTTGAAAACGGCCACTCTCGTGGTCGCCGTCGGCGAAGGCCGCAAGCTCAGCCACACCGCCAAAGCCATCGACGAACTCACCGGCGGCGCTATCAGCGCAGTCCTCAAGCGCGGCGACCTGGCGGGTAAAACCGGCCAAAGCCTGCTGCTGCACAACCTGGCGAACATCAAGGCTGAGCGCGTATTGTTGCTGGGCACCGGTAAAGATGAAGAGTTGGGCGACCGTCCGTTTCGCAAAATCATCAGCGGCGCCCTGGGCGTCCTCAAGGGTCTGGGCGGCAGCGACGCCGTGTTTGCCCTCGACGAACTGGTGGTCAAAGGCCGTGACAGCTACAGCAAAACCCGCCTGCTGGCCGAAACCCTGGTCGATGGCGAGTACACCTTCGACCGCTTCAAAAGCCAGAAAGCCGAACCCCGCGCGCTGAAAAAAATCACCCTGCTGACCATCAAAGCCGCTCAGGCCGAGGTCCAACTGGCCGTGACTCACGCGCAGGCGATTGCTGCCGGCATGTCCTTCACCCGCGATCTGGGCAACCTGCCGCCGAACATCTGCCACCCGGTGTTCCTCGCCGAACAGGCCAAAGAACTGGGCAAAGCGTTCAAGGGCCTGAAAGTCGAGATTCTCGACGAGAAGAAAATCAAAGAACTTGGCATGGGCGCGTTCTACGCCGTGGGCCAAGGCAGCGACCAGCCGCCGCGCCTGATCGTGATGAACTACTCGGGCGGTAAAAAATCCGAGAAGCCGTTCGTGCTGGTCGGCAAAGGCATCACCTTCGACACCGGCGGCATCAGCCTCAAGCCGGGCGCCGGCATGGATGAAATGAAGTACGACATGGGCGGCGCTGCCAGCGTGTTCGGCACCCTGCGCGCCGTCCTTGAGCTGAAACTGCCAATCAACCTGGTGTGCATTCTGGCCTGCGCTGAAAACATGCCAAGCGGCGGCGCAGCGCGTCCGGGTGACATCGTGACCACCATGAGCGGGCAAACCGTTGAAATCCTCAACACTGACGCCGAAGGCCGTCTGGTGCTGTGCGATGCCCTGACCTACGCCGAGCGCTTCAAACCGCAGGCAGTGATCGACATCGCGACCCTGACCGGTGCGTGCATGGTTGCCCTGGGCGCCCACACTTCGGGCCTGATGGGTAACAACGACGAACTGATCAACCAACTGCTCGACGCCGGCAAACAAGCCGACGACCGCGCCTGGCAACTGCCGCTGTTCGACGAGTATCAGGAGCAACTGGACAGCCCGTTCGCCGACATGGCCAACATTGGCGGCCCCAAAGCCGGTGCCATCACTGCAGGCTGCTTCCTGTCACGCTTTGCCAAGGCCTATCACTGGGCTCACCTGGACATCGCAGGCACCGCCTGGGTCAGCGGCGGCAAGGACAAAGGCGCCAGCGGCCGCCCGGTGCCGTTGCTGACGCAATACCTGCTGGATCGCGCCAACGCTTGAAGCTGATGATCGCAGGCTGCGCCGCTTGAGGGCGGTGCAGCCCCGATTCAGGAACCGCAATGACCTCTGAAAAAACCAAAGTCGACTTTTATATCCTGCCCAGCGCCGATCCCGCCGCGCGGCTGGACTTCGCCTGCAAACTCACCGACAAAGCCTGGCGCCTGGGGCATCGGGTGTACCTGCACTGCACGGACACAGCCCAACGCCAAGCGCTGGATGAACGCCTGTGGCGCTTTAAGGGCGAAAGCTTTGTGCCTCACAGCCATGTTGAGGACGAACCCGATGGCGTGATTGTGATGGGCATCGCCGACGCGCCTGCCAGCCATCAGGACTTAATGATCAACCTGGACCTTAAAGTCCCCGAATGCTTCAAACGCTTCGCCCGCGTGGCCGAAGTGGTCGTCGAAGACCCTGCCGTTCGACAGGCCGCACGGGAGAGTTTCCGCTTCTACCGTGAACAGGGCTATCCTCTGCAAGACCACAAGTTACAACGACTCTGAGCACACGATGGACACCCCCAATTCACCGAAAAAAGCTGCACACCTGCTCGATGATCTTGAGTCCATTCGTCAGTTGCTGGGCGACGAGGGCCTGCAACCGCCCTTGCTGACCGAGATGGTGGGCGAGGAAGGCATTCAGATTCCGCTGCTCGACGACATGATCGCCCCGGCACCCGCAGCGCCGGCGCCCGTGCAAATCCCGCTGGCCATGGCGCCTGCCGCACAAGCAGAAAAAGCCCCCGACGCCCTGCTGGTTCATCTGGACAAAGAGCTGCGCACCGCCGCCCAGATCATCATGCAAGACGTGATCAACGACTTCGCCCCGCACATCGAAACCGAGATCAAGCGCCGCCTTGATGCGCACATGGAGCGCCTGCTCGCCCAACATCAGAGCTGATGCAGACACAAACCCTGTAGCCGCTGGCGCAGGCTGCGATAAGGCCCGCAGGGCCTTCAAAACATCCGCATCGCTACGCGCTCCATCGCAGCCTGCGCCAGCGGCTACATAAAGCAACCCACACCTCGCCCTCAGCGTCCCGCCCCGCTATACTTGCCGGCTTTCCTGAATTAATGCCAATAGGGTCCCGCCGCGCATGGATAAGACCTACCAGCCGCACGCCATTGAAACTTCCTGGTACAAAACCTGGGAAGAAGAAAACTATTTTGCCCCGCAAGGCGCGGGCGACCCGTACACCATCATGATTCCGCCGCCGAACGTCACCGGCAGCCTGCACATGGGTCACGGCTTTAACAACGCGATCATGGACGCCCTGATCCGTTTCCGTCGCATGCAGGGTCGCAACACGCTGTGGCAGCCGGGCACCGACCACGCGGGGATCGCCACCCAAATGCTGGTCGAGCGCCAAATCGAAGCCCAGGGTCTGAACCGCCACGATCTGGGCCGCGAAAAATTCCTCGACAAGATCTGGGAATGGAAAGACCAGTCCGGTGGCAACATCAGCCGTCAGATCCGCCGCCTCGGCTCGTCCGTAGACTGGAGCCGCGAGCGCTTCACCATGGACGACGGTCTGTCCGAAGCCGTGAAGGAAGCCTTCGTACGCCTGCACGAAGACGGCCTGATCTACCGTGGCAAGCGTCTGGTTAACTGGGACACCAAGCTGCACACCGCGATTTCCGACCTTGAAGTGGAAAACCACGACGAGAAAGGTTTCCTGTGGAACCTGCGCTACCCACTGGCTGACGGTGCCAAAACCGCTGAAGGTCTGGACTACCTGGTGGTGGCGACTACCCGCCCCGAAACCATGCTGGGTGACGCTGCCGTCGCCGTGAACCCGGAAGACGAACGCTACAAGGCCCTGATCGGTAAATTCGTCGAGCTGCCACTGGTCGGCCGCCGTATCCCGATCATCGCCGATGACTACTGCGACCCAGAATTCGGCACCGGCTGCGTGAAAATCACCCCGGCCCACGATTTCAACGACTACGAAGTCGGCAAGCGCCACAACCTGCCGCTGCTGAACATCTTCGACAAAAACGCAAAAGTGTTGCCAGCCGCTCAGGTGTTCAACCTCGACGGCACGCTCAACGAAACCATCGACGGCACCCTGCCAGCCCAGTACGCCGGCCTGGATCGTTTCGAAGCGCGCAAGCAAATCGTTGCCGACTTCGACGAAGCCGGTCTGCTGGTCAGCGTCGACGATCACGCCCTGAAAGTGCCGAAAGGCGACCGTTCGGGCACCATCATCGAGCCGTGGCTGACCGACCAGTGGTACGTATCGACCAAGCCGTTGGCAGAGCCGGCCATTGCCGCCGTTGAAGATGGCCGCATTGCGTTCGTGCCTAAACAGTACGAAAACATGTACTTCTCGTGGATGCGTGACATCCAGGACTGGTGCATCAGCCGTCAGCTGTGGTGGGGCCACCGCATTCCGGCCTGGTACGACGAATCGGGCAAGGTTTACGTAGGCCGCGACGAAGCCGAAGTGCGCGCCAAGCACAATCTGGGGCCGGACGTTGCGCTGCAACAGGACAACGACGTGCTCGACACCTGGTTCAGCTCGGGCCTGTGGACGTTCTCCACCCTGGGCTGGCCGGAAAAAACCGAAGCGCTGAAAACCTTCCATTCCACCGACGTGCTGGTCACCGGCTTCGACATCATTTTCTTCTGGGTTGCCCGGATGATCATGCTCACCATGCACTTGGTGAAAAACGAAGACGGCACCCCGCAAGTTCCGTTCAAGACCGTGTATGTACACGGCCTGGTACGTGACGGTCAGGGCCAGAAGATGTCCAAGTCCAAGGGCAACGTGCTGGACCCGCTGGACATCATCGACGGCATCGAACTCGAAGACCTGGTGGCCAAACGCACCACCGGCCTGATGCAGCCAAAACTGCTGAAGAAGATCGAAAAGCAGACCCGCGACGAATTCGCCGACGGCATTGCCAGCTACGGCACCGACGCCCTGCGCTTCACCTTCTGCTCGCTGGCCTCCACCGGTCGTGACATCAAGTTCGACATGGGCCGCGTTGAAGGCTATCGCAACTTCTGCAACAAGATCTGGAACGCTGCACGCTACGTGCTGGACAAGGGCGAAGACTGCGGCCAAAACGGCGAAGCCTACGAACTGTCGCTGGCCGATCGCTGGATCATCTCGCAGTTGCAGCGCACCGAAGCCGAAGTGACCCGTCACCTTGATCAGTTCCGTTTCGACCTCGCGGCGCAAGCCCTGTACGAGTTCATCTGGAACCAGTACTGCGACTGGTATCTGGAGCTGTCCAAGCCTGTGCTGTGGGACGAGAATGCGCCCGTAGAACGTCAGCGTGGCACCCGCCGCACGCTGGTTCGCGTGCTGGAAGTCGCGCTGCGCCTGGCGCACCCGTTCATGCCATTCATCACCGAAGAAATCTGGCAGCGCATCGCGCCACTGGCCGGCGTTGAAGGCAAGACCATCATGCTGCAACCGTGGCCGGTGGCGAACGAGTCGCGTATCGACCAGGGCGCCGAAGACGATATCGAATGGCTCAAGGGCCTGATGCTCGGTATCCGCAACATCCGCGGCGAAATGAACATCGGTCCAGGCAAGCCTTTGCAGCTGTACCTCAAAAACGTCGGTGCCGAAGATCAGCGCCGTCTGAGCGAGAACGATGCACTGCTCAAAAAGCTGGCTAAACTCGAAGCGATCACCGTACTGCAAGACGGCGCCGAGGCCCCTCTGTCCGCCACCGCACTGGTAGGCGAAATGGAAGTGCTGGTGCCAATGGCCGGTCTGATCGACAAGGATGCAGAGCTGGCGCGACTGGACAAGGAAATCCAGCGTTTGCACGGCGAAGTGGCCCGCGTAGGCGCAAAACTGTCGAACGCAGCCTTCGTAGACAAGGCTCCGGCCGAAGTCATTGACAAGGAACGCGCCAAATTGGCCGAGGCCGAACAAGCCTTGAGCAAATTGGCTGAACAGCACGCGCGGATTTCCAGCCTGTAATTAAGCTGCGCACCTGATCGCGGGCAAGACCTACTCTTGTGTAGGAGCGAGCTTGCCTCGCGATGGTCATCAAGATCATCGCGAGCAAGCTTGCTCCTACACGGTTTTAGGGCTTGCCCGCGATTGCTTTTGTGGAATGAATTGAACATGACTACCCCCCGCACCTCCAAAGCCACACGCCACAAGCCCAAGGCTGCCAGCGATGCCAAACCGGTCGAGCCGCGCGTCAAGCCCAGCCTGCACCCGCGCAACCGTCATCAGGGCCGCTATGACTTCCCGCAGCTGATTTCGGTGTGCCCTGAGCTTGCCGAGTTCGTCATCATCAACCCGTACGGCAAAGAGAGCATCGACTTCGCCAACCCGAGTGCTGTGCGCGTGTTCAACCGCGCCCTGCTCAAGGCGTTTTACGGCATTGCTCACTGGGACATCCCGGCTGACTACCTGTGCCCGCCAGTTCCGGGTCGCGCCGACTACGTGCACTTTCTGGCTGACCTGCTGGCAACCATGAACGATGGTCAGATCCCGCGTGGGCAAAACGTTCGCGTGCTGGATATCGGCATGGGCGCCAACTGCGTCTACCCGTTGATCGGCCACAGCGAATACCGCTGGCAGTTCCTGGGCACCGAAGTTGACCCGACCGCAGTCAAAGCGGCCAAGGCAATCGTACAGTCCAACAGCCTGAACAAAGCCATTAGCCTGCGCCTGCAACCTGATCCGAAGAAAATCCTGCTGGATGTACTCGACAGCAGCGAACGCTTCGACCTGAGCATGTGCAACCCGCCGTTCCACGCCTCGCTGGACGAAGCCACGCGCGGCAGTGAGCGCAAATGGCGCGCACTGGGCAAGGCCGATCCGAAACGCAAATTGCCGGTGCTGAACTTTGGTGGCCAGGCGGCCGAGTTGTGGTGCGAAGGCGGCGAACAGCGCTTTGTCAGCCAACTGATCCGCGAAAGCGTGCAGGTAGCCCGTCAGGTGCTGTGGTTCAGCGTGTTGGTGTCAAAAGCCTCCAACCTGCCAGCAATCCAGACCGCGCTGAAAAAGGCCGGTGCACGCGAAAGCCAGGTCGTGGACATGTCCCAGGGCAACAAGCAAAGCCGCTTTGTGGCCTGGACGTTCCATGACAAAGATCAACAGCAACTGTGGCGCGAAAAGAACTGGAAGTAATCGTGTGAGTACGCGAAACCTCGTAGCCGCTGACGAGCTGCGTTCGGCGGCCCAGCCGTCGCAAAACCTTAAGTCGCGGTCTGCCCGTTAGATTGCGGCCTCAGGTTTTACGAGTGCTGCGCACTCGAACGCAGCCTCGCGCAGCTCGTCAGCGGCTACAGGATTTGCGTGTCTAGTCCTGAAAATAGGCCAGAAGGTGTAAACCTTATTCAGGACGGGACAGCGCCCACAAAAAAGCCGCGCCCGGGATCACTCCCGGGTGCGGCTTTTTTACAGCAGTCTTACTTGTTAACAGCGTCAGTCAGGCCTTTGGCCACAACGAGCTTGATAACTTTTTTGGCAGCGATTTCGATGGCAGCGCCAGTCGAAGGGTTACGGCCAGTGCGGGCAGGACGCTCGGTCACTTTCAGTTTGCCAATACCTGGCAGAGTGATTTCGCCGCCATTTTCCAATTGATCAGCAACGATCTGAGCCAGTTGGTCCAGAGCGTTACGCGCGGTAGTTTTTGGCGCGTCGATAGCTTCAGCGATATCAGCGATCAGTTGGTCTTTAGTAATAGCCATTGAGATGTTCCTTCCCTATCAAATTCATTTGGTTTGCAGAGTGCAAAGTCAGCTATCGAGCCAGATATTTGGGGTCTGGCACGCCCGTTTGCTTTCACGACGAATCGCGGATGTAGAGTGCTAAAACGGGGTTTGGTTCGACCTGACACATGCTGAATCCGCGCTTTGCGCCGTTACCCGGCGCAAGACGGGGCAAAACTAGCACAGAGACGGCCAAATATCCGCCTCTACCTGCCCATTTGGTCTGCTTTATCGCGTTAAAACGGTAAAAAAACACCTTCAGCCGCACACTCGCCCCCTAAACCCCGGTGCAAAGGCTGCCCAGACGCTCAGGTGCGTTACACTTGGTGCTTTTGCGGGACCTGCCCGTAACCCTCTCATTATTCGCCGAGAAGCCCATGCCGATCCGTCATTGCATCGTCCACTTGATTGAGAAAAAACCTGACGGTACGCCCGCAGTCCTCCACGCCCGCGACACTGAACTGGCCGAGTCGCAGGCCATCGAGAACATGCTCGCCGACCTCAACGAAAGCTATAACGCCAAGCAAGGCAAAGCGTGGGGGTTTTTCCATGCTGAATCTGGCGCACATCCGTTTAGCGGCTGGCTCAAAGAGTATCTGGACGGTGGCACCGATTTCGCCGCGTTCAGCCGCGTCGCCGTTGAGCACCTGCAAAAGCTGATGGAGGAATCCAACCTGTCGGCCGGTGGCCATGTGCTGTTTGCGCACTACCAACAAGGCATGACCGATTATCTGGCCATTGCCTTGCTGCACCACAGCGAGGGCGTGGCGGTGAACGACGAGCTGGACGTGACCCCCTCGCGCCATCTGGACTTGGGCCAATTGCACCTCGCAGCCCGGATCAATATTTCCGAGTGGCAGAACAATAAGCAGTCCAAGCAGTACATTTCGTTCATCAAAGGCAAAAACGGCAAGAAGGTGTCGGAGTACTTCCGCGACTTCATCGGTTGCCAGGAGGGTGTCGACGGCCCGGGCGAAACCCGTACCCTGCTCAAAGCCTTCAGCGACTTCGTTGAAAGCGAAGACCTGCCGGAAGAGTCCGCCCGCGAAAAAACCAAAACCCTGGTCGACTACGCCAGCAGCCAGGCCAAAATCGGCGAGCCAATGGGCTTGGCCGAACTGTCGGAGCTGATCGACGAAGAGCGCCCGAAAGCGTTCTACGATCACATCCGCAACAAGGACTACGGCCTGTCGCCTGAAATCCCGGCTGACAAACGCACCCTTAACCAGTTCCGCCGTTTCACTGGCCGCGCTGAGGGCCTGTCGATCAGCTTTGAAGCGCACCTGCTGGGGTCCAAGGTGGAATTCGACGAAGAAGCCGGTACGTTGATCCTCAAGGGCTTGCCGACTCAGCTCCTCGACCAGCTCAAGCGCAACAAATAATGTTTAACGGGATCCTGAAAAAAGTCCTGTTTGTGCTGGTGGTCGTGGTGGTGTTTCAGAACTGGGGCAAGATCGAGCGCGTGCTCAACCCCTCCGGGGTGGTTTCACAGCACACGCAGGCCAACGCCCGCGTCGTGCTGTACGCCACCGACTGGTGCGGTTACTGCAAAGCCACACGACGCTTTCTCGACCAGAAAGGCATCCCGTACTCAGAATTTGATATCGAGAAAGATCCCGTTGCGCGTAAAGCCTATGAAGCATTGGGCGGGCGCGGGATTCCGATACTGGACGTGAACGGCACGCTGATCCGCGACTTCAAGCCCGACGCGATCCTGCAAGCGTTGAAATAACCGTCTCGCCGATCGCCACACAACCTGTAGCCGTTCGATCACGCTCGCAGCCTCGTGCCTCGTGGGCGACTACAGGTTGATGTGCGTCAGGGTTCTACCGCCTGGCTTTGTACCAAGCACTCTTTGGCGCTTTTGCGCAATTTTTTGATCAGCCGTTCCTGGCGCAGCGCTTCGCCTTTATCGGGCCAGCGCTCGATATAGACCAAGGCCACCGCAGGGCTGGAGGCAAAAAAACGCGCACCCTTGCCCGTTTGATGCTTGGCAAAACGCTTGACCGGGTCATCACTGATACCGCAATACAGCGCGCCGTTAGCCGCCCGCACCAAGTACACAAACCAGGGTTTCGTCAAAACGGGCGCAGTCACTGTTTCAATCCTTAGCCACGCGCCTGAAAGGCCTTGAGACCTTTTTCCGCTCGCGCCCGGATTGCGTTTTTCACCAGCGGCGTCCAGCCCAGCAGCACACCTTTAGTACCCAGCGCCTGACGCGACCAACGCCACACGTCGAAGTGGTCATGGTGTTCGCATATTTTGCCGTCACGAAACACGAAGCGCGCCTGAATGTCGTTCACCACAATTGCCCCGGTCTGGCTGAACACGTAAGTGGCCACCCAATGTGCACTGCCGCGCTGCGCGTCGGCCTGCACCTGATCGAAGGTCAACGTAAAATCCTTGGCTCGCGAGGTGAGCATGCGCCACATGTCAACCGCGTCCTGGCCACGCAACTGACCAAACACCGGATCACTGAACAGCACGTCATCGGTGTAACACGCCGCCATCGCTTGCGCGTCAAGCTGCTGGAAGGCTTGGTAGAAGCGGGTAATCAACGCGTGATTGGCTTGGCTCATGGCAGGGTCCGTGCGGGGCTGGAATCTGAGCACGATAATCTGCAATGAGCAGAAACACTACGGTCTCAGACCTTCTCGCTGACGACATTCACGTACTTCGCACGCCCGGCGCCCAACCCGGCAATGATGGCTCCGATGCCCACCACGGCAAAAATCCAGCCGACCGCGTTCCAGCCACCTGTCAGCTCATGGACCAAACCCACCGCAAACGGCCCCATGGACGCCACGGTATAACCGATGCCTTGCGCCATGCCTGACAGGTTGGCGGCCACATGTGCGTCCCGTGAGCGCAGCACGATAAGGGTCAGCGCCAGACTGAAGGTGCCACCCTGCCCCAACCCCAGCACAATCGCCCAACCCCATAAGCCGTCCAGCGGTGCATACAGGCAGCCGAACAACCCTGCCAACGTCATGCTCATCACCAGCACAATGGCCAAGCGCTGATCCTTGCCCCGCGTGGCCAGCCAGGGCGCGGTCAGCGCCGTAACCAATTGCACGATTACCGAGCCCGACATCACCAGCCCCGCTTGAGTCGGCGTCAGGCCACGCCCGATGAGGATCGAAGGCAGCCAGCCAAACACGATGTACGACAACGACGATTGCAGGCCCATGTACAACGTGACTTGCCAGGCCAGCGGATCACGCAACAAACCGCGCACCCGATAGGCGACGTTGTGGGCGCCATTGCGTTTACCGGCCTGCGGTAACCAGAAAATCGCTGCAATGACGGCGGGCACGGCCCAAAAGCCCAAGCCCAATTGCCAACTGTCATCGAAGTAATGGCTCAACGGCACGGTTGCCCCGGCGGCTAACGCAGCGCCCAGGCACAAGGCCATGGTGTAGACACCGGTCATGGTGCCGGCATGCCCGGCAAAATCGCGCTTGATGATGCCTGGCAGCAACACGCCAATAACGCCAATGCTGGCACCGGCCAAAATGCTGCCGGCAAACAGCCCGGTCTCCCCCAGATAACTGCGCAATACGATGCCCGCGCCCAGCACCAGTAAAATGCCCAGCACCACGCGTTCGGTGCCAAAACGGCGGGCCAGAATCGGTGCCAGCGGCGCAAACAACCCCAGACACAGCACCGGCAAGGTCGTCAGCAAGCCCGCCTGGGCGGCTGACAACCCCAAGTACTCGGACACTTCGCCCAACAACGGCGCCATGCTCGACAACGCCGGGCGCAGGTTCAAGGCCACCAGCACCATGCCCAACAGCAATAACCACGCACGCACCATCACAGGCGGCATTTGCTGAACGGCTTCATCGTCCGCCTCGGCGTCAATCAGCAGTTCATCCAGCTCATCCAGATGACGCACAGGATCAACGCTGTCGTTAACAGGGGACGGGGGACGGGTCATGGCCTTCTCCGGTTCAGGGTTCATTGATCAACGTCCGGCACAGCGCCATCGCCCGTTGTGGGTCTTGTTGTTCCGCGGCCTTCCAGTGATCGATGCGCAGGTCAAGCATCGATGGGCGACACGGATGTGTAGCAAGGGTTTACGCAATAGGCTGAAGACGGTGCGCAAGGTGCGGGGAAGTATGCAGCGCCGATAAAACGCGGGCGGGGTCAACCCGAGCATGCTTTATCAGGGGGATTCGTCTGTCACGTGTTCCGCCCTTTCATCCAATCACAGGGTGAATTTTCGGACATCTTAGCCAGACGACGGCGTAGGGGGCAATCCACATATACGCAGTAACGGGCGCCAGCTGCGAGCTTTATAACCGATTTACCCGATCAAAAGCCCGCAGCCCGCACCAACGCCTACGCAGAGGGGTTGGATTAATGCAGGATTTGGTTCAAAAACAGTTTGGTCCGGTCGTTTTGCGGGTTGTCGAAGAAGTCGTTCGGCGCTGCCTGCTCAACGATTTCACCTTTGTCCATGAAGATCACCCGATTCGCCACCGTGCGGGCAAAGCCCATTTCGTGGGTCACGCAGAGCATCGTCATGCCGTCCTCGGCCAAGCCAATCATGGTATCGAGCACTTCCTTGACCATTTCCGGGTCAAGCGCTGAGGTCGGTTCGTCGAACAGCATGATCTTGGGCTTCATACACAGCGCCCTGGCAATCGCCACCCGTTGTTGCTGACCTCCTGACAACTGCCCCGGATACTTGTGCGCCTGCTCGGGGATACGCACTCGCTCCAGGTAATGCATGGCGATTTCTTCGGCCTGTCGCTTGGGCATTTTGCGTACCCACATCGGCGCCAGGGTGCAGTTTTGCAAAATGGTCAGGTGCGGGAACAAGTTGAAGTGCTGAAACACCATGCCCACTTCCCGACGCACGGTTTCGATCTGCTTGAGGTCGTTGGTCAGCTCGACACCGTCTACCACAATGCGCCCCTGCTGATGCTCTTCAAGGCGATTGAGGCAGCGAATCGTGGTGGATTTGCCCGAGCCAGACGGGCCGCACAATACAATCCGCTCACCCGGTTGCACGTTGAGGTTGATATCTTTGAGCACGTGGAACTGGCCGTACCACTTGTTCACACCCAGCATCTGAATAATGCCTTCAGCGCTGGCCGTTTTTTTGATGGCTTCACTCATGTCACACAACTCCTAACGCTTGTGGCCCGTGTCCAGCTTGCGCTCCAAATGCATGGAGTAGCGGGACATACCAAAACAGAAAATCCAGAACACCAACGCCGCAAACACATAACCTTCGGTCGCCATGCCCAACCAGTTGGGGTCGGCGGCCGCTTGTTTGACGCTGTTGAGCAAGTCGAACAGGCCGATGATGATCACCAGGCTTGTGTCTTTGAACAGGGCAATAAAGGTGTTAACGATGCCGGGGATCACCAGCTTCAAGGCTTGCGGCAAGATCACCAGCCCCATGCTGCGCCAGTAGCCCAGCCCCATCGCATCGGCCGCTTCGTACTGGCCTTTGGGGATGGCCTGCAACCCGCCGCGCACCACTTCGGCCACATACGCCGACTGGAACAAAATGACCCCGATCAACGCCCGCAGCAGCTTGTCGAAGTTCATGCCCTCTGGCAGAAACAGCGGCAGCATCACCGAAGACATGAACAACACCGTGATCAGCGGCACCCCGCGCCAGAACTCGATAAAGGTCACGCACACCACGCGAATGGCCGGCATGTCCGAACGTCGCCCCAGCGCCAGCAAAATGCCCAACGGCAATGCGCCCGCGATACCCACCGTGGCAATCACCAAGGTCAGCATCAACCCGCCCCACTGACTGGTGGCCACGTTGCTCAGCCCCCAATAGCCGCCATGCAGCAGGCTGTAGGCCAAAACCGGGTACACCACCAAAAAGCTCAGCCCGTACACTGCCTTGTGTTTGAAACGCGAGATAAACAGCGGTGCGGCACCGATCACGGCCAGCCACACCGTCACATCTACGCGCCAGCGCAACGCCTGCGGGTAATAGCCGTACATGAACTGGCCGAATCGCTGCTGGATAAACACCCAGCACGCGCCGTCTTTGGTGCAATCGGCACGCGTCGTCCCGACCCAATTGGCGTCAAAGACCGTCCAGCTCAGTAGCGGGGGCACGATCAGCCAAATCAGATAAAAGGCGAACAACGTCAGTAGCGTATTAAGCCAACTGGAAAACAGGTTGGCCCGTGCCCAAGCCACGATGCCGATGCGATTGCCCGGCGGCGGCATGTCGGGTTTAAAAACATGAGTGGTCATAAGCGCGTCCTCACCGTTCAATCAGCGCGATGCGCGTGTTGTACACATTCATGAGCAGCGAAATGCTGATGCTGATTGCCAGGTAAACGCTCATGGTGATGGCGATGACCTCAATCGCTTGCCCGGTCTGGTTCAGCACCGTACCGGCAAACAGCGAGACCATTTCCGGGTAGCCGATGCCCGCCGCCAGCGACGAGTTTTTCACCAGATTGAGGTATTGGCTGGTCAGCGGCGGAATGATCACGCGCAGTGCTTGCGCAATGATCACTTTACGCAACGTCGGCCCAGGTCTGAGGCCCAATGAACGTGCCGCTTCGGTCTGGCCATGACTGACCGATTTGATCCCCGAACGCACGATCTCGGCGATAAAAGCAGCGGTGTACACCGTCAAGGCAATGGTCAGCGCCAGCAACTCGGGAATCAGTACCCAACCGCCGACAAAGTTAAAGCCCTTGAGCTGCGGCATTTCCCAGTGCACAGGAATGCCAACCATCAGCACACACAATCCTGGTATCACCAGCAGTAGCGCCAACCCGACCCAGAACTTATGAAACGGCACGCCGGTGTTTTCGAAGCGCTGGTTAGCCCATCGCACCATCCACACCACCGCGATCACCGCCAGCACCACGCTGGCCACAAACGGCCAGAACGCCTCGGTGCCAATCGCGGCCGGCATATTCAGCCCACGGCTGCTCATGTAGAACATGTCGGCAAAATGGTGGCTATTGCGCGGCAACGGCATGGTCAAAAAGACCGCGAAGTACCAGAACAGGATTTGCAGCAACGGCGGAATGTTGCGAAACACTTCAACGTACACGGTTGCCAGCTTGTTGATCATCCAGTTCGGCGACAAACGCGCGATACCGATGATGAAACCCAGAATCGTTGCCAGCACCACGCCAATCACCGACACCAGCAAGGTGTTGAGCAGGCCGATCACAAAGACCCGGGCGTAACTGTCGGACTCGGTGTAATCAATCAAATGTTGCGCAATGCCAAACCCGGCACTGCGTTCCAGAAAGTCAAAGCCCGAGGTAATCCCCCGGTGCTGTAAGTTGGTCTGGGTGTTGTTGAACAAGTACCAGCCCATGAAGACCACCAACCCAACGGTGATGATCTGAAATAACCACGCACGCACACGTGGATCGCTGAGACTGAGCCTCGGCTTGGGTGCGCTGACTTTTGTCTGCATGAAGTGCCCCAACAAAAATGGATCAAAACAACATCACCCGGCAGTTGGCCTGCCGGGTGACAGGGCTATCAGCGCACAGGCGGTGCGTATTGGATGCCGCCGTTGTTCCACAGGGCATTCAGCCCGCGGTCAATGGCCAGCGGAGTGCTCTTGCCGAGGTTTTTCTCGAAGACTTCGCCGTAGTTGCCGACCTGGCTGACGATCTGCACCACCCAGTCTTTGGGCAGCTTCAAGTCTTTGCCGTATTCACCATCAGCACCCAGCAAGCGGGCAACGTCCGGGTTCTTGGTCGATTTGGCTTCTTCTTTGACATTTTTCGAGGTTACGCCCGCTTCTTCAGCGTTGAGCATGGCGAACAGGGTCCATTTCACAATACTGAACCAGTCCTCATCACCCTTGCGCACCACAGGACCCAGCGGTTCTTTGGAAATGGTTTCGGGCAACACCACGTAATCGTTCGGGCTGGCCAGCTTGCTGCGTTGGGCGTAAAGCTGTGATTTGTCAGAGGTCAGCACGTCACAACGCCCGCTTTCCAGCGACTTGGCGCTTTCATCTGAGGTATCGAAAGTGATCGGCGTGTATTTGAGGTTATTGGCGCGGAAGTAGTCCGAAACGTTCAGCTCGGTGGTAGTACCTGCCTGAATGCAGATGGTTGCGCCATCCAGCTCTTTGGCACTTTTTACCCCCAGTTTGTTGTTCACCAAAAAGCCGACGCCGTCGTAATACGTCACACCGGCAAACACCATGCCCATCCCGGCATCACGGGAACTGGTCCAGGTGGTGTTACGCGAAAGCACATCCACTTCACCCGATTGCAAGGCGGTGAAACGCTCCTTGGCGTTCAACTGGCTGAATTTGACTTTGGTGGCATCCCCAAACACCGCAGCAGCCACCGCACGGCACACATCCGCATCAATCCCCAAAATCTTGCCCGAGGCATCCGGTACCGAAAAGCCGGGCAAGCCATCGCTCACGCCACATTGCACAAAGCCTTTCTTCTTGACGCTGTCCAGCGTCGCCCCTGCATGAGCAAAACCACTGACGCTCAGTACTACCGCTGCGGTGGCCAGGGCCAAGGTGGATTTCAACTGCTTCATTCAAACCTCCAGTGCTGCTTTTGTTGTGTTTGAACAAGACCCGCCGCCCCCTTGTGAGGCGCTGTTGACCCGTGTTGGCTTTTTATGAGGTCAAGCGGCTTAAGTCTTGGGCGATGGATGCATCGCACAAACCGTCAAACTGAAGCGCTCACGTGAGCTGTTGAATTCCTTGTCTAACTTCACCCTCAGGTTTTTTGCTATCCCCCCGCCGGCAGTTGCCTGTTAGTGTTACCGCCGGAGGGAACGCACAAGCGCCCTGACCACATAGCAAAGCGCGTACCACACTGGCGGCCTCAGTGATTTCGCCCTCCCATTTCAGAAAAAACGTTCAAGCAGTACACATTTTCGTCAAACGTTAAACGATCACGCACCGTTGCCGCGCACCCGAACTGCGCGCACGCACAACGATGGAGCAGCCATGCACACACCTTTGACAATCGAGCCGCAAAAGCCCGCAGACGCCTGTGTTATCTGGCTTCACGGGTTAGGCGCTGACCGTTATGACTTCTTGCCAGTGGCTGAGGCGTTGCAAGAACAGTTGCTGAGCACACGCTTTGTTTTGCCCCAGGCACCCACACGTCCAGTCACGATCAATGGCGGTTATGCCATGCCCAGCTGGTACGACATCAAGGCCATGAGTCCCGCCCGCTCGATCAGTGAAGATGAGCTCAATGAGTCCGCCGATACCGTGATCGGTTTGATCGAAGCGCAGAAAGCCTCGGGCATTGATGCCAACCGCATTGTTCTGGCGGGCTTCTCTCAAGGCGGTGCGGTGGTGTTTCACACCGCCTATCTGAAATGGCAAGGCGCATTGGGTGGCGTAATTGCCCTCTCTACTTATGCACCGACCTTCAGTGATGAACTGGAACTGTCCGCCAGCCAGCAACGTATTCCGGCCTTGTGCCTGCACGGGCAGTACGATGATGTAGTCCAAAACTCCATGGGGCGTACGGCGTATGAACATCTGAAAACACGTGGCGTCACCGTTACATGGCAGGAATACCCAATGGGGCACGAAGTGTTACCCGAAGAGATCCGTGACATCGGTCGCTGGCTCGTAGCCCGCCTGAGTTAAATCCGAAACATCCAGTCGTTCACTACGCCGAGCACGCGACTTGCATTACACTGCCCGGCGTACACTCCTTAACCAACTGATGAGATGACCGTGCTCAAAGCACTCAAAAAAATATTCGGTAAAAGCGAGGCTGAGCCGCTCGCGCCAGCTTGCACACCCCCTTCCAGCAGTCCCAGCCCGCGAACCGACGCGCAACAGCCTGGCCACCCTGCTCCCGCTCAAGCCTCGGTGAACACACCCGACGCCCAGCCTGTTGAGCACCCCGCGCGCAGCGAAAAACCAAAAGTCGCCAAACCGCGACGCGAGGCGGCACCCAAGCCACCGGTCATTCCCTGGAAACTCGAAGACTTCGTGGTTGAGCCGCAAGAAGGCAAAACCCGTTTCCACGACTTCAAGCTCGCACCTGAACTGATGCACGCTATTCAAGATTTGGGTTTCCCGTACTGCACGCCGATTCAGGCAGGCGTATTGGGTTACACCCTGAGCGGCCGTGACGCGATTGGTCGCGCACAAACCGGCACCGGCAAAACGGCGGCGTTCCTGATCTCGATCATCAGCCAACTGACGCAAACCCCGCCGCCCAAAGAGCGTTACATGGGCGAGCCGCGTGCACTGATCATCGCGCCGACCCGCGAGCTGGTGGTGCAAATCGCCAAAGACGCCGCCGACCTGACCAAATACACCGACCTCAACGTCATGACCTTCGTTGGCGGGATGGACTTCGACAAGCAACTCAAGCAACTCGAAGCCCGCCATTGCGACATTCTGGTGGCCACACCGGGCCGCCTCCTGGACTTCAACCAGCGCGGTGAAGTGCACCTGGACATGGTCGAAGTGATGGTGCTCGACGAAGCTGACCGCATGCTGGACATGGGTTTCATCCCGCAAGTACGTCAGATCATTCGCCAGACACCACCGAAAGCCGAACGCCAGACGCTGCTGTTTTCCGCGACCTTCACCGAAGACGTGATGAACCTTGCCAAACAATGGACCACCGACCCGGCCATTGTTGAAATCGAAGCCGAAAACGTCGCCAGCGACCGTGTCGAGCAACATGTCTACGCCGTGGCCGGTGCTGACAAATACAAATTGTTGTTCAACCTGGTCAACGACAACGGCTGGGAGCGGGTCATCGTTTTTGCCAACCGTAAAGACGAAGTGCGCCGCATCGAAGAACGCCTGGTACGCGACGGTATAAACGCCGCACAACTGTCGGGCGATGTACCGCAACACAAACGCATCAAGACCCTGGAAAACTTCCGCGAAGGAAAAGTCCGCGTCTTGGTTGCCACCGACGTGGCCGGGCGCGGGATTCACATCGACGGCATCAGCCATGTGATCAACTTCACCCTGCCGGAGGTTCCGGACGATTACGTGCACCGCATTGGCCGCACAGGCCGCGCGGGCGCTGACGGCGTGTCCATCAGCTTTGCCGGTGAAGACGACTCGTACCAATTGCCCGCAATCGAAACCAAGCTGGGCCGCAAAATCAGTTGCGAAACCCCGCCGACTGAATTGCTGCGCCCCGTGGTGCGGGCCGTACGTAAACCTCACGATCCGAGCGAAACGGCCTGATTGCTCCCCGGAAAATTGCCGAGGTTGTGTAACCGTGGCCTACGGCAACGTTCGATTGCGAAGTGATCATAAACCCGATGATTGCGGTGCATCTCAAGCACCGCATTGAAGGATTGAGCGAGCGCTGCGCGCCCGGACGCAGCCTCGCATTACTCGTCAGCGGCTACAGGTTCTTCTGCGCTGCCAGCTCCGCTTCGCGCTGAGCTATCGCGGCTTCAAGCTCAGGCGAACGTTTGGCCCATTGCTGTGGGGGTAATGGTTTCGACCATTCAATGATGTCGGGATAGGTCAAATCAGGTGGCGGGTTTAACTTCCATCGCTCCAAAGCAATGATCAGCAAGATATTGAAAATAAATAACCCGAAGAAGCCTTCCCACAGCAACGCCATCGGCCAGCCTTTGCGCTGTGCAGACTCCAACAGTTGATCCCAGTAGGTCGCCAGCACACCTTTAGGGTGATGACTTTTTTCACGAAAATCTTCGATCGCCTCGGGTCCGATCTCCATGTAACTGCGCATACATTCCCAGACCCGCCTGGAGGCCGTAACGCTGCCGCAGGCAAACGTAAAGCTGCAATATTTGAGTTCGTCTTCTGCGTGAGGATCTGGATTTTTAAATCCGACAACTAATCCACCGCCAATAGAATATTTACCGGCCTGACTGAAGGATTGATGCTCCGTGGCTTGGGCTATGACGGTTTCCCATGGGACTATCCAATAGTCATGCTCATTGACGGGCACGCAAACTTCTCGACGTTGGCGATTGAAGCGGGCAGGTAACGGAGTAGGCCTCCTTAATGCATTTATCAGCAGGTACACGGGATATATAAAGATCACACCTACCCACAGGAGCACATCCCAATCATCAATCAAATATGAAATTAAAATACATAACAACACATTCAACCATAACACCATCACCGCATTACTTATTGCAAACACGCCAACATCGATATAAATATCATTCTTACGCCACACACTACCAAGTACATCTTGAGCCATTTCACCCGTGGGTATTGCAAGGGGTGCCAGATAATCATTTTGATGGAATGTTTTTTTATGGACAGTCCCTGCTGGCGGATAATTCATGATCGCGTACTCACAGGCTGTAGATACTGACTATTCTGCTCAGCGCTCAAAGATAAGCGTATTGCCTTATCAAGTTCTGGTGTCGATTCTTCACGCCCTGAGATTAAACCCGTGTCGGGGGTGTAGATATAAACCTGCCCTTGATCCCCCCCATTATATTTTCGCGTATTCAGTAAAGAGGTAATTGATGAGTGATAGCACACACGTACCCAAACTTTTTGGGGGGAGGAGCCAAAAAGATCAGGTATGGCGTTAAACGGCCCTGACAGGCGCAGACCCTGGCCTTCCTGATAAGGTATCCACTGGCAAGAACTTGCTTGAATCCAGTGCCTGCCAATATCTTGCATGGGTCTTGGGGGCACTACAGGTTTACCAGAGTCATTAGTGCTTACTAACTTTCGATACACAGGTATATCAACAGGATCGCCAACAATAGAAATATCAAAATACGTATTTGACGGATCAGCGCCTGGCAAGTCGATCGTCAAGGAATACACCCTAGGCACAATGACAAAACCCATTCGATTATTCGCAGGCTCCTTACGCGCCTCTCCGTTAAAACTAAGACGGGGGGCAAATAGTATCTGGTACAACCGACTCAGCTCTTCTGCTTGACGATCAAACGCAATGGCCGACAAATCCTTGGCTCTTAATTTTGACCAGCAGCAATAATCGAGAAAATTCTGCAACGGTGTCTGTTTCATAAACCAGGCAATCAAATACAACACACCCAATACAGCAAGCAATAGATTAACGGGCCCGATCCATCTCAAGTAGTTAGCATTTGCCACTACCACACCATAATCTGCAGCAATACTTTTGAATGTGTATACAAGCCCAAGAAGCGCTTGAGCACCAAACGCTATAACCTGACCCTTTACAACTGCCTGACGCAATTGCAACCATGGGTCCAGATGATGTTGCATATCATCTAATTGAAGCTGAAGGCTTCTGTACTCCTTGAGTGAGGCTAACAACGAGATAAACCCCAAAGCGCCTCCAAACAATGTCAAAACCGATGCAGTAAAAGATTGGTTCCCGATTTTTGCCGAGACGCCATCAACCCCGCTCCCTCCCCAAAACCCCTTCCTCACCTGCACATCAATCACCGCCACCAACGCTGCTGTTGCATATAACGTTGCCGATGCCGTGTCGTGTTGACGCTGCTCATCCATCCCTTCCAGCACCCGTGCATCGCTCAGGTAGCGGCCCGCGTTCCAGCTGTTGAGCAGCAGTGCCGCCAGTGCAATTACACCGCCACTTTTTTGCACCGCAGGTGAGTTGACGATGTTGGCCACGCGCCCGGTGCCAATGGCTTTGCCCGTCACCTGCGCCCACTGGGTGAGGTCTTCGGCCGCCTTGCCAACCAATTGCAACACCTGACGCCCTCCTTCGCTGACAAAGCGCAAGCCGGTCTGACTGCCCATGCGCGCGGCGATCATGATGTTCAGCCACGCGCCACTCAAAGGCGCACCCGGTTCGCCGCTGAGTAACAGTAAGGCTGCGCCGGAGCGTTTGATCAGGGTGTTCCACACGCCGTCAGTTTCACGGGCCAATTGGGCCAGGTTGGCGAGTATCGGCGCGCCCAATGGCCCGAGTAGGTCGAGCCACTCGTTCATCGCGGGTAAGTCGATGTACTGCGCAACCTTTTCGCTGACGAAGTGGTTTTCACGGTTGGCCACTTTTGATGCGCGATAGTCACGCACCACGGCTTCGACCTCGGTATGTAGCTCGGCCGGGATAAACTCACGCACGGGCGCCACGGTACGCTGTATGTCGGCACGCACTTGCGCCAGTTTTGTACTCGCCACCGAATACGAGTAAAGCCGACCACGTTGTTGATTGAGTCGCGCTTCTTCGCGAAACAGGGTTTCAAGTTCATGATCGACCTTGAGCATTAGCTCCCCTTGCTCCGGGGTCAACTCGATGGCGTATTCACGATAGCGATAGCTCAGCTGGCCCGCGATTTCAGCGCCATCTTCAGTGATCAGGCTGCGCACAAACCCGCCAATACTCAGACGCAACTGATGGTCTTGCTGCCATTGTTCGTGGCGGCTTTCGACGTGTTCCTGTTCGTGATTGATATCGCGCAACACCCCAAGGTCATCATCCAGGCACGCCAGTACGGCATATAAACCTTGAGCTTGCTGGTGAGTGCCTTCCAGCAGTTCACGCACCTTGAAAGGGGACCAAGGCGCGGCACTCCACTCACCGGGCACCGTGCCTTCTGCCCGAATGTCAGGGTGACGGGCAGCGACCTGGATGCGCTCATGGTTCCAGCGCTGTGCTTGGGTCAAGGCCGTGATGTTGTGCTGAATATCGTCATCGGAGCGATTTTCAAACAGTCGTTGAGCCAACAGCTGCTCTTGCGCTCGATGCGTCTGACCGTTGTGCAGATGATCCAGGGTCACCGCCTGCGCATAGGTCTGGGGCAGCAACTCGCCCATAAGCTGATCGGCGTCCCGCAGCGGGACGCAATGCGCAGCCTGTAGTTCATCGGCTAGCCGTCGCATATCAAATTGACGCATGCGTCTGGCGCGTACCTGCGGATCCAAAAGCTGTTGGCAAGCCGCTGGATTGAGCGGGTATTCGGTGTAGAGCATGCAGACCGGCGTGTGCTTACTGACGGCCACGCCACACAGGTTACCCCGCTCAACCCGCGTGTCATCGGCGTGCAACGGCTGTGCTCGCAGCCTGCCATTGATTGCCACGGCATAGCGCTGCAAGCCTTGAGGGCCCTGCCACACATACACAAACCCTTCGCGTAACAGGCGCGCGGCCAAGGGATGACTGTCTGGCGTAATGCCCGGCTGACTGGCGGGGTGAGTGGCCGCCTGTTCACTGCACGCATAACGCACGGGCAACACAAAAATAAAGGGCTGATGCACGGGGCATTGCCCGCCGACACTGTTGATATCGATATGTGCCTGGCCGCTGGCAGACCGGTCAGCCGCCTCCAGCTGTGCCAGTTTTTTCAGCCGCTGCTCAGGACTCATGAGGTGACCTCTCCCAAGGCAATCTGGCGTTTTAACTCGGTCAGCAGGTTATCTAAGCGTTCTTTTGGCAATTGCTCACGGGCCGACAGGATCTCGCGATATCGCCCGTGGCCAAACCCGTCAGGAAAGCTTTCGCCAAAGTGGGCGTACAGACTCACCCAACGCATCACTTCATCCATTGCGCTGTAGCCTTGACGTTCGGCGTTGCAGCAGCATCGGGTCGCCCACAGTCTTTGCCCGGTCGCATCCAACCCCTGCATACACGCGGGAAAATACTGCTGACACTGCTCAATCACACCTACAAGAACGGCTTCGCGAGCCGCCTCAGACAGACGCTGAACCTGCTGCACATACAGTGTCAGCCACGGGGTATGCGTATAACAGACGCCGGGAAATGCTGCGCCTTCACGCTGTAAAACACCGTCGGGCAAACGAATCAGGTTCATCGGACCCATCAGCCGATCACGCTCACCAGCCGGTAAGTGCTGCAACCACAGGCGGGTAATGCGCGGATCGTAATATCGAAATAAAACGCACACACCACCTTCCAAACGGGCATGAATCAAACTGCGCAAGTGCGCTACCAACTGCGCTTCGTCGGCGTCGGACTCAATCCAGATACCTGCGCTGTACTGCCATTGTTGAACAAAGGCCTGCACCAAAGGACTGCCGGTTTCAACAGCTATTAACACTGGCCCATAAGCGGCCAGCTCTGCGTACTGCGTCATCAGATACAAAGCGTGTGGCGCTGCTCCGGGTGCGCGCTCAAACAATCGCGCATTCAGGTTCTCGATCTGGCAGCTGTCGAGCAGCAAGTAAGCGCGGCTCATGTTTGAGGGTCCTGTGCTTTTTCGCAGATGGCGCAAATCGGCTGGGCCGATTGAGCTGCGATCTTCAGGGCTTGCGCTTGCGGGCGTAACGCTATAGCCACCAGCGGTTCGACAGGGTTTGGAAAGACTGGCGCTGCAGGCGTACCGGGCATCGCCACCCCACCCACTTGAATCGGCGTACTGCTAAAGA
>NZ_LLWJ01000069.1:0-295127 GCF_001529285.1 Pseudomonas sp. TAA207 | reverse complement strand
TCTTTAGCAGTACGCCGATTCAAGTGGGTGGGGTGGCGATGCCCGGTACGCCTGCCATGCCGTTATCACCGGGCGTGGTTCAGGTCCTGCACAGTATTGAGCTGGACCCTTCGGCACAGCTGCAAGCCTTACAGCTCAAGGCGCCGGCCTGTGCGCAGTGCGAAGCCTTGAAGGCGAATACGCAAGTCGGTGGCATCCATGTTGACGCCTGATACGTTGCCCCCTGATTTGCCCTGGGAGGGCAATGCTTACCTGCTGCTGGATGGCATCAGCGTGAAAAACCTGCGGGTTCGCCTGCTCGACTGGTTCGCAGCGCCGGACTTCCAGCTGTTGTATGCCAATACGCCGCTGGTGTCCTGCAACCCGGTGTCCCCGTGCCTGATTACCTTGAAGGGGCCAAGTACACCGGGGTTGAGCCACTACTTGGCGCACAGTGCCGAGGAGTGGGGCTATTTGATTTTTAGTCATGCCAGCGCGTTCGAGGTCATCACTCATTTGCGTACGCTGCTGGATGCGCAGTACCCGCACGGGCAAAAAGTCTGGTTGCGGGTGGCTGATCCCGCCGTGATGCACGCTTTGCTCAAGCACGCTGAAGATACCGCAAGCGCTGATTTTTTTGGGCCGATGGAGCAGGTGGTGCTGCCGGATGCCATCAGCAACGCATGGCACCACCACGTACGCCGGGGTGCTCAACCCCGGTCATTGGCTGCCCAGTCTTATGGTTTGTGTGAGCGTCAGGTGGCCTTGCTTGATGAAGTACGCCTGCGAGCCGTCTGGATAAGCCTGCATGAGCGTCTGCATACAGCCTTCCCCGAGGTGTTCGGCGGGCAGGATGCCCTCGCGCGCTGGGCATGGATTCGAAACGTGGCCGCAAGCGCCTATGCATTGGGGTTCAACAGTGAACACGAGATGTGCCTGTACGCCAACGTGCGCATTTTGCTGGGTGATGACGTGCTCGAGCGCCACCCCGACATCGCGCAGTTGCTCACCCAACCGTGCGCCTTGACGCCCACCCAGCGCATCGAACAGGCCGCCGCACTGGCGCTTGCCCGCAGTCCATACCGTGAGGAATTCAACGTATGAGTGCCCGGCGCCCGAATCCCAATCACATTGACCTGAGCCGCAGCGACGCGAAAACGGCTCTGGGTGTGTGTCCGCTGCGCAAGCCGCGTGTGCAGTTGTTGCCCTTACGGTATGGCCGGGTCGAGCGGCTCGACCCGGCCAGCGCGCTGACGATGCCGTATCGACTGGTTTCGCGGCCGTTGGGTATTCGCCAGCTGCGTGACGGTTGGCTGTATGTCATCGACAACACCAGTGGCTATTTGCACGAATACCGGGTGCTTGAGGGGCAGGTGACACAAATTGTGTGGCAAGGCAGCGAGGCCAGCCAGGATCAGCGCGACGGCGTGTTTGCCCAACATGCGCTGCTGTTCGAGCGCTCGACCACCTTGCACATGGCCTACAGCGAACTGCAATGGACGGCCCACAAGTGCTCGCGAATGATCGACAGTCGCAACGAGCGTGATCACTTCATGCAACACGTCGACTTGAGCACGGCCCATTGCGCCATCGGTGGGCAGCACTTGCTGACTGAAGCCCAGGCGCAACAGTGGTTGGCAGAAGTCGCAGAACAACCCGGCACTGACGTGACTGTCGAGGGGCAAGACCCGCAAGAGTCTGAAGATTACGCCTGGGAAGATCAGCCGCATTTTCAAAAGCGGCACATCGGCGCCGTCAAAGGTCAGATGCTCGCGGCCTACGAGCATGATCATTTGTATCTGCTGTTCAACGACACCTTGGGCGTGATGCGCGATCTGGCCCAGGAACAAGACCTTGTGGTGAGCTGGATTGACACCTGGGTGGCCAAAGAGCGCCAAGAACTCAAATACCTGGTGGGCAGTTACATCGAAACCCTGATGGTGCTCAGTGATGGCAACGCTGTCAGCACCGGCGTAGATAAGCGCCTGTTCGAGAAAACCAGCCCGGCGCAGCGCGAAGCCATCTATGCCTACTTGAACGCGCGCAATACCTATCGGGGACTCAGTCCTGAAAAAGCCACCTATCCCGGCCACGGCCTGGACGCACAGACGCGTGGTGTGCGCCAGAGCCTGAATGACAAAAAACAGGCTATGCACGACGCCCTCGGTGAAGCGCTGCATGACGAACTGCAAGACGATATCGAGACCCTGCAAGACCATAGCGATGCGACCTTACAAGGCCGGGGGCTGGGTGCGCGGGGCATTCATGATCTGGTGCGCCACCGGGAAATGACCGCCTACCTGGAAGCCGAACGGGTACACATCAAGCGTTGGACCGCGCGTCTGGACCGCATCACCGAAGATCGCACCCAGTTGCTCATTCGTGGCGATCTGCACCGCAGCCTGTGGTACTTCGACCCCAAAGTGGATGAACAACTGCACGCGGCACTGGTGGCGGAACACAACTGCGTGCGCGATCTGTGCCGAACCGATGAGAGTCTGGAAGCTGTAGGAGAGTACCTGCATACGCACCCGTATTACATTTTGCCGGCGTTTGGCAGTCGCCTTGACTGGACCTTTCTGAGCAGCAAGGCGGCCGATCTGGTCAAGTGGCTCGATCAGGCACGCACCGCACAAGACAGCATTGCCCAATCACACGTGCGCGTGCAGCAACTGAACACCCTGATGGGCCAGCACTGGGCCAACACCCTTGACCTCGACCCGCAGGCCAGGCAGTCGAGCCAATTGGTGCAGGCGGCCTACGCCCCGGCGGCGGCGCTGCGGCTGGAACGCTGGTTGGTCACGCTTCAGGCAAGCGTTAATGGCCCCGCCCTCAAAGCACACCTCGACGCCTTTGACAGCACCACCAATCGTGCCCACCGATTGGCAGGTCTGATGGCCTTGCAACACGAAGGAGCCACCTTGCGGATTGCCAGCGCGCAAGACGTCCAGCAATTCAACCTGCGCCTTACCAACCTGCAAGTGCTGCTAAAAAACGAAGACACCTACAAGTACAACCGTTCTGTCGCAAACAAAAACAGTCAATACCGCCATTCCACTGACATTCAGCGTCAGACAGCGCGGCAGCAGGCCGAGCATTACCACCGCCTGCTGCTAGATGCTCGCGAACAGCGGGTGGCGCTGGTCAAAACCATTCAAAACAGCCTGACCATCACCAGTACCCAGCCTGCTGGATTTATCGGCTTGCAACTCAACTTGAACCCTCAACAGCAGGCGTACCTGAACGAAGAAATCAACCGCCTGCGCTCGGGCATCAAAGGCGGATACGGCGAAGGAAACGCCGGGGCTACTGTGTTCAAAAGTGGCTGGCTCCCGCTGGGGCTGATGCTGTGGCAGGCGTATTCGTTGGGGGAGGCTTTGAAAGTATGGGAAATTCAAAAAAACGAGGGCACTATCAAAGACTTATTCATCATTAGTGGAGCCATAACAGGCACATTAGCGGCAGCGCTGTCGGTTTATCAAAATATACATATCAGCTTTGTAGATAAGGCGTTCAGAGCAGTACAGGTCTCAAGTAATAGTGAAAATGGGATGCTGTTTGCAGTAAAAATCGGAAAGTTAGGGCTGGGTCTTGGTGGACTTATTGCACCCTTGGCTTTCTTTGGGGCGTTAGGTATATCACTCAATAATTTTAATAAGTGGGTGAATGCTATTCGTACCGGAAGTGCGGGAGAAAAAGCAGGCGCATTTATAGCACTGGTAGGTGATACCGGTAGCACTGTAGTAGCCGGAGCGATACAACTTAAAGCGCTTGTTGAAATCCGGATATTGATCAAGTCTTTCGGCAAAGGAGTTCAGGCGACCAGCAAAGCATGGGCGATGGGAGGGGGGCGTTTTTTTGGATATGTAGCAGGCCTCACTCCCTGGAACCTGGCTTTTATGGCTTTGGGGTTTGTAGGAGAAGCCATTTATAACTACCACAAACGCAATGATCATCAGCGCTGGTTATTGCAATGTTGCTGGGGGAATGACAGTCAGGGGTGGAACTGGCTTAACCACGCGCAGCACTTGTCTGAAGCTACCCAACGTCCAGTTTTTTTAGATCAAGGAATTACCCAGTCGTTGGACGAATGGGGCAAAGTTCGTTCTTTTTACCTTAGTCTCCCGGGTACGAGTCTGCAAAGCTTGGAGCGTTCCCCCATAATTTTTACAGCTCAGTGGCGGCGTGACAGTACCTCCCAATATAGGGATGTTGGGGCAATAGTAAGGAGCAATTTTGTACTGGTAGGGGACAGTCCTCTAGGTATACAGCTTAATTTGCCTTATGAATGGTGTGGTACTCAGTCCATATTGAATGTCAGGTTTGCAGTTAAACCGGATCTTGCAGAAAACTATCTGAAGTCGAATGAGCACTACCTAAGTTATCGTATTCCTTTGGATATTGGAGTTATCAATGCCCCTGTCGAGGGAGTTGAGGGTGTTGCTTATATGGGTGAGGCTGAGTGGTGTGAATTGAATGTGAGTGACTTTAATGCGTGATGAAAAATACGATCGACTGCCTCATGCCGGTGATTTTGAGAAAAATAAAGGAACGGAAGCTTTATATCTGGCGCCCAATCCTTTACCGACAGGCGTAGTACCTTTTAGTGGTCAACGCATGCACAGGGAAATTAACGATGTGTTTCTGGATTTTGGCCCTGGAGGTGGTGGATTAGAGTTTGCGATAAGGTGCTCTGTAGGGACAGTGATGAATATGGTGATTACGTTTTTCTTGATAGGGTTAGGGTTGGGGGTGCATGCATGTATAAAGTACGGGAGTCCGTTTTATGAAGTCTTAATTAATTTAATTCTCCCTAATTACTATCTGTGGGGGTTTATTATTCTTCTGATACTGATGGCAGGTATCCCCCTGACCAAAACCATTCTGGAAGTCATAAATGATCCCCCCGTCCGTTTCAACCGCCAACGCCGCGAAGTGGCGTATGTCCCTAAAAAAGGCCAGCCGCCGTTAATCGTGCCTTGGGAGGAAGTGATTGCCTGCGTCACGGTAGGCTCGGTGGTGACTGAATACGCCGTCATGCCCAGCGCTTCACTGATGATCGGTCTGCGCGACAGCAGCAGTGGGGCGGTGGCGTGGCTGACCATTCCAACCGGGCACTTGAGTCTGGCAGTCAGTGAATGGGAGGCCCTGAGGGTGTACATGGAAGAGGGGCCGGAAGCGGTGCCAGTCACGTTGTTGACGGATGAAGAGTTTCAGGAAGGCACCGTGGCCTACTTTCATATGTGTCGCGAGGTCTACCGCGAAATGCACGCTTGGCCGGTGTATGCCTTTGGCTTTTTGACGATTCAGTTTTGCAGCGGCTGGACTTTGCCCTGCCGACTCGCCCAATGGGTCAGCAATCAGCCCAAAGCGGCGTTCCCTGACTCAATTGTCGAATGGTCCAAACCGATACCTGCCGAACAACACGCCCAACCCAGCCCCGAGCTGCTGCAACAAAGTGCCGAAGTCAGGGAGGCTTTTAGCCAAGGCTTAAGTTTGTTGGAGTTTTACAATATTAAGTTTTCGCAGGATAAGGCATCTCCAGACAATGAACTCGGACAATAAATCAGATTTGTCCTGCATGAAGATCAGAGCCGGGTGGTTTTTTAAATCTGAGGAATGGATCAGGGTCGTAGCTTTCTTTTGGTTGGAACGCACTCATGACTCAGGACACTTCACTCGCAGGTGTAAAGCCCGCCGAGTTTTATGTGGTCTCGATTAAAAAACTGTCATTCATGTATGGCGTCACGATGGGTTTGTATTTGTTCGCATGGTTCTACCAACATTGGAAATGTTATCAACGCTCTACCGGGACACAGGCTTTGCCGGTCTTTCGCGCTCTTTTTAACGGGGTCTATGTTTTTTCGCTGTTCAGCAGGATTCAGCAGGCACTGGATGTGTCAGGTCGCACTTACCTATGGTTCCCGACACGGCGGGCCGCTCTGTTAGGCATCGCTTGGGCATTACCCATTATCAGCATGATGATTGAGGGAGATGAACCGTCCTTCTGGATATTTATCCTTCTGAATTGGGGGTTGTTTGTGGCGTGCGGGTGGTTGTTGATCGGAGCGCAACGCGCCGTCAATTATTTGCACAACGACCCACAGGGCAAAAAAAACCGGACACTGAACGTTGCCAACCGTGTTTGGGCAGTATGCGGTGCTGTTGTGTGGATGGTTTTCATCTTGATGATGATGCTATTGGTCTATGTGCCCTACTGATAGCCAAGGTCTGCCAGGTACGTTAGCCGTTGCTCGGACATTAAAAAACCGGACACCCTCACAGGTGCCCGGTTTTTATTTTCAGCGTTCGGTTAATCCATCAACCGATGGTCATCAAGCTCGCATTACCCCCTGCGGCTGCGGTGTTGACGCTCAATGCGCGTTCAATCACCAGACGTTCCAGCGCGATGTTGGTTTCGCCCTGAGACAAGCCTTGCACGCCGACGATCGCGCCTGCGCGCTTGGCCACTTGCTGGCACACGTCACGCAATTGATCGCAGTCGCCGTGATGCAGGACAGCGTCAAAGATCACGTCGTCTTTGGTCCAGTCAGCCACCAGTTTGATGCGTGCCTGCACCTCTTTTGGCAGGCGGGCGAGCAGGGCTTTGGCCAGTTCGCTTTCCGGCATGACCGCAGAGCTGCCTACGGCCAATACCGCTGCCAGTTGAGTCAGCAAGTCGCTTTCCACTTCGGCCAGGCACAGCACGTGTTCGCGCGGCAGGATGGCGTAGCTGTTGCGCTCGCCCGTCGGACCATTGAGCAAGCGAGTGATACCGCTTTGCGAATGGGCGGCGAATTCGCTGCACAACTCGGCCAAGGCGGCCTGCTGGTTGTTGTCGGCCCAGGCTTGCAGTGCTTTGAGCGGTTTGCTCAAGGCTTCGCGGGCTTGGGTGTCGGGTGCGCTGATGGCATCGACCTTGGCGAACGACTGCTCGATGGCATTGCCCGGACGGGTCGACAGCAAGCGGAACAGGTACAAAGGGCCGCCGGCTTTAGGGCCGGTGCCTGACAAGCCTTCGCCACCAAACGGCTGGACGCCGACCACTGCGCCAACGATGTTGCGGTTTACGTAGACGTTACCGGCATTGACGCTGTTGACCACTTTGGCAATGGTTTCGTCGATGCGGGTGTGCACGCCCAGCGTCAGGCCGTAACCCGACGCATTGATCTGAGCGATCAATTGGTCAATGTCTTTGCGCTTGTAGCGCACCACGTGCAGCACTGGGCCGAAGATTTCGCGTTCCAGCTCGTCGAAGCTTTCCAGCTCGATCAGGGTCGGCATGACGAAGGTGCCGCGCTTGCATTCTTCGATGTCGGCAATCGCCATCTGGAACACGTTGCGGCCTTTGTCACGCATGCCCTGGATGTGTTTCTCGATGCCCGCTTTGGCTTCGGCGTCGATCACCGGGCCAATGTCCACGCTCAAGCGCTCAGGATTACCCATGCGCGATTCAGCCATTGCACCTTTGAGCATTTCGATGACGCGATCAGCCGAATCTTCCTGCAAGCACAGCACGCGCAGTGCCGAGCAACGTTGGCCAGCGCTGTCGAAGGCCGAGGACACCACGTCGATGACCACTTGTTCGGTCAATGCCGAGGAATCGACGATCATGGCGTTTTGACCGCCGGTTTCGGCGATCAGCGGGATCGGACGGCCCTGTGCATCCAGACGGCCGGCAATGTTGCGTTGCAGCAAGCGGGCGACTTCGGTGGAACCGGTGAACATCACGCCTTTGACGCGATCGTCGCCGACCAGACGCGCACCGACGGTTTCGCCACGACCCGGCAGCAATTGCAGCACGCCTTCGGGGATACCGGCTTCCAGCAGGATACGCACTGCTTGTGCGGCGACCAGCGGCGTTTGCTCGGCCGGCTTGGCCAGCACCGGGTTCCCGGCGGCCAGGGCGGCAGCAACTTGACCGCTGAAAATCGCCAGCGGAAAGTTCCACGGGCTGATGCAGACCACGGGGCCCAATGGGCGGTGCGCGTCGTTGGTCAGGTCGTTGCGCGCTTGTACGGCGTAGTAACGCAAGAAGTCGACGGCTTCACGGACTTCGGCGATGGCGTTGGCGAAGGTCTTGCCCGCCTCGCGTGCCAACAGGCCCATGAGTGGCTGGATCTCGGCTTCCATCAAGTCTGCGGCACGCTCCAGAATGGCGGCGCGCTCGGCAGGCGGGGTGGCTTGCCAGATCGGTGCGACATTCAATGCGCACTGGATCGCGTTGTCGGCGTCCTCAACGGTAGCTTCCTGCACATGGCCGACCACGTCGCGCAGATCGGACGGGTTGAGCACCGGTGCAGGCGTTTCGGTGCTGGAGGCGCAACCGAGCATCGGCGCAGCTTTCCAGTCGTTGTGTGCGCTGGCCAGCAGGGCGCAGGACAGCGACGCCAGGCGGTGTTCGTTGGCCATGTCGATGCCGCTGGAGTTGGCGCGTTCGCTGCCATACAGGTCGCGCGGCAAAGGGATGCGCGGGTGAGGCAAGCCGAAGCCGCCTTCTTGCGCCGCCATGTGCTCGATCTGCGAGATCGGGTCGGCTACCAGCTCTTGAATCGAAATGGTGTGGTCGGCGATGCGGTTAACGAACGAGGTGTTGGCGCCGTTTTCCAGCAAGCGACGCACCAGATAGGCCAGCAGTGTTTCGTGGGTGCCGACCGGTGCGTACACACGGCACGGACGATTGAGCTTGCCTTCGGAAAGTTTGCCGACGACTTGCTCGTACAGCGGTTCACCCATGCCGTGCAGGCATTGGAACTCGTACTGGCCAGGGTAGTAGTTCTGACCAGCGATATGGTAAATCGCCGACAGCGTTTGGGCGTTGTGCGTCGCGAATTGCGGATAGATAGCCTCAGGCACGGCCAGCAGTTTTTTCGCACAGGCAAGGTAGGAAACGTCGGTGTACACCTTGCGGGTGTAGACCGGATAGCCTTCCAGGCCTTCGACTTGAGCGCGCTTGATTTCGCTGTCCCAATACGCGCCTTTTACCAGACGGATCATCAGGCGGTGACGGCTGCGGCGTGCCAGGTCGATCACGTAGTCGATCACGTACGGGCAGCGCTTCTGGTAAGCCTGAATCACGAAACCGATGCCGTTCCAGCCAGCCAGTTGTGGCTCGAAGCACAGGCGTTCCAGCAGGTCGAGCGACAGCTCAAGGCGGTCAGCTTCTTCGGCGTCGATGTTCAGGCCGATGTCATATTGCTTGGCCAGCAAGGTCAGCGACAGCAGGCGCGGGTACAGCTCGTCCATCACGCGCTCGTACTGGGCGCGGCTGTAACGCGGGTGCAGGGCCGACAATTTGATCGAAATCCCCGGGCCTTCGTAGATGCCACGGCCGTTAGAGGCTTTGCCGATCGAATGGATCGCTTGCTCGTAGGACGCGAGGTATTTTTGCGCGTCGAGCTCGGTGAGTGCGGCTTCGCCGAGCATGTCGTAGGAGTAACGGAAGCCCTTGGCTTCAAAGCGCGTGGCGTTGGCCAGGGCTTCGGCGATGGTTTCGCCGGTCACAAACTGCTCGCCCATCAGGCGCATGGCCATGTCGACGCCCTTGCGGATCATCGGCTCGCCGCTTTTGCCGATGATGCGGCTCAGGGAGGAGGTCAGGCCTGCTTCGTTGTGGGTCGACACCAACTTGCCTGTCAGCAACAGACCCCAAGTCGCTGCGTTGACGAACAGAGACGGGCTGTTGCCCAAGTGCGGGTGCCAGTTGCCGGTGCTGATTTTGTCGCGAATCAGCGCGTCACGGGTGCCCTTGTCCGGGATGCGCAGCAGCGCTTCGGCCAGGCACATCAATGCCACGCCTTCCTGGGATGACAGAGAGAATTCTTGCAGCAGGCCCTGGACGATGCCTGCACGGCCACCGGCGCTCTTCTGATTGCGCAGTTTTTCAGCAATCGAGGCGGCCAGTGTTTGCGTGGCTTCGGCCATCGGGGCAGGCAGACGCGCTTGCTCGATCAGCATCGGCACCACTTCGGGTTCCGGGCGACGGTAAGCGGAAGTGATCGCGGCGCGCAGCACCGACTGGGGCAGGATGCTTTCTGCAAACTCCAGGAAGCACTGATGCGCGTGATCGGTTTGCACCTCGTCGGCGTCATCGCTGGCCGCGCCAGGGATACCGCTCAACTCGGTCAGGGTTGCACCACCCTCGAGTTTTTCCAGGTAATTAAAGATTGCCTGCTTGATCAGCCAGTGCGGCGTACGATCAATCGAGGTCGCGGCGGCCTTGAGGCGCTCGCGGGTCGGGTCATCAAGTTTGACCCCAAGGGTGGTGGTAGCCATATTTTTATCCTCATGGGTGCCGCAGTTGCGCGGCAGCAGCTGGCGGCAAGATTAGCTGCGCGCACCCAGAGGTGCAACCTTGTGCAACCCGTTTTTTTGCGGATTGTTCGACGCTTCGTCAGGATTTTGAATGGAGTGCAATTTTTTGCACAGACTTGGTGCTTTTTGATTGGCTTTGCGTGGTTCTTGCTCCGAAAAGGAGCAAAAAAACCGAATTGAGACGAAAAGGCGACAAGGTGCAACTTGTCAGACAAAAACTGGTTGCACCCGATTTGCTTTGTTGCATAGCATTCGCCGCTAAGGTGCAACCTCTTCACTGTTGGGTTCATCGGCTGATGATTTTCCTGGGGAAACGTCAGTCATAATTGCGCGGCTATGTTATTCGTCTCAAACAGGACGTTTGTGAGCGTCCGACCAGACCGCTGCTAAACATAAAAACAATGCCAGGGCTTAATTCAATGAGTGTTAGTAACCCAACCCTGATCACGTTCGTGATCTATATCGTGGCAATGGTGCTGATTGGCCTCATGGCCTATCGCTCCACCAATAACCTTTCCGACTACATTCTGGGTGGCCGTAGCCTGGGCAGCGTTGTGACTGCACTGTCCGCTGGCGCCTCCGACATGAGCGGCTGGTTGTTGATGGGCTTGCCGGGCGCCATTTATGTTTCCGGTCTGTCGGAAAGCTGGATTGCCATTGGCCTGGTAACCGGTGCTTACCTGAACTGGCTGTTTGTGGCAGGTCGCCTGCGGGTGCAGACCGAGCACAACGGCGATGCGCTGACCCTGCCGGATTACTTCTCCAGCCGTTTTGAAGACAAAAGCGGTCTGCTGCGGATCATCTCGGCCATCGTGATTTTGGTGTTCTTCACCATCTACTGCGCTTCCGGCATCGTCGCCGGTGCCCGTCTGTTCGAAAGCACCTTCGGCATGCCGTACGAAACCGCATTGTGGGCAGGTGCCGCGGCAACCATCGCCTACACCTTTATCGGTGGTTTCCTGGCCGTGAGCTGGACCGACACCGTTCAGGCGACCCTGATGATTTTCGCGTTGATCCTCACGCCGATCATCGTGCTGTTGGCCACGGGCGGTGTGGACACCACGTTCCTGGCCATTGAAGCCAAAGACCCAAGCAACTTCGACATGCTTAAAGGCACCTCCTTCATCGGCATTATTTCGCTGATGGGCTGGGGCCTGGGTTACTTCGGTCAGCCGCACATTCTGGCGCGTTTCATGGCCGCAGACTCGGTGAAATCGATCGCCAAGGCGCGTCGTATCTCCATGGCCTGGATGATCCTGTGCCTGGCCGGTACCGTGGCTGTGGGCTTCTTCGGTATCGCGTACTTCTCGGCACATCCTGAGGTGGCCGGTCCTGTGACCGAAAACCCTGAGCGCGTGTTCATTGAACTGGCCAAGCTGCTGTTCAATCCGTGGATTGCCGGTGTGTTGTTGTCGGCCATTCTGGCTGCGGTAATGAGCACCTTGAGCTGCCAGTTGCTGGTGTGCTCCAGCGCCCTGACTGAAGACTTCTACAAGGCTTTCTTGCGTAAAAACGCCTCCCAGGTTGAGCTGGTGTGGGTCGGTCGCGCCATGGTGCTGGTGGTTGCCTTGATCGCCATCGTACTGGCCGCCAACCCGGATAACCGCGTTCTGGGCCTGGTGAGCTATGCATGGGCAGGCTTCGGGGCTGCGTTCGGCCCAGTGGTACTGATCTCGGTACTGTGGAAGGGCATGACCCGTAATGGCGCATTGGCCGGTATTTTGGTGGGTGCCATTACCGTGATCGTGTGGAAACACTTCTCGCTGTTTGGTCTGTACGAGATCATTCCGGGCTTCATCTTCGCCAGCATCGCCATTCTGGTGGTTAGCTTGATGGGCAAAGGCCCAAGCAAGAACATGGTTGAGCGTTTCAGCGCTGCCGAGAAAGACTTCCAGCAAAACCGCTGAGTGATTTGAGCCTCGGCTCACACGGTAAATGTGGTTAAAAAAGGCCCGTCTCTGTAAATGAGCGGGCTTTTTTTTGCATGAACTGTATGAAATTTCGGCATTTGTGCATCGAATGGTCTGGAGGCTGTTTTTGTTCAAACGCACCGACTAATCTTGTGTGAGTGCTCAGCGTTGAGTACCTCATCAAGGAGCGTTGAGATGCCCAACAGAGCAGTTACCGGTTACGTGTCCAGCCACGAACTGCCTTTTTCTATTCAGCGTCATTACGTATGGACAGTTACGCTGTTTGCACATGACCTCATGGGGTGTCGCAAGACGCTGGCTGAAACAAGAATGTACAGTGAGATCGCATCGCCTTTTGTGTATGGGCTTTATGCCGGGGGGGCGGTAAATGACCCAAGCATCGCCGGGTATGTCATCCGCTCAGAAGTCCTGGACAACCAGGTCGTTGTGGCTGATGCCGAGAGAAGCTTCTTCTTTGACTGGAACGAAGACCGAAAGGTGCAAAATCTGACGCTGATGCCGCAAGCGGTTTGATGGATAACACCGTTTGGCGTGGCGAGCGGCTTAACCCCTGACGTTACTCGCTGCACAGGGTAAACTTCGCCCCCTGCGCAGGAGCAACCATGAACTATCGTCACGCCTTCCACGCCGGCAACCATGCCGACGTTCTCAAACATATTGTGTTGACCCGCCTCATCGCCTTGATGTCGCGTAAAGAACAGCCTTTTGCTTACCTTGATACCCACGCGGGCATCGGTCTGTACGACCTTCAGGGTGACCAGGCCAACCGTACTGGTGAGTACCTGGAAGGTATCGCCCGTTTGTGGGACCAGAAAGACTTGCCCGCAGTAACAGCGGATTACATGCAAGTGCTGCACAAGATGAATCCGGATGGAACGCTACGTTACTACCCCGGTTCACCTGAATTGGCGCGGCGCCTGACCCGTTCGCAAGACCGCGTGTTGCTGAACGAAAAACACCCGGAAGACGGCGTGTTACTCAAAGACAACATGAAGGGTGATCGCCGGGTAGCGGTGCATCTGGGTGAAGGCTGGCATGTGCCGCGTGCGCTGCTGCCGGTGGCAGAAAAGCGCGGGCTGATGCTGATCGATCCGCCGTTTGAAAAGCTCGACGAGATGAAGCGTTGCACGGAGTCGTTGAAAGACGCCATCAGTCGTATGCGCCAGACCGTTGTTGCGATTTGGTATCCGATTAAGGACAAACGTCAGTTGCGCCGCTTTTATCAGGATCTGGCGGGTTCGGGTGCGCCCAAACTGCTGCAAGTTGAGCTGTTTGTGCATCCGTTGGATACTCCGAACAGCCTGAATGGTTCGGGTTTGGCCATTGCCAACCCGCCGTGGGGCCTGGAAGAAGAGCTGCGTGAATTGTTGCCGTGGTTGGCCAAGAAACTGGGTCAAACCCAGGGCGGCTGGCAGATGGAATGGTTGATCGCAGAGTAAGCCTGCATTTTTGTAGTCGTCGCTGTCGAGGTCGAGGCTGCGATCGGGCGCTGCGGTGTGTCTGAGACAGCGCGTGAATGGTTTACGACGGCTGCGCCGCCGGACGCAGCCTCGCACGACTCGTCAGCGACTACAGGTGTGTAACCGGTAGTCGCGGGCCTTTGTAGTCGCTGTCGAGGTACGAGGCTGCGATCGGGCGCTGAGGTGTGTCTGAGGCACCGCGTTGAATGGTTTTACGACGGCTGCGCCGCCGGACGCAGCCTCGCACGACTCGTCAGCGACTACAGGTGTGTAACCGGTAGTCGCGGGCTTTTGTAGTCGCTGTCGAGGTACGAGGCTGCGATCGGGCAGAGCGTTTGACCCCGGCATTGCGCTTGCGCGATGAGGGTCAAGACGGTATCTACACGTTTTGCTTGCCTCAAATCGGGCAGGTCACGCCTGTGCCGCCAATGCCGCAGTAGCCGTTCGGGTTTTTCGCCAGGTATTGCTGGTGGTAAGCCTCGGCAAAATAGACGGTCGGCGCTTGAAGGATTTCGGTGGTGATAGTGCCTTTGCCAGCCTTGGTCAGTTCGGCCTGGAATACGTTTTTACTGGCCAATGCTTCGTCGAGCTGTTCAGGGGTCGTGCAGTAGATCACGGAGCGGTATTGAGTGCCGATGTCGTTGCCCTGGCCCATGCCTTGTGTCGGATCGTGCAGTTCCCAGAACATCTTCAGCAGCTCTTGGTAGCTGACCTTGTCCTGCTCATAGACCACCAGCACCACTTCGCTGTGACCCGTCAGGCCGGAGCACACTTCTTCGTAGGTCGGATTCGGCGTATGGCCTCCGGCATAGCCCACAACCGTACTGACAACACCCTCTTTCTGCCAGAACTTGCGCTCTGCGCCCCAGAAGCAACCCAGGCCAAAAATCGCAAAGCCGACATTGCCAATAAAAGGTCCCAGCAATGGGATGTTTTTATGAACAAAATGGTATTCAGGCAACACCATGGGTGTTTCGCGCCCCGGCAGGGCTTGTTCAGGAGTAGGTAGCACGTTTTTATTCACCAGGATTTCCGAGCGCAAGACCATGTTTCAAGCCCTCTCAGTCAGATTGTAAAAATGTAGACCGCCAGTGTGCCCGAGTGTTGCAACGATGTCAGGCCAGAGGGCCGCGCGGGTAGCGTTTAAGTTTTTCTACCAGTTCGCTACCGGGGATCGGCCGGTCAAACAGATATCCCTGGCCTACGTCGCAGCGATGACGGCGCAGGAAGGCCAGTTGCTCGGCGGTTTCGATGCCTTCGGCCACCACTTTGAGCTTGAGGTTGTGCGCCATCGCGATCACGGCAGAGGTGATCTCCATGTCGTCCTGGTTGTCCGGGATTTCGTTGATAAAGCTGCGGTCGATTTTAATGATGTCGATCGGGAATTTCTTCAGGTAACTGAGCGATGAGTAGCCCGTACCAAAGTCGTCCATCGCCAGCGTCAGGCCCAGTTTTTTCAACTGATCGAGCTGCAAATGGGTGTCTTCTGTCGCTTCCAGCAGCAAGCCTTCGGTCAGCTCCAGCTCCAGCAAAGAGGCCGGTAGCTGTTCTTCCTTGAGGATGCTGGCAATCGAGGCGACCAGGTCCGGGTCAGAAAACTGTTTGGGCGACAGGTTGATCGCCACTTGCAGATTGCCCAAGCCTTCGGCGCTCAATTGCTTGCTCATGCGGCATGCCTGGCGCGCAATCCATTTGCCGATAGGGATGATCAGCCCGGTTTCTTCCGCGACGCTGATGAACTGATCGGGGCGGATCATGCCGCGTTCCGGGTGGTTCCAGCGCAGTAACGCTTCCATCCCCAATAACCGGCCCGAACGCAGGCAGAGTTTGGGTTGGTAGAACACATCAAGTTCGTTTTGGGTCAGGGCGCGGCGCAGGTTGTTTTCGACGAACAGCTTGTAGCTGGCTTCGGCGTTCAGCGCTTCGGTGAACACTTGCACCTGATGTTTGCCGTTGGCTTTGGCTTTGTGCAGCGCCAGCCCCGCGTTACGCATCAAGGTCTGCGGGTCACGACCGTGAATCGGCGCGCTCGCCACGCCAACCGAGCCGGTGACGCTGATCAACTGGTTGTCGACGAACATCGGCTTGTCGAGGGTCATCAGCAATTGGCTGGCAATTTGCTGGCCTGTCTCCAGGTCCGTGTCGTCCAGCAGCACGGCGAATTCGTTGCTGGCAAAGCGCGCCAGGCTGCCGCCAGGGCTGAGGCTGTTACGCAGGCGGCGTGCCAGGCTGATCAGCAGTTTGTCGCCCGTCTGGTGGCCGAGGCTGTCGTTGATGCGCTTGAAATTATCAATGTCCACTAGCAGCAGGCAGATGGGCTGTTCGCTGTTGCGATTGAAGCGTTCATCGAGGTTGCGGATGAAGGCCGGGCGGTTGCCCAGATTGGTCAGGTTGTCGGTGTAGGCCAGTCGCTCGATGCGCTGTTGCGCCAGTTTCGCGTCGGTGATGTCTTCGTAAATGCCGATGTAATGCGTCAGTTCGCGGTTATCGCCGTAGACCTTGGAAATCGACAACTGGCCCCAGTACGGTTCCAGATTTTTACGCCGGCTCTTGAATTCGCCTTGCCAGCTGTTGCTTTTGCTTAAGCTCGATTGGGCATCGAACAGCAGTTCGCTGAGGTTCTCCAGCGCGGGCAACTCTGAGAGTTTGTGGCCCTGCACTTCTTCAGTGCTGTACTGGGTGATGGCGGTAAAACTGGGGTTCACGTACTCCACCAGGCCCTCGCAGTTGACCAGCAAAAAGGCGTTGGCGCTTTGCTCCACCGCGCGCTGGAACAGGTGCAAGGCATTGGTGGCAGCGCGGCGGTTGTGGTTGTTGATAACCTGCGCAAACTGGTCCGCCAACTCGCCGGCAAAAGCAATCTCATCGGACTGCCACACGCGGGTACTGCCGATTTGTTCCAGGCACAGTACGCCGACCACCTGGCCATCAATGCGGATGCTCGCATCGAGCATCGCGCTTACGTCGCCGCGACTGAGGCTGGCTGCCAATTCGCGGGTGCGCGGGTCGCGGGTGGCGTTGTGCGCGTCGATTGAGCGGCTGGTGTGCAGGGCTTCGAGATAATCAGGGAAGCCACTGGCGTCAAAAACCTCGTTGGCCACGTGCGCTTGGCTTTCACGCTCGTAGGCGGAAATAGGCAGCAGCCGGTTGCCCTCAAGGTTCCACAGGCTGGCTGCGTCGATCTGATAGATATCGCAGGCGCTGTGGGTAATCAGCTCGGCGGCTTCTTGCAGCGAGTTGTTTTGACTATAACGGTGGCGCGCCAGACGCAGGATCAAGTCCTGCTGCGCCCGCACCCGCTCCAAATGCTGCAACTGCTCTTGTTGGGCACGCTGATTAAGTTCCAGCGCGATTTGCAGGCGAGAATTCTGGGTTTCGAGGTCGGCGAGCGGCACCGGCGGGGTGCTGTTGAGGGTGGATTCAAGCACGAGCAGGTAACCGCGCAGCAAATGCCGATTGTGCTGTTTGTACGCTTCGCCCAACTCCATCAGGCTCAAGGCGCCCCGAGAGGTATGCAGGGTGTAATGCACCACGTAATGCGGGCTGGCTCCAAGCTGGGTTTGTATCGCATCGTGCAGGCGATAGCGCGCTTCAGGCTCCATCAGGCTGGCAAAGGGTGAGCCGACCAGCGAACACAGGTCTACCGCAGCGAGGCCAAACTGACGTTCGCAATTAGGGTCCAGATAGAGCAAGGCCCAACTGGCTTCATTAAGCCGCTCGAAACGCAGCATACCGAGCCTGGAAGGCACGGGGAGCTGCGTCACGACCTCGGCTGCCGCGCGCGGGGCAGCATCGGGTTGGCTTTTCATTGGGAAACTCGCTTCACAAATGCTGTTTACGCACGGGCTGGCGCCTGTTCCTGCGGTTTGGGCAAGGTTGCATCATGCTCACGGCGCTGACAAGTGAGCATGCAGGCTAAGTGCTATATAGCGTTATCGGCAGGCGGAGACTTTCCTGCATACCGACCGTCGTACGTTTCAGTTTTATGACGGTGCGGGAGTGGGGATCACGGATTCGAGCATGTGCACCGGGATCGACTCGGTGGAGGGTCGCGGCGATAAAAAAAGCCCCGCCACATGGGCGGGGTTGAGGTACGAGCGTGGCGCTCGAAAAAGAGTGCGCGGCCCCGGCCTTCTGTGAAGAAGGCCAGGGTCTGGCTTACAGCAGGATGGTGCGGATGTCGCCCAGCAACTGGCTCAGACGCTGGGTGAAGCGTGCAGCCGCAGCGCCATTGATCACGCGGTGATCGTAGGACAGCGACAGCGGCAGCATCAGTTTCGGCTGGAAGGCTTTGCCGTCCCAGACTGGCTGGATAGTTGCCTTGGAAACCCCAAGGATCGCCACTTCCGGCGCGTTGACGATCGGCGTGAAGCCGGTGCCGCCAATGTGGCCCAGGCTGGAAATGGTGAAGCAGGCGCCTTGCATGTCGTCAGCGGTGAGCTTCTTGTCACGGGCCTTGGCAGCCAGTGCCGCCGCTTCCGCCGCCAGTTGCAGCAGGCTCTTCTGATCAACGTTCTTGATCACAGGGACCAGCAGGCCATCCGGGGTGTCTACGGCGAAGCCGATGTTGACGTACTTCTTGCGGATGATGGCTTTGCCGCTTGGCGCCAGCGAGCTGTTGAAGTCGGGCATTTCTTTGAGCAGGTGCGCGCAGGACTTGAGCAGCAGCGGCAACACGGTCAGTTTCACACCGGCTTTTTCTGCGACCGCTTTTTGTGCAACGCGGAAAGCTTCCAGCTCAGTGATGTCAGCCTGATCGAACTGCGTCACGTGCGGGATGTTCAACCAGCTGCGATGCAGGCTCGACGCGCCGATTTGCATCAGGCGGGTCATGGCCACTTCTTCGACTTCACCGAAACGGCTGAAATCGACAGCCGGAATCGGCGGAATGCCAGCTCCACCGGTTGCACCGGCGGCCGGGGCTTCTTTGGCCTTTTGCATCATGGCTTTGACGTAAACCTGCACGTCTTCTTTCAGCACACGACCGTGCGGGCCACTTGGGCTGACCGCATTCAGCTCGACGCCGAACTCGCGGGCCAGTTGACGCACGGCAGGGCCAGCGTGAACTTTGGCGCCTTTTGGCACAGGCGCGGTTGCCGGGGCAGGGGCTGCCTCGGCTTTGGCGGCTGGCGCAGGGGCCGCAGCCGGTGCTTGAGCGGCCGGAGCTTGTTCAGCAGCAGCGGCTGGCGCAGGTGCAGCCGGGGCCGCAGCGCCTTGTACTTTGAGCTTGAGGATGAAGTCGCCAGTGCCAACTTCGTCATCGAGCTTGACCGAAATGCTTTCGACCACACCGGCGGCTGGCGATGGAATTTCCATGCTGGCCTTGTCGGATTCGAGGGTGATCAACGACTGATCAGCCTCAACGGTGTCGCCAGCCTTGACCAGAATCTCGATGATTTTGGCTTTGCCCGACGAGCCGATGTCCGGGACGTGAATGTCCTGAACCGTCGAGCTTGCAGGTGCAGCGGCCGGGGCCGCAGGGGCCTGGGCTACGGGCGCGGCCGCAGGCTTTTCAGCCGCTGCCGGTGCCGCAGGAGCGTCAGCTTCAGGCGCCGCAGCGGCGCCCTCGGCTTCCAGTTCCAGCAGTTCGTCGCCTTCTTTCAGGCGGTCGCCCAGCTTTACTTTCAAGCTTTTGACGATGCCCGCTTTGGGAGCAGGGATTTCCATGCTCGCCTTGTCTGATTCCAGCGTCAGAATGCTCTGGTCGGCTTCGATACGGTCGCCGACTTTTACAAACAGTTCGATGACTTCACCGTCACCGCTGCCGATGTCAGGTACTCGAATGAGTTCGCTCACAAAAATTCTCCTCAGCAGTCCAGTGGGTTGCGTTTTTCTGGGTTGATGCCGAACTTGACGATGGCTTCTGCCACTACCTTAGGTTCGATATCACCACGGTCAGCCAGTGCTTCAAGGGCTGCCAACACCACGAAATGACGGTCTACTTCAAAGAAGTGACGCAGTTTTTTGCGGCTGTCGCTGCGGCCGAAACCGTCAGTGCCCAGCACTTTGAATTCTTTGACCGGTACCCACTGACGAATCTGTTCGGCGAACAGCTTCATGTAGTCGGTGGAGGCAATGACCGGACCTTTACGCCCGCTCAGGCACTCTTCTACGTAGCTGAGCTTTGGCTTCTGGCCAGGATGCAGACGGTTTTCACGCTCAACGGCCAGGCCGTCGCGACGCAGTTCGTTGAAGCTGGTAACGCTCCACACGTCGGCACCGATGTTGAATTCATCACGCAGGATTTTTGCCGCTTCGCGCACTTCACGCAGGATGGTGCCGGAGCCCATCAGCTGTACGTGGTGTGCCGCTTCTTTGGTGTCTTCTTCGAGCAGGTACATGCCCTTGACGATGCCTTCCTCAACCCCGGCCGGCATGGCTGGCTGCTGGTAAGACTCGTTCATCACGGTGATGTAGTAGAAGACGTCCTGTTGCTCTTCGGTCATCTTCTTCATGCCGTCCTGGATGATCACCGCCAGCTCATAGCCGTAGGTTGGATCGAAGGTGCGGCAGTTAGGGATGGTGGAGGCCAGGATGTGGCTGTGACCGTCTTCGTGTTGCAGGCCTTCACCGTTGAGCGTGGTACGCCCGGCGGTGCCGCCGATCAGGAAACCACGGGTGCGGCTGTCGCCAGCGGCCCAGGCCAGGTCACCAATGCGCTGGAAACCGAACATCGAGTAGAAGATGTAGAACGGCAGCATCGGCTGGTTGTGGCTGGAGTACGAAGTACCGGCAGCGATGAAGGAGCTCATGGCGCCTGCTTCGTTGATGCCTTCTTCGAGGATCTGACCTTTTTTGTCTTCGCGGTAGAACATCACCTGGTCTTTGTCGACTGGCTCGTAGAGCTGGCCGGTGGAGGAGTAGATGCCCAACTGACGGAACATGCCTTCCATACCGAAGGTACGGGCTTCGTCCGGGATGATCGGCACGATGCGCTGGCCGATGTCTTTGTCCTTGACCAGTTGCGCCAAAATGCGCACGAAAGCCATGGTGGTGGAGATTTCGCGCTCGCCTGAACCGTCAAGGATGGCCTTGAGGGTATCCAGTGGCGGGGTCGGAATGCTCAGGCTCTTGGCGCGGCGCTGTGGCACGAAGCCACCCAGTGCGCTACGGCGCTCGCTCAGGTAGCGGGCTTCAGCGCTGCCTTCTTCTGGCTTGAAGAACGGCAGGTTTTCGATTTCTTCGTCTTTGACCGGGATGTCGAAACGGTCGCGGAACAACTTCAGGCTGTCGACGTCGACTTTCTTGGTGTTGTGCGCGGTGTTTTTCGCTTCGCCGGCGCCGGTGCCATAACCCTTGATGGTTTTGGCCAGGATCACGGTTGGTTGGTCTTTGTGGTTGACCGCTTCGTGGTACGCCGCGTAGACCTTGTACGGGTCGTGGCCGCCACGGTTGAGCTTCCAGATTTCGTCGTCGGACAAATCAGCAACCATCGCCTTGAGTTCAGGCGTGTTGAAGAAGTGTTCGCGAACGAACGCGCCATCTTTGGCTTTGTAGTTCTGGTACTCGCCGTCGATGACTTCGTCCATGCGGCGTTGCAGGATGCCGTCGACGTCTTTGGCCAGCAGCGGGTCCCAGAAACGGCCCCAAATGACTTTGGTCACGTTCCACTGAGCACCGCGGAACACGCCTTCGAGTTCCTGGATGATTTTGCCGTTACCGCGAACCGGGCCGTCGAGGCGCTGCAAGTTGCAGTTGATGACAAAGATCAGGTTGTCGAGGTTTTCGCGGCCAGCCAGCGAGATCGCGCCCAGGGATTCAGGCTCGTCACATTCGCCGTCGCCCAGGAAGCACCAGACTTTTTGCTTGCCGGCGGGGATGAAACCACGGGCTTCCAGGTACTTCATGAAGCGGGCCTGGTAGATCGCCTGGATTGGGCCCAGACCCATCGACACGGTCGGGAACTGCCAGAAATCAGGCATCAGCCAAGGGTGCGGGTAGGACGACAGGCCCTGACCGTCGACTTCCTGGCGGAAGTTGTTCATCTGGTCTTCGGTGATGCGGCCTTCCATGAACGCACGGGCGTAAACGCCTGGGGAGGTGTGGCCCTGGAAGTAGATCAGGTCGCCGCCGTGTTCTTCGGTCGGGGCCTGGAAGAAGTAGTTGAAGCCGATGTCATACAGGGTTGCACTGGAAGCGAAGCTGGAGATGTGACCGCCCAGGTCAGAATCTTTCAAGTTCGTGCGCATTACCATTGCCATGGCGTTCCAGCGAACCAACGAGCGAATGCGGCGTTCCATGAACAGGTCGCCAGGCATGCGTGCTTCGTGGGTCACAGGGATGGTGTTGCGGTATGGCGTGGTGATGGCGTACGGCAGTTGCGAACCGGTGCGGGTTGCGAGCTCACCCATACGGGTCATCAGGTAGTGAGCGCGGTCTTCGCCTTCTTTGTCGAGAACCGATTCCAGGGCGTCCAGCCATTCCTGGGTTTCGACGGGATCGAGGTCTTGCATGGCTTGCTCCAGGGCGGAAAGGCTTCCAGAATCGGTTGCCTGAGTTTGCGACTGGCCTTGTGGGCAGACGACATAAATTCTTGGATGACCGGAAGTAGATTCCAGCGTTGTGTAGTTTTACTACAAATCGTTGGCCATTTCAGCCTTTCAAGTGGGTCACTCAGTAGTAAAACTACATGTCAGGCGCTGATGGTCAGCCGTGTAGTTGTGCGAAAAATCGATATTGTTAGTGCGAAATTTAATTTATTGCCTTCTTTTTGAAGGTTTGCTGCCAATAAAAAACAGAATTCAGCTATTAATAACCTTTGTTCGACAGTCGGATTAAACCGCTGTTTCTTCCTGTCACCGTACTCGGCATTACTGTCGCCGATCAAGGATAGACCATGAGCCTTCCGTCGCTTGCTCCAATCCCCCCCCTTTTATTGCCATTGGTAACCCGTGCCGAACAGTCGTGGCGCGCTGCGGTGGCCGGGCTAGACAGTGAGTGGGCGCTGGAGGATTGGTCGGCCGAGCGGTGGATGGCTTTCAATCGCGTCAGCGCCGCCAGTGACTTCTTTATTGAACAAGCGTTACGTGACCCTTTGATGCTGCTGGAGCTGGCGGGCTTTGGCGAACTGGACCGCAGTTTTGCCCCCGGCGAGCTGTGCGGGCAAATTGGCGCCGCAGTGCAGCAGGCGCACACCGATGATGAGCTGGGGCGCGTATTGCGCCGCCAACGCACGCGTCAGCAAGTGCGCATTATTTGGCGCGATCTGACCCGTCAGGCGGATTTGATCGAAACCTGTCGCGATCTGTCGGACATGGCCGACGCGAGCATTGATCAGGCGTATCGCTGGTTGTATGAGCGCCATTGCCAGCAATTTGGCACGCCGATCGGGCAGCGCAGTGGCGAGCCGCAGCCGATGGTGATTCTGGGCATGGGCAAACTCGGCGCCGTCGAGCTGAACTTGTCGTCAGACATCGACTTGATTTTCGCCTACCCCGAAGGGGGTGAAACGGTGGGTGCCAAGCGCCCGCTGGACAACCAGGAGTTCTTTATCCGCCTGGGTCAACGCCTGATCAAAGCACTCGACCCGATGACCGTCGACGGTTTCGTCTTCCGGGTCGACATGCGCCTGCGCCCTTACGGCTCATCGGGCGCGCTGGTACTGAGCTTCAATGCGCTGGAGCAGTATTACCAGGATCAGGGCCGGGACTGGGAGCGCTACGCGATGATCAAGGCCCGTGTGGTGGCGGGCGATCAAGTGATGGGCGCGCAGTTGCTCAATCTGCTGCGCCCGTTTGTGTATCGGCGTTACCTCGACTTTTCGGCGATTGAAGCGCTGCGCACCATGAAGCAATTGATTCAGCAAGAAGTGCGGCGCAAAGGCATGGCCGACAATATCAAGTTGGGGGCGGGCGGCATCCGCGAGGTCGAATTTATCGCTCAGGCGTTCCAGCTGATCCACGGCGGCCGCGACCTGAGCTTGCAGCAGCGTCCCCTGCTTAACGTGCTGAGCATCCTCGAAGGTCAGGGTTACTTGCCGGGCGCGGTGGTCAGTGAGCTGCGTGAAGGCTATGAATTTTTGCGCTACACCGAGCACGCGATTCAGGCGATTGCCGACCGCCAGACCCAGATGCTGCCCGACAGCGAGCAGGATCAGGCGCGTATCGCTTTCATGATGGGCTTCGATAGCTGGGCCACGTTCCATGAGCAATTGATGGCGTGGCGTGGGCGAATTGACTGGCATTTCCGTCAGGTGATCGCTGACCCGGACGATGAAGAAGATATCGACGAGGGTGAGTTGATCGTGGGCGGCGAGTGGCTGCCGTTGTGGGAAGAAGTTCAGGACGACGCTGCCGCCTGTGTTCAATTGCAAGAAGCCGGTTTTGCAGATGCGCCCAAAGCGTTGAAACAACTGGCCGGGCTGCGTTCCAGCCCGCAGCTGCGGGCGATGCAGCGTTTGGGGCGTGAGCGACTGGATGCCTTCATTCCGCGCTTGCTGGCACAGGCCGTTGAGCACGCCAATCCGGACCTGGTGCTGGAGCGGGTATTGCCACTGGTAGAAGCCGTGGCCCGCCGTTCAGCGTATCTGGTGCTGCTGACCGAAAACCCGGACGCGCTGCGTCGTTTGCTGACCTTGTGTGCGGCAAGCCCGTGGATTGCCGAACAAATCACCCGTTTCCCGCTGTTGCTCGATGAATTGCTCAACGAAGGCCGTCTGTTCAAGCCACCCTTGGCGCCGGAGCTGGCCGCCGAGTTGCGCGAGCGCCTGACGCGCATTCCCGAAGATGACCTTGAGCAGCAGATGGAAGCGCTGCGCAACTTCAAGCTGGCGCACCGCTTGCGCGTTGCGGCCTCGGAAATTGCTGGCAGCTTGCCATTAATGAAGGTCAGCGATTACCTGACCTGGCTGGCTGAAGCCATTCTGGAGCAAGTGCTGGCACTGGCCTGGCGCCAGACCGTGGCCAAGTACGGCACGCCGCAACGCACCGACGGCAGCTTGTGCGATCCGGGCTTCATTATTGTGGGCTACGGCAAAGTCGGCGGCATCGAGCTGGGCCACGGCTCGGACCTGGATTTGGTGTTTATCCACGACGGTGACCCGAATGCCGAAACGGACGGCGCCAAACCCATCGACAGCGCGCAGTTCTTCACCCGTTTGGGGCAACGGATCATTCACTTGCTCACGGCGCAAACCAACTCCGGTCAGTTGTATGAAGTCGACATGCGCTTGCGTCCGTCAGGCGCGTCCGGGCTGTTGGTCAGCTCGCTCGGTGCCTTTGAGCGTTATCAGCAAAACGAAGCCTGGACCTGGGAGCACCAGGCGCTGGTGCGCGCGCGGGTGCTTGTAGGCTGCAAACAAGTGGGGGCTGCGTTCGAGCAGGTCCGCGCCAAGGTGTTGGGCCGTGAGCGTGACTTGCCCACGCTCCGCCTGGAGGTCAGCGAGATGCGGGCCAAAATGCGCGACAACCTGGGCACGCGCATCACCGCGGCGGGGCTGGGCGAAAACGCCTTCCAGCCCACGGTGCCGTTCGACCTCAAGCAGGACGCCGGAGGTATCGTCGATATTGAATTTATGGTGCAATACGCGGCCCTTGCATGGGCGTGGGAATACCCGCAATTGCTCCGTTACACCGATAACATCCGCATTCTGGAAGGGCTGGAACAGGCCGGGTTGATGCCCGCCGCTGATGCCAGCCTGTTGCGTGAGGCTTACAAAGCCTTCCGTGCTGTCGCTCACCGTCAAGCCTTGCAAAAGGAAGCGGGGGTGGTCACGGGTGATCAGTTTGTCGTCGAACGTCAACACGTGCGGCGCATTTGGTCTGAGCTGGGTCTTGACCCGGTCAGCCAGAACACAGAGTTAAAGCTGTAGAACGTATCCGGCGGGCCCATAAGGCTCGTCCAATTTGCCTGTCGTCTCAAGGCGCAGGTGCTGGATTCTTTTGAGGAGCGTAATGATGTCGATGGCTGATCGTGATGGTGTGATCTGGTATGACGGCAAACTGGTGCCGTGGCGTGACGCAACCACCCACGTGCTGACCCATACCCTGCATTACGGCATGGGTGTATTTGAAGGTGTGCGCGCCTACGAAACCCCGCAGGGCGCAGCGATTTTCCGCTTGCAGGCGCACACTGACCGTCTGTTCGATTCGGCCCACATCATGGGCATGAAGATCCCGTTCAGCAAAGACGAAATCAATGAAGCGACCCGCGTGGCGGTGCGTGAAAACAACCTCGACAGCGCCTACATTCGCCCGATGGTGTTTTACGGCTCTGAGGCAATGGGCTTGCGCGCCACCGGTTTGAAGGTGCATGTGATCATCGCGCCGTGGAGCTGGGGTGCCTATATGGGCGCCGAAGCGCTGGAAGTCGGGATCAAGGTGCGTACCAGCTCCTTCACCCGCCACCATGTGAACATCTCCATGACCCGTGCCAAGGCCAACGGCCACTACATCAACTCGATGCTGGCCTTGCAGGAAGCGATTTCGGGCGGTGCCGACGAAGCGCTGTTGCTCGACCCGGAAGGTTTTGTCGCCGAAGGTTCGGGCGAGAACGTATTCCTGATCAAAGATGGCGTCATTTATACCCCGGACGTGACGGCCTGCCTGAACGGCATCACCCGCAGCACGATCCTGACCCTGGCCACCGAGCTGGGTTACAAATTTGTTGAAAAACGCATTACCCGCGACGAGGTGTACATCGCCGACGAAGCGTTCTTCACCGGCACTGCCGCTGAAGTCACGCCGATTCGTGAAGTCGACGGGCGTCTAATCGGGATCGGCCGCCGTGGCCCGATCACTGAAAAACTGCAAAAGGCTTACTTTGACCTGGTGACCGGCAAGACAACGGCCCACCCCGAGTGGCGTACACTGGTCAAATAAAGCGAAATGGCATCACAGCGGGGAGGCGAATGCCTCCCTTGCTTGTTTATGGAAACTTATGAATATTTTGATCGTTGGGCCCAGCTGGGTCGGTGACATGGTGATGGCGCAGACACTGTTCCAGTGCCTGAAACAGCGTCACCCAGAGTGCGAAATCGATGTGCTGGCCCCCGAGTGGAGCCGGCCGATTCTCGAGCGCATGCCTGAAGTTCGCCAGGCCTTGAGCTTTCCGCTCGGCCACGGCGCGCTGGAACTGGCCACGCGGCGCAAGATCGGCAAGTCCCTCAAGGGGCAGTACGATCAGGCCATCTTGCTGCCCAACTCGCTGAAGTCAGCCCTCGTGCCGTTCTTTGCGCGGGTGCCCAAGCGCACCGGCTGGCGTGGCGAGTTTCGCTACGGCCTGCTGAACGATGTGCGCAAGCTCGATAAAGAACGCTACCCGCTGATGATCGAGCGCTTCATGGCGCTGGCCTTCGAGCCGGGTGCAGAGCTGCCCAAGCCTTACCCGCGGCCTGCGTTGCAGATTGATCCGCAGAGCCGTGAGGCGGCATTGACCAAGTTTGGTCTGGCGCTCGACCGTCCGGTGCTGGCGCTGTGCCCCGGCGCCGAGTTTGGCGAGTCCAAGCGCTGGCCATCCGAGCACTACGCCAAGGTCGCCGAGCAAAAAATCCGCGAAGGTTGGCAAGTCTGGCTGTTCGGTTCGAAAAATGATCATGCGGTAGGCGAAGACATCCGCTCGCGCCTGATTCCCGGTCTGCGTGAAGAAGCCGTCAACCTCAGCGGCGAGACCTCGCTGGCCGAGGCCATTGATTTGTTGTCCTGCGCCGATTCGGTGGTGTCCAACGACTCGGGCCTGATGCATGTGGCTGCCGCCTTGAATCGCCCGCTGGTGGCGGTCTACGGTTCAACGTCGCCAGGCTTTACACCGCCGTTGGCCGACAAGGTCGAGATCGTGCGTCTGGGCCTTGAGTGCAGCCCCTGCTTTGAGCGCACCTGCCGTTTCGGCCATTACAACTGTTTGCGCGAGCTGATGCCGCAACCCGTCGTAGACGCCTTGCAGCGGTTGCAGGGTTCACCGGTCGAGGTCCACTAGGTGCGCGTACTGTTGGTCAAAACCTCATCCCTTGGGGATGTGATTCATGCGTTGCCCGCCCTGACCGATGCCGCGCGGGCGATTCCGGGCATCACCTTTGACTGGGTGGTGGAAGAAGGCTTTGCCGAAATTCCGACCTGGCACCCGGCCGTGGGTAAAGTGATTCCGGTGGCGATTCGCCGCTGGCGTAAAAACATCTGGGAAACCTTCAAGAGCGGCGAATGGCGACGCTTCAAGCAAAGCCTGCGTGCCGAAAAATACGACTTGGTGATCGACGCCCAGGGTCTGCTCAAAAGTGCCTGGCTGACCCGCTACGTCAAGGCGCCGGTGGCCGGGCTGGATAAAGATTCGGCCCGCGAACCCTTGGCCAGCCGCTTTTATCAGCGTCGTTTGGCGGTGGCCCGTGGCCAACACGCGGTCGAGCGGTTGCGTCAGTTGTTTGCGGTTGCGCTGGGCTACGACCTGCCCAAAGGTTTGGGCGACTATGGTCTGGACGTCGAAAAACTGGTCGAGTTGCCGCGTAAAAAACCCTTCGTGTTGTTCTTGCACGGCACCACATGGGACACCAAACACTGGCCCGAAGTGTACTGGCGCGACCTGGCCATTCGCGTGGGCCATTTGGGTGTCGACGTGCGTTTGCCGTGGGGCAACCCGGCCGAGAAGGCGCGGGCTGAACGCATCGCCAAGGATTTGCACAACGCTGTGGTGCTGCCCAAGTTGAACCTGGCAGGCGTTGCCAAAGTGCTGGCCAGCGCCAGTGCCTGCGTGGCGGTGGACACCGGTCTGGGGCATTTGGCCGCCGCACTGGATGTGCCGACCATTTCCCTGTTTGGCCCCACCAACCCCGGCCTGACGGGCGCTTACGGCAAGGTGCAAATCCACTTGGCCAGCGACTTTCCCTGCGCGCCGTGCCTGCAAAAAAAATGTACCTATTCACCGACTGCACAGGACCAGCAGCGGTTTGACCTGAAAAACGAGTGGCCGCTGTGCTTCACTCGTTTGAACCCTGAGCGTGTCGCGAGTCGATTAAGCACGTTGTTACTGGCTGAGGAACTGCGCTGATGCAACTGGCTTTTGTGCTGTACAAATATTTCCCGTTTGGTGGCTTGCAACGCGACTTCATGCGCATTGCGCTGGAGTGCCAGCAGCGCGGGCACCAGATCCGTGTGTACACCATGATCTGGGAAGGCGATATTCCGCCCGGTTTTGAAGTGTTGGTGGCGCCGGTGAAGGCGTTTCACAACCACACCCGCAACGAAAAAATGCTCGCCTGGATGCAGGCCGACCTGGCCAAGCGTCCGGTGGACCGCCTGATCGGCTTCAACAAAATGCCCGGTCTGGACGTGTACTACGCCGCTGACGGCTGTTTTGAAGACAAAGCGCAAAACCTGCGCCATGCGTTTTACCGCTTCTTCAAACGTTACAAGCACTTTGCCGAGTACGAACGCGCGGTGTTTGCCAAAGAGGCGAAGACCCAGATCCTGATGATTTCCGAAGTCCAGCAGCCGCTGTTCATCAAGCATTACGGCACCCCGCTGGAGCGTTTTCACCTGCTGCCGCCGGGTATCGCGCTGGACCGCCGTGCGCCGCCAAATGCCGCCGAGATTCGTGCCCTGTTTCGCCGTGAATTCAAGTTGGCCGACGATGATCTGCTGCTGGTACAGATTGGCTCCGGGTTCAAGACCAAAGGCGTGGATCGCAGCCTTAAAGCGTTGGCGGCGCTGCCTGGCGAGCTTAAAAAACGTACCCGGCTGTTTGTAATCGGCCAGGACGACCCCAAAGTCTTTCAGTTGCAAAGTGCCACATTGGGGCTGGGCGATCAGGTGCAGTTTCTCAAAGGGCGCAGTGACATCCCGCGTTTCCTGTTGGGCGCTGACTTGCTGATTCACCCGGCCTACAACGAAAACACCGGCACCGTACTGCTCGAAGCGCTGGTGGCCGGTTTGCCGGTGCTGGTCAGCGCGGTATGCGGCTATGCCCATTACATCGCTGATGCAGACGCGGGGCGCGTGCTGGACGAGCCGTTTGAGCAGGCGCAACTCAATGAGTACCTGACCCACATGTTGTCCGATGATGCTGCGCGTGCGGCCTGGAGCCAAAACGGCCTGGCCTTCGCGCAGACGGCCGACCTCTATAGCATGCCGCAGCACGCTGCGGATGTGATTCTGGCGGAGCAACACTGATGAAACTGATTCTTGCCGAACCGTTCAAAAGCTTGTGGGCCGGGCGCGATGCGTTCACCGAAGTCGAGCGTCTGGAAGGCGAGGTGTACCGCGAACTGGAAGGGCGACGTACTTTGCGTACTGAAGTCGACGGGCGCGGCTACTTTGTGAAAATCCACCGTGGCATTGGCTGGGGTGAAGTGTTCAAAAACCTGCTGACCGCCAAATTGCCGGTGCTCGGTGCAGGTCAGGAGTGGCGGGCGATCAATCGCCTGCACGAAGTCGGCGTACCCACCATGACCGCCGTAGCCTACGGCGAAAAAGGCAGCAACCCGGCCGCGCAGCACTCGTTCATCATCACTGAAGAACTCGCGCCGACCGTCAGCCTCGAAGATTTCAGCCTCAACTGGGTCAAGCAGCCGCCGCAGCCCGCGCTCAAACGTGCGTTGATTGCTGAGGTGGCGCGCATGACCGGCATGATGCACCGCGCAGGCGTCAACCACCGCGACTGCTACATTTGCCACTTTTTGCTGCACACCGACACCCCGGTCACCGCCGATAACTTCCGTTTGTCGGTGATCGACCTGCACCGCGCCCAAACCCGCGCCGTGATCAGTCAGCGCTGGCGCAACAAGGATCTGGCCGCGTTGTATTTCTCGGCGCTGGACATCGGCCTGACGCAACGCGACAAGTTGCGCTTCCTGCGCGGCTATTTCCAAATGCCGCTGCGCCAGATCCTGCGCGAAGAGGCCCGCCTGCTGGCGTGGCTGGAAGGCAAAGCGAACAAACTCTATGCACGTAAAGTGCGTTATGGGGATGCACTGTAATGGCGGGCTGGAACCTTGACCCTGCCTACAGTGCGCTGGCCCACGATTTTGGCAGCCTGGATGCCGTGTTTGCCCTGCAAGGCGAACACTTGACCCGCGATCCGTTGTCCGAGGTCATTCGTGTCGAGCGTCAGGGCGTCAATTACTACGTCAAACGCTATACCGGGGCAGGCAAAGGCTTGCGCCGTTATTTGGGCCGCCCGCGCGTGAAGTCCGAATGGCAGAACCTCAAGCGCTTCGCCAAGTGGGGCATTCCTACCGCAGACGTGGTGGCCTGGGGCCTTGAGCGCAAAGGCATGGCCTATGCCCGTGGCGCGATGATTACCCGCGAGTTGCCCAATACCCGCGATTTGTCCGACCTGGCCGACAACCACGATCCGCTGCTCAAAGACCGGGTCTGGGTCGACGGTGTGAGCCGCCAGTTGGCGCGTTACACCAAAACCATGCACGACCATCGCTTCACGCATAACGACCTGAAGTGGCGCAATTTGCTGATCGACGATCAGGCACGCCTGTATTTGATCGACTGCCCCAATGGCGACTTCTGGCGCGGTTTCTGGCTCAAGTACCGCATCACCAAAGACCTGGCGTGCCTGGACAAAGTGGCCAAATATCATCTGTCGGCCACCCAGCGCCTGCGTTTTTATTTCCAATACACCGGGCGCACGACGCTCAACGCGGCGGACAAGGAACGTGTACGCCATATCGTGCGTTTTTTTGAGGGTCGGGAATGACTGATTTTGTAGCAGACGCTGATCGTGCCTTGCTGGAACGCAACGGGCTGGCGGATTTTGAAGCGCTGTGGCACCTGCAACTCGATGCCGTGGACGAACCCAACACCAGCCGCGGTGGCTGGAGCAGCGTGTTCCGTCTGGACCTCGACGGTCAGGGCTTTTACCTCAAACGCCAAAGCAACTACCTGACCCGCACGCTGCACAGCCCGCTGGGCGAGCCGAGTTTTGCCCGCGAGTTTCGTAATATTCAGCGCTATCAGGCGTTGGGCATTCCTGCGTTGGAAGCGGTGTTTTTTGGTGAGCGTAAGGTCCAGGGTGAACGTCGGGCGATTCTGATGACCCGTGCGCTGGACGGCTGGAATGACCTCGATTCGCTGCTGGAGCAGTGGCCGCATCTGACGGCTCAACAGCAGCAGGCGATCTTGCGCGCGTGCGGGCAACTGGCGCGACGGCTGCACGCGGTGCGTCAGGTGCACGGCTGTTTCTACCCCAAGCACATCTTTTTGCAGGCAGATGGCGAGGCTTATCGCGCGCAATTGATCGACCTGGAAAAAACCCGGCCGCTGCTGCTGGGCCAGCGTGACCGGGTCAAAGACATCGAGCCGTTATTGCGCAGGGCTCAGGTCTGGACCGAAACCGAAGTGCGCGCGTTGCTCGCCGCCTATCTCGATCAGCCTGCGGACAGTGGCCTGGTGCAGGCGTGGTATCAGCGCCTGAATGTGCGTCGTAGCCAAAAGGAAACTCGCTGATGCGCCTGTCTGAACTGCAAAAAGCCGGACGTGCGCCGGGCTTGCCGCTGAGCATCGAGCTGGCGGATGCCGCCGGGCCTGCGCAATTGCAACTGCTGACCTTGTTGCGTGTATTGCCGGGCCAACGTTACGTGGGCGCGGGGGTGTGGCGCGGCCGTACGGTACTGGCCAAGCTGATGGTCGGCAGCAAGGCGGCGCGCAACTTTGAGCGCGAGCTGACCGGTGTGCGGCTCTTGGCCGAGCAAGGGCTGACCACGCCACAGTTGCTGGCCGACGGCTTGCAGGAAGGCGAGGGCGGCTGGTTATTGTTTGAGTTTCTGGACGGCGCGCAAAGCCTCGGCGAAGCCTGGAGTGCGGTGCAACACCTGCCTGTGCTGGCAGACGAGCAACAAGCGGTGCTGGCTGAAGCGTTGGCGGCCATCGGGCAAATGCACCTCAAAGGCTTGTGGCAACAAGACCTGCACCTGGACAACCTGCTGCGCCACAACGGCGCGCTGTACTTGATCGATGGTGCAGGGATCTGCGTCGAACAGGCAGGCAAACCACTGTCCCGGCCCAAAGTGCTGGAAAACCTCGGTGTGTTTTTTGCCCAGCTGCCCAAAAGCCTTGAACCGTTTACCGAAGAATTGCTGGTGCACTATCTGCTGAGCAACGGCGAACACGCCTTGCCGCTCGAAGCGCTGCTCAAGCAGGTCGAGAAAATCCGCGCCTGGCGTTTGAACGACTTTCTGAGCAAAACAGGACGCGACTGCACACTGTTCAGCGTGCAGAACACGGTGTCTGCATTGCGGGCGGTCCGTCGCGAAGAAGAGGCCGCGATGTTGCCGGTGCTGGCCAATGCCGATGCGTTGCTGGACGCGGGTCATCTGTATAAAACCGGTGGCGCTGCGAGCGTGGGTAAAGTCGAAGTGGCCGCTCGTATGCTGGTCATCAAGCGTTACAACATTAAAGGCTTTGCCCATTGGCTCAAGCGCTTTTGGCGCCCGAGCCGCGCCTGGCATTCGTGGCGTGAAGGCAATCGGCTGGCGTTCCTGGGCATCGCCACGCCCAAGCCGCTGGCGCTGCTCGAAACGCGTTTTTTGGGGTTGCGTGGCAAAGCGTATCTGGTGACTGAATATTTACCCGGCCCGGACATCATTGAGCGCTTTGCACCTTATGTAGAGCAGGGCGATGCGCCAGAAGCCGAGTTACAGGCGCTGGATCAACTGTTTGCCGATTTGCTTGGCGAACACATCAGCCACGGCGACCTTAAGGGGCATAACGTGTTCTGGGACAACGGTCGCTGGGCGCTGATTGACTTGGACTCGATGTGCCAGCACCGCTCGCTCAGCAGTTTTGCTCCGGCGTATGCCCGCGATCGGGCGCGCTTTATGCGCAACTGGCCAGCCAGCAGCGCGTTGTATCAAGTGATTGATGCGCGCTTGCCAGCCAGCGCCTCAGCCCCTTCTGTCTGAGGCTGCGGGTGCGTTGAAACATCGTTGTCACACCGGCTGATTAAGGTGGCTGCCAAAACCGTCGTGAGTGCAGGCAGCCATGAACCTATTACAAGAAGACCAACCCACCGATCTTGAGCACATCGTCGGCCTCAGCCGTCGCGGCTTTATCAGCGCCGGGGCCTTGTGCGGGGCCGCTATGTTTTTGGGCGGTAGCCTGTTAAGCCGCAGCGTGCTGGCAGACGGCATCCGTGCCGCTTCCAGCACGTTGCTGGGGTTTGGCAGTATCGAGGCTGCCACCACCGATAGCATCACGTTGCCGCCCGGCTACCGCTCATCGGTGTTGATCAGTTGGGGCCAACCGCTGCACAGCGACGGGCCTGCCTTCAACCCCGACGGCACCGGCACCGCTGCCGAGCAGGAAGTCCAGTTTGGCGACAATAACGACGGCATGAGCCTCTTCGCTTTCCCCGATGACCCGAACCGTGCCCTGATGGCCATCAACAACGAATACACCAACTACCGCTACCTTTACCCCCACGGCGGTCAGCCAACTTCAGCCGAAGAGGTGCACAAAGCGCAGGCCAGCGAAGGCGTGTCGGTGATCGAGATTCAGCGCAAGGGCGACCGTTGGCAGTTTGTGCAAGGTTCGCCGTTTAATCGACGCATTCACGGCAATACCCCGATTCGCCTGAGTGGCCCGGCTGCCGGGCATGCTTTGCTGCGCACCCGGGCCGATAACAGCGGGACGCTGGCGCTGGGCACGTTCCAGAACTGCGCCAACGGCAAGACCCCGTGGGGCACCTACCTGACCTGCGAAGAAAACTTCACGGACTGTTTTGGCAGCACCGACCCCCAACACAGCTTCGACGCCGCGCAAAAACGCTACGGCGCCGTTGCCGCCAGTAAAGACATCAACTGGCACCTGCACGACCCGCGCTTCGATCTGGCGCACAACCCCAACGAGTTAAACCGTCACGGCTGGGTGGTGGAAATCGACCCCTTTGACCCGCAATCGACCCCGGTCAAGCGCACGGCGCTGGGCCGCTTCAAGCACGAAAACGCCGCACTGGCACAAACCGCTGATGGCCGCGCCGTGGTGTACATGGGCGACGATGAGCGCGGTGAGTTCATCTACAAGTTCATCAGTCGCGACAAAATCGACCAGCAAAACCCCCAAGCCAATCGCGACCTGCTGGACCACGGCACCTTGTATGTCGCCCGCTTCGACGGCGGCGACAGCAACCCCGACCGTCCCAAAGGCCAGGGCCAGTGGATCGAACTGAGTCACGGTAAAAACGGCATCAACGCGGGCAGCGGTTTTGCCAATCAGGCCGAGGTGCTGATTCACGCGCGTCTGGCGGCCAGCACGGTGGGAGCCACGCGCATGGACCGCCCGGAATGGATTGTCGTCAGCCCTAAAGACGGCCAGGTGTATTGCACGCTGACCAACAACGTTAAACGCGGTGAAGACGGCCAGCCCGTGGGCGGTCCCAATCCGCGCGAGAAAAACGTTTATGGGCAGATCCTGCGCTGGAACGAACACAACCACGAGCATGGCGCGATGAGTTTCGACTGGGACCTGTTCGTGGTGGCAGGCAACCCGGCCGTGCACCCCAAACAGCCCAAGGGTGGCTCGGCCAATATCACCGCGCAAAACATGTTCAACAGCCCCGACGGCATGGGGTTTGACGACGCGGGACGACTGTGGATCCTGACGGACGGCGACGTCAGCAACACCGGTGATTTTGCCGGGATGGGCAATAACCAGATGCTGTGTGCTGACCCGGCGAGCGGTGAAATTCGTCGCTTCATGGTCGGGCCGGTCGGCTGTGAGGTCACTGGGATCAGCTTTTCACCGGATCAAAAAACCCTGTTCGTCGGTATTCAGCATCCGGGTGAAAACGGCGGTTCGACATTCCCCGAGCACATGCCCAACGGCAAACCGCGCTCATCAGTGGTGGCCATCAGCCGCGAAGACGGCGCGATTGTCGGTAGCTGATCAAACGCCTGCGGATTTCCATCGCCCTCTGCCATCCGGTCTGCGCTAACATGCATGGCCGGACGCGGCAGCCTGCTGCGCGCAGGAGTCAGCATGTCTCATCCGTTTGCAACACTTACCCCTGATCTGGTGCTCGACGCCGTCGAAAGCATCGGTTTCCTCAGCGACGCCCGCGTGCTCGCGCTCAACAGCTACGAAAACCGCGTGTACCAAGTCGGTATCGAAGACTCGCAGCCGCTGATCGCCAAGTTCTACCGGCCCCAGCGCTGGACCAACGAAGCCATCCTCGAAGAGCACCGCTTCACCTTCGAACTTGCCGAGTGCGAGGTGCCGGTGGTGGCGCCGATGATCCATAACGGCCAGAGCCTGTTTGAACACGCGGGGTTCCGCTTCACGTTGTTCCCTCGCCGGGGTGGTCGCGCGCCAGAACCGGGCAATTTGGACCAACTGTATCGCCTCGGCCAACTGCTCGGGCGCCTGCATGCCGTGGGTGCCACTAAGCCGTTCGAACACCGTGAAGCGCTGGGTGTGAAGAATTTTGGGCATGACTCGCTGACGACCCTGCTCGAAGGTAATTTCATACCGCGCAGCTTGCTGCCTGCCTACGAGTCGGTGGCCCGTGACTTGCTCAAACGCGTCGAAGACGTGTACGCCGCCACGCCGCACACCAACATCCGCATGCACGGCGATTGCCACCCCGGCAACATGATGTGCCGTGACGAGGTGTTCCACATCGTCGATCTGGACGACTGTCGCATGGGGCCAGCGGTGCAGGATCTGTGGATGATGCTGGCCGGTGATCGGCAAGAATGCCTGGGGCAGTTGTCGGAACTGATGGACGGCTACAGCGAGTTCCATGACTTCAACCCCCGCGAGCTGGCGTTGATCGAACCGCTGCGCGCCCTGCGCCTGATGCATTACAGCGCGTGGCTGGCGCGGCGCTGGGACGATCCGGCGTTTCCCCACAGCTTTCCGTGGTTCGGCACCGAACGCTATTGGGGCGATCAGGTGCTGGCCTTGCGCGAGCAGCTGTCGGCGCTCAATGAAGAACCGCTGAAATTGTTTTGATCCACCGCAAAGGCTCTTTGTAGTCGCTGTCCAAGGCTGCCAGCGGCTGCAAAGCAGCCCTTTGCGCACCTCTTCGCGGCCTTGGGCGGCGACTCAAAAATGCGCTGCACGCTTACCGTCACGCACGACACCTCTGTAAAACCTGCTTACACTCTCGGCCTCTACTGTGTCCATCTGTTGCCTGAGCAAGGATCCACCATGCAAGCCGCCAACCCGCGCCACGGGTACATTCTGGGCCTGAGTGCCTACATCATCTGGGGCCTGTTCCCGCTTTATTTCAAACTGCTGGCCAGCGTTCCGGCGGCTGAAATCATCGTCAACCGTGTGCTCTGGTCGGCGCTGTTTGGTTCGTTGCTGTTGCTGGTGTGGAAACACCCCGGCTGGTGGCAGGAGCTGCGCGACAACCCTAAACGCCTTGGCGTGCTGACGGTCAGCGGCCTGTTGATTGCCGCCAACTGGCTGACCTACGTGTGGGCGGTCAATAACGACCGCATGCTCGAAGCCAGCCTGGGCTATTACATCAACCCGCTGGTTAATGTGTTGCTGGGCATGTTGCTGCTGGGCGAGCGCCTGCGGCGTCTGCAATGGATTGCCGTGGGCTTGGCCGCCGTCGGTGTGGCACAGCAAGTGTGGCAAGTGGGCAGCCTGCCGTGGGTGTCGCTGGTGCTGGCGCTGACCTTCGGCTTTTATGGCTTGATCCGTAAACAGGCACCGGTCAAGGCGCTGCCGGGGCTGGTGGTCGAGACCTGGATTCTGGTGCCGATTGCCATTGGCTGGTTGCTGATGCACCCCGAAGCCAACAGCGCACACGTCGAGTTTTGGTCCAGCTCGCAAGCCTGGCTGCTGGTTGCAGCAGGTCCGGCGACGCTGATCCCACTGGTCTGTTTCAACGCCGCTGCACGGCATTTGCCTTACACCACGCTGGGCTTCATGCAGTACCTGGCGCCCACCCTGGTGTTGATTCTGGCGGTGGCGGTGTATGGCGAACACTTGTCCCACAGCACCTTGATCGCGTTCATGTTCATCTGGGCCGGTTTGGTGGTGTACAGCATCGATGCGTGGATCAGCCTGCGCCGGCGTTAATCCTCAAGCTGAAACTCAAGCTCCACCAGCATCTCATCGGCCAGGATTTCCAGGCGTTCGCGCAGCACCTCCAGCGAGAGCGTCAGCGGCACCGCCAAAATGGCCTCGGCGTGAAACAGTGGCTCGTTGCTCATGGGCGCGAGCCGCACTTCGGTCACTAATCGCTCCAGGTTCACGCCCAGCTCGGTCAGCACTCGCGTAATGTCGCGCACAATGCCGGTCCGGTCGTTGCACACCAATTGCATCGCAATGGGCTTCCAGGTGCAGGACTGCTCGATCCCGCTCTCGGCCACCAGCACCCGAATCCCTTCCCTCTCAAGATCCTTAAGTGCGTTGACCAACTCGTCATGGGCTTCGGCCGACACCCCCAGCCGTACGATGCCCGCGAACTGTCCGGCCATGCGCGACATGCGGCTCTCCAGCCAATTGCCACCGTGCTCGGCGATGCACTGCGCAATGCGTTCAACCTGCCCGGCTTTGTCCGGGGCAAAGACCGTAATCACAAGATGGTTCATGGCGCACGCTCTCTTATTAAAGGTCGGTTGAGTATAGGCAGCCGCCGCCGTACTGGCAGGGGAGCGTTGGCTCGCGAAGACAGTACCCGGCGTTTATACACGCCGCGCAGGTCGTTAAACGCCTTAGAAACCAGATCAGCAAACAACAAATTGTGTACTGTTTTTAGAATTATCTGGAACAACCTGTGCGTTTCTTGAGAACATCCCATTCTTCTACGTGACCACTGCGATAAAAATGGTCGTAGAACGACGTGATTAGTCTGATTTTCACATCTGCAAGTGATCATGTAGTATGCCTCGGCGACCACTACATAATTTGCAACAAGGTCCGCCAAAGCGTCTGCACTACCCCGTACAACCCCGCCAGCATGAGCCACGCGGTGTTTTAAGAAGCGCTCCAGGCTTTAAATAAAAATGAGTGAGGCAAGCAATGACTGAACACGTTCACGTCGGTGGCCTGCAGGTCGCCAAAGTCCTGTTCGACTTCGTAAACAACGAAGCTATCCCCGGTACCGGTTTGACCGCCGACCAGTTCTGGGCCGGTGCCGACAAGGTTATTCACGACCTGGCACCCAAGAACAAAGCACTGCTCGCCAAACGCGATGATTTGCAGGCGCGGATCGACGCCTGGCACCAGGCTGCGGCCGGCAAGGCCCATGACGCCGTGGCTTATAAGGCCTTTCTCCAAGACATTGGGTATTTGCAGCCAGAAGCCGCAGATTTCCAGGCAACGACGCAAAACGTCGATGACGAAATCGCCCGCATGGCCGGCCCGCAGTTGGTGGTGCCGGTGATGAATGCGCGCTTTGCCCTCAACGCCTCGAACGCCCGTTGGGGTTCGCTGTATGACGCGTTGTATGGCACCGATGCCATCAGCGAAGCCGATGGCGCGCAAAAGGGCAAAGGCTACAACAAGGTGCGCGGCGACAAAGTCATCGCCTTCGCCCGTGCCTTCCTTGACGAAGCCGCACCGCTGGCCAAGGGCTCACACGTTGATGCGCTTGGCTACACCGTGGTCAACGGCGCCTTGCACGTCGCCCTCAAGGACGGCGCCAGCAGTGCTTTGCGTGATGCCGCGCAATTGATCGGCTACCACGGCGAAGCTGGCGCCCCGACCGCCGTGCTGCTCAAGCAAAACGGCTTGCACTTCGAAATCCAGATCGACGCAACCAGCCCTGTCGGCCAGACCGATGCCGCGGGCGTCAAAGACGTACTGATGGAAGCTGCGCTGACCACCATCATGGACTGCGAAGACTCCGTGGCCGCCGTCGATGCTGACGACAAAGTGGTGATCTACCGCAACTGGCTGGGCCTGATGAAGGGCGACCTCAGCGAGCAGGTGTCCAAGGGCGGGCACACCTTCACCCGCACCATGAACCCGGACCGCGAATACACTGCGCCCAACGGCGCCAGCCTCAGCTTGCACGGTCGCTCGTTGCTGTTCGTGCGCAACGTGGGTCACTTGATGACCATCGATGCGATCCTCGACAAAGACGGCAACGAAGTGCCCGAAGGCATCCTTGATGGCCTGCTGACCAGCCTCGCAGCGATCCACAGCCTCAACGGCAGCGCCACGCGCAGCAACAGCCGCACCGGTTCGGTGTACATCGTCAAACCGAAAATGCACGGTGCCGAAGAAGCTGCGTTCACCAATGAGCTGTTTGGGCGCATTGAAGACGTGCTCAACTTGCCGCGCAACACGCTCAAAGTCGGGATCATGGACGAAGAGCGCCGCACGACGGTCAACCTCAAGGCGTGCATCAAAGCCGCCAGCGAACGCGTGGTGTTCATCAACACCGGTTTCCTGGACCGTACCGGCGACGAAATCCACACCTCGATGGAAGCTGGCCCGATGGTGCGCAAGGCTGACATGAAAGCCGAGAAGTGGATCAGCGCCTACGAAAACAACAACGTTGACGTCGGCTTGAGCACTGGCCTGCAAGGCCGTGCACAAATCGGTAAAGGCATGTGGGCGATGCCCGACCTGATGGCGGCGATGCTGGAGCAAAAAATCGCCCACCCGCTGGCGGGCGCCAACACCGCGTGGGTGCCGTCGCCGACTGCCGCTGCGCTGCACGCGCTGCACTACCACAAGGTCGACGTGTTCGCGCGTCAGGGCGAACTGGCCACGCGGGCCAAAGCCTCGGTAGACGACATTCTGACCATCCCGCTGGCCGTCAACCCGCAGTGGACGCCTGAGCAGATCCAGAACGAACTGGACAACAACTCGCAGGGCATCCTGGGTTATGTGGTGCGCTGGATTGATCAGGGCGTGGGCTGCTCTAAAGTGCCGGACATCAATGACATCGGCCTGATGGAAGACCGTGCAACGCTGCGTATTTCTAGCCAGCACATCGCCAACTGGCTGCGTCACGGCATCGTCAATCAAGCTCAAGTGATGGCCAGTCTCAAGCGCATGGCGCCGGTGGTTGACCGCCAAAACGCCAATGACCCGCTGTACCGCCCTCTGGCGCCCGACTTCGACAGCAACATCGCCTTCCAGGCAGCCGTCGAATTGGTCATCGAGGGCACCCGCCAGCCTAACGGTTACACCGAGCCGGTGCTGCACCGACGTCGTCGTGAGTTCAAGGCCAAGAATGGCCTGTGAATAAGCGTTAACGCGCAGTAACAAAAAGCCCCGGCGAACTGCCGGGGCTTTTTATTGGTGCGCTCGCCACACTTCAGTCGGCAGCTCATGGGGGGCTATTCGATGTGCAGTTCGCGTTTGATCAGCGCGGTCAGTTTTTCGGTATCAATGGGCTTGAGCAGAAAATCGAGCACGCTCAAGTGCATGCCATCAATGGCATCTTTTACCTCGGCATTGCCCGACATGATGATCACCGGCATGTTCGCCCGCTCGGAACGGCGAAGCTGGCGGATCAATTCCAGGCCGTCACCGGGCGGCATGCGCAAATCCGTCAGTAGCAGGGCAATCGATTTATCTGACTCCAGCGTGTGCCAGGCTTGCTGCTGACCAGCGGCCTTGATGCACTGAATGCCATGCAACTCCAGCAGTTCGCTGAGCAAGTCGCGCGCCAGTTGATCGTCTTCGACGATCAGTACGCGCTGAGCAGCTTGGGCACGAGTGGGGGCTTTCATGACTTCGCTCAGCGCCTCTCGCTCGGCGTCGCTCAAAATGTCGTGTTCGGTCATACGGTTCTCAAAACGGCGTTATTCAGTCTGTTATCCCACCGATGCAGTCAGCTATTCCTAGGCTGTGCCCCAATGTGCGCCCGCAAGGCTGCATTTCCAAGCGTTACAACACAATAAACGGACCTGTTTTCTGTGAGGTAATTCAAAAATATCAGTAGGCCACTATCCCCATAGACTTACGTCCAATGGGCACTTGGGCGCAGACAACCGAGCATGACTTGCATTACGACGACAGGGTGCAGCGCCCCGGCATAACAACAACGGTCAGACATGCGGTAGCGGTCAATGAGTAAATCGGATGCGTTTCTCCAGGCAGGAAAAGCTGCGGTGTTGCAGAACATTCACGGCACCATGCAGTTTTTGCAGCGATTCCCGCCCTTTAATCACATGGAAAACACTCACCTGGCGTTTTTGGTCGAGCAGTGCCAACTGCGCTTCTATGGGCCCGGTGAAAGCATCATTCGGCCTGCGGACGGCCCGGTCGAACACTTTTACATCGTCAAACAAGGCCGTGTGGTGGGCGAGCGCACCCATGTCGGGCGTCAGGAAGCCGAAACCACGTTCGAGATCACCGCAGGCGAGTGCTTCCCTCTCGCAGCCTTGCTGGGCGAACGTGCCACCCGCACCGAGCACCGCGCCGCTGAAGACACGTTTTGTCTTCAATTAAACAAACCCGCGTTTATCAAATTGTTTGCCTTGTCTGACGAGTTTCGCGATTTCGCCCTGCGCGGGGTCAGCAGCTTGCTCGACAAGGTGAACCAGCAGGTTCAGCAAAAAGCTGTCGAAACCCTCGGCACTCAATATTCGCTCAATACCCGTCTGGGCGAATTGGCCATGCGCCACCCTGTTACTTGCCTGCCCGGCACCGCCTTGCGCGAAGCCGTGCGGCTGATGCACGAGCAACAAGTGGGCAGCATTGTGATCGTGGATGAGCGCAAGGCGCCGCTGGGGATTTTCACCCTGCGCGATCTGCGCCAGGTGGTCGCCGACGGCACGCAGGACTTTGCGCAAGCCATCGACCAGCACATGACGCCGGGGCCGTTTTACCTGACGCCCGACCACAGCGCGTTCGATGCGGCCATCGCCATGACCGAACGGCACATTGCCCACGTCTGTCTGGTGAAGGATCAGCGCTTGTGCGGTGTGGTTTCAGAGCGTGATCTGTTCTCACTGCAACGGGTTGATCTGGTGCACCTGGCGCGCACCATCCGCCACGCACCACGGCTTGAGAGTCTGATCAACCTGCGGGGCGAAATCGGTCAATTGGTGGAGCGCATGTTGGCCCACGGTGCTTCGTCGACCCAGATCACCCACATCATCACGCTGCTCAACGATCACACGGTGTGCCGCGTGATTGAGCTGGTACTGGCTGAAAAAGGCGACCCCGGCGTGCCGTTCACCTGGCTGTGTTTCGGCAGCGAAGGCCGACGCGAACAGACACTGCACACCGACCAGGACAACGGCATTCTGTTTGAAGCTGCTGATGCGGTGCAGGCCGCCGAGATTCGTCAACGCCTGCTGCCCATCGCGCAGTTGATTAACACTCACCTGGCGGCCTGCGGTTTTACCCTGTGCAAGGGCAACATCATGGCCGGTAACCCCGACCTGTGTTTGTCACGAGCCGAATGGGCGCGACGCTTTGCGGCGTTTATCCGCGAAGCCACGCCTGAAAATCTGCTGGCCTCCAGCATCTATTTCGACCTGCGGGCGGTATGGGGCGACGACAGCGGGTGCCAGCAACTGCGCCGCGGCATTCTGGAACAGGTCGCCGACAATCGTCTGTTCCAGCGCATGATGGCCGACAACGCCTTGCGCCATCGTCCGCCAGTGGGGCGCTTTCGCGAGTTTGTGCTGGAACGCAAAGGCAGCGAAAAAGCCACCCTGGATCTTAAAGTGCAGGGCCTGACCCCGTTTGTGGACGGTGCACGCTTATTGGCGCTGGCCCATGGCGTGGAGGCCAACAACACCCTCGAACGCTTGCGCCACTTGGTGACGCAGGGCGTGATCGAGCCGCTGGACGGGGCGGCCTATGAAGAGGCGTATCACTTCATTCAGCAAACGCGTATGCAGCAACACCAATTGCAAACCCGTGAAAACCGACCGTACTCCAACCGGGTCGACCCGGACAGCCTCAACCAGCTCGACCGGCGCATCCTGCGTGAAGCGTTGCGTCAGGCGCAGCGCCTGCAAAGCAGCCTGGCGCTGCGGTATCAGCTATGAGCCTGCTGTCATGGCTGTTGTCGCGCAAAAGCCCCGTCTTGAGCCTTGAGCAGCAACAGCGCCTGCTGCAACTGCCAGCCTCGCCGGGGCTGCGCGACACCTCGTTGCGCCATCAACGTTGGGTGGTGGTCGATCTGGAAACCAGCGGCCTGAACCTTAACCGCGACCAAGTGCTGTCAATCGGTGCGATGGTGATTGAGGACGGGGCGATTGATCTGGGCCAGGCGTTTGAACGCACCTTGCGCCGCGCCCACAACCCGCTCAGCCCCAGCGTGCTGCTGCATGGATTGGGGCCTGAAACGATTGCCGCCGGGTGTGAGCCGGCCGATGCCCTGCTCGATTTCATGGCGTTTGTGGGGGACAGCCCGTTGCTGGCGTTCCATGCGCCGTTTGACCAGCACATGCTGGGCCGCGCGTTGAAAGACAGCCTGGGTTATCGCTTGCAGCATCCGTTTATGGACGTGGCAGCGTTGGCCCCCATGCTGTGCCCGCACGCCGATTTACGCGAGGCGGGGCTGGACCACTGGATCAAGCATTTCAACTTGCAGGTCGAAGACCGTCACAACGCCAGCGCCGATGCCCTGGCCACCGCCGAACTGGCGCTGATCCTGTTCAGCCGTGCGCGCGCACAGGGGCTGGATAGCCCGCTGGCGCTGCAACAGCGGCTCAATCAATGGCAGCGGCGCAAGCAGGTGCACAGTTTTTAAAAACTGTATTGCGCCCCGGCTCCGGCGTACCACGAACGGCCCGGTGCAGCTTCGTAGAAGCGGTCATTGCCGTCGGCCACAATCACCGAACCCACGTATTGGCGGTCCAGCAGGTTGTCCAGTCGCAGGGTTTGGTGGAAGGTCCAGTGTTCGACTTTCTGCTCAAAACGCGCACGCCAGTTGAACACGCTGTAGGCCGGGGCGGCTTTCTTGCTGTTGGTGTCTTCAACGTAGACCTTGCTGCGGTACATGCCTTCGACGGCGGTACTGACCCAATCTGCGGGTTTCCAGTTCACTTCGGCAAACAGCGTGGTTTGCGGCACGCCGGGCAGGTAATTGCCTTTATCGACAGTGCCTTTGCTGCTGCTGAAGTCGCTGTCGTAAGTGGCTTGCAGGCGGGTGTAGGCCAGGGTGGTGGTCCAGTGTTCGCTGAGCTGGCTTTCGACGCCCAGCTCAAACCCTCGGCGCAGGGTGCGGCCGGCGTTTTGGTAGCTGGTACGTCCGCCCACTGAACCTGCGACCACCAACTCGTCTTCGGTGGTGATCTGGAACACGGCAGCGTTGATTCGCGTGTTGTAGACCTGAGCTTTCAACCCCATTTCATACTGGGTACTTTCAGAGGGCTTGAGTCCGAAGTTGAAGCCTTCCTGATTGCCCGGCGCATAGGCTAACTCAGCTTGAGTAGGTGTTTCGAAGCCTTTGCCCGCGCTCACATAACCATGCAGTTCTGGTGTGAAGGCGTACATCACACTCATTGACGGCGTGGCCTTTTCGTAGCGTTTGGTGCCGCTGGCGTCGCCATTGCTCAAAAAGTGATCGTCGACGTCCATTTCCATCGTGCTGTAGCGCAAGCCTGCTTGCAGGGTCCAGTCTTCGATGGCCCAGTTGGCTTGTACGAAGGGGTCAAGACTGCGAGCAGTATCGACTTCGTCGCGGCGCATTTCGCCTTTAACGCCCAATTGCGCCCCGTTGTAGTTTTGGTAGCCGTGCCGATTGTCACGGCTCTGATCAAAGTCCACGCCGCTGATGATAATCAGCTCACCTGGCGCGCTCGTGATGGGCTGAATCCAATGCACATTGGTGCCGTAAAACTTGCGATCGAATTGCACAACACCGCCACCCCGTGCATTGGCTGGATTGAGCGTTTGGGTATTACCGATGTATTTGGGAATCGCCAAATACTGAATCACGCTGCGCGTGCCGGTATAGGCATTGACCTGCAAGGTCGCGTCGCCAAAGTAGCGCTCGTAATTCAAACCCAGTTGTTGATGATCAATGCTTTTACGCGTGTTGTAGGTAATGGCATTGGTTGCCACCGAGCGGGGGTCGGCTTTGTAGGCTTCCCAGCTTTGCCCCAGCGGATCTTGCGTGCCGTTCTGCTCCAGGCTGCTGTAGATCAGCGCCAGTTTGCTGTCCTCGTCGGGCTTGAAGTTGAGCTTGGCGAAGGTCTGGTCGCGGCGGGCGGCGCTGTGGTCGCGGTAGCCATCGGTGTCCATGCGTGAGGCGTCAAGCACAAAGCCCACGTCATCGGCCGAGCCTTCAGCCGTGAGGTGGTTTTTACTCATGCCGTCACTGCCGATCAGTGTTTCGGCGCCGATGCGCGGCGGGCCTTCGCCATCGCGCGAGAACATTTGAATCACTCCGCCCGCGTTGCTGCCATACAGCGTCGCAGCGGGGCCGCGCAGTACTTCGATGCGCTCGGCGGTGTCCAGGTTAAACGTTGCCGCCTGACCCTGGCCATCCGGGGTGCTGGCCGGAATGCCATCGGCAATCAATTTGATACCGCGTACACCAAACGCCGAACGCGCGCCAAAGCCTCGGGACGAAATTTGCAGGTCTTGGGCATAGTTCTGACGGTTTTGCACCACCAGCCCCGGCACCCGGGACAGTACTTCGGACGCGTTAATGCCCAGTTGGCCGTCGCTGATTTGCGCCTGGTTGATGCTGTCAACCGAGTACGGCAGATCAAAACTCGGGCTGGCGCTGCGTGAGCCGGTAATGACGCTCGGGTCGAGTTCCAGCGGTTCAGCAAAGCAGATGGATGTCAGGCAGAGGCTGGGCACAAAAAGGGCAAGGCGAGCGGGTACAAAAAATTTCATGGGGGGTATTGGAGTTCCGTGGGACGCGACCCGTCTTGGGCGACGGGTATCAGGCTAGCAGAGGGCGCGCAGTTTAGCGGCTCACGCGCCGCTTTGCGGCAAAAAAGGCAGGCGACCAAGCGTGCAGTGCCTGCCTCTCGATACAGCGGTTTGGCCTGACACGCTGTATCGACAGTACAAGAAGGGCACCCTCGTGCTGCGCACTTACGGATTTGGGGGGCGGCAAGCAGAATTAAAAGCGCCCCCCCTGCCGGTTAGCGTGCAGCTTCCAGCCCTCTCGCTTTCAGGCTCCTAACCAAATCAGCCAGGTAGTGATAGCGCTTAAGGTGGATGTCAGGCCAATTGGGACGATCGATAAACAGTGTGCCGTTATCGAGCTGGATGCGTGTGCGCACGATGTGTTGATCCCTGGCGCGATGAATCAGGTAGGCGCCTTCGGACACCGTATTTTCCAACATGAACGTGCCAGGCTTATTGAGTTTTGACTCAATCTGCGGCGCATTGAACGGCGGCAATTTTGGTTTTGTCCCGGCTATTTCTACCTCTAGCCAGTAGTCATTTTTTAACAGCACGTGCTCCCGCTGCCATAGGCTCGGCGCAATGATCTCCGGGATGTTCTGGCGCAGGCCGTGGGCGTTGTTCGGTGCTGCATCTGAGACACGCACCCCTATGGCGCCTTCCAGTTCGGCTATTCCCGGGACCCCTTGATAGGTGTTTGCATGGCTGTTGCCGGTGAGGGCGATCCATTTTTGAGTGGGGTTGGTTGCCAGATGGCCCCTGATTACCTGCGATGCAAAATAGCTGAACATTTCAGTGCGGTTCAGGTCAGGGACGCGAGTCGGCATCCCTGAAACGTGGTAACTGGCTGTACAGTCCAGGGCTTTGACCGGGATCCGCTGTTGTACAGCCTCGCGCACCAATTTGCTGTAGGTGAACTCGCTCGAAGGGTCGATCTGGTGCCCGGCATCCTGGGATTTAAGAAACTCATCCAGTTGGGGTGGCATTTTTTGAGTGCTGAAAAATTCATCCAGCAGGGACTGATGAGTATCGGTTTGCAGGTGCTCCAGGAAGATCACGCCGATCTCGCGTTTTTTGAGTTCACTCATCTGTGCGATCAATATTTTTTTCGCGGATTGTTGCGAATGCGTTTCGCCTAAAATCACCCCTTGCGATTGCTCGAACAAACTTTTGAACAGGTCATCGGGCGTGACGGACTGTGCCAAAGAAGGGCGAACGGGTCGTGGTTTAGGCTCAAAGGCCTTGAGGAACGTCTGGGCGTCCGTCAGTAATTTAGCCCTGAGCGCTTTGAAGGTCTGGCTGGATTTTTGAAGCTCAGGACTGGGTGATGCGTAGTCGACGTGCAGCAGTTTGTCGTTGCCTGCGATGAGTTCCTGCACAAGGGTGCGGTGCTCAACGGGCAGATCGTAGACGCTGTACGAGGCGTCTGTGACGCGTGCAGGCAATTGAGTTTTATCGAGGACCAAGGGTTCCCAGCGCTTTTCGGCACTGGACAGGCGATGCTTGATTTCCCAGTAGCTTTGCGTGCGCCGGACTTTGTAACGCACGACGGTGCTGGAACCTGCGGGCAATTGCAGGTACCAGTGACGGCCCAGCCAACCGTAGGAAACCTCGAACACAATGCCGTTTTGCTCGATATAGCGAAGGTTGCCGACCCGGTACACACCTTGGGCGTCAGGTGTTCTGCCTCTGAGCGTAACGCCCGTGACTTTTGCGCTGTCTATGACGCGCTCGATGCCGCTCCTTTGCGTGAGCTGGGACGATGCCGGGTGCACGTCCCACCTGCCCGCCGACAGCTCGCTGACGGGCACGCTGCGTTGGGCATCAGGGGCTCTCTCGTCGCTCACTCGCCAGGTATCGTCCAGGTTGTCATAGCGGCTGCGGTACAAATTCCCCTTGTTGTCTGTGATGAAGTGCGCCGGTGCGCTACCGCCGATTGAAGGGCCTTCATAGACACCTGAGCCATACTCGTTGCCCGTGCGTAGCCTGAGGGTTTGCGGGGGCGGTGAGCTGGCCGCATTGGGATTGAGTGCGGCCAAAGGTTGTCTGGCCCGCTGACGAATCGAGCGGCCAAACACCGCAGAGCCGGCAAAGTCCGAAGCACCATCGGTGAGATGACTGATGGCCCCCATCAAGTGCAGAAAACCTTCGTATTCCTCATCCCGTTGCAGGGCGTCATAGACGAGCGTCAATTGGTAGATGAAGCGCGCAGCCACAATGGGCAGCAGTATTTTGGTCGGTAAAACAAACGATATGACGTCCAGAAACGTCAACGCCGCGTCTTTGGCAGTGTTGAGGTTGCTTTCATAGGTGGAAGTCGATTGTTCGTCGGCATCCCTGAGCGCATGCGAAGCTTCGGCGTCGTAGGACGCTTCGAACACCGAGTGAGGGACGATTTGCAATTGCACGTTGCTGTCGCTCAGCCCGTCATTGAGCAATGGCCTGATATACGCCTGCTGGGCTGAGGTCACCTTGTGCAATACATATGCGTTAAACATCGGCTGGGACAACAGGCGGGCCAACTCATTGCGTGAGTGGGCCACTGCAAACCACGTGTTTTTTGGCGCGCCGGGCAGGTAACACAGCAATTGGGAAACGGCTGTAGAGGTGAATACCAGCAGCCCCGGCAGCGAGTGGTAGCGCAACATTAATAACTGGGCTTTTATCTGCCCCCCCTTGACCAAAGGGCGGTCTTTTTCAGCCGGATGGTCCAACACCGCTTGCACCCAGGCAGCCTGATCTTCATTCAGCACACCCGACAGGCGTGCTTCAAGCAGGTCCAGTTTGAGTTGTGCCGTTTTGAGGGCGACATACCGTTCTTTGCGCCAGTGCGCTTGCTGTGAGTTCAACAGCAAATCATTAAGCCGGGTTTTGTAGCGTTCGCCGATATCGAGTTCTCGCACCAGCTGTTTGATGTAGTTGTGCGTCAGGATCGGGTGTGTGTGCCCTTGTGCATCGGTAATGCGTGCCGTCAGGGCAAAGGTGACATCCCAGACCCCGACGTTGGCGAGCGCCAGTTCGCTGAGGCTACGCACGGTGGTTTTATGGGTAATTGACGGTCCGGTCCGCTCGATGCTGACACCGGCGGGAAACCCTGAACCGCCGAAAGGGTAAATCACGGCGCCTGTCTGCAAGGCTTCGGTGGTGGAGATGAAAATGGAATCGGGATCGACCTCTATGTTGCGCTCGGTTTTGATCCTTTGTATGAGCTGCTGGCGCGCGTACCCCAACAATGTGTTTCTTTGCCCGCTGAGGCTAATGGATTGCGCCTGGCTGGCTTCGGACGCCAGTTGTTCATGGTTGAGTTTTTCAACCGCCAGTCGCCACTGGCTTTTGTCCGCTTCGCTCGCCTGTTTAAGCCACTCGGGGAGCTGGCTTTCCAGCAGTCGGGTATAGCGCGCCTGCAAAATGCCGGCGGGTTTTAACACAATGCTTGAGTCCAGTGATTGCTCCACGTGATCGGACAGGTCCTCAAGGGTCTTGTCTTGTCCGTTCGCGACCGCCACTGGCCAGGCATGGCGCATGTCGAGTTTTTGCTTGTGGATCAGTTGATCGGCATAAAAGGTCTGGGCAGAGGCGTCGGCGACCGAGCTGAGGTCCACATGATGATGGGCAAGGGCGCGCACACGGTCTTGCACCAGCACGCTCTCGAGCAACGTATCGCGCTGGTAATTGTCAGTAAGCCGAGCATTGAGCTCTTGGCTCAACGCCGACAAGGACGCGAAAGACTCCAGGCCCTGGGTGGGGGTGAAAAGTACGACCGTACGCGGCGCATCGTCTTGCACCACGCGCAGGAGGGAGGAGTCAGTGGAGTCGACTGGCAGGTTTTTCGTGGTGATCACGAAGTGGCCGTACAGAGGCAGCGCCGCCAATTGGGTGTTGCCGTTGAGGGTCAGCGTATAAAACCCGAATGTGCATGGCGTGGGCGGCTGTGTGGGCGAAGCAAATACCTGGTTGACGGCATTCAGGGCCGCTGCATCAAGGGTTTTGTCGGCATGACGCACAGCGGCTTCGGTGCGGATCAGGTTTGTAACATAGCGCGATAGCCAGGCTTTGGGCGTCAGTGAATTAAACTCCCGCTGGGGTTTTTGCCAAAAATCGGTGAGCGCATCGCGCAGGCAAAGCTCAAGGCTAAACGTGGTGTAGGCGAGGAATTTTTCGAGCAGATCCACGGTGATTTCGCTGGCCTGGTCTTGTTCTTCCACGGTGTGGGCATAGTGATAGACCTTGGTTTGGCCCTGGACAAAGGCGGGGACCTTTTGTTCGAGATAGCACTGATCAATCAGCATGCTCAGTGTTTTGCTGGTGATGAAGGGCGTTTGGCCCGGCTCAGGCGGGGCTTGTTCATTGATGAAAAGCAGGTCTGTGCAAACGTCCTCAGCCAGCGTCGGGAAAAACTGACGCAGACGATGCTCCATCGCGATTTCCAGGTCTGGCAGGTTTTTCCTCAGGGTAAGCAGTTCATTAGCGGCGTTCGTGAGCAATGCCAAGTTGTCAGGCATAGGGGGCGTTCCTGTCGTGGGGGTGGGTGCGAGATGCACACCAATGCGTCATCACAGGAAATCGCAAAGTGCAGGGGGGCTGGGCTTACATATGTATTGCGTGGGGGAGGGATTACGCCGCGAGGGCGCCATCAGCCCTCAAGGCAGGGCGTGGCAAATCGCGCTGGGTCATTACCGTGCTCTTTACGCTATAATCGCGCCCTTTAGTTGTTTCTGCGCGTTGCGCGCAGCACACCCTTTTTTCAGGCGCCTGCCGCCTGCCTGCATTCAAAAGAGGCACAACCTGTGGCATTGACGATTCTTGGCCTGTCCGGCGCCCTGAGCCATGACCCCTCCGCCGCCCTGTATATCGACGGCAAGCTGGTCGCGGCAGCGGAAGAAGAGCGCTTTGTACGTGATAAGCATGCAAAACACCGTATGCCGTACGAATCTGCAAAATTTTGCCTTGAACAAGCGGGTATCAAGCCTTCCGACGTTGACGTAGTGGCGATTCCATTCGCCCCGATCAGCTTGTTCGGTGAGGCGCGCTGGCACTATGCCAAGCGTTACTGGTACGCCCCGGATCGTGCGCTGGATGCGATTTTGATGGGTAACCGTCGTTACAAGCGCTATCGCAACAAGATTGTCTGGTGCCTTGAGCAACTGGGTTTCGATCCGAAAAAAATCAAGATCGAACCGGTTGAGCACCACTTGGCTCACGCCTCCAGCGCTTACCACTGCTCGGGTTTCAAAGAGAAGACCGCGATCCTGGGCATCGACGGTAAAGGCGAGTACGCCACGACCTTCTTCGGTTATGGCGAAAACGGCAAGATCACCAAGATCAAAGAGTTCTTCGACCCGGACTCCCTGGGCGGCCTGTATGGCGCGATCACCGAGTTTCTCGGTTTCGAGATGCTGGACGGCGAGTTCAAAGTGATGGGCATGGCGCCGTACGGCGACGCCAGCAAGTACGATTTCTCGCGCCTGGCCTCGTTCGAAAATGGCGAATTGGTGATCAACACCGAATACGCCAACGTCATCGGCCTGCGCCGCTACAAAGAGAAGGGCAAAGGTTTCTACTTCTCGCCAAAACTGATCGAGTGGCTGGGTCCCAAGCGCGAAGGCGATATCGCCGACGAGCCGTACATCCACTACGCGGCCAGCATGCAGGCACTGTTCGAAAAACTGTCGTTGCAGATGATCGACTACTACCTGGGCGACGTGCTTAAAGAAACCGGCAAGCTGGCCTTTGCCGGTGGCTGCGCGCTGAACGTCAAGTTGAACCAGAAGATCATTGCCCGTCCTGACGTCAAAGAGCTGTTCGTGCAACCGGCGTCCGGCGATGCAGGCACCGCTGTCGGTGCCGCCGCTTATGTGTCGCACGCCCGTGGCGTACCGGTCGAGAAGATGGAACACGTCTACCTGGGCCCTGCGTACAGCAACGAAGACGTGATCGCGGCCTGTGCCCGTCATCCTGGCAAACCGGCGTACCGCAAGATCAACAACACCCCTGAAAACATCGCCAAGATCATGGTCGACGGCAACCCGGTGGCCTGGTTCCAGGGCCGCATGGAGTTTGGCCCGCGTGCCTTGGGCGGTCGTTCGATCATCGGCTGCCCAAGCAGCTCGGGTGTGGCTGACCGCATCAACGAACAAATCAAGTTCCGCGAGCGCTGGAGGCCTTTCTGCCCTTCGATGCTCGACACCGTGGCCCCGCAAATGATCAAGGTCGATCACCCGGCCCCGTTCATGACCTTCACCTTTGAAGTGGCGCAAGAGTGGAAGACCCGCGTGCCAGAGGTGGTGCACGAAGACGGCACCTCCCGTGCCCAAGTGCTTGAGCGTCAATACAACCCGCGCTACTACGACATGATGAAAGCGCTGGAAGTGCTGACCGGCAATGGTGTGTCACTCAACACCTCGCTCAACCGTCGTGGCGAGCCGATGGTGTGCTCGCCGACCGACGCCCTGAACATGTTCTTCGGTTCTGATTTGCAGTACCTGATCATGGAAGACATTTTGGTAGTCAAAGACGGCGCGGATGCTTATGACTCGCTCGACTGAGCGTCATGTGTTGCAGTTCTGTCACGGCTATGACGGGCCGTTTCTGGACTGCGCCCGTCAATACGCCAGCCTCTTTGCAGGCACCGGGTACAAGGTCACCACGGTCTTTTTGACCGGGGCGGCCGACCCCCAGGTTGCAGCGGGCTGCGGGTCGGACGACGTGCTGTTCATGGAATTCAGCTCCAAGGCCATTCGTGGCCTGAAGCTGGGCGCCATCCGCGAGCTGCGCAAAATTGCTGCCTCGCGCGATTTCAGCTTTTGCATCGCACACCGTTTCAAGCCGATTTACGTCGCTTTGTTGGCCACTGATTTGCCGGTGATCGGCGTGCACCATGCGTTCGGCGATTACCAGCGTCGCAGCCGCAAGCTGTTCGCTCACTTGTTTGGCAAGCGTTTGAGCCTGCTCGGCGTTTCGGATGCTGTGCGCGATGACTTGCGCAAGTGCCTGCCAAAATGGCCAAACGGGCGTATCAGTACGCTGTACAACCGGATCGACATTCAGGCGGTGCAAGCCAGCCAGGTACCGCGTGCCGAGGCGCGTGCAGACCTTGGGCTGTCGGCTGACGGTTTTGTGATCGGCAACGTTGGGCGTCTGCACCCTGACAAAGACCAGGCCACGCTGATTCAAGGCTTTGCCAAGGCACTGGCGCACCTGCCCGCGGACAGCCAACTGGTGATCATGGGCAAGGGCCGTCTGGAGCAAGACCTCAAGGAACTGGCGAAAGAACTCGGCGTTGCCGAGCAGGTGAAGTTTCTCGGTCAAGTGCCCGACGCGCGCCGCTACTTTCGCGCGTTTGATGTGTTTGCCCTCAGCTCCGACCATGAACCGTTCGGCATGGTGCTGCTGGAGGCGATGGCTGCTGGCGTGCCGCTACTGGCCACGGCCTGTGGTGGCGCCAAGGAAGTGGTCGAGGGCGTGGGCATTCTGTTCCCGCTGGGCGACGCAGATCATCTGGCTCAGGGCCTGCAACATTTGGCGCAGCTCGATGATGCGCAGCGTCTGGCCTGTGCCCAATTGATGCTGGCGCGCCTGCATGAGCGTTTTAGCGATCAAGCGGTGCGCGATACCTTCTGGCACTTGCCGCAAGTCACCGACCTGACTGCGGGGGCCTGATGCTTAATCGATTTCAGGGCTGGCGCGAGCGCGGCTGGCAGGCGGTTGACGCTGACACTTATGCCCATGCCTGGCAGCGTTTTGGTGGCAGCGTCGCCACCCATCCACAGGTCATTGAGCGCCTGGCGCACTTGGCGGGCATCCCGGTGCGTTATTTAGCCTGGGAGCAGGGCGCTGAACTTAAAGCCGCAATCGCGACGTGGGGCCGCGACTTGGCACTGTCCAAGGACGTGCTCAAGCGCCACGGCAAAAAAGGCCTGTTTGATCTGGGCAATGCCGAGTTGATTTTGCCAGCGGCCGATGACGCAGCAGCGCCTTTACGCCATCGTGGGCGTTACTTGTCACAACTCAACGAGGGGCGTTTCAGTACGCTAGTCGCGCAAACCGAACAGTTGGCGATGGCACGCACGCCCGAAGAGCTGTCAAAGAAGTTTCGCTATAACCAGCGCCGTGAACTGCGTTTACTCGAAGAGGCGGGCGGAGTCATACGCCCGGTGTCTGAGTTTTCCAGCGTCGAGTTGTCGGCCATTTATTGCGATTTGTTTCTGCGGCGCTGGGGCTTTGTGGCCACCGGGGCCGAGCGTATGGCTGAAGTCATTGAGCTATTACGCGAGTTTTTGATCGGTTCGGTGATCTTCCTCAACGATGCGCCCATTGCCATCCAATTGGTGTATCGGGTTGAATCGCCGCAATGGATCAGCGTTGAGTACGTCAATGGCGGCGTCGACCCCCAAACGCGTGCTTTCAGCCCCGGCAGCGTGTTGAGCTTTATCAACACCCAGTCGGCCTGGGAGCAGGCCCGCAGTGTTAACAAGCCGCTGCGTTTCTCGTTCGGCCGCGCTGACCGCGAATACAAAGAGCGCTGGTGCAACCCGGTGCCCGTCTTCAAAGTGTGATGTCGTCCCGTTAGGCCCGAGCGCGCTCGCAATGGGGCCACGCTCGCGCCTAAAAACGGCAATCAGCCAACAAGAGCCAAGCCATGAGCCGCAAACAGCAACTTCTCAAGCGCCATCGACGCAATAAACGCATCAGTCTGGTGATCGGTCTGCTGTTACTGATTGCTAGCGGTGTGCTGGTGGCCTGGTGGTTACCCCTGCTGCTGGCGGTGGTGGGCTGGATCGCCCATGAAGCGTGGTTTGCCGACCATCTGTTTTATGCCCCCAAAGACGACTATCAATACCGTTTTGCGGCCGACACTGAGTGCCCTGATGTGCGCCTTGAAGGTGGACGCGTGCTGCTGCAAGCGCCGCTGAGCCTGGCGGGTGACGAAACACTGATTCTGGCGCTCAAGGTGAAAAGTGGCGTGCTGGGGCGGTTTGTCGACCCGTTTGTCCAGTTCGCCGACGATCGGCAAACATTCGAGCGCGGCGTCAATGGCCTGCGTTATCTGAACCTCACAGGCTGTGCTGAGGCGTTGAGCGCCGGTGAGGTGTCGCTGCGCGGGCGCTTTTGCCGTGTAGTGGGCCAGCCCCAACTGTGGGTTTTGCCTCAGCCGGACTACAGCGAGCAGCGGGTCATGGTCATTGCCCCGCATGCCGACGACGCCGAGCTGGCTGCGTTTGATTTGTACAGTCAGGCCAAAGAAGCCTGGATCGTGACGCTGACCGCGGGTGAGATCGAAGCGCAGCATTATCAGCAGATGGGGCTCGAACCTGCGCAAGCGGCGCGTCTCAAGGGTCGTCTGCGTGCCTGGGACAGCGTGGCGGTGCCGCGCTGGGCCGGTGTGCCGCAAGCCCAATGCGCGCAGCTCGGTTATTTCTGCCTGCAATTGCCCGCCATGCAGGCGGCCCCTGAGCAACCGATCCCTTCTCGCGAAGCCGACCTGACCGATACCCGCATGTTTCGCCAGTTCAACAGCCTGGCGCTGCCGGGTGATGAGGATGGCGCGCCGACCTGGAACAATTTGCTGGCCGACCTGCGGGCGTTAATCCTGCGGGCCAAGCCGCAAGTGATCGTGCTGCCGCATCCCGCCATTGATCCGCACCCCGATCATATCTGCGCGCATTCGGCGGTCATTGAGGCGCTGCAAGGCTTGGCGTGGCAGCCGGACACGTTACTGGGCTACGCCAACCACTTGCATGACAACGACCGTTGGCCGATGGGCAACAGCGGGGATGGCATTGCACTGCCACCGGTGTTCGATGCCTCACTCACGCTGCGTCCGTATAGCCGGGTGTTGAGCCTTGAGCAACAGCGCGACAAAGCGATGGCGCTGGGCATGATGCATGATCTGCAACCGCGTGCAGCGCTCAAGCGGCGGGTGCGGCGGTCGATACAAAGGCTCTTGGCTGGCCGAAAGCCATCACCTTACGGTGAGAACGAATTTTTCCGCAAAGCGGTTCGCCGACATGAACTGTTTTGGCACCTTAAATAATAAAAACACCGTTTTCAGGGGCATAGCGTTGTCCCTTTTCTCGACCATTACATTGAGTTCCCTGTGATAAAACCATCACCGCGTATTGCGTTTGTCATCCCTTACTTCGGCCAATGGCCGTTCTGGATGCCTTTTTTCCTGGAAAGCTGCCGGCACAATCCTGATATTGACTGGCTGCTGTTCAGTGACTGTGGGGTGCCTGAAAACCTGCCGCCCAATGTGACTGTTCAAAGCATCAGTTTTGGCGATTATTGCCGCAAGGTGTCTGAGCGCCTGAAGATCAACTTCGCGCCCAAAGCCGCCTACAAACTGTGCGATATCAAGCCCGCGCTGGGTTACATCCATGAAGACAGCCTGCACGGCTATGATTTCTGGGCCTTTGGCGACATCGACCTGGTGTACGGCAACTTGCGCAGCTATTTCACCGCTGAGCGGCTGGCGCGCTACGACTTGTTCTCCACCCATGAACGCCGCGTCGCAGGTCATTTGTGCTTGATGCGCAACACGCCGTGCAAGCGCGAGCTGTTCATGAAAATCGAGGATTGGCAGCAGCGTTTTACCGACGATCAGCACCATGCGCTTGATGAAGGAGCCTTCAGCCGGATCTTCTTGTGGCGCAAGAACTTTCCCAAGCCGCTGTTTGATCTGGTGGGCAAGTTCAACCCATTGCGTCGTACCAGCGACTTCACCGAGGCGTTCAGTACGCCGGGCGGTTGCATCAAGTGGCATGACGGCACGCAAAACTTCCCGGGCAAATGGTTCTGGAAGAAGGGTCAACTGACCAATGACCGCGACGGCGACTACACCTTTCCGTACTTTCACTTCGTGTGCTGGAAGCGCAATGAATGGGCCGCGTTGCCCATTCCCGATCCCGCCACTGTCCAGCGTCTGGCCGCCGAGCCTGCCTGGGTTATTGATGCCACCGGATTTCACCGGGGAGAGTTATGAAGCGTTCCAAGGTTTTGCAGTTGCAGCCTGATTACAACGTCAAATCCCATGATTTCGCTGACCTGGCCGAGCAAATCGTGCGTGCGCTGCCCAATGAGCGTTATGAAATCACGGCCGCGTTCTTGCGCGGTCGCCCTGGCCCCGGCGAGCCGGTGAGCAAGGCCGATCACTCGGTGTACTTCGAGTTCAGTGACAAGTCGCTCAAAGGCATGCGCATCCGCGCGATGTGGGCGCTGTACAAGTTCTGTCGCAAAGAACAGTTTGACGTGGTGATTTGCAACCGCTTCAAGCCGGTCAACATGATGTTGCAGCTTAATCGCTGGCTGAAAATCCCGTTATGCATTGGCATTTCCCATGGTTTTGGTGAGTACGACCGCCTTTATCGTCGCAGCCAGGCCAAACGCCTGATCGACAAGGCGTGGCGTTTTGTCGGTGTATCGCCAGCGGTCAAACAGTACTTGCTGGACTGCAAGTGCGGGTTTACCGAGCAAAACACCTACGCGATTACCAACGCGATCGACATCGAGCAAGCCGAGGCCCTGCAACTGCCGCGGGCTGAAGCCCGTGCAAAACTGGGCCTGGACCAGAACGCGCGCATGGTCGGTGCACTGGGACGTTTGGTGCCTATCAAGGGCCATCGTTTCTTGCTCCAGGCTTTTGCCGCGCTCAAGGACAAATACCCCAATGCGCAGTTGGCCATTATCGGCGCCGGTCGTGAAGAGTCGCGCTTGCGCGAACAGATCGAACAGTTGGGCCTGAACGGTCGCGCGCATTTGCTGGGTTTTCAGGAGAACGCCTTGCAGTACGTGCGCGCGTTCGACATCTGGACCATGCCTTCGTTGGCCGAAGGTCTGGGGTTGGCATTGCTTGAAGGCATGAGTGGCCATTTGCCGGTGATTGCCACCGATGTGCCCGCCATGTTGCCGTTGATTCAGGGCGCGGGAGGGCTGGCCGTCAAACCCAGCGACGTGGCGACATTGACCGCCGCCCTCGATGAGTACCTCGCACTGCCAGACGAGGCGCTGCACGCCAAGGGCGAACAGGCGTATCGCTACCTGCAAGAACACCACGACATCGAGGTGTTCCGTCAGGCGTATCTGGATTTGATCGACTCAGGCCTGAGTCAAGCACGCAAGGACCGCTCATGACAGACGCTCAACCTTTGGTTTCGGTGATTATTGCTTCTTACAATCACGGCCCGTACATCGAACAGAGCATTCAGAGCGTTCTGGACCAGAGCTACCCCAATATCGAATTGTTGGTGGTTGACGACGGATCGAGCGATGACAGTGTTGAGCGCATTCAACGTTTGCAGGCTGCGCACGGGTTTGATTTTCGCGTCCAGCAAAATCAGGGGCTGACCAACACCCTCAATGGCGCGATTGCGCGGGCTAAAGGCTCGTTGATCGTGCCGTTCGGTTCTGATGACATCATGAAACCGGACCGCATCGCGATTCAGGTTGAGTACATGGACGGCAAGCCCGAGGTCGGCATTTGCGCGGGCAATATCGAACTGATCGACGCCGAGGGCAACCTCTACCCCGAAAAGCGCCAGCGCCGTGATGTGCCGTTCCGTCGCCTGGACTTCGATGACATGTTTCTGGAGCGCAAACCTTACCCGCCCGCGACCACGCTGATGATTCGTCGTGAAGCGCTGGACAAGGTGGGCGGGTTTGACCCGAGCATTCGTCTGGAAGACTTGTACATCGAGCTGAAGATCACCCACGCCGGGTACTTTATCGACGGTTTGAGTGTGGTCATGGCGCAGTACCGCAAGCACGCCACCAACTCGTACAAAAACCACCGGTTCATGATCGACAGCATTTTGCGCATCTACGCGTTGTTCAGTGATCACCCGCTGTATGACGAAGTGCGTTACAAGTTCCTGAACTCGATGTTCCTGAAAACCTCCAACCGGGACCGTGGTCTGGCGCGCGAACTGCTCAAGCAAATTCCGTTCAAGCACTGGACCGGTAAAACCTGGCGCGGCCTGGGGCGTCTGTACTTTTCGCCGCTGGAAAAAGACTGAGTATCAGGCGTCGTCTTTCACGGATTGGGTTGTTTTAAGAGGGGTGTGCTGACGTAGCCAGCGCACCGTCTTCTTGCCCGCGAGCATGCCGGGCTGCTCGATAAACAAGAACGTCAGGCTGCTGATCACGATCAGCAAACTGCTGGCGACCGCCGCCAATGCAACAAATACCAGCGGTTGCTGGATGTCCCACTGCATCACCACCGGCAGGCGGTGCATCAACAGCCAAATGAGCAGGCCATGCAGCAGGTAGGTGCTGTAGCTGATTTCGCCCATCCAGCGGATGCTGCGCAGCGTGAGGGCGCCAAACAAGGTGTTGCCCGAGGCCACGATGCAGAAGAACGCGGTCAACAGCAGCAGTGGCGCTGTGGCGAAGCTCTTGCGGAACATGAACAGCACCACGACCAACAGCATCAAGGCGATGCAGGCTGCCAGACGGGTCTGGCCCCACGCCACCCACTGTGGGCGACGCACCCAATAAGCCGCCGCAATGCCGCCGAGAAAGCTCATCAGGATGTGTTTTTTCAGCGAATGCTCCCAGCCGACCACCTGATACAGGGCATAAATGCCCAGCAGGCACAGCACGGCCTGTTTCCAGTTTTTGCGGTACACAAACACCATCCCGAACAGCGGCAATGCCAGGTAAAAGAACACCTCGTAGCTCAGTGTCCAAGTGACATTGGAAATCAGCATGCCGGTTTGCGGGTACTGGTTGATGTCGGGGCGATCGAACACCAGCCAGGCCAGAACCTGTTTGGCGACCACCAGCGGTTCATCCTCGAAGGTCCAGCCTTGCAGGTAAAACACGCAGAGGATCACGACGAGCAATAGCGGCAGGTAGAGCGGGTACAGGCGGAAAATGCGCGATACGGCAAAGGCCAGCCAGTCGTGATGGCGGCCATGTTTGATAAGGCGGCCCCAGAACAGGAAGCCGGTAATCATGAAAAACAGCGCAACACTGGCCAGGCCGATTTGTGCGTAGAAATAGTTCTTGGGGACGTCAAACACGCGGGTGTGCAGGTAGATCCAGGTGATGGCGGTGTGGTGGACGAACACCCCGAACGCCAGATAACCGCGCAAACCATCGACGCTGCTAAAGCGCTGTTGCCCTGTGTGTTGCACGCTGCGCTGAAGACGCGGGAAGAAGCGGAGCAACAATGCTGAAGTGGTGATTGCCAGTGCGTATGCGATCACGGCCCATAGCGGGTTGTTGCTCCCCAGGCTCAACTGACAGTGCTCTCAGTGCGGCCCAGCTGTTCTATCTGTTGCCTCAAGCGGCCCACGGCAATCGGTGGGGCCTGGACGGCGTAACCGTCGAGTAAAGCTTGCAGCTGTTCTTCAAACAGCCAGCGGCGGTCTTCGGGGTAACGCTGCATGTGGCGCAGGTTGCGTTGACGCAAGGCCAGCCTCAGCGAGGACGGATAGAAGTGCAGGTCGGCGATGTCGATCAAGCCAAACTCGCCATCGTCCATCAGCAACACGTTACCCAAGTGCAGCGAGCGGAAGTAAACGCCCTTGTCGTGCAGCAGTGCCAGGAACTTGCCGAAGCGCTCCACCAGTGCCTGGCGCATGGCGCCCGAACCCATCGACTGCATCACCTGGCGCAGCGTTTGCCCCGGCAATGGCTGATACAACACCCCGCTGCTGCCATCGGCAAACAGGTAAAGATCGAGAATCCTGGGGGCGGCAATACCCATCGCTTGCAAGCGTTCGCTGTTGACGGCAAAACGCTGGGAGTAGGGGTTGAAGCTGCCGGAGGTATAGCTGCGGCGCTCGCGAAACAGTTTCAGGAAGCTGCCGTTCTCAAGGCGCAGAACTTTGGGCCCCAGGCCGTCTTCTTCGATCACTTTTGCATGGGCTAGCAGCGCACTGTAATCAGCGTTGTTCAGGCGCTTAACCGGGCGGTCGAGCAAGGTTTTGAGGCGTTGGCTGATGCTTAACGCGGCGATCAGTGCCAGTGGAATCCACAGCAAGTACCAGTGTTCTTTAGGTCGCGGCAAGATTCCCCCGCCCTCGGTCAACGCGGCGCCGATGCCGTACACCAACCAGGCAGACGCCAGAATGAACAAAGGGTTAACGCGATGGCGCCAACTGCTGTAAAGCCCCCACACCTGCATGAACACCCACGGAATGAAACCGATGATGCCAACGTAATAGAGCACGCCCAGGGCGAAGTTGTGCGGCTCGCTGAGTGTGTAACCCACTTGCGGCACATCAAACGCCAAAGGTGCTTCATACCCGTGCCCGATAAACGGTCGTTGCGCGATCAGCTCCAGCGCCATGCGCCAGATGTCCAGCCGGAACGAGCTGCCGCGAAGAAAGATCATCTCTGAGAACAGCGCGAGCACCACCACGGCGCCTGCTGTGAGCATGCCGATCAAGGCCAGAGAACGGCGATTCCAGCAAATGAAGCTGAGCCAGACCATGCTCAGGACAACCGCCACCAGCGGCGTTCTCGAGCCTGTAGCCAGCAAGGCGGCAAACATGATGAGAAACGCAGGGGCCGCCGCCATGACGATGGCCTTGCGCTTGCTGGTCATGCCCAGCGTCAGCCAATAGATGCAGAAAAAACCGAAGGCGTGGGAGCTGAGCAACGGGTTATCGAAGGCGCCGGCGCCAATCATGCGTTGCTCGGGGATGTCGGGCGACCACTCCCCGGCAAACACGTAGAGGTTATACAGCGTGATCAGCATCGCGATCACGGCGGCGCTAAAAAATATCGGTTGCAGGCTTTCACTGCGGTATTTGACCAACAGAGAACAGCCCAGAAACAACATCAAAATGTGCAGCGGCGGTTTGAGCAGGCCCAGTGCGCTGTCGGCGGTGGGGCTCCATATCAGCGTGAACATTGACCAGCCGATAAACGCCAGCAGGCCCAGGATCAGGGGTTCCTGAAGCAGCGTTTTCATCTCCCGCGGACGCAGCAGCAGGGCAATCAACGTCGGAATGCTGAATAAACCGTAATACAGTTTGTGATGGATGCTGCGGTCAGGCACAAAATACAAATCAGATAGAAGCAAAAAAAGCCCGATTGGCAGTAGCCACAGGCAAATGAAATCGAACATCCGATGTTTTGAGTAGCTCAAGTAACTGAATTGCATGCTGAAAGGTTCATTCCAGGTTTTGGATGGCCATACTAACGTAATGGCCATTTAATGTCGTTTTAGGCGTCCTGTGAGACCTTGTCCCAACCGGCTGGCAGTACACCAGAGAAGCTGTGATAAAGTCAGCAACCTTTTTTCACAACTGTCGCGTGATATGACCGAATCCAGCCCCAGCTCAAGCGAATCGAGCTTGAAGATCTATCTGCGCCTCCTCAGTTATGTCCGGCCTTATATCGGTCTGTTTCTGCTGAGTATTGTCGGCTTCCTCATTTTTGCGTCCACTCAGCCCATGCTGGGTTACATCCTCAAGTACTTTGTTGACGGCCTGTCCAACCCGGATGCGGTGCTGTTCCCGTCCGTGCCGTACTTGCGCGACCTGCGCCTGCTGCAAGCGGTGCCGCTATTGATCGTGCTGATCGCGGCCTGGCAGGGTTTGGGTTCCTTCCTGGGTAACTACTTCCTGGCCAAGGTGTCTTTGGGACTGGTTCACGACCTGCGGGTTCAGTTGTTCAACAACCTGCTGGTGCTGCCTAACCGCTACTTTGACAAACACAACTCGGGCCATCTGATTTCGCGTATCACCTTCAACGTGACCATGGTCACGGGTGCTGCCACCGATGCGATCAAGGTCGTCATCCGCGAAGGCATGACCGTGGTGTTCCTGTTTGCATCGTTGCTGTGGATGAACTGGCGCCTGACGCTGGTGATGATCGCCATCCTGCCGCTGATCGCGGTCATGGTGAGCACGGCCAGCAAGAAGTTTCGCAAGCAGAGCAAGAAGATTCAGGTAGCGATGGGCGACGTCACCCACGTGGCCTCGGAAACCATTCAGGGTTATCGCGTGGTGCGCAGCTTCGGCGGCGAAACCTACGAGCAAAGACGCTTTCTGAAAGCCAGCCAGAGCAACACCGATAAACAGTTGCGCATGACCCGTACCGGGGCGATCTACACGCCGATGCTGCAACTGGTGATCTACGTGGCCATGGGCATCCTGATGTTTCTGGTGCTGTACATGCGTGGCGATGCTTCGGCGGGCGACATGATCGCCTACATCACCCTGGCGGGCCTGCTGCCCAAGCCGATTCGTCAATTGTCCGAAGTCAGCTCCACGATCCAGAAGGGTGTGGCGGGCGCTGAGAGCATCTTCGAACAGCTGGACGAAAAACCGGAAGTCGACACCGGCACCGTTGAGCGCGACCACGTCAGCGGTCGCCTTGAGGTGCGCAACTTGAACTTCACCTACCCCGACACCGATCGCCAGGTGCTCAAGGATGTGTCGTTCATTGCCGAGCCGGGCCAGATGGTGGCATTGGTGGGGCGTTCGGGCAGCGGCAAGTCAACGCTGGCCAACCTGATTCCGCGTTTTTACCATCACACCTCGGGTGAAATTCTGCTCGATGGCATTGATATCGAGCAGTACCGCCTGCTCAATCTGCGCCGTCATATTGCGCAAGTGACCCAGCACGTCACCCTGTTCAGCGACACCGTGGCCAACAACATTGCCTACGGTGACCTGGCGGGCGCGCCGCGGGCCGATATCGAGAAGGCTGCGCGCGACGCCTACGCCATGGACTTCATCGAGCAACTGCCCCAGGGCCTGGACACTCAGGTCGGTGAAAACGGCGTATTGCTCTCGGGTGGTCAGCGCCAGCGCCTGGCGATTGCCCGCGCCTTGCTGAAAAATGCCCCGCTGCTGATTCTGGATGAAGCGACCTCGGCGCTCGACACCGAGTCCGAGCGTCACATTCAGGCCGCACTGGATCATGTGATGAAAGGCCGCACCACCCTGGTGATTGCACACCGCCTTTCGACCATCGAAAAAGCCGACATGATCCTGGTCATGGACCAGGGCCAGATCGTTGAGCGCGGGACTCATGCCCAGCTGTTGGCGCAAAACGGTTACTACGCTCGCCTGCATTCTTTGGGGCTTGATGCACCGTTGGCGTCGGGCGACATCGCCTGATCCCTTGCAGGGGATGGGTTCGCCCATCTCCTGCACGGGCCTGTGTGTCATTGAGCGCAGGTTTTGTAAGCCACGTCTGATTCTCATTCCTCGCGATTAATACCGTGAACTGACCAGCGTTCACCCTGTGTTAATATCGCGCCCCTGTTCATTTTGTATGTGGGTTCTCCATGAAGTTGTCCATGCCGCGATTCGATCAAGCCCCTGTCTTGGTGGTAGGCGATGTCATGCTCGACCGTTATTGGCATGGCGGAACCTCACGGATTTCCCCTGAAGCGCCAGTGCCGGTGGTCAAAGTCGAGCAGATCGAAGACCGTCCGGGCGGTGCTGCCAACGTTGCGCTCAACATTGCTGCACTGGGTGCTCCTGCCTCGTTGGTGGGCGTGACCGGTGACGACGAAGCCGCCGACAGCCTGGCCAACAGCCTGCAAGGCGCGGGTGTTCGTGCACTGTTCCAGCGCATTGCGCACCAGCCGACCATCGTCAAGCTGCGGGTCATGAGCCGTCACCAGCAACTGCTGCGTATTGATTTTGAAGAACCCTTTGCCACGGATGCACTGGCACTGGGCGCTGAAGTCGACAACTTGCTTGAAGGCATCAAGGTGCTGGTGTTGTCGGACTACGGCAAAGGTGCGTTGAAAAACCACCAGGTGCTGATCCAGGCCGCACGCGCCAAAGGCATCCCGGTGCTGGCCGACCCCAAGGGCAAGGACTTCTCGGTGTACCGGGGAGCCAGCCTGATTACGCCCAACCTGAGCGAGTTCGAAACCATCGTCGGCGGTTGCGCCGATGAAGCCGAGCTGGTGTCCAAGGGCGCCAAATTGATGGCTGACCTCGATTTGGGGGCATTGCTGGTGACGCGTGGCGAGCACGGCATGACCTTGTTGCGCCCAAACTTTGCGGCCATGCACTTGCCTGCGCGTGCGCGTGAAGTGTTTGACGTGACCGGCGCGGGTGACACCGTGATCTCTACGCTGGCCGCGGCCATCGCTGCGGGTGAAGAGCTGCCCCACGCCGTAGCGCTGGCCAATCTGGCTGCGGGTATTGTGGTGGGCAAGCTGGGCACGGCGGCCATCAGCGCCCCGGAACTGCGTCGTGCCATACAGCGCGAAGAAGGCTCGGAGCGCGGTGTCTTGAGCCTTGATCAGCTACTGCTGGCCATCGACGATGCACGCGCTCACAACGAAAAAATCGTCTTCACCAACGGCTGTTTCGACATTCTGCACGCGGGGCATGTGACCTATCTGGAGCAGGCGCGTGCCCAGGGTGATCGCTTGATCGTTGCGGTTAACGATGACGCTTCTGTGAGTCGCTTGAAAGGCCCGGGTCGCCCGATCAACAGTGTCGACCGGCGCATGGCGGTATTGGCCGGACTGGGCGCGGTGGACTGGGTCATCAGCTTCCCCGAAGGCACACCGGAAAACCTGCTGGCTCAGGTCAGGCCCGACGTGCTGGTCAAAGGCGGTGACTATGGTATCGACCAAGTGGTGGGTGCTGACATCGTGGCGTCTTATGGTGGAACAGTGAAAGTGCTGGGTCTGGTTGAGAACAGCTCGACCACGGCCATCGTCGAGAAGATTCGCGGTCAGTGATGAGCGCCTTGCCCTAACCCTCCCTCCGGGAGAGGGTTAGGGGCTTTTGGTTTTCACCACCTTCTTGAATATCTGCCGTGCCTTTCCCGTCAAGCGCTTAAGCCGCGACTCTTTACCCGCTTCGCTCAAGCCCTGCTGTTTGAGCCAGTCCTTCCAGCGAATCCGCTCATCGCGCACCACCCAGCCGTCCTGCGGCGCAAAGCTCTCCGCCAAATACAGCCCGCGTGTACTGGCAGCCTGCAAACGGTCTTTGCTCAGGGTGTACAACTCGGCACACGGCTGGCCGTCGGTCAGGGGGATGAGGTACAAATCAGGCCGCTTTCGATCCAGTCGGGCCACCAACTGATCACCCTCCAAACGCTCATCGACATGAAACAAACTCAACGATTTGGCTTCTTTGGGCACTTCAAGGCGCAGGTCATAGATCAGTTGCAGGGACGCAGTGGGTAAATGCACATACGCTCTGGGGCGTTCGAGCAAAGGCTGGCTGCCACACCGTACGGGCCGCGCCGCGCCTGAGTTGGGCGTCAGGCGAAAAGGCAGCGCTTCGCGGTAATGCAGTGCGCTGATGTAGGGCGCTGGAAGCCATGTCTCATTAAAACGACCCCCCAGCCAGCCTTCCGGGGTTTCGAGCAGGCACTCTTCAGCCACCTCCTGAATGGCCGTATGCAACGGCAGATTCACCTCGTGGGCCGGCACGTAGCCTGAGATCAGTTTGAGTACGACGTCGCCACGGTCCTGACGCCGTTGGCGCACCAGCACCCAATAATCACGGCCTTGCCAGTGCAGCGTCAGGCGTACGGACACGCCCAGGTTCGCCAGCTCCAGGCCAAAACGCTCGGTGTCGGTCACATTGACCTGTCGGCGCTTTTGCAGGGTTTGGGCAAAGTTGAGCGGCATGCCGACGCTTTGATAGCTCAGGCCTTCAGGCGTGGCTTCGACGAACAGCGGCAAGGTTTTGAAGTCGCTGGGGTTCTTGCGGATGAGTGAACGCGGCATGTCGGCTCCTTCTTGCGTCGGGGTCGGCCGCGTCGGCGGCATCAGGATTTGCGCAGCACCTGCGCAACAGTTGCCACGTTATGGGCCAAGTGCAAAGGATTAATGGTGCCGACAATAGCACTGGCAACCCCGTGATGGCCAAACACCAGTTCGAAGCTGGCGCGCACCGGGTCCACCCCCGGACTTAAGCAGACGTGGCCACTGGCCAAGGCTTTTTTGACCAAAATCGCTTTGCCGTGAGCGGCGGCGTAGTCGATCACCGTTTTTTCGGCCTGCTCGTTGAGGTTGTAGGTGACCATCGCACAGTCGCCGGTTTCCAGGGCTTTAAGGCCGCCTTCTACGGTTTTGCCCGACAAGCCAAAACCACGAATCTTACCTTCACGCTTTAACTCGGCCAACGTTTGGTAAACCTCACATTCATTGAGAATCGCCAGGTCATTGCCGTCGGAATGCACCAGTACCAGATCAATGAAATCCGTTTCCAAACGTTGCAGGCTACGTTCGACCGAGCGCCGTGTGTGGAGCGCGCTGAAGTCGTGGCTTGAGTCACCGTTGACGAACTCTTCGCCAACTTTGCTGACGATCACCCAGTCCTGACGTTGGCCGCGCAGCAGCGGGCCAAGGCGTTCTTCACTACGCCCGTAGGCGGGCGCGGTGTCGATCAGGTTGATGCCCATATCGCGCGCCAGCTTGAGCAGCCTGCGCGCGTCGTCGTCATCCGGGATCTGAAAGCCGCTGGGGTACTTCACCCCTTGATCACGGCCCAGCTTGACGGTGCCCAACCCCAGTGGGGAGACGAACAGACCGGTGCTGCCCAGTGGGCGATGCAGGTCGTGCAAAGTCGCCTGGCTCATGGCAGCAATTGCTCCCACGCAGTTTTACACAGTGCAGGGCGCGGCAAATCAGCAGGCAGGGCAGGGGTCTGGCCCGGTTTGATGCCGTCATGTTCCAGTGCTTGCAGCACGCGATCCGAAAAGTCAGGTGCCAGCGCCAGCTTGGTGGGCCAACCCACCAGCAGGCGGCCCTGGTCGGCGAGGAATGCATTGTCCGGGCGCACCAGCCCTGACTGGGCTGGCTCAGCGCGATTGACCCGTAACGTCGCCCATTGCGCCTGGCTCAGGTCGACCCACGGCAGCAAATGGCCCAACTCTTTTTGCGCCACGGCGATCTGCTCGTCAGGTTCACGGGCCACGCCATCGGCTTCGGCAATGTCACCGCCCAAGTACCACACCCACTCGCCATTGGCTGCCGGGTGCGTGGTCACGGTGATGCGCGGCTTGGGGCCGCCCCCCAGGCAGTGGGCGTACAAGGGTTTCAGGGTCGGCCCTTTGACCAGCACCATGTGCAGGGGTCGCAACTGTTGAGCGGGCACGCTGATACCGGCGCTCGCCAGCAACTCGGCATTCCCGGCGCCAGCGCTGAACACAATGCGCTGCGCATGAATCTCGCGGCCGTCGACCCGCAGGCCCACCAGTTCGTTGTGCTCAAACAGCGGTTCGATGACGTGCCCGGCCAACAGGCCATCGCCCGCCAACGTTGCCAGGCGTTCGATCAGGCTCGGCACGTCGACCACCAGTTCGGCCAGTCGATACACCTTGCCCTTGAAACGCGGGTCTTGCAGCGCAGGCGGTAATTGATCGCCCTTGACCTGATCCACGCGGCCGCGCACGGCTTTGCTGGCAAAAAAACTGGTGAGGTTGCCAGCCAGCGTGCCCGGTGACCACAGATAGTGGGCTTGGGAAAGAATGCGTACGCCGCTCAAGTCCAGCTCGCCGTCACCGGCCAGGGCTTCGCGCCAGCGACGCGGCATGTCGGCAATGGCTTCGGATGCGCCGGTCAGCGCGCCGTGCAACGCATATTTGGCGCCGCCGTGAATGATCCCTTGAGATTTCACACTTTGGCCGCCGCCCAGGCTTTCGCGCTCGACCACCAGGGTCGAAAACCCTTGGGCACGCAGGCGTGCATTGAGCCAGAGGCCGGCAATACCCGCGCCGACAATCAGCACGTCGGTGGAAATAACAGATGGCATGGGCGACCTCAGCGTTCAAAGACAAGGCCGGGAGTATACAGCCTGATCCTCAACCTGGCCTTTTCCCTGTCGCAGCTTGATCTGTGCTGCGCGAGGCTGCGCTCCTCAGGCGGTTGTTCCAGGAGGTGGCGTGTTTCAGTGGCCGGCGGTTTTGGAGAACAACTGAATGACCACCACGCCCAGCACGATCAAACCCATGCCCAAGATGGCGGGTACATCGAGTTTCTGGCCGTAGATGAATAAGGCGGCGATGCTCACCATCACAATCCCCATACCGGCCCACACTGCGTAGGCAACGCCTACGGGAATGGTGCGCACCACCAGTGTCAGCATCCAGAAGGCGGTGGCGTAACCGGCAATCACGAGGACAAGTGGCAGGGGGGTGCTCAAACCCTTGATCGCTTTCATCGATACGGTGGCAATCACTTCGGCACAAATGGCGATAGCCAAGTAGTAGTAAGCGTTCATGATGAGGTCCTGAATATGAGGCGAGGCAATTTAACAGCAAGGCATTCTAGAGGTTGTAAAAGTGTGTAGCCGTTTTTTATTTCGCCGGGCGATGGTCGTGTTCGGTGCCATCATTGTGCGTGTCGTTTTCAAGTAAACTCCGCGCCCATGAATAGAACTCTGTACACCTTGTTGTTTCATCTGGGGCTACCACTGGTGGCGATTCGGTTGTGGCTGCGAGCGCGCAAGGCGCCTGCGTACGCCAGGCGAATAGGCGAACGCTTTGCCTTGAACCTGCCCCCGATGCAGCCGGGCGGGATTTGGGTACACGCGGTGTCCGTGGGTGAAAGCATTGCCGCTGCGCCGATGATTCGGGCGCTGCTCACGCGTTATCCACAGTTGCCCATTACGGTGACGTGCATGACGCCGACAGGTTCAGAGCGTATTCAAGCCCTGTTTGCCGATGAACCGCGCATTCAACATTGCTACCTGCCTTACGATTTACCGTGGGCGGCCGCGCGTTTTCTGGACCGGATCAAGCCCAGGCTCGGCGTCATCATGGAAACCGAGCTGTGGCCCAACCTTATCCACCAATGTGCCAAGCGCGGGATCCCGGTAGCGCTGGCCAATGCGCGCCTGTCGGCCCGTTCGGCCAAAGGTTATGCGCGTTTTGCCCGCCTGACACGGCCGATGCTGGAAGCGATGAGCCTGATCGCCGTGCAGACTCAAACCGAAGCCGAGCGTTTTCGCCAGTTAGGCGCACGACCTGAGTGCGTAGAGGTCACGGGTTCGATCAAGTTCGACCTGAGCATTGATCCTCAACTGTGGGTCAAGGCCCGCGAGCTGCGCGAGCAATGGCAGGCGCAAGAGCGCCCGGTATGGATCGCGGCCAGCACCCATGAAGGGGAAGACGAAATCGTTCTGGCGGCGCATCGGCAATTGCTCGCCCATTATCCGAATGCCTTGCTGATGCTGGTGCCGCGTCACCCTGAGCGCTTCAACAGCGTATTTGAGTTGTGCCAGCGTGAAGGCTTTGTGACGGTGCGTCGTTCGCAACACACGCCCGTCAGCGCTCAAACTCAGGTACTGCTGGGTGACACCATGGGCGAGCTGCTGTTTTTGTATGCGGTGGCAGACAGCGCCTTCGTGGGCGGCAGCCTGGTGCCCAACGGCGGGCACAATGTGTTGGAGCCTGCGGCGTTGGGCAAGCCGGTATTGAGCGGGCCTCACTTGTTCAACTTCCTGGAAATCGCCGCCCTGTTGCGTGAGGCTGGCGCGTTGGAAGAAGTCGACGATGCGCCCGGTTTAGCCGTGGCAGTGCAGCGTTTGTTTGAGTTGCCACAAGACGCGCAACGCATGGCTGAGGCTGGCCTGAAGGTGATGCAGGCCAATCAGGGAGCCTTGCAGCGTTTACTGGCCGGATTGGCCCGACTGCTTCATTGATCTGTTCCAAAGGCCAGGCTGCCTCGATGATTCATGGCTCGCCTGGCCTTTTGGGGCCGTTCAAAACTTGACCTGTTCAGGGCGCCAAAGGCAGAAACCAGCGCTCTGCCAGCAGCTTGCCGATCTGGCCTCGATGCACGTTAACAATGGCATGCCCGCTTTGTGCGTTAGCCAGTTGTGAGTAGTAGCTCTGCTTGCGTTGTGCTTTGGTTTTCAAGTGGGCCACGGTGTAGCTCTGCTTGGGGTCTGTGGTCTCGGCGTAATGAAAGTGCGCATACCACAGAGCAAAGCCTTTCTTGTCGTTGACCGTGTATTCCTGAATGAAGTCACGGCGCTCGCCCTGTAACGCCAGGCGCTCGCCCAGCCTGGCGATCTGTACATGGCCTTGATCCAGCAGGTATTGCAGGTTGCCGTGGGTGGGCGCTAATTGCAGGCTTAATTCGATACGCAGCGTCTTGCCTTCATGGGTGAAGGTTTTAGCGGCCAGTCGCATATCGTCGATGAGGGTCTGATCGCCTGGCAGTTGTGCCGAATGGGGCTGGGCCTGGTAGGCGTGGTGCAGCTCGGTGGCCAAGGTGTCGAGTCTGGAGGCTTCAAGGTTGAACAGCTCTTCGATCTCTACGGGGTGTTTGCACTGGGCCTTGTATTGCCTGGCCTTGTATAGCTGCATTTCGAACATGGCGTAGAGCTTGCGTGCGTCGCCTTTGATGACGTTCAGAGCGCGTGTCGCCGCAGTCGGTTTGGCGCGTACGGTTTCGATCTCGACCCATTCTTCGCCCTGTTGTGAATACGTGGACAGCAACTGGTTGTCGTAGGCAGAGCGAATTTCTATGACCTCTATCGGCCATTCGGCTCCGGCAGGCTTGAGGTCACCAATCAACGGGCCCTTTTCGCGGGTATTGATCACTTTTTTCTGCGGCTTTCCGGACGCCGAAGGGGTGCGTTTGCGTGAGCTTTTGCGCGGTGCGGACGTGGGTTTGATCTCGCCCGCCAACTGCGCAACGACATCCTGATACAGCTCGTTCAGTAACTGTCGCAATTGTTCGAAGTACGCCGGCTCAAGTTCCTCGGCGTGTACCAGGCTGATGCCCTGCAACGCGTCCAGTGCCTGGCCGTACTGGCTGACCAGACTGTCCAGCACCTCAAGGCGTTTACTGGGAGGGAACTCAAAGCTGTTCAGCTCGCCGTGGGTGCGTAAATGCACCTGAAGCGGGTCGATCGCCTCATCCAGACCTCTCTCGACCAGGCGTGTGGCCATCACTTTTGTGCTGGCCAGTTTCAGGCAGCTCATTTGGAAGCTTCTGAGGGTCAGGGGTGTGTGTTCATTCGGGGAAAGTCCTGATGCCAAACCGTTAGCAACTTCGGCACCTGCTTCGCTGAGGGTGGACAGTTGCTCCAGTGCACTGTTCCTGCGTTCCAGGTGCTGGATACTGCGCGTGTTGAACTCCACCTGCTCCCTCATGTACTGCATAAAGCCTTCAGGGTCCGCTTCACTGGCCGGCTCTAACTCGGGGCTGGGTGTGGTGAATGTCGGCCATTTTTTGACTAAAAAGCGTTGCTCATAAAGGCCATTGGCCAGGGCCTTATTTTTGTTATCGAAAATCTTTTCTAGCAGAGAGAGCACAATCCTTGCACTCAGGGGGATGCCCAGCTCGGTGCGTTCTTTTTGGCTGTCCAGCAGTTGCTGATAAATGTCGAACTGGTTTTTTAATGCGCCGTTGAACCGATCATTCAGGGTCGCAAGTTTTTCAAGTGCAAAATGCTGATCCGCTCTGGCCGCTTGCAGGGCGGATTGAATGATTTCGACCGTTCGATGCAGAGGTTCTTCTTGCTGGAACGTCGCTTGGAGTTCGGTTTCCAGTTGGGCCATGCGGGCGGCTTTTTTCTGTTGGAAGGCGGCAATTCGCTTGGGTCCCATGCCGCCTTGCAAGCGCAAACGCAGGTCAAGCGACCACTGACCTTCATCGTTGACCTTCACGTTAGGGCCAGGGTGAGCCGAGTCCGATGGCGACAAGATGGTGGCCGTCCCGTCTGTATTTAGCGCAATGGCGTACAGCTGCTGATCGAGCAACACATGCCATTTGTTTTGAAACAGATAGAGCCCTTTGTGTGGCCCGCTTGATTGCGGTACAGGCAGCGGATCGGGTGCTGGGACGCTGTACAGCTGCAAACGCTCGCGTTGGCTGGGCGTGAGGCGATTGCGGGCGCTGGCAAAACTGAAGTCCAGGGCTGTACTTTCTGTATTGGGGAAGTCGCCCGGCAGGGCAACAATGCCCTCCAGTACTTTTGGGAAGGGCGGTTCAGGCCACAGTTCGGCGATGGGCGAGGGCGCAAACGGGCGCAGGGTTTTTTTGCTGAGGGCACCGATCCCCCGAGCGCGTTGCGGTGCGGCCACCGGATTGAGGTGAAACAGCAGCATCCCCACATTGAGTAACACATCGGCCGCGGCCAGTTCCCGTTCGGTGGCGTCGTCGCTGGCGAGTGCCGGTATGTCCTGGCGGGCGGCACTCGCTACGCTCAGAAACCACCCTGCCAGCATGAGCGGGCGAGGCAAACCGGGGAGTAGCAGCAAGCTATTGAAAATCAGGTTGCCACCTTCAAACAGCGCCTGCCAACGGCTTTCACGGTTGGACACCGATTCGGCGCTCGCCTGATCGACCAATGCCCTGGCGTTGCAGCCATACAGGTAGAGCGTCAACTGGTCATTATTCATAAATTGCAGCAGCTCGTTACTGATGCCGTTGGTTGCAAGACGGGCTGGCGCAGGGACTTCGAGTGGATCAAATTCACTGCCCAATCCAAATCGCACGTAGTGCGGTTGGGTGAATCCGCCGTTGTCATAGATGGGCCGGGCAATATCGTTTAGCCAAGTCAGCACGCTGTTTTGCAGATCCCCAGGCTGGGCGATGGCGTCCAGCAGGGCGGAACGTGTGGGGAACTCAAGCAGCGACTGGGTATAAAACGGCCGATACAACAGGTGCGGTCCCTTCTCCACGTCACTGGGTTCAATGATGTACATGTTGTTGACGATATCGGGCAGCGCCTCGGGTTTGCGTACCAGTGCCAGACGTCGAATGACGATCGGCAGCCCTTCAAGTTGACGTTCGGTGGTGCCGGGTTCCATCAGTGCCGCGACATAACGGGCACCGAGCGGTGTAATGGCGTGTTCTTTTTTGAGGCTATGTTCCAGTGCTTGCAGCGGTAATTGCACGCGTAACTGTTCGGCAAAAAGCTGTTCACGCACCTTGGCCTCGGGGGTGTCGCTCAATAACAGGTTTTCCAGCTGTTGGGGGTAGGCCTGGCCGATGTTGACCTGCTCAATCAAACCCTCGCGGTGTGTGATGTAAGCGGGTGTGAGCCACTCGGGCAACGAAACCCCAAGGCGATGGCGCAGCGTCAAGACCCCCTTGGGACGGCCAATCAGATTTTTCAGTGACAGCTCGGTCAGGGTCATGGTGATGCGTTCTACGATGCCGACGGTATCTGGCAGGCCGGTTGCAATGAGGAACGTCAACTCAATGTCGTTGGGGTCGAGCATGCTTTCGGGCGCGCGGGCAGAGGGGCTCGGCTCGAATGTGATCTGGTCACGCACCATCTGTTGATGCAACACCTGCGCTGCATAGGTACGGATATCGGCAATGTTGTTGAGGTAAGTTTGCCCCCTGCTGTTTTTTTTGGCGCGAGCCCACGCCACGCTGTATTGGCGATAGAGGGCCTGAGTCGCGGGGCTGGCTTGCACCAGCCAGTCGGGAAGCTGCTGTTTTAGCGTATTGAGGGTGTAGAGGTCGGCAGTTGGCGCATTGGCAAAGAACAGCGAGGTGTCAGTGATGTCGTCAAAAACGGCTTGCAACCCCTGCCAGCCCACAGTCGTGGGCAGTGTGAGTGCTCCCAGTTTTTCTGATTGACGGTTCTGGATGGCAGCGGCCTGAACGTCGAATACATTGCCATCCAGTTCGAACCGCGTGATATGGATTTCATCGGCGGTATAAAGCCGGTTAATTCGGCGGCTCCATGCCTTGCCCAGCTCGTCCAGCGACGGGTAAGCACTGATGTTGCCGTCAACTCTGAATATCAGCGCCTGATTGGCGCTCTCCAATACAACGCTGGGGCTTAGCGCTGAGCGTCGGGTGCTGTTGTTGATCAAGCTGGTCTTCAGCCAGTAGGCCCGTGTAGCCCGCTCCCCGTATTGGCGTGTGCGGTCTTCGGAGACTGGGAACAGGATCACTTGGTTGATGGCATCCCGTGCGTTGTTGGACAAGTTTGTTTGCTTCAGCACGCTGATGCTCAGTGTGTCCTTGAGGGTGTCACTGAGCCACTGCCAGCGGCTGATGCCTGTTGCGTGCGAGGGCGCCGCCCAGAAGTCGTTCAATGCGTTTTGCAAACCAATAGGCAGGCGCCAGGTCAGTTCCTTGACGGCCTTTTCGATGTCTTGCATGTCCAGCTCGCCTTGATCGGGCTTGAGCCTGTTCGGCGCGTCATCGCTGAGGTAATAGGGCTGCGCATTGACAGGGCTCAAATCCAGCGCAGTGCCACTGCCCAGGTAGTCCATGACCCGTTGCATGAACGGTTGCAACTCCCAGCCCCCGTTTGGCATGGGCACGGCCAGTTGGGTGCGGGTGAGGTCGATTTTCAATGTCGGGCAGGTTTGAGCAATGGCCTGCGCAAGCATCTGGCGGGTAATCGATTCAAGCGAGGGGGCAGCAGCGAATTGTGCCTTCACTGCGGTGGCGGTGGGCGCGACGGGTATCGCAATAGAAGGTGATGGCATGGGCGTACCTGTATTGAATTCATGGAGGTCACACGACCGGTGTCGTATTTACCTCTGGAACTCTCAAGGACGGGTGGTATTGGTATATACCACCCCCTGATGTCGCGGATTTCAGCCTCGTGTGATGCCTCAACGACGACAGGTTTAGCGCCCGTGATACTCGACCATCAATTACCGGGGGAGCGCATGTTGGCTTCTGCGGCCTGTGCCAGGTCAGGCGGCAGAAAGTCTTTGTCAGGGTTGTAGTCAGCTTTCAAATAGCGCGACAACGCGTCCAGATCGCCGGGGTTCAGCGTGCCAGCCACTTGCTTGAGGCGCAGGTTGTCGAGGATGTAGTCGTAGCGGGTGTTGTTGTAATCGCGCACGGAGTTGTACAGCTGGCGCTGGGCGTCCAGCACGTCAACGATGTTGCGCGTGCCCACCTGATAGCCGATTTCTGTGGCTTCCAGCGCGCTCTGGTTGGAGATGATCGACTGCTTGCGCGCTTGTACCTGCTCAACGTCGGTGTTCACTGCGCGGTGCAGATTGCGGGTGTTTTCGACCACCTGGCGGCGCAGGCCTTCGCGCTGTTGCTCGGTTTGATCGAGCCGCGAGTACGACTCACGTACCTGCGAGCTGGTCAGCCCGCCGCTGTAGATCGGAATGTTCAACTGAATGCCAATGCTGCGTTGCGAGACGTCCCCGCTGTAGCGCTGCTGCAAGGCATTGGGGTTGCTCAGGCCAAAACCGTCGTTGTCGCCGGTTTTGTACTGCGCCACGGCATCGAGGGTCGGCGCGTGGCCGGCCTTGCGTTGCTTGAGGGTTTCTTGCGCGGCATCCACGGCGAAATTGCTGGCCAGCAAATTCAAGTTTTGCTGGGCTGCGGTTTCAACCCAGATTTTCGCGTTGTTGGGTGAAGGCGGCAGGATCGGCAGCGTGTGGCGCATGCCTTCAATCGAGTTGTACTGGCGGTTGGTCAGGGTGATCAGCGCCTCAAAGGCGTCATCGACCTGGCGCTGGGCCACAATCCGGTTGGCACGCGAGGTGTCGTAGCTGGCCTGGGATTGCAGCACATCGGTCTTGTCTGACAGACCCACGTCAAAGCGCTCACGGGACTGGTCGAGCTGGCGCTTGAACGCGGCTTCTTCAGCCTTGGTTGCGGCCAGCGTGTCTTGGGCGCGCAGTACCGAGAAGTAGGACTCGGCGGTTTGCAAAATCAGGTTTTGCTCGGTGGCCGACAGTTGCAGCGCTGCCTGTTCGTTGACCGACTCGGCGGCTTTGAGCTGGAACCAGCGGTCAATGCGGAAGATCGGTTGGGCCAGGGTCGCCTGATACACCACGGCACTGCGGGTGGTGGTCAGCGAAGGCTGGTCGATGGAGGTGCGCACACTGCTCGACTCGGCACCGCCCGACAGATTAGGCAGCAAACCGGCGCGGGCCTGCGGCACGACTTCTTTTTGTGCTGCGTAGTTGGCGCGTGCCGCCGCCAGGTCGGCGTTGTTATCAACGGCTTCGTGATACACGCTGACCAGGCCATTTTGGCTGGCCAACGGGGCCGTTGTCTCCAGCGCCATTGCGCTGGTTGCCCAAGACACGGCGACAGCCAGTGAGAGTTTGCGCAGCATGAGCGATCCCTAGTTCAAGAATGCGGAAAATGAACCCCCGAGTCCGACTCGTGGTTTCAAGACGTAGCGAGTGTAGTAGCCGTGACACCTTGCAACAATGCTCTTAGTACGTCTTTACGTAACGTTAAAAAATCAGGGGTTGGCGTTCAGGGTCACTCTTGTCTAGACTGGCCGGGTTCTTGTCGGGGTGCCTTGCTATGAGGCTGAGATCGAATAATTTCGGATCCCGTTGAACCTGATCAGGTTAACGCCTGCGTAGGGAACAAGATTTCTCGTCACCCGGCGAGTCCTCTTGAGTGCCGTCCGGGATCGATTGTTCAAAAAATGAGCAATCCTTCGAGGTCGTCACTCAGCACCCAGTCCTTGGGTGCACCCGTACATTTTTCAGGTTCTCCCTCCGACAATCCGCCTGGATGCAGTCTGGAGAGCCGTGATGAGTACAAAACCAAAAAACGCGATCAATCTCAGTGACTCGGCAAAAGTCGATGAGCAGTCGGTCAAGCCGTTTACCCGCTCGCAAAAAGTCTACGTACAGGGCTCGCGCCCCGACATTCTAGTGCCGATGCGTGAAGTCAGCCTGGATGTGACACCCACTGATTTTGGCGGCGAAATCAACGCCCCGGTATTGATCTACGACACCTCTGGCCCGTATACCGACCCGTCTGTGCAGATTGACGTGCGCAAAGGGTTGGGCGACGTGCGTTCGGCATGGATCAATGACCGGGCGGACACCGAACGCCTGCCGGGCCTGAGCTCGAACTTCGGGCAAATGCGCCTCGACGACGTTGAACTGACCAAGCTGCGTTTTGCCCACGTCAAAAATCCGCGTCGGGCCAAGGCCGGTGTCAATGTCAGCCAAATGCACTATGCGCGTCAGGGCATCATTACCGCCGAGATGGAATACGTCGCCATCCGCGAAAACATGAAGCTGCAAGAGGCGCGGGCGGCGGGCTTGCTCGACCAGCAACACGCCGGTCACAGCTTCGGCGCCAACATCCCCAAGGAAATTACCCCCGAATTTGTCCGCGATGAAATCGCCCGCGGTCGCGCCATCATCCCCGCCAACATCAACCACGTTGAGCTGGAGCCGATGATCATCGGTCGTAATTTTTTGGTGAAGATCAACGGCAACATCGGCAACAGCGCGCTGGGTTCGTCCATTGAAGAAGAAGTGGCCAAGCTGACGTGGGGCATTCGCTGGGGCTCGGACACGGTCATGGACTTGTCCACCGGCAAGCACATTCACGAAACCCGCGAGTGGATCATCCGCAACTCACCCGTGCCGATCGGCACCGTGCCGATTTATCAGGCGCTGGAGAAGGTCAACGGTGTGGCCGAAGACCTGACCTGGGAGCTGTTTCGCGACACCTTGATCGAACAGGCCGAGCAGGGCGTCGACTACTTCACCATCCACGCCGGTGTGTTGCTGCGTTACGTGCCGCTGACCGCCAAGCGGGTGACCGGCATCGTGTCCCGGGGTGGCTCGATCATGGCCAAGTGGTGCCTGGCGCACCACAAAGAGAACTTCCTCTACACCCACTTCGAAGACATCTGCGAAATCATGAAAGCCTACGATGTCAGCTTCTCGCTGGGTGACGGCTTGCGTCCGGGTTCGATTGCCGACGCCAACGATGCTGCGCAGTTCGGTGAGCTGGAAACCCTGGGCGAGTTGACCAAGATCGCCTGGAAGCACGACGTGCAGTGCATGATCGAAGGCCCGGGCCATGTGCCGATGCAGTTGATCAAAGAGAACATGGACAAGCAGCTGGAGTGCTGCGACGAAGCGCCGTTCTACACCCTTGGCCCGCTGACCACGGACATTGCGCCGGGTTACGACCACATCACCTCGGGCATTGGTGCGGCGATGATCGGCTGGTTTGGTTGCGCCATGCTTTGTTATGTCACGCCTAAAGAACACTTGGGCTTGCCGAACAAGGATGACGTGAAGACCGGGATCATCACCTACAAGATCGCGGCCCATGCTGCGGACTTGGCCAAAGGCCATCCGGGTGCGCAAATCCGCGACAACGCGTTGAGCAAGGCGCGGTTTGAATTCCGCTGGGAAGACCAGTTCAACCTTGGCCTGGACCCGGACACTGCGCGCTCTTACCACGACGAAACCCTGCCTAAGGACTCGGCCAAAGTCGCGCATTTCTGCTCCATGTGCGGGCCGAAATTCTGCTCGATGAAAATCACCCAGGAAGTGCGCATCTACGCCGCCAACCAACGTATCGACGCCATTGACGTCGATGTTGCCAAAGGCCTTGCCGAACAGGCCGAGCGCTTCAAGCAGGAAGGCAGCCAACTGTACAAAAAAGTCTGATGTAAACCGCGCCAGTCCATCTGGCGCACCTCTCCCGTAGCCGCTGGACGCAGCCTGCGCCAGCGGCTACACCGGGCTTTATCCTTCTTTTTGAGATTCATCCCTTGAACACACCCGGCCTGTATTCCCCTGACGTGGCGGTGCCTTTGGATAAGCGCGTTTTCGGCACCCGCGACCTGTTTTCACTGTGGTTTTCGCTCGGTATTGGCCTGATGGTGTTGCAGACCGGTGCGCTGCTGGCACCGGGCTTGGGTTTGTCAGGCGCGTTGCTGGCGATTGTGCTCGGCACGCTGGTGGGCGTGGCGCTGTTGGCATCGGTCGGGGTGATTGGCAGCGACACCGGCCTGTCGTCCATGGCGGCGCTCAAGCTCAGCCTCGGCAGCCGTGGTGCGATGCTTGCGGCTCTGCTCAACGTGTTGCAACTGATTGGCTGGGGCTCATTTGAAATCATCGTAATGCGCGACGCGGCCAGTTTGCTCGGCGCCCGCGCGTTCAGCGAAGGCAGCTTATTGAGTAACCCGCTGTTGTGGACGCTGTTGTTCGGTGCGTTGGCGACGTTGCTGGCGGTGAGCGGGCCGCTGACGTTTGTGCGCAAAGTGCTGCGCAAGTGGGGGATTTGGTTGCTGTTGGCAGCTTGTGTGTGGCTGACCTGGAACCTGTTCGCCAAAGCCGACCTGCCTGCGTTATGGGCGCAGAAGGGCGATGGTTCGCTGCCCTTTGCCGTGGGTTTTGACATCGCCATTGCGATGCCGCTGTCCTGGCTGCCTTTGATTGCCGATTACTCGCGCTTTGGTTCACGCGCAAAAAAAGTGTTTGCTGGCACTGCATTGGGGTTCTTCATTGGCAACGTCTGGTTGATGAGCTTGGGCGTGGCCTACACCCTGGCGTTTGCTCCGAGCGGTGAAGTCAATGCACTCCTGTTGGCGCTGGCCGGGGCAGGGCTGGGCATTCCGTTGCTGCTGATTTTGCTTGATGAGTCTGAAAACGCGTTCGCTGATATCCACTCGGCAGCGGTTTCGGGCGGGATCTTGCTCAAATTGAAGGTCGAACATTTAGCGTTGACCATCGGGGTGATCTGCACCTTGATCGCCTGTTTTGCGCCACTGGCGCAGTACCAGAACTTTTTGTTGCTGATCGGCTCGGTGTTTGCACCATTGTTTGGCGTGGTGTTGGTGGATCACTTCATCTTGCGCAAGCGCAGTGCGCAGGTGGCCCCGGCCTTGTTTCGCCGGGCGGCGTTATTGGCGTGGTTGGGGGGTGTGAGCCTGTATCACCTGCTGGCCACTGTGTGCCCGGACGTGGGCGCGACCTTGCCCGCATTGGTTGTGGCGGGTGCATTGCAGTGGGCAATGGGCCGTCACCGCTAAAGGCCCTCACCCCAAGCCTCTCCCGGCGGGAGAGGCTTGGGGCGGTGTTTATTGACCCTAAGCTGGGAACCACTCTGGTTTAAGAATCCCGTTCAAACGCGAATAAGGGATCTTTAGTTCAACATGGCCTTCGGAGTACGGCGCAATGCTGTACACGTCGTATTTCAACACCACGTTGTCTTTGAGCAGGGCTACGTGCGGGGTTTGCTGGAACGGCCAGGTCTTCACGAATTCCGGGTCATTGCCAAAGCGGGTGCTGATTAACCAGTTGTTGTGCGCCACTTTGCCTGCGGCCCAAAACGCCTTTTCCTGGCCTGGCACCAACATGTCCTGCAAGGTCACTTCTTTTTGGTCTTTGCGCGAATAGTTGATAAACCCGCGCCCCGGCATGCCATGCGCGCCGCCGGTGTCCAGGTAGCTCGACAGTTCGACAATCACCAGGCCGTCATGCTGCTCACGTACCTTGGCCTGCAAGTAGCTGCTGTAGCGGCTTTGCGCGGTGCGTAAAAACTGTTCGCGGTAAGCATTGAGCGACGGCGCCACTTTATCTTGCGGCGAGTTGACGGTCATTTTCAGCAGGCGAGCTTCAATCAGCGCGTCCAGCTTTGGTTCGTCTGCAAAATGCACAGTGTCAATGTTGACCAGCGGGCAGTCCTGGCCTTTGCAACCGGCCTTGAGCTGCTCCGATGCATCGGGCGTAATGGCCAGCGGCTTTGGCGCAGACGCTTGAAACACGCTTTGGCAGGCGCCCAGGGTCAGGGCGATGCAGGTCATGGAGGCAATCTTTAAAAGCGACATGGTCGTCCTTCATCAACAAAACAAAAGCAAAAATTATGGTGGTTTGACTGCCCACAAAGGCATCAGTTCGCCACTAAGCTCAATAGTGTCAATTAGAGTTGGTTTGCAGGTGATCCGTCTATCCCCGTGTCAGAAAAGAGGCTGCATCGCAGCGCGCCGGCGCGTTAGGATGCGCGATGCCGTGGGCCACCCCGGCGAGTATTTGCCAGCAAGAGGTTTTACATGACGGATATCACCCGGGCCACGCCCAGCACAGTCGAGATCGTAAAGCGCGAACAGTGTTTTAAAGATTTTTATCAACTGGATCGCGTGCACCTGCGCCACGAACTGTTTGCCGGTGGCATGAGCCGTGAGATCAGTCGCGAAGTGTTTGTGCGCCATGATGCCGTGTGTGTACTGCCCTACGACCCGCAACGTGATGAAGTGGTGCTGATCGAGCAGTTCCGGGTCGGCGCGATGGGCAAGACCGATACCCCGTGGCTGATCGAACTGGTGGCCGGGCTGATCGACAAGGAAGGTGAGGTTGACCCGCAAGAGGTGGCCCACCGCGAAGGCGAAGAAGAAGCCGGGGTGACCTTCTCCTCGTTATGGCCCATTACCCGCTACTTCCCGTCACCGGGCGGCAGTACTGAGTTTGTGCATCTGTTTTTGGGGCGTTGCAGCACTGAAGGCGTGGGTGGCTTGCATGGGCTTGAAGAAGAGGCAGAAGATATCCGCGTAACAGTTTGGGCGTACGAAGAGGCGCTACAAGCTGTACGAGATGGACGGATTTCCAATGCGGCGAGCATTATTGCCTTGCAATGGCTGGCGCTTAATCGCGCGGAGGTGAGGGGGCGATGGTCGTAAATGGGGGGCGTGACCGTTATCGGGTCGACTTGATTGGCTTGCAGGCTGCCTGCGAAGCCAACTATGCGCGCCTGATGCGTTTGCTACCCGACATGCGCGAGCAGCCGGACGTGCGGCGGATCGCCGTGACCCAGGGGGATCAAATGCTCGGGGTGCTGACCCTCGAAGTGATGCTCGAATGCCCGTATACCAGCACGTTGCGCGTGCGCCAGGAACATAGCTTGCCGTGGCTGCCGGTGCCTGAGTTGCAGGTGCAGGTGTACCACGACGCTCGCATGGCCGAAGTGATTGGTGCCGAACACGCGCGCCGCTTTCGCAGCATCTATCCTTACCCCAACGACGCCATGCACCAGCCGGATGAAAAAGCCCAGCTCAATGTGTTTTTGGGTGAGTGGTTGAGCCATTGCCTGGCGTGCGGTCACGAATACGCACAAGTGCGCTAGGCAGTAGGCGCTGGCTGCGATCTTTTGATTCATGGGTTCGCGGTGCGAGTTGGTGTTCAGTCTGCAAGACGCAGTGGCATAATCGCGCCATTCATCGACGCCTCCCGGGAGAGCTGCCTTGCCGAGTGTATCCACGCTGACCACCGACGCCCCGGTGCTGCTGGTGCAGCTGTCCGACAGCCATTTGTTTGCTGACGCAGATGGCTCGCTGTTAGGGCTCAAAACCGCCCAAAGCCTGCAACAGGTGATTGCGTTGGTACGCGCCGAGCAGCCGTCTATCGATGTACTGCTGGCGACCGGCGATCTGGCTCAGGATGGCAGCGTTGCGGCGTATCAGCAGTTTCGGCAGGCCACCCAGCCGCTCGCGGCGGTGGCACGCTGGCTGCCTGGCAATCATGACAATGTCCAGCATATGGCGGCGGCCGCAGTGCAAAGCCGTTTGATGGAGCCGCGTGTCGATATCGGCAATTGGCGTATCACGTTGTTGCACTCCAATGTCGCCAACAAGAGCTACGGCTATCTGGAAGACAACCAGCTTCAATTATTGGCGCAATCGTTGAGCGAAGCCCCGGATCGCCACCATATGGTGTGCCTGCACCATCACCCGGTCGCGGTGGGGTGCGAATGGATCGAGCCGATCGGGCTGCTCAACGCCGAGGCATTTTGGGCCGTCATTGACCGTTTTCCGCAGGTTAAAGCAGTGCTGTGGGGGCATGTTCATCAGCCCTTCGACCAGCAGCGCAACGGACTAAGGCTGCTGGCCACGCCTTCGACCTGCTTCCAGTTCGCGCCTCACAGCGCCGATTTCAACGTCAGCAACGAGGCGCCCGGCTATCGCTGGCTGCGCCTGCAACCTGATGGCACTTTGCAGACAGGCGTGTCGCGGGTGGCGCACTTTGACTTCGAACCCGACTATGGCGCGGGTAAATATTGAGTACTGGACAAACTTACAGATGATGGGTCGAGTCATTCACCCCGAGTCAGGCTAAACTGCGCGTCTTTCTCAAGGCTGCGTCTGGCTGAATTTGTTCTCGGGAGTAACGGCATGTCGGGTTCCATCTTGTATATCCACGGTTTCAACAGTGCGCCCGAGTCGAAAAAAGCGACGCAGTTGAGGTCAGTGATGCAGCAAATGGGGCTTGATGACCGGTTGCAGGTGCCGGCCTTGCACCATCACCCGCGTCAGGCCCTGATGCAGCTCGATGCGGCAATCAGCGAGCTGGGTAGCCCGCTGCTGGTTGGCAGTTCACTCGGCGGCTACTATGCGACGTATCTGGCCGAACGGCATGGCCTCAAGGCCTTGCTGGTCAACCCTGCCGTCAGTCCGCACCGGATGTTTGACGGTTATCTGGGGACGCAAACCAACCTGTACAGCGGCCAGACCTGGGAGCTGACCCATGACCACGTTGCAGCCCTGGCTGAACTGGAAGTGTCGGCTCCGCAAGACCCGCAGCGTATTCAAGTGTGGTTGCAGACCGCCGATGAAACCCTGGACTACCGCCACGCCGAAAAGTACTACGCAGCATGTGCCTTGCGTATTCAGGCCGGTGGCGATCACAGTTATCAGGGGTTTGCCTTGCAATTGCCAGCGCTGCTGAGTTTTGCCGGGATTGCTGCGCAACAGTTTCAAACCATCGACTTTGCGGCCCTTTAAGGCGCCCGTCGAATGACCCTTATTTTTCATTTACGACTAACGACGAGACCCTATGGCCACTCCCAGCGCTAGCTCTTATAACGCCGACGCCATCGAAGTCCTCTCGGGCCTCGACCCGGTGCGCAAACGCCCCGGCATGTACACCGACACCAGTCGTCCGAACCACTTGGCGCAAGAAGTCATCGACAACAGTGTCGACGAAGCCCTGGCAGGGCACGCCAAGTCGGTCAACGTCATCCTGCACGCCGATCACTCGCTGGAAGTCAGCGACGACGGGCGCGGCATGCCGGTCGACATCCACCCCGAAGAGGGTGTGTCTGGTGTCGAGCTGATCCTCACCAAGCTGCACGCGGGCGGCAAGTTTTCGAACAAGAACTACCAGTTCTCGGGCGGTCTGCACGGGGTTGGCATTTCAGTGGTAAACGCCTTGTCGACTCAGGTTCGGGTCAAGGTCAAGCGCGACGGTAACGAGTACCAGATGACCTTCGCCGATGGCTACAAAGCCACCGACCTGGAAATTGTCGGCACCGTGGGCAAGCGCAATACCGGCACCAGCGTGTACTTTGCACCGGACCCAAAATACTTCGACTCACCCAAGTTTTCGGTCAGCCGCCTCAAGCACGTACTCAAAGCCAAGGCCGTATTGTGTCCGGGGTTGCTGGTCACCTTTGAAGACAAAAGCAGCGGTGAAAAGGTCGAATGGCATTACGAAGACGGCCTGCGTTCTTATCTGGTCGATGCGGTCAGCGAATTCGAGCGCCTGCCGGACGAGCCGTTTTGCGGCAGCCTGGCGGGTAATAAAGAAGCCGTCGACTGGGCATTGCTGTGGTTGCCGGAAGGTGGAGACAGCGTTCAGGAAAGCTACGTCAACCTGATCCCGACGGCTCAGGGCGGCACCCACGTCAACGGCCTGCGCCAAGGTTTGCTCGACGCAATGCGCGAGTTCTGCGAGTTCCGCAGCTTGCTGCCGCGTGGCGTGAAGCTGGCGCCCGAAGACGTGTGGGAGCGCATTGCGTTCGTGCTGTCGATGAAAATGCAGGAGCCGCAGTTCTCCGGCCAGACCAAAGAGCGTCTGTCATCGCGTGAAGCCGCGGCGTTTGTCTCCGGCGTGGTCAAGGATGCCTTCAGCCTGTGGCTCAACGCGCACCCTGAGCTGGGCATGCAGTTGGCCGAACTGGCAATCAACAACGCGGGCCGCCGCCTCAAGGCCAGCAAAAAGGTCGAGCGCAAGCGCATCACCCAAGGGCCGGCGTTGCCGGGCAAGCTGGCAGACTGCGCCGGGCAAGACCCGATGCGTTCCGAGCTGTTTTTGGTCGAAGGTGATTCCGCTGGCGGCTCGGCCAAGCAAGCGCGGGACAAAGAGTTTCAAGCGATCCTGCCACTGCGCGGCAAAATTCTTAACACGTGGGAAGTCGACGGCAGCGAAGTGCTGGCCAGTCAGGAAGTGCACAACATCGCGGTCGCGATTGGTGTCGATCCGGGCGCGGCCGATATCAGCCAACTGCGCTACGGCAAAATCTGCATCCTTGCCGACGCCGACTCTGACGGTTTGCACATCGCAACCTTGCTCTGCGCGTTGTTCGTGCAGCACTTCCGGCCCTTGGTCGACGCCGGTCACGTGTATGTGGCCATGCCGCCGCTGTACCGCATCGACTTGGGCAAAGAGATTTTCTACGCGCTGGACGAAGCGGAACGCGATGGCATTCTTGATCGTCTGGTGGCCGAGAAGAAGCGTGGCAAACCGCAGGTCACACGATTCAAGGGTCTGGGTGAAATGAACCCGCCGCAATTGCGCGAAACCACGATGGACCCCAATACGCGTCGCCTGGTGCAGCTTACGCTGGAAGATTTCGCCGCTACGTCAGAAATGATGGACATGCTGCTGGCGAAAAAACGCGCCGGTGACCGCAAGTCCTGGCTCGAATCCAAAGGCAACCTGGCGCAGGTGCTGACCTGATGCGCAGAGCCTTGCTGGCGCTGCTTTTGCTGGGAGCAACACCGGTGCTGGCCCAGACATGGCCAGAACTGGTGTTGCAGTCCGAGCATCCGGTTGAAGGCATGCGCGGCGCTAACCTGTCGGGTTTGGCGATGTGTCAGGGCGAAATGTGGGCGGTGTCTGACCGCGATGACGATCAGATTTACCGTTTGGATACCCGTTATCCCGAGTGGCTGGCCAATGAGGTCAGCATCAACGTGCCCGCGCCGCCTGAAAGCGGTCTGCCGTGGGGCGTGCGCATGATGGGTAAAGCTATCGCCCCGCTGCGCGGTGGCGATCTGGATTTCGAAGGCATCACCTGCGACGCAGCGGGCAACCGCTACGTGGTCAGCGAGTCGTATGCCGCAGTGTTGATGGTTGCGCCACAGGGCAATGCCTCGTGGCTGAAAATCGATTCGGGCCTGGTTCGACAGGCGCGCGCCAGCGGCATGTTGCTGCATTTCAACGCCTTGTTTGAAGGCATTGCGGTAAACCCGCAGGGCAATCAGATCTGGCTCGCGGCAGAGCGCGAACGCCGCGGTTTGCTGACGGTGCGTAAAAAACAGAGCGTGTGGGATTGTGAAGACGGCTGCGTGATCATGAGCGAAGCCGGGCCTGAACAACCGCCCGTTCAACTCAAGGCCAAACCGCAGTCCAAAGACTTCTCCGACCTGGCCTTGTTCGACGCCAAGCTGTTTACCCTTGAGCGCATGGCTTATCGCATTTGCCGTCGTACGCCGAGTACCGGCGAGGTTGAGCGCTGCTGGTCGTTCGCCCAGGACGCATTGACCGATGCCCGGCGTTACACCTCGGCCTACGGCAATGCCGAAGCGCTGAGCATTGACGACAAAGGCGCATGGGTGGGTGTCGACAACGGCAACCATGTACGCGCCGATGGTGAAAAACGCCCGGTCGTGTGGCGTTTCGCTGCCCCGCAAGGTGGCTGGAGTGCAAAACCATGAGCCAGCAACCACCGGGCAAGGGTGCCGGTCGTGTGTTTATGATCGTGGCCTGGTGCGCCGGTTTGTACTTGGCCACGCATTTTTTTGGGCGTTGGGAACAACGTCAGCAAAACCCCAACACTGAAGTGACCTCGCAGCAGGGCGAGGGCTACATCGAGGTCAAGTTGCTGGCCAACGTGCAGGGTCACTTCGTCGCCAACGGCCGCCTGAACAATGTGCCGGTGGAATTTTTACTGGATACCGGGGCCACCGATGTGGCGGTTCCGCTGGATTTAGCCCGGCAATTGGCCTTGCCCAAAGGCGTGGCCGTGACCCTCAACACCGCCAATGGGCGGGCGCAGGGCTATCGCACGCAAATCGAGCGTCTGCAACTGGGCGCCATCGTGTTGCGCGACGTACGCGCAGTGGCGGCTCCGGGGCTGGAAGGCGAACAAGTGCTGCTGGGCATGAGCGCGTTAAACAAACTTGAATTTACCCAGCGCGGCGGCACCATGCTGCTGCGCCAGACAACGAACTGAATGAGGTCCGCATGAGCGACTCCCTTGATCTCAGCTTGGACGGCGTAGAACGCCGGTCACTGGCCGACTTCACAGAACAGGCCTACCTCAACTACTCCATGTACGTGATCATGGACCGGGCCTTGCCGCACATCGGTGACGGCCTCAAGCCCGTACAGCGGCGTATCGTGTACGCCATGAGCGAGTTGGGGCTGGACGCCGATTCCAAGCACAAGAAATCGGCACGTACCGTCGGCGACGTGCTCGGCAAGTTTCACCCGCACGGTGACTCGGCCTGTTACGAAGCGATGGTGCTGATGGCTCAGCCGTTCAGCTACCGCTACACGCTGGTCGACGGCCAGGGTAACTGGGGTGCACCGGACGATCCCAAGTCTTTCGCGGCCATGCGTTACACCGAAGCACGTTTGTCGCGCTACTCCGAAGTGCTGCTCAGCGAGCTGGGCCAGGGCACGGCGGACTGGGTGCCGAACTTCGACGGCACAATGGACGAGCCTGCGGTATTGCCTGCGCGTTTGCCGAACATTTTGCTCAATGGCACCACCGGCATTGCCGTGGGCATGGCCACCGACGTGCCGCCGCATAACCTGCGCGAAGTGGCCACTGCCTGCGTGCGTTTGCTCGACGAACCCAAGGCCACGGTTGAGCAGCTGTGCGAACACATTCAAGGCCCGGATTACCCGACCGAAGCTGAAATCATCACCCCGCGCGCCGATCTGTTGAAGATCTACCAGACCGGCCGTGGCTCGGTGCGCATGCGGGCGGTGTATCACGTTGAAGACGGCGATATCGTTGTCACCGCGTTGCCGCACCAAGTGTCGGGCGCCAAGGTGCTGGAGCAAATCGCGGCACTGATGCAGGCCAAGCCGACCAAGCTGGCCATGGTCACCGACCTGCGTGACGAGTCAGACCACGAAAACCCTTGCCGTATCGTGATCATCCCGCGCAACAACAAAGTCGATCTCGACGAACTGATGCAGCACTTGTTCGCCGTGACCGAGCTGGAGTCCACGTTCCGGGTCAACATCAATATCATCGGCCTGGACGGTAAGCCGCAGCTGAAAAACCTGCGTGCCTTGCTGGTGGAATGGCTGGAGTTTCGCATCAACACCGTGCGCCGCCGCTTGCAGTTCCGCCTGGACAAAGTCGAGCGCCGCCTGCACCTGTTGGACGGCTTGCTCACCGCGTACCTGAACCTCGACGAAGTGATTCATATCATTCGCACCGAGGAGCACCCCAAGGCCGAGCTGATTGCCCGTTTTGGCCTGACCGAAACCCAGGCCGACTACATTCTCGACACACGCTTGCGCCAACTGGCCCGCCTTGAAGAGATGAAACTGCGCGACGAGCAGGACGCGCTGCGTAAAGAACAAGCCAAGCTGCAAGCCTTGCTTGGCAGCGAAGCCAAGCTGAAAAAGCTGGTGCGCACTGAGTTGATCGAAGACGCCAAAACCTACGGTGATGACCGTCGTTCGCCTATCGTGGCCCGTGCAGAAGCCAAAGCGCTGTCGGAAAACGAGCTGGTGCCGACTGAGCCGGTCACGGTTGTGTTGTCTGAAAAAGGCTGGGTACGTTGCGGTAAAGGTCATGACCTCGACGCGACGGGCTTGTCCTATAAAGCAGGCGATGGCTACAAAACAGCGGCGGCGGGGCGCTCCAATCAATTTGCCGTGTTCATCGACTCCACCGGGCGCAGCTATTCGGTGGCGGCCCACACCTTGCCGTCGGCCCGTGGTCAGGGTGAGCCGTTGACCGGCCGCCTGACACCGCCACCGGGTGCCAATTTTGAATGCGTGTTGCTGCCTGAAGACGATTCGCTGTTCGTGATCGCCTCCGACGCCGGTTATGGCTTTGTGGTCAAAGGTGAAGACCTGCAAGCCAAAAACAAAGCGGGCAAAGCGTTGTTGAGCTTGCCTAAAGGCGCCAAGGTGATGCAGCCGCGTCCCGTCACGGATCGCGAGCACAACTGGCTGGCCGCCGTGACCACCGAAGGGCGTTTGCTGATTTTCAAAGTCAGCGATTTGCCGCAGTTGGGCAAGGGCAAGGGCAACAAGATCATTGGCATTCCCGGAGATCGGGTAGCCAGTCGCGAAGAGTACGTGACTGATATTGCCGTGCTGCCAGATAACGCCACGCTGGTGTTACAGGCGGGCAAGCGCAACCTGTCGCTCAAGCCGGATGACCTGGAACATTACCGTGGTGAGCGCGGGCGGCGTGGCAATAAATTGCCGCGTGGCTTCCAGCGCGTGGATGCGATGTTGGTAGAAACGCCAAATTAAGCCGATTTAGAGCGTCCGATCTGCGTTTTTTCGCGTAGATCGGCGCTACGAGGCTGGAGTCGAACCGGATATTCGCGGATGATATGGCGCACTTCTGGCATCGCTCATGGCGACGAGCCCAACGAATTTTTCGAGAATCACACTGTGGCGTGCCTGATGGTTGCCACCTGGATGGAATGATGAACGTTCTGCGCCTTCCTTTAATTGCGTTGCTGACGGGCGTGCTCGGCTTGGCGGGGTGCACCACGCACCAGCCTGCGGCCTTGTACCAACTGGACAGCGGCACACCCGGCCAGCCTGCGCAAAGCGCTGGCATGGCGGTGGTACTTGGCCCGGTGACCGTGGCTGACTACCTGCAACGTGAAACCTTGTTGCAACGTCAAAGCGACGGCAGCCTGAGTGCGGCCACTGATGGTCGGTGGGCGGGTAGCTTGTCGGCTGACATCGACCAACTGCTGCTTCGTCAACTGGCCTGGCGCCTGGACAGCCAGCGCGTTGTGTTGTCGCCAGCCCCGGCGAGCTTCAGTCCTGACGTGCAAGTCTTGCTGTCGATCACGCGGTTGGATTCCGGCAAAAATCAGCCTGCGATCCTGGATGCCCAGTGGCGCTTGATTGATCGTCGCGGCCAGGTACGTGACAACCGCATGGTGCATCTGGAGAAGTCGCACGATGGCTCTACGGCCTCGCAGGTCAAGGCGCAAGGCGAGTTGTTGCAACAGATGAGTCAGCAATTGGCAGTGGCGCTTAAGCCGTTGGCCAATCAACCGCCTGTGGTGGATGCGCGCAAGCCGGAACCCAAGCCTGCTGCAAAGCAAGAATCTGAAAAGCCTCGCATTCCGATGGCTTCACCGATTCGTACCGACATGGAAGTGTTTCGCTTCTGAGCCGGTGGCTGAAACCAAAAAATCCCGCACATGTGCGGGATTTTTTTTGGCGCCTCAAAAGCCGTTCACCCGCAGGGTGAGGGGCTGCAACGGTTACCCGCGTTTCTCATGCATGCGCGCCAGTTGGCGTTCGAGCATCGAGGGGTAAGGTTCCATCAAGCGTTCTACGCAACAGGCACCTTCAGGGCTGGCAATCGGGCGGATACGCGCACGTTGGCGAATAAGGGCATCGTCACTGATCTTGCGTTCCACCAGCAGCAGGTTGCGGCTGTGTTGCGACAGTGCCAAAGCATCCTGCGCCGTTTCAGTCAGCAACAGGTCGATCTGGCTCATGCCCGTCAGCCCTTCGCCCAGCACCAGGCCCAATTGCAATTGCAGGGTGATGCCGCTGTCAGCCACTTCAATTTGCAAGGCATGGCCCAAGGCGCGCAGCAACTCGCCGCAGCATATGGCGTTGGTCAGGTAGTCGTCGCCGCTCTCTTCGCTGTGGAACAGCATCAGCGTACTGCCATCGTTCAATGTATGCAGTTCGCTTTCGTACAACGATGCCGCCTGTTCAAGGCAATCGCGATAGCGCTCAAGCAGCTCGGTCAAACGCGCGCGGGGCAGGCGGCGCAGTTGATCTTGCGCGCCCAGTTGCACGGCCAGTACTGCGCTGGGTTGCGGCGCGGCAGGTACGAGCGGTTTTGGCTTGGCCTGCGCAACAGGGGCAGCACTGTTGTCACGCACATCGGCAAACGGGTCTTCTTCGGTGTCGTCTTCTTCGGCGTGGATCACATGACGCGCAACGGCTTTTGGCGCAGGCACAGCCGGCGTTTCGTCAAAGCTTGGGTCGCGCAGGCTGCGCACCTCAAAATGAGGCTCGTGATCGTCGGCGTCCTCGTAGTCGCTGTCGTCGTACTCCGGCTCAGGTTCTGGCTCGGGTTCCGGGGCCGGTGGTGCCAGACGCGTGTGAAGCTGACGCGCCAGATCGCCGATTTCATCCTGACGGTTGATGGCCGGGGTGTACGGGTCGGGTTCGCGCAGCCAGACACGCAGTTGCAGCAGCGGGGTCGAAATATGACGGCCCAGACGCAAGCTCAAGGCCAGGGCCAACGCCAGCAAGATAGCGCTGAGGATGCCCATGCTTTGCAGGCTGATGGTCATCGGCTGCTGGAACTGGTTCATGTCGAGGCTGATGCGCAGATGCCCGGCGGTCACGTCCTGGAACGTGATCTTGGTCTGATACATGCCTTCGGCTTCACCCAACAGTCCGTTTTTGGGACGTTCCCCGGCTTCCGCGAGGATGCGGTTGTCGACGCTATAAATAGCAGCGTGGGCCACCAAGGGGTTTTTGGTCAGGTTGTTGAGCAGCACGTTGAGGCTGAGGATGTCGTTGGACACCAGCAGCTCAGTCGCCGAGGTGGCGGTTTGCGTGGTCAGGCTCTGACCCAGCGCATCGGCTTGTTCGTGCATGGCTTGCTTGAATTGCAGGCCCATGACCACGGCGTAAATCACCAGGGCCAACGCGACCAGAATCACGTTATGGCTGGCAATACGCAGCGCAAGCGGAACGCGACGATCGCGCAAGGCCCGGAAGATCAGCAGGAAGAAGTTATCGGTTTTTACAGGCAATGGCCGGTTCACTGAGCGCGGCTCTTAGTCCGTTAAGTTGGTGCGCAGTATAGCGAGCAGCCCTGAGGCGGCAAAGCCTTGGCGATGCCCGATGGTCACTGAAAGTGGGTAGAATGCGTTTTTTTTAGCGAATGGGGGTGTGCCTTGCGCGAAATCGTCTTGATAAACATCACGGGTGAGGACCGTGCGGGTCTCACAGCGGCCATTACCGGTGTATTGGCCAACAATGGTGTGAACATGCTCGACATCGGCCAGGCCGTCATTCATGGCGTTTTGTCGTTGGGTTATCTGGTTGAGATCGAGCAAGCCGATCAGGTGTCGGCGGTGCTGAAGGACCTGCAACCCTTGATCGCCAATGAAGGGCTGCAACTGCGTTTCGACCCCATCACCGAAGCGCATTACCAGCGCTGGGTGAACGAGCAAAGCCAGAAGCGTCACGTGGTGACGCTGATGAGTCGCCAGGTCACAGCCCAACAGCTGTTGCGCGTGACCTCGGTTATCAGCCAGCACGGGTTGAACATTGAGCAGACCGATCGCCTGTCGGGCCGCGTGCCGCTGGATGCACCCACCCATCTGAGCAAAAGCTGCATCGAGCTGCGCGTGACCGGCGAAGTGGCGGACCTTGAGGCTCTACGGGCCGAGTTCTTCGACTTGTCGCAAGCGCTTAATATCGACATCGCGCTGCAAGAAGACACCCTGTTTCGGCGTAATCGCCGCCTTGCGGTCTTTGATATGGACTCGACCCTGATCGAAGCCGAGGTCATTGATGAGCTGGCAAAAGCGGCGGGCGTCGGCGACAAAGTGGCCGCTATCACCGAGCGGGCGATGGCTGGCGAGCTGGATTTCAAAGCCAGCTTCAAGGAGCGCCTGGCGTTGCTTCAAGGGTTGGACGTGGGTGTGCTGGATGCCATCGGTGCGTCGCTGCGTTTGACCGAAGGCGCAGAGGTGCTGTTCGCCGAACTCAAGCGTCTGGGCTATAAAACTGCCATTTTGTCAGGCGGCTTCACCTACTTCGCCAAACAATTGCAGGCCAAGTTGGGCATCGACTACGTATTTGCCAACGAGCTGCAAGTGGTCGACGGCAAGGTGACTGGTGTGGCGGTTGAGCCGATTGTTGACGCGCAGCGCAAAGCAAACTTGCTGCGTGAGCTGGCACAAAAGGAAGGCTTGAGCCTCGAACAGACCATTGCGGTGGGTGATGGCGCCAATGACTTGGCCATGCTGGCCATTGCAGGGTTGGGTGTGGCGTTCCGCGCCAAGCCGCTGGTCAAGAAGTCGGCCAAGCACGCGATTTCAACCTTGGGCCTGGACGGCGTGTTGTATCTGTTGGGTCAGCGCGACCGTAACAGCCAGGGCTAAACAGAACGTGTCGTTGCGCAGGCGGCGATAAGGGCCCAAGGCCCTTCGCTTTTAGCGGGGCCGCTTTGCGACCCCTCGCAGCCTGCGGCAGCGACGACCGGTTATTCGCCCAGCTTCTGGCCCATCATCACCGGCGTACCCGCCGTCAGGCCTTCGGCCCATTTCACTTGTTCTGGGCCAAACAATACGATGGCTGTCGAACCCAGTTTGAAGCGACCCAGTTCGGCCCCTTTTTCCAAGTGGATGGGTGCGCGTGCCGCTTCGTCATAACGCAAGGTTTTCAGCTCGCGCTTAGGCGGCGTCACCAGACCGGCGAATACGGTTTCAATCGATGCCACGATCATGGCGCCCACCAATACCACGGCCATCGGGCCGCGCTCGGTATCAAAAATACACACGGCACGTTCGTTACGGGCAAACAGTTCCGGCACGTTTTCGGCGGTGGTCTGGTTGACCGAAAACAGACGGCCCGGCACGTAGATCATTTCGCGCAACGTACCGGCCAGCGGCATGTGCACGCGGTGGTAATCCTTGGGCGACAGGTAAATGGTGGCAAATTCGCCGCCCATGAATTGCGCCGCAACAGCCGGGTCGCCGCCCACCAGTTCCAGCACGCTGTAGCTGTGGCCTTTGGCCTGAAACACGCGTCCGTGTTCAATCGGGCCCAACTGGCTGATGGCGCCATCGGCGGGGCTTAAAACGGCGCCGGGGGTTTGATCCAGCGGGCGGGCGCCGTCTTTCAATGCGCGGGTGAAGAAGGCATTGAAGTGCTCATACGCGGTAACGTCTTCAACCAGCGCCTGGGACATGTCCACTTGATAGCGCTTGGCGAACCAGGTGGTGAAGGCATTTTTGAACCAGCGCACACGGCACTCCGCTACGCAGCCTGCCAGGCGTGAGAGCAAGTGATGCGGCAACAGGTACTGACTCAAGAGAAACAAACGCTTTTTCATTACAGGTCCTTAATGATTGACGGGCAGCTCGACGGGGGTGTCGGGGTGGTTGCCCCATTCGCCCCAGGAGCCGGCATAGCCTTTGACGCGCGGGTAACCGAGCGCCTTGGCCACCAGATACGTAAAGCCAGAACGGTGGTGAGTCTGGCAGTGGGTAATCACTTCTTTGTCTTTGCTGATGCCCAGATCTTCGAGGATCTGCGCCATGTCCGTGCGAATTCGCAGGCTGCGGTGTGTATCCATGCCGGCGGTCCATTCAAAATTGATCGCGCCGGGAATGTGTCCACCTTTGGCCGCCAGCACCTTTTCGCCGTTGTACTCGGCCGGGCTGCGCGCGTCCCAAATTGCCAGGTCTGCGGCGCCCAAACGGCTTTGCACGTATTCGCGCGTGGCGGTTGGCTCCTCGTGCAACGTCAGGGTCACCGGGTGGTGCGCGATGGGGGGTACGTCGGTAGAGGTGCCGTAGCCCTCAGCAACCCATGCATGAATGCCACCGTCTACATAGTGGTAAGCCTTGTGCCCGATCACATCCAGCAGCCAGATGAACCGACCGGCCCAACCGCCGCCTTCATCGTCGTACACCACGTAGACCGCGTTCGGGGTGTGCCCCAACTCACCGAACAGCGCTTCAAGTGCAGTGCGCGACGGCAATAAGCCGGGCGCTGGCGGTTGGCCGAGCTGGGTGCGCTTGGGGTCGACGAAGCGAGCGCCCGGGATGTGCCCGGCCGCGTAACGCGCCTCGCTGGTCAGGTCGACAATGATCACGTTGGGCGCGTTGAGCCGTGCGTGCAGATCGCATGGCTCAATCAACAGCGGCAAGCCAGAGAAGTCAGGCATGTGAGGTCTCCAGAGCGAAAAGGGGCGAATTGTAGCGCAAGCGTTAACGCCCGCGGGTGGTAAAGCTGTTTAAGGCTTTTTCGATGCACTGCGCGGTTTTGCCAAACGCCTGCACGCTGGTTTCTGAAAACGGCCCGCCGCCTTGGTCGGCCAGTATCAGCATCACCACGCGGCCATTGTTACTGATCGAGCGCAACAACAAGTGCTCGCCGGGGAACAGGCTGCGCAGGCTGTTGGGTAAGACCGCCGAAATCTGTGCATTGTTCTCAGGTGTCAGACGAAATTGTGCCGGTTGCGTCATCAGGCGTTGCAGCACCGCACTGTTTTTGATCGGCAGGCTTAAATCGAAGGCCGCTTTGGGCAGGCCGGCAATCTGGTGCACAGACAGGGTGGTCGAGGTTTTATCGGCCATCAACAGCAGCACCCGACGCATGCCGCAGGCCGTCAGCGCATCGCGGGCGCAGGTGGTCAGGTGCATTGAGTTGGTGAAGGTGCTCGGCTCGGCCAGCAATTGCCCGCACTGTTTACGCCACACCAGCAGTGACTCGGCAGAGGGCGGCGGAGCCGGTAACAAGCCGCGGTGTACGCGGCGCATTTCCCACGGCCACAACAGCGATTCGGCCGGGTGCCACAGGTCGGGCATCGAGTGATAGCGCGCACTGCTGGCTGCGTTTTGGTGAACCTGCTGTTGCAGTTCTTCAATGGGTATTTGCAGGTACAGGCTGGTCAGGTACTGCCAGCGCAAATTGTGCGGCGTGTCCCAGGCTTGTTGCGCCGACAGTGCCAGGCCATTGGCCAGCAGCACGGTATTCGACGGCTGATTCAGCCAGCGGCGCAGTGCCGGGTCGGCGTCCAGTCGTTGTTGCTGGCGCAGGCGATGATGGTTGTCGCGGGCGATGTGCAGCACTTTGACCAGCGTGCGCTGTTCATCAGTAATCACCGCATAGCCCTGCAACACCCACTCGGGCAGCCGCCACAGCTGGGCCAGCGCGCGGCAGATTTCAAACAGGCGCACGCCGAACAGTTTCAGTTCGACCTTGCTTGCGCATTCGCCTTTGTGAATGACCCGCAGCTCCCATTCTTCAAGTTGCTCGGGATGCGTCAGCGCCATCGCCCATAACGGTGAGAGAAACAGCAGGCTGCCCCAGTAGATTTCTTGCCACAGGCGCGCCAGCCGATTACCAAACAAGCCGCTGGCTTGTTGCGCGGCGTGCTGGCTGATCAGTTGAATTTGGCGGAATGATTGTGGGATTTCTTCCCACGGCAAGGCGGGCAAGCGCTCAAGCATTTCTTGAGTGCGCGCCAGTCCCAAACGATTAATCGCCACTTCGAGGCTTTCGGCCGGCTCGCTCAAACTGCCGTGAGTGTGGTGATTGGCGTCGCGGATCAGGCTCAGCGCGAGCGCCGGGCTGTCTTGCATAAGCTCGGCAATGTCGCGCAACGAGCGGCGATTGTCGTTGATCGCCTTGCAAACGCGCTCATGACTGTCGAGCGGGATGGGCAGGCGAACGGCGTCGAGCTGCTTAACCCACGCATCGAGGGTAGAAGGGATTGGGGTCGAGCTGCTGGTTTCATTAGCCATGATGGGAGAGTGGTCATCATCCATTGTTTACACGCCCGGAGTGGGCCCAACTGGCTTTTCGCCTTTATGGCCTATAGTCTGGCGCAGTTTTGCCGATAAGGAGAAGAAGAGTTTTTTAACTCTCGAATATGACCTTGAACCCGACGCAGAAGTACCTGAATTCCTATGGCTAAAATTATCGGCATCATTGTCGTGTTCGCGAGCGTGCTCGGCGGATACGTGCTTTCCCACGGCAAGATCGGGGCGCTGATTCAGCCGTTCGAGGTCTTGATTATCGGCGGGGCGGCGTTTGGTGCCTTCCTGCAAGCCAACCCCGGCTACATGACCATGCACGTGATCAAAAAATCACTGGGCATGTTCGGCTCGCGGTTCACCCACACCTTCTACCTGGAAGTGTTGGGCCTGGTTTACGAGATTCTTAACAAGAGTCGTCGCGAAGGCATGATGGCCATCGAAGGCGACATTGAAGACGCGGCCGCCAGCCCGATCTTCGCCAAATACCCTGCTGTGCTCAAAGATGACCGGATGACGGCCTTCGTCTGCGACTACTTGCGCATCATGTCGTCGGGCAACATGGCGCCCCACGAGCTGGAAGGCTTGTTCGATATGGAGCTGTTCAGCCTCAAAGAAGAGCTGGAGCATCCCTCGCACGCCGTGACCGGCATCGCTGACGGCATGCCGGGTTTCGGTATTGTGGCGGCGGTATTGGGGATCGTGGTGACGATGGCGTCGCTGGGCGACGGTGACCAGGCCATGATCGGTGTCCACGTAGGTGCCGCTCTGGTGGGTACATTCTTCGGTATTTTGGCCGCGTACGGCTTCTTCGGTCCGCTGGCCACCTCGTTGGCCCACGATGCCAAAGAAGAACTCAACGTGTACGAGTCGATTAAAGCTTCGCTGGTGGCGTCGGCCTCCGGCATGCCGCCTTCGCTGGCCGTCGAGTTTGGCCGTAAAGTGCTGTACCCCAAGCACCGTCCAAGCTTTGCCGAGCTGGAACAAGTGGTTCGCGGTCGCTGATCCATGGAAAACAATCAGCCAATCATCATCAAGCGCGTCAAGCGCTTCGCAGCGGGCCACCACGGTGGCGCCTGGAAAATCGCCTTCGCTGACTTTGCGACGGCGATGATGGCGTTCTTTCTGGTGTTGTGGCTGATGTCCACCGCGACCCCGGAACAGAAAATCGCCATTGCCGGCTACTTCAAAGACCCGATCGGGTTTTCGGAAAGTGGCACGCCGTACATCATCGACTTGGGCGGCACGCCGACGATGGCGCCGGACAACACCCTCAACCCTGAACAAAAAATGCAGCCCCAGCCGGACAAGATCACGGTCGACACCGACCAGGTGGAAGGCATGGCTGAGCAGGTCGAGAAAGAACGCCTCGAACTGCTGCTTCAGGAGTTGCAGAACAAGGTCGAAGAAAACCCGCAGCTGCGCAAATTCAAAGATCAATTGTTGTTCGAAATCACCCCGGACGGCCTGCGTATCCAGATCATGGACGCTGAAAATCGCCCGATGTTTGACGTCGGCAGTGCGCGCCTCAAGCCTTACTTCGAAGATATTTTGCTGGCCATGGCCGACACCATCAAAGCGGTGCCGAACAAAGTCAGCATCAGCGGCCACACCGATGCCACGCCGTACACCAGCGATGCGGAGTTTGGTAACTGGGAGTTGTCGGCCAACCGCGCCAACGCGGCGCGTCGTGCACTGGTGGCGGGCAGTTATCCACAAGACCAGGTGGCGCGGATTGTGGGCTACGCGTCTTCGGTGCTGTTTGACAAGGTCAACCCGCTGAACCCGGTCAACCGCCGCATCGACATCGTGGTGCTGACGAAAAAGGCGCAGCGCGCCATCGAAGGTGAACAAGGCTCTGAACTGGCCAAGCCCGAAACGCCGACCACCCCGATTGACCCGATCACACTGCCTGCGGACCAAATCCCCCCGGCGATGCACGAAGAACGGGAAAAGCTGAACCTGTTCGACGACAAAGCGCCAGAAGCGCCGAAGCCTTAACGCTGCTTGCCCTCAGCCACTCCTCTGCCTTTGGGCGAGGAGTGGCTGAGGGGGCTTTCAGTAACTGGACTCAGGCAAGCTGGCGATGATCGAGCGGTAGCTGTTCATGCGCTGTTGCTGTACGCGGCCATCTTCGAGTGCCATCAACAAGGCACAGCCCGGCTCGCGGTCATGCTTGCAGTCGCGGAAGCGGCAGCGGCCGATCAAGTCGTTGAACTCGATAAAGCCCGCCTCAACATCGGCCCGGCTCACGTGGCCCAGGCCAAACTCGCGAATACCGGGGGAGTCGATCAAATCGCCGCCACCCGGGAAGTGGAACAGTCGCGCCGTGGTCGTGGTGTGCGTGCCCTGACCGGAGACTTCGGACAGCGGCCCGACGCGCAGGTTGACCTCTGGCAGCAAGCTGTTGACCAGCGACGATTTACCGACGCCCGACTGACCCACAAACACGCTGATATGACCGTCCAGCTGGGCTTGCAACTGTTGCATGCCGTCGCCGTGATGGGCTGACACTTCCAGCACGGGATAGCCCAGTTGACGATAAACCCCCAACAGCGCGTTCAGCGCGGGAGCGTTTTGGTCGTCGATCAGGTCGGCCTTGTTGAGCAACAGCAACGGACGGATACCCGCGTGCTCGGCGGCGACCAGGTAGCGGTCGATCAGGTTGGCATGCGGCTCGGGCATGGGCGCGAACACAATCACGATCATGTCGACGTTAGCGGCCACCGGCTTGAGCTGGCCGCGGCTGTCTGGGCGACACAGTTCGGTTTTGCGTGGCAGTTGGGCGACGATAACGCCGATACCCTGATTGCCCGCGCGCCAAACAACAGTGTCACCCGTGACCAGCGCTGGCAGGTTGGCGCGCAAATGGCACCGGAACATCTGACCTTTGAGCTCACCTTCTTGGGCTTCGACTTCGACCTGCACACCGAAGTGCGCGATCACCAGCCCGAGTTGCTCAGGGCCCAGATCGCCCCCTTCGAGCGCTTCGACGGCACTGGATTCGCGTTTGGCGGCGCGGGCAGCGCGCTCGCCCTGGATCTTTTCGATGCGCCAGTTTTGGCGACGGTTGAGCTGGCGTTTGGCCATGGGTGTTCCGTGTTGATAAAACGATAAGGAAGGTAAAACGCTGGCGAGTTTAGCACGAGGGCTGCACGCCTAAGCTAAACTGCGCGACTAAGCCCAGGAGCCTTCTATGCAAAACCCACAGAATTTGATTTGGATCGACCTGGAAATGACCGGTCTGGACCCAGATAACGACGTCATTATCGAAATGGCCACCATCGTCACCGACAGCAACCTCAACACCCTGGCTGAAGGTCCGGTCATTGCCATCCACCACAGCGACGCCGTACTGGCGCGCATGGACGAGTGGAACACCCGCACCCACGGCGGCAGCGGCCTGACCCAGCGCGTCAAAGACAGCACCACCAGCATGGCCGAGGCCGAGGCGCAGACCCTCGCCTTTCTGGAACAATGGGTGCCAAAAGGCAAATCCCCCATCTGCGGTAACAGCATCTGCCAGGATCGTCGCTTCCTGTACACCCACATGAAAGCCCTTGAAAGCTACTTCCACTACCGCAACCTCGACGTTTCGACGCTTAAAGAACTGGTCGCCCGCTGGGCACCTGAAGTGCGCGACAGCCTGGTGAAAAAAGGCACGCACCTGGCACTGGACGACATCCGTGAGTCAATTGCCGAGTTGCAGCACTACCGTAAGCATTTCATCAAGTTTTGATGATGTCAGCGCACTGTCTTAGCCGCTGGCGAAGGCTGCGTTCGGCGACACAGTCGTCGTGAAGTCAGGCATCGGGGTGTATCAGGCGCACCCTGGACTCAGGGTTTACGATGGCTTCGCAATCGGACGTAGCCTTCGTCTACTGCTACGGGGTCGGTGCAAACCTTCTTCGCCGCCCCCTTTTGGTGCTCGCGCCAACTGAGTAGACTGCGCGCCTTATTGCAAGGATCGCCGCCATGTTGCTGATGCTCTATTTAGTTGCCATTACTGCGGAAGCCATGACCGGGGCGCTGTCTGCCGGGCGTCGGGGCATGGACTGGTTTGGTGTGGTGCTGATTGCGTGCGTCACGGCGCTGGGCGGCGGTTCGGTGCGCGACATGCTGCTGGGGCATTACCCGCTGACGTGGGTCAAACACCCGGAATACCTGGTGCTCACGACATTTGCAGCATTGGTGACGATCTTTATCGCCCCCTTGATGCGCCATTTGCGCTCGCTGTTTTTGGTGCTCGATGCGCTGGGGTTGGTGGCGTTCACCCTGATTGGCTGCATGACCGCGCTGGAAATGGGCCAGGGCATGCTCGTGGCCTCGGTCAGTGGCGTGATCACCGGCGTGTTCGGCGGTATCCTGCGCGATATCTTCTGTAACGACATCCCGTTGATCTTTCGCCGTGAGCTGTACGCCAGCGTCTCGTTTGCGGCCGCGTGGTGTTTTTTGCTGTGTACCTACCTGGACATGCCCAACGATCAGGCGATTTTCGTGACGTTGTTCGGTGGCCTGCTGCTGCGCTTGCTGGCCATTCGCTTCAATTGGGAAATGCCCAAGTTTGTCTACAACGACGAGCATTAAGCACGGTTGCGCAGGCGCCGGGGTGAAACGGGGTGGTCAGGCCCGATCTGCGTGTTGTTGCAGCGCCCATTCCACATGTTCCTGCACCAGCTCTGAGGGGTACTCACGTCGTGCTTTTAGCGCTTCCAGCACCGGAATGCTCGACGGTGCATTGCCCAGGCCCACGGCCAGGTTACGTAACCAGCGCTCATAGCCCGCTCGACGCAATGGCGACCCTTCGGTACTGCTCAGGAACGTGTCTTCGTCCCACATAAACAGTTCGGCCAGCTCGGCGTTGTCCAGATTGTGCCGTGGTTTGAAGTCGCCTTCGCCCGTGGTGCGGGCAAAACGGTTCCACGGGCATACGATCTGGCAGTCATCGCAGCCAAACACCCGATTGCCGATCATTGAGCGCAGTTCCACCGGGATCGCACTTTTAAGTTCGATGGTCAGGTACGAAATACAGCGTCGCGCATCCAGCACATACGGCCCCACGAAGGCATTGGTCGGGCAAATATCCAGGCACGCGGTACAACGCCCGCAGTGCTCGGTGTCGTGGGGCGGGTCTTCGGGCAGCGGCAAGTCGACAAACAGTTCGCTCAAAAAGAAGTAACTGCCCGCTTTGCGATTGAGGACTAAGGTGTTCTTGCCGATCCAGCCTAAACCGGCCTTTTGTGCGATGGCCTTTTCCAGCACCGGAGCACTGTCGACAAACGCCCGGAAGCCAAACGGGCCAATCTCGGCCTGAATACGATCTGCCAGTTGCTGCACGCGTTTGCGGATCAGCTTGTGATAATCGCGGCCCAGTGCATAACGCGACACGTAGGCTTTTTCGGGTTGTGCCAAGAGCTGCGCCATGTGCGTGTCGCCAGGCAGGTAGTCCATGCGCAGCGAGACCACGCGCAACGTGCCGGGTACCAGCTCTTCAGGATGCGAACGTTTGCTGCCGTGGGCGCCCATGTATTCCATTTCGCCGTGGTAGCCCGCCGCGAGCCAGCGTTCGAGATGTTGCTCGTGTTCTCCCAGGTCGAGGCCAGCAATGGCGACTTGTTGAAAGCCCAGCTCGCGGCCCCATTCCTTGATGGATTGAGCGAGAACGGGAAGGTCGACAGTATTAGCAGGCATGAGGCAAGGGAAACCGGAGCTGAGATGCGTATAATTCTGCCAGACATCGGAGCCCGACACGTATGCCGCAGACCAAACACCTGTTACCCGAACCTCATGTCCTGCGCGCAGAGACACTGGCGCGCCTGCCTGCGCGTGCGCCAGACGCTCACAAAGGCCAGTTTGGGCATGTGCTGCTGATTGGCGGCGACCGGGGATTTGGCGGCTCGATCATGTTGAGCGCTCAAGCCGCATTACGCTGTGGCGCCGGGCTGGTGTCACTGGCCACGCGCCCAGAACACGTGCCTGGCGCCTTGACCCGCTTGCCTGAAGTGATGACGTTGGGTGTGTCGTCTGCCAATCAACTGATGGGCGTGTTGGCCCACGCGTCGGTGTTGGTGGCCGGTCCCGGTTTGGGGCAGGCGCCGTGGGGCCGCAGTTTGTTGTCTGCGGCGGCGCAGGCAAAAATCCTACAGGTTTGGGATGCTGATGCGCTGAATCTGTTGTCCAACGCTGGCCTTGAATTGGCTCGCGGCTCGGTAATCACCCCGCACCCCGGCGAAGCCGCACGGTTGCTGGGCATCAGCACCGAGCAGGTGCAGGCCGATCGCCCTGCTGCGGCGCGGGCTCTGGTTAAAAAATACTCAGTTGTTTGCGTCCTTAAAGGAGCGGGCAGTTTGATTGCCGGGGTCGATGGCGAGTTGGCCATCTGCAACCACGGGCATCCGGCAATGGCCACCGCCGGGCTAGGTGATGTGTTGGCGGGCGTGCTTGGCGCGCTGCTGGCACAAGGCATGAGCGCGTTTGATGCGGCATGCCTGGCGGTGTGGCTACATGCCCGCGCCGGTGAGCAACAAGGCATTCTGGGCCGTGGGCTGGCGGCCAGTGATTTGATACCAGCCATTCGTCAGTTGTTGGAGGAACACGCACCGTGCACGAAATAACACTGCAACTGGCCGATGAAGAGGCAATGACCGCCTTTGGCGCGCGTTTGGCCACTGTCACCCAAGGCCACGGCCTGATTTTTCTGGATGGCAACCTCGGGATGGGCAAAACCACCTTGTCGCGCGGCTTGATTCGCGGGCTTGGGCACACCGGGGCGGTAAAAAGTCCGACCTTCACGTTGGTCGAACCGTACGAGATTGGCGATATACGCGCGTTCCATTTCGACCTGTACCGCTTGGTCGATCCCGAAGAGCTGGAGTACATGGGTATTCGTGACTACTTCGATGAAGACGCCCTGTGTCTGATCGAGTGGCCCGAAAAGGGTGCAGGCGTTTTGCCAAAGCCCGACCTGACCATTACCATTACCCCGCATAACACCGGGCGTTTGCTGAAGCTGACGCCCCAAGGTTCTCGTGGCGAGTCTTGGTGTGCCGCTTTGGCACCGGAATACAAATAATGATGGGGTTTGGTATGCGCTTTCGCGCGTTAGTCAGTGTGGTGGGTGTGTTGCTCAGTGTCATGGCCGTCAATGCCGTGGCCGCGACCCAGGTAAAAAGTGTGCGTTTGTGGCGTGCTCCGGACAACACCCGTTTGGTGTTTGACCTCACAGGTCCCGTGCAGCACAGCGTATTCACCCTGACGTCGCCAGATCGGCTGGTGATTGATATCAACGGTGCAACCCTGGCAGGCGCGTTGAACGTGCCGATGGCCAACACGCCGATCACCAGCTTGCGTTCTGCGCAACGCACGCCCACCGATTTGCGCGTGGTCATCGACCTGAAAAAACCGGTGACCCCGAAGAGCTTTGTGCTGGCGCCGAACGCGCAGTACGGCAATCGCCTTGTGGTCGACCTGTATGACCAGGGTGTTGATCTGGCGCCAAGCCTGCCCGCGACCAACGTGGCAAAAGTCCCGGTGGTGCCGGTCACCCCGGCGCAGCCTGATGTGAAACTGCCGCCGATCCCGAGTGGCAAGCGCAGCGTGGTCGTGGTAATTGACGCTGGCCACGGTGGTGAAGACCCCGGTGCATCCGGCTCTGCGGGCCAGCGTGAAAAAGACGTGGTGCTGGCGATTGCCAAAGAGTTGCAACGCCAAATCAACGGCATGAAAGGCTTTAAAGCTGAGCTGACCCGTACAGGCGACTACTTTATTCCGTTGCGCGGTCGTACCGAAATCGCCCGTAAAAAGGGCGCCGACCTGTTTGTGTCGATCCACGCTGACGCGGCACCGTCCAAGGCCGCTTTTGGTGCCTCGGTGTTTGCGTTGTCTGAACGCGGCGCAACCTCTGAAACAGCGCGTTGGCTGGCGGACAGTGAAAACCGTTCTGACTTGATCGGCGGTGCCGGCAACGTCAGCCTCGATGACAAGGACCGCATGCTGGCGGGTGTGCTGCTCGACCTGTCGATGACCGCGTCGCTGACCTCAAGCCTGAACGTGGGCCAAAAAGTGCTGACCAACATCGGCCGCGTCACGCCGCTGCACAAGCAGCGCGTAGAGCAAGCCGGGTTTATGGTGCTGAAATCGCCGGACATCCCGTCGATTCTGGTCGAAACCGGGTTTATCTCTAACGCCAACGAAGCGTCGAAACTGGCTTCCTCCAACCACCAGCAGGCGCTGGCGCGTTCGATCAGCAGCGGCGTGCGGCAGTTCTTCCAGCAGAACCCGCCACCGGGCACTTACATCGCCTGGTTGCGCGACACCGGCAAAATTGCCCAGGGCGCGCGCGAACACCGCGTGCTACCCGGTGAAACGCTGGCCATGATTGCCGTGCGTTATCAAGTGGGCGTGGCGACGTTGCGCTCCAGCAACAGCCTGAAAAGCGATGAGTTGAAAATCGGCCAGACCCTCAACATTCCGGCCAGTGAGTTGGTGTCCAAGCAATGAGTGACGGTGAGTTGAACGCCAATACACGCATTGAACTGCTCAGCCCGCGTCTGGCTAACCAGATTGCAGCAGGCGAAGTGGTTGAGCGTCCGGCCTCGGTGATAAAAGAGTTGCTGGAAAACAGCCTCGACTCGGGCGCCAAGCGTATTGATGTGGACGTGGAGCAGGCGGGCATCAAATTGTTGCGCGTGCGCGACGATGGTAGCGGTATCTCAAGTGACGACTTGCCGCTGGCGCTGGCGCGTCACGCCACCAGCAAGATCCGTGATCTTGAAGACCTCGAGCGGGTGATGAGCCTCGGTTTTCGCGGAGAAGCGCTGGCCTCCATCAGTTCGGTGGCACGCCTGACCCTGACCTCGCGCACCCGTGGCGCCGATCAGGCCTGGCAGGTCGAAACTGAGGGTCGCGACATGGCGCCCAGGGTTCAGCCTGCCGCACACCCGGTCGGGACCTCGGTGGAGGTGCGCGACCTGTTTTTCAACACCCCGGCGCGGCGCAAGTTTCTTAAAACCGAAAAAACCGAATTCGATCACCTGCAAGAAGTGATCAAGCGTTTGGCGTTGGCGCGTTTCGACGTGGCGTTCAACCTGCGCCACAACGGCAAAACCATCCTCAACCTGCATGAAGCACGTGACGACACCGCTCGCGCACGGCGTGTGGCGGCGGTGTGCGGCTCGGCCTTTTTGGAGCAGGCGCTGCCGATTGAGGTTGAACGCAACGGCCTGCATTTGTGGGGTTGGGTCGGCTTGCCGACGTTCTCGCGCAGCCAGGCCGACTTGCAGTACTTCTATGTGAACGGCCGTGCCGTGCGCGACAAACTGGTGGCGCATGCGGTGCGTCAGGCGTACCGCGACGTGCTGTTCAACGGTCGGCATCCGACGTTTGTGCTGTTTTTTGAAGTCGACCCTGCGGTGGTCGACGTCAACGTTCACCCGACCAAGCACGAAGTGCGTTTTCGTGACGGACGCATGGTGCATGACTTTTTGTACGGCACCTTGCACCGTGCGTTGGGTGATGTGCGCCCCGAAGACCAGTTGGCCGCCCCGGCGCCTGTGCCGGGGGCCGAGCGTGCGAGCGGTCTGGATGCGGGTGAGTTTGGCCCGCAAGGCGAAATGCGCCTGGCCGCCCATGCGCTGGAACAGCAGCAAGCCGCGCCGATGCCGCACGTTGCCGGTTCAGGTGCGGGGGCGGGTTATCAGTATCAATATCGCCCTCAGCCTTCAGCACCTGCTGTGCCCGCCGAAGAAGCCCGCAATGCCTACCGCGAATTCTTTGCACCGTTGCCTGAAGCCAATGCCGCGCCGCTACCGGACGGGCAGGGTGATATCCCCCCGTTAGGCTTTGCGTTGGCGCAGCTCAAGGGCATTTATATCCTTGCGGAAAACGCCCAAGGGCTGGTGCTGGTCGATATGCACGCCGCGCACGAGCGCATCATGTACGAGCGGCTGAAAATCGCTATGGCCAGTGAAGGGCTGAGCGGGCAGCCATTGCTGGTGCCGGAGTCGATTGCGGTCAGTCAGCGTGAAGCCGACTGTGCCGAAGAACACGCCGAGTGGTTCCAGCGCCTGGGCTTCGAGTTGCAACGCCTTGGCCCCGAAACCCTGGCCATCCGCCAAATCCCGGCGTTGCTCAAGCAGGCCGAGGCGCAGCGTCTGGTACACGACGTGCTGGCTGATCTGATGGAATACGGCACCAGTGACCGGATTCAGGCCCACCTCAACGAGCTGCTTGGGACCATGGCATGCCACGGTGCCATTCGGGCCAACCGCCGCTTGGCGATCCCTGAAATGAACGGCTTGTTGCGTGACATGGAAAACACCGAGCGCAGTGGTCAGTGCAATCATGGTCGTCCCACCTGGACCCAAATGGGCCTGGACGACTTGGACAAACTCTTTTTGCGCGGTCGCTGATGACAGGTTCCAACGCTTTACCCCCCGCCATTTTCTTGATGGGCCCCACGGCTGCCGGCAAAACCGACTTGGCCATCGAGCTGAGCAAGGTATTGCCGTGTGAGCTGATCAGCGTCGATTCGGCGCTGGTCTATCGCGGCATGGACATTGGCACCGCCAAGCCCTCGCGCGACATTTTGGCTAAACATCCGCACCAGTTGATCGACATCCTCGACCCGGCTCAAAGCTATTCGGCGGCTGACTTTCGTACCGATGCACTCAAGGCGATGGCCGAGATCACCGCGCGCGGCAATATTCCGCTGCTGGTGGGCGGCACCATGTTGTATTACAAGGCCCTGACTGACGGTCTGGCTGACATGCCCGCCGCCGATCCAGAGGTGCGGGCGCAGCTTGAAGAAGAGGCTCAGCGCCTGGGCTGGCAAGCCTTGCACGAGCAGTTGGCAGCGATTGATCCCGAGTCGGCCGCGCGCATTCACCCCAACGATCCGCAGCGTTTGACGCGGGCGCTGGAGGTTTATCGGGTCAGCGGTTTGAGCATGACAGCCCATCGCTTGAAACAATCTGAACAATCTACTAAAGCAGCGGCTTCAGGCTCCAGTCAATTGCCCTATACTGTCGCGAATCTGGCCATCGCCCCGGCGAATCGTCAGGTACTGCATGAGCGAATTGCACAAAGATTCGGGCAAATGCTGGAACAGGGGTTCATTGATGAGGTCCTAGCCCTGCGGACTAGAAGTGACCTTCATGCGGGGTTGCCGTCTATACGTGCAGTGGGCTATCGACAAGTCTGGGACTACCTTGACGGCAAGCTGTCACAGGCCGAGATGAAGGAGCGCGGCATCATTGCCACGCGCCAATTGGCCAAGCGACAGTTCACCTGGTTGCGCGGTTGGGATGACCTGCATTGGCTTGACAGCCTGGCCTGCGACAATCTGCCACGAGCCTTGAAATACCTGGGATCGGTCTCCATATTGAGCTGAGTCTCCAGAAATGCCGTCTATCCTATGGGTGTGGCGTCATCGACCCTCTACATTTTGTTTCTATTTTTTATCCTTACAGGAGTGCGGCATATGTCAAAAGGGCATTCGCTACAAGACCCTTACTTGAATACTTTGCGTAAAGAGAAGGTTGGCGTTTCCATCTACCTGGTCAACGGGATCAAGCTGCAGGGGACTATCGAGTCTTTCGACCAGTTCGTGATTCTGCTGAAAAACACCGTCAGCCAAATGGTTTACAAACACGCTATCTCGACAGTCGTTCCTGTACGTCCAATTCGTCTGCCAAGCGCAGCAGAATCGGAACAGGCAGACGCTGAACCAGGTAACGCTTGATAGGAGTCTGCTTTGTTCTTTGAGCGCCACGGTGGTGGTGAGCGAGCGATCCTCGTTCACTTGGAAGGTCAGGACCCTGAGGCGCGCGAAGATCCGCAGGAGTTCCAGGAGTTAGCTGTATCGGCCGGCGCCGAGACCGTCGCGTTTTTTAACGTGCCGCGTCATCGGCCATCGGCCAAGTACTTGATTGGCACTGGCAAGGTCGAAGAGTTACGCGACCTGGTCAAGGCCGAGAAGGTCGACATCGTGATTTTCAATCACGTCCTCACGCCCAGTCAGGAGCGAAACCTCGAACGTGTTTTCGAGTGTCGCGTGCTTGACCGTACCGGGCTGATTCTCGACATCTTTGCTCAACGCGCCCGTACCCATGAAGGCAAGCTCCAGGTTGAACTGGCCCAGCTTGACCACATGAGCACGCGTCTTGTGCGCGGCTGGACCCACCTTGAGCGTCAAGGCGGTGGCATTGGTAGTCGTGGGCCGGGTGAAACCCAGCTCGAAACCGACCGTCGCCTGCTGCGTGTGCGCATGAGCCAGATCAAGGCCCGTCTGAAAAAAGTCCGCAGTCAACGCGAGCAGTCACGTAGAGGGCGCCAACGCGCCGACATTCCTACGGTGTCGCTGGTGGGCTATACCAACGCCGGGAAATCCACGCTGTTCAATGCGGTCACCGGCTCTGAAGTGTTCGCCGCTGACCAATTGTTCGCCACGCTTGACCCCACCTTGCGCCGTCTTGATCTGGCCGACCTGGGGCCCATCGTACTGGCCGACACCGTGGGCTTTATTCGTCACTTGCCGCACAAGCTAGTTGAGGCTTTCCGGTCTACGCTCGAAGAGTCGAGCAATTCGGACTTGTTGCTGCATGTTATTGATGCACACGAACCGGAGCGCATGGCGCAGATCGAGCAGGTGATGGTGGTTTTGGGCGAGATTGGCGCTCAGGACTTGCCGATCCTTGAGGTCTACAACAAAATCGATTTGCTTGAAGCGGTTGAGCCGCAGATCCAGCGTGATGCCGATGGCAAACCGCAGCGGGTCTGGTTGTCGGCCCGTGACGGTGCAGGGCTGGAGCTGCTGGAACAGGCCATCGCCGAGTTGTTGGGCAACGATTTGTTCGTCGCCACCTTGCGCTTGCCGCAGCGATTTGCTCGACTGCGTGCGCAATTCTTCGAATTGGGTGCAGTGCAAAAAGAAGCACATGACGATGAAGGGGTCTGCCTGCTGGACGTTCGCCTGCCGCGAGCCGAGCTTAATCGCCTGGTCAGCCGCGAAGGGTTGGAGCCAGCAGCGTTCATCGAAGAACACACTTTGCAATAAAAGCCTCGCAAAGCGGTCGTGCCGCTGTGATAGGCATTCTGTAGCATTGGTCGGCGCGCCGTGGGCGCGTCTTTGCTTTATCAGATGGAGAGCGCTATGGCTTGGAATGAGCCGGGTGGCAACTCGAATAATCAAGATCCTTGGGGTGGCAAACGCCCTAAAAATGGCGACCGCAAGGGACCACCAGATCTCGACGAGGCCTTCCGAAAGCTGCAGGAAAGCCTGAATGGGTTGTTCGGTGGTGGGAAAAAACGTACAGGCGGTAGCGATGGCGGCTCAAGCGGCGGCAAAAGCGCCGGCTTTGGCGTGCTGGGCATCGTACTGGTCGTCATGGCAGCCGTCTGGCTGTACAGCGCGGTTTATGTAGTCGACGAGCAGGAGCAAGCTGTTGTGCTGCGCCTGGGCAAGTACTACGACACCGTTGGGCCGGGCCTGAACATTTATTTCCCGCCGTTCGACAAAAAGTACATGGAGAACGTGACGCGTGAGCGTGCGTACACCAAGCAGGGCCAGATGCTGACTGAAGACGAAAACATCGTCGAAGTGCCGCTGACCGTGCAGTACAAGATCAGCAACCTGCGCGACTTCGTGCTCAACGTTGATCAACCGGAAATCAGTCTGCAACAGGCTACAGACAGCGCCTTGCGTCACGTCGTGGGTTCGACCTCGATGGACAAAGTGCTGACCGAAGGCCGTGAGCAGATGGCTGTAGAAATCAAGGAGCGTCTGCAACGCTTCCTCGATACCTACAAGACCGGTATCACCGTAACGCAGGTCAACGTACAGAACGCAGCTGCACCGCGTGAAGTGCAGGAAGCCTTTGACGACGTGATTCGCGCCCGTGAAGACGAGCAACGTGCCCGCAACCAGGCAGAAAGCTACGCCAATGGCGTGGTGCCGGAAGCGCGCGGTCAGGCTCAGCGCATCATCGAAGATGCCAACGGCTACCGTGATGAAGTGGTTTCGCGTGCCAAGGGTGAGGCTGACCGCTTTACCAAACTGGTTGCCGAGTACCGCAAAGCACCCGAAGTTACGCGTGATCGTCTGTACCTGGACACCATGCAAGATGTCTTCAGCAATACCAGCAAGGTACTCGTGACCGGTAACAAAAACGGCCAGAGCAACCTGCTTTATCTGCCGTTGGACAAAATGATTGAAGGCCGTAATGGCAGCACCCCGGCAACGGGTTCGGCCGCCGCAGCGAGCACCAACAACGATGCTGCTTCGCATGTCAGCACCGATCAGGCGCAACAGCCGCGTACCAGGGAGAGCCGCTGATGAGCAATAAATCGCTGATCGCCCTTATTGTCGGCGTTGTCGTGGCAGTGGTTGCCTGGAACAGCTTCTACATCGTTTCGCAAACCGAACGCGCAGTCATGTTGCGTTTCGGCCGTGTGGTTCAGGCGGATGTCCAGCCGGGCCTGCACGTGAAAATTCCTTACGTTAACCAGGTGCGCAAGTTTGATGCCCGCCTGATGACGCTGGATGCGCCGACGCAGCGTTTTCTGACGCTGGAAAAGAAAGCTGTGATGGTTGATGCCTTCGCCAAGTGGCGCGTGAAAGATGCCGAGCGCTTCTACACCGCCACCTCGGGTATGAAGCAGATTGCTGACGAGCGTTTGTCGCGTCGTCTGGAATCCGGCCTGCGCGACCAGTTCGGTAAGCGCACCCTGCACGAAGTGGTGTCGGGTGAGCGTGATGCGTTGATGGCTGACATCACCGCGTCGCTGAACAAAATGGCTGAAAAAGAGCTGGGCATCGAAGTGGTCGACGTTCGCGTCAAGGCCATCGACTTGCCAAAAGAAGTAAACCGCAGCGTTTTCGAACGCATGAGCACCGAGCGTGAGCGTGAAGCACGCGAGCACCGGGCCAAAGGTAACGAGCTGGCAGAAGGCATTCGTGCTGACGCCGACCGTCAACGTCGTGTTCTGCTGGCTGAGGCGTATCGTCAGTCTGAAGAAGCACGCGGTGATGGTGACGCTCAAGCTGCCGCGATTTACTCCAAGGCTTATGGCCAGGACCAGGAGTTCTACAAGTTCTATCGCAGCCTGCGTGCTTACCGCGAAAGCTTTGCGAACAAGAGCGATGTACTGGTGCTGGACCCAAGCAGTGACTTCTTCCGTTACCTGGAAAAGTCCAAGCCGCAATAACCCTGTAGGTGCGAGCTAGCTCGCTCCCACAGTGCGTATCAAATGCATGTATTCACTCCGCCGGGCGGGCAAATGGCCTGGCGGGGTGATCCTTTTAGAAAACGTGTGTATGATGCGGCAGCCGGGAAATTCCCGGCTTTTTTGCGTCTGCATGTTTGATTGCCCGATCGGCTGGTACAGCGTCGGCAGATTTTTCGAGGAATGTGCTGTGTGAGCCTTTCGTTTAGGGCTTTTTTGCTGTGCGCGTTCAAGACGCAGCCACGTTCTGCTTTACTCAAGGCTCGCCTGCTGGCTGGCCGCCCGGATCATAGGGGAATGGCGTAATGGCAACGGTAGACCGCTGGCTCTTGCCAGATGGCATCGAAGAAGTACTTCCACCTGAAGCCGCTCGCATCGAAGTGGCGCGCCGTCAGGTGTTGGATCTGTTCCAGAGCTGGGGCTATGAGTTCGTCGTCACCCCGCATATCGAATACCTGGAATCCCTGTTGACCGGGGCTGGCCAGGATCTCGATCTGCGGACCTTCAAGGTGATTGACCCGCAAACGGGTCGCCAGATGGGTTTTCGTGCAGACATCACGCCGCAAGTGGCGCGCATCGATGCGCATACCTTGCGACGCGCCGGCCCAAGCCGCTTGTGCTATGCCGGTAGCGTGCTGCATGCACAGCCTCGCGGTTTGTCTTCCTCGCGCAGCCCGATCCAGTTGGGCGCCGAGTTGTATGGCGATGCGAGCCCGAGCAGCGATGTTGAAGTCATCAGCCTGATGCTGGCCATGCTGCAACTGGCTGATGTCCCGGATGTCCACATGGACCTGGGGCATGTCGGTATTTATCGTGGGTTGGCCCGTGCGGCCAATCTGTCGGTTGAAGTAGAACAACAATTGTTCGACGCTCTGCAACGCAAAGCGATCGACGAAGTAACGGCCTTGACCCAAGGCTTGCCGGCTGATTTGGCTGGCATGCTGCAGGCACTGGTTGATTTGTGTGGCGGCCACGACGTTCTGGTTGCTGCGCGTGAGCGTCTGGCCAAGGCTCCGGCCCCTGTGTTGGCCGCTCTGGACGACTTGTTGGCAATTGCCGAGCGGTTGTCTGTGCGTTTCCCGCAGTTGCCGCTGTACTTTGACCTGGGTGAGTTGCGTGGGTATCACTACCACACAGGTGTGGTGTTTGCGGTTTTTGTACCGGGCGTTGGGGATTCCATCGCTCAGGGCGGTCGTTATGACGACATTGGTGCTGTGTTCGGGCGTGCCCGGCCGGCAACCGGCTTTTCGACCGATTTGAAAACCCTGGTGACCCTGGGGCGGGCGCAGGTCGAGTTGCCGTCTGGCGGTATCTGGATGCCTGACAGCACGGATGCGGCACTCTGGCAGCAGGTTTGCCAGCTTCGCAGTGAAGGTCAGCGTGTGGTTCAGGCGTTGCCTGGGCAACAGCAGGCTGGCGCCCATGAGGCAGACTGCGACCGCCAATTGATTCAGCAGAACGGCTTGTGGCAAGTAGTGCCGCTGGCTTCTTGAGTTTTCCTGCCGGCGACAGCCGGCACCAAGTTTGCGCGAATGAGGACAAGTGTTATGGGTAAGAATGTCGTAGTCCTGGGCACCCAATGGGGTGATGAGGGCAAAGGCAAGATCGTTGATCTGCTGACCGAACATGCTGCCGCTGTAGTGCGTTACCAAGGTGGCCACAATGCTGGCCACACATTGGTGATCGACGGCGAAAAAACCGTATTGCACCTGATTCCGTCGGGCGTGTTGCGCGAAGGCGTGCAATGCCTGATCGGCAACGGCGTCGTGGTTGCACCCGATGCCCTGCTGCGTGAAATCATCAAGCTGGAAGAGAAAGGCGTACCGGTGCGTGAGCGCCTGCGTATCAGCCCGTCTTGCCCGCTGATTCTGTCGTTCCACGTGGCGCTGGACCAGGCCCGTGAAAAAGCCCGTGGCGAGCTGAAGATCGGTACGACCGGTCGCGGCATCGGCCCGGCTTACGAAGACAAGGTTGCACGTCGTGGCCTGCGTGTTGGCGACCTGCTGAACATGCCGCGCTTTGAAGCCAAACTGCGTGAATTGGTGGACTACCACAACTTCATGCTGGTCGGTTACTACAAAGAGCCTGCCATCGACTTCGACAAGACCCTGGCCGAGTGCAAAGAGTACGCCGAGCTGCTCAAGCCGCTGATGCTGGACGTGACCGCTGAGCTGCACGACCTGCGTCGCGCTGGCAAAGACATCATGTTCGAAGGCGCTCAAGGCTCGTTGCTCGACATCGACCACGGCACCTACCCGTACGTGACCAGCTCCAACACCACCGCGGGTGGCGTTGCGACCGGTTCGGGCGTTGGCCCGATGTTCCTGGACTACATCCTGGGCATCACCAAGGCTTACACCACGCGTGTAGGTTCGGGTCCGTTCCCGACTGAGCTGTTCGACGACGTCGGCGCTCACCTGGCCAAGCAAGGCCACGAGTTCGGCGCCACTACTGGCCGCGCACGTCGTTGCGGCTGGTTCGATGCCGTTATCCTGCGTCGCGCTATCGATGTGAACAGCATCTCGGGCATCTGCCTGACCAAGCTGGACGTACTCGACGGTCTGGACACCATCAACATCTGCGTTGGCTACAAAGATGCAGAAGGTAACGAGATCGCACCGACCGACGCTGACAGCTACGTGGGCCTACAGCCTGTGTATGAAGAAGTGCCGGGCTGGACTGAATCGACCGTGGGCGCCAAAACCCTGGAAGAGCTGCCAGAAAACGCGCGTGCTTACATCAAGCGCGTAGAAGCACTGATCGGCGCGCCGATCGACATCATTTCGACAGGTCCGGACCGCAACGAAACCATCGTTCTGCGTCACCCGTTCGCTTAAGTCGTCGTGCTGTAAAACAAAGGGCCCTTCGGGGCCCTTTGTTGTTTTTGCCCCGCCCCGGTGTGCGGCACGACCCTTGCTGTAGAGAACCCATCAAGGGTGCCATCAATGTAATGGCACCGCCGTAGAGGGGTTCTTCATGTCAGCCATTCTTTCACTGTTACAAAGCCGTCTGTTGCGACCCGTGTTCGTTACCCTCGGTATCGCTCTTTTGGTGCAGGTACTGGTCGCTGTTGCACTGACTCGGAGCACAGTCACCGCGTTAGAAGCAGATTTGGACGCGCGCCTGGGCACCGACAGCCAGAAACTCTCCGCCGAACTTGAACAGGCCGCACGCGAGGTGAAAGGCAGTCTGGAGGGACTTTCTGCCAGTACCCGACAACGGTTGACGGCGGGTTTGTCCCCGCGCTTGAAAGATGAGCAAGCGCAGGTTCGGGCGACGCTGGAAAAGAGCCTGATGGACTCGGCCAACGATATGGCGCAACTGCTGGCGGCAGTGGCGCCTCGGGCTATGTGGGACAGCGATGTGCCGACGCTGTCCGAATTCGCACGTCGTGCTCAGCGCAATCCCAATGTGCTGTTTGTGGTGTACGACGACGCCACGGGTCAGCATCTGACGCGCTACCTGAACCGTGAAAATCCCATCAACAAAGCACTGCTGGAAAAAGGCAAAGGCGACCGCGCGCTGGACAAAGTGCTGGATGCCGCGCGGCATGACCCCGCCGTCTACTACCTCGAAGCCCCCATCAGCCCCAATGGCGTGGAGATTGGCAAGGTGCTGATGGGCGTCTCCACTGCCTCGATTGAGCAAGACCTGGTAGCGCTTGATCATCGTTTTTCGCAGCTGATTGTCAGCAGTGAGCAATTGGTCGATGAAAGCCTGCAAGGCGCGGCCAGTGACAGCGCGGGCGCGTTACGTACCCGCTTGGCCTCGGCGCAAACCGCGGCAGCGCAGATGCAGGCCAATACCGCTGCCACCGTGCGCGACGCCGCGGACACGTTGCGCTGGCGTATGGGGTTGGGGTTGGCGATTGTGGGGTTGGGTGTGTTGCTGTTGGTGGCCGTCGTGCTGGGGCGGCGTGTGGTCAACAAATTGCTGCTGTTGATCGCGGCGCTGAACGATCTGGCGGCCGGTGAGGGCGATTTGACCAAGCGTGTGGGCCTCAACAGCAAGGATGAGATTGGCGACATGGCGGCAGCGGTCAATCGTTTCGTCGACAAGTTGCAGCCCATCGTGCGTGAGGCGGGCGATGTGGCGCAGCGTACCGGCGTCGAGATTGGTGCCATGACCCTGCGCAATGCCGGGGCCGATGCCGCTGCACAATTGCAGCGTGATGAAGTGGCGCAAAGCCTTGAGGCGTTATCAACGATGGCTGATGCGGCGCAGTCTGAGAGTCAGGCGATGCAGGCAGCGCTTAAGCAAGTGTTGGATATTCGTCAGGCCACGGATGAAAACACACGCACCTCCGCGCAAGTGGGCGGGCTGATTGAGGCGCTGGCGGGGCAGGTGGGCGCGGGCGCCAAAGTGATTGAGCGCCTGGCCCAGCAAAGTGAGCAGATCGAGGTGGTGTTGACCGTGATTCACGGCATTGCCGAGCAAACCAACCTGCTGGCGCTGAACGCGGCGATTGAAGCGGCGCGAGCAGGGGAAACCGGGCGTGGTTTTGCGGTGGTCGCTGATGAAGTGCGGGCGTTGGCGAGTAAGACCCAAAGCTCAACCGGAGATATTCAGGCGCACATTGTGGCGTTGCAGCAAGGTGCGAAAGAGGCCGTGACGGCTATCGGCCTGGCGGGGCGTCAAGCCACGGAGGGGCTGGACGTGTTGCGTGGCAGCGTGAAACTGCAGAAAAGCGTGCAGTCGTCCGTAGAAAAAGTACACGCGGCCATTGGTGATGCGACCCGTGCCGCAGCGCATCAAGCGCAAGGTGCGCAGGCGGTGCGCGGGCGTGTAGAAATAATTCATGCACAGGCTGAGCGTGCTGCGCAGGCGGTGAATGAAACCACGGCCAGTGGCAAAGTGCTGGACGGATTGGCTGCGCAACTTAAAGCGAGCCTGGGGCAATTCAGGGCCTGAAACCAAAAGCCTTCACTCCACCCCTTTCCTGCGCGGGAGAGGGGCGGGGTGAAGGGCGTGTCATCGACTCAAATACATCCGCGTAGTCAGCAAATACACCGGCAACCCCGACACTAGAATCAACAGCGCCGCATACGGCGCCGCCGCTGCAAACTCGATGTTCGAGGTGTGCGACCACACTTGTGTCGCCAGCGTATTAAGCCCGGTCGGGCTGAGCAGCAGGGTCGCGGTCAGCTCCTTCATCGCATCAAGGAACACCAGTGCAAACGCCGCACCCAACGCAGGAAAGATGATGGGCAACGTCACCCGGCAAAACGCCGAGAACGAAGAAGCGCCCAGCGTACGCGCAGCTTCTTCAAGCTGTGGCGCGGCCTTGTTCAGTGCGGTACGGATCGGTGCCTGCGCCAGCGGCAGAAATAGCAAGGCGTAAGCGATCAGCAACAGCGCCGAGGTCTGATACAGCGCAGGCACCCAGTGCAGCGCGAAATACACCAGTGCAAGGGCAATCACCAGTCCCGGCAGAGCGTGCAGCAGATACGGCAAGCGTTCGGCCCAGATCGCCAATTGGCCTTTGTAACGCACCACCAGCAACCCGACCGGCACCGCCAGCACCAGGCACAACGCAGCACCCCCCAGCGCCAGCGACACCGAGGAGAGCAATGCCTCACCGATTTGTGCAACGGGGAACGCCGCAGAGCTGCCTTTGATCAGCCAGTACACCAGCATCCCCAGCGGGATGCCGCTGCCCACAATCGCCAGCGCCAGGCAATACAACTGGCCGAGCAGTGCCAATGTGCCCAGGTTAACCTGCCCGGCATGCCGCGCCGCACCCTGGCCAATCCGCACATGGCGGCCCTTGCCGCGCACTTTGAGTTCCAGCCACAACAGCGTCAAACACATCACCAGCAAAACGGCGGACAGCATGGCCGCATTGGCGTTGCTGAACTCCAGCTCAAACTGTTGATAAATAGCCGTGGTGAAGGTTTGCAGGCCGATGATCGACAGCGCGCCGAACTCGACCAGCATGTGCAGGGCAATCAGCAGCGAGCCTGCCAGCAGCGACGGCCAGAGCAGCGGTAAGGTGATTCTGAAAAACACCCCCCAGCGGTTCTGGCCCAGGGTGCGGGCCGATTCTTCAAGCGCCGGGTCGAGGTTGCGCAAGGTTGCCGCCACCGGCAGGAAAATCAGCGGGTACTTGGACAGGCTCATCACCAGAATCGCGCCGCCCAGACCTTCAAAACTTGAACTGAGCGACACCCAGGTGAAGCTGCTGACGAATGCCGGAACGGCAAAAGGCAGGCACAAAATCACCCCCCACAAGCGTCGTCCCGCCAGGTTGCTGCGTTCCAGCAACCAGGCCAGCGAAAGGCCGACCACTGCGCACACCACGGTCACACCGACCATCAGTAGCAAGGTGTTGCGCATCAGGTCGAACACATAAGGGCGCCACAACATGTGCACCGCTTGCGCCCACCCGGCCTGCCACGCTTTGGTGCCGACATACAGCAACGGCAACAGGCTTAAACCCACCAGCAACAGGACGGGCAGCAGCAGCCAGATCGAAGGCCGTTTGCGTTTGAGGGTGAAGCGGGCAGGTTGGGCGACCGACAGCATCAGAGCAGGCCAACGTCGCGTTCGAGGTCCAGCGCTTCTTCGGCATTGCCCAAGTCAGCCGGTGTCACTTTCGGTGGTTGCAGCTCCTCGAACGGCTTGAGGCCGCGCTCCGAGACCATGCCTTTGCGCATCGGGTATTCAGCCGTGGTGTTGGTGATCACACGCTGACCTTCTTCGCTGGCCATGTACGCCAGCAGCTGCTGGGCTTCTTTAGGGTGTTTGCTGGCCTTGAGCACGCCGGCGCTGGACACGGTGATCAAGCCGCCCGCATCGCCATCGGTGAAGTAATGCAGCTTGGAATCCAGTTGGCCTTTCTCGCGCTGCAAAGCGAACCAGTAGTAGTTGTTGACCAGTACCGCCGCTACTTCGCCGTTTTCCACGGCTTTGAGCGCAACCATGTTGTTGGTGTAGGTTTTGCCGAATGCCCGCAGGCCAGTCAGCCATTCTTCAGCGGCTTCACGGCCGTGCAGTTTGATGATGGCCACGGCTTGTTCCTGGAACGCGCCGCTGGTGGGCACGAAGCCGATTTTGCCTTGCCATTCAGGATCAGCGAAATCCATCACCGATTTGGGCAGGTCTTTTTCATTAATCTTTTTCGGGTTGAAGGCCACGACGCGGGTGCGCGCAGTGACGCCAATCCAGGTGCCATTGGTCGCTACGTACTCTTTGGGCAGGGCTTGTAGCGTGGCGTCATCGGCCTTGGCCAGAAAACCCTGTTCACCCAGGTTGTTCAATGGCGGGGATTCTTCGGCGTAGAACACGTCGGCGGGCGAGCGATCACCTTCTTCCATAATCTGGCTGGCCAATTGGTTGCTGCTGCCTTTGCGCACATTGACGTGAATGCCGGTCTTGGCTTCGAAGGCTGCGGCGAGGTTGTCGCCGACTTCCTTGTGCTGGCCGTTGTACAGCGTCAGGGAAACTTTGTCTGCGGCGTAGGCGGTAGGTGCGGTCAGTGTCAGACCAAGAGCGGCGATGGACAGGCCGCGCAGTAGGAATGTCGCAAGCTGGGTATTTCGGAGCATCATTCGCTGGGTTCCTCGCTTGGGTACTACAAAACTTGTAACAATAATAAACGATATCGTTTCTCAAGTGCGCTTGACCCAGCGTCCAATTGCGCAAACGCGACCAACTGTGATGCCGCCTCCTTCAAAGTGTGTCCAGAAAACTGCGCAAGGCCCGCAGTTCATCCTTGTCCATGTTCAGTGCTTTCAGGCGTTCACTGGTGCTCGGGAACAGCGGATCGTTTACCTGTTGTGCGGTGGGGCGCGGGCGCGGCATGCCCATGTTGTAGAACGCCAACGTGCCTTGCATGTTCACAAACAGGCCGTTGTGCATCCACGGCGCGGTTTTGCTGACCAGACGCAACGACGGCGTGCGAAAAGCCCCGACGTCTGCGGGCTTGCCGGTCACTTCGTAACGCCCGAGGTCCTCGTATTTGCGTCCGTAATAACTCAGGCCAACGTTGTGAAATTGCTCGTCGCTCAACGCCGGCCCGAAGTGGCAGTTCATGCAGCGGGCCTTGGTGCGAAACAGGTGCAGGCCGTACAACTGCTCGTCGTTCATGCGCTGCGGGCGCCCGCGCAGCAGTTGCTCGAACCCGGTGTTGCGCGTGGCGGTCACCAGCGTGCGCTGAAAGGTGGCCAAGGCTTTTGCGGTGTTTTGCTGAGTAATCGGGCCGGGGCCAAACACTTGGGCAAACTGCGCGCTGTAGGCTGCGTCTGAATTGAGCCGTTGCAGCAATTGCGGGATATCGAAGGCCATTTCTACTGGGTCGATGATGGGGTGCATGGCCTGTTGTTCCAGGCCGGCGCCCCGTCCGTCCCAGAACAGGGTCTGACTGTAGCCGCTCATCACCAGGCTTGGGGCGTTGCGTCGACCGCTTTGGCGGTCGTGGCCAAATGAAACGCGTCGCCCATCTGCAAACGCCATGTCGGCTTCATGGCAGGAGGCGCAGGCAATCTGGCCGGAACGCGAGAGTTTGGGGTCGTTGAACAGTTTTTTGCCGAGTTCGGCCTTGGCGTCAGTGAACGGGTTGTCGGGCGGTGCAGGCGCATGGGCGGGGAGGGCGGCCATCTCTTGCCATTTCACATCGGCGTCCACGGTAGGTGCGGGCCACTGGGCAACCGGCTGGCGATACAGGTTGGCGATGCAGTGTGTGTAGTCGGCAGACGTTGTGTCGCAGGGGGCGGCGTTCACGTTGCAGGCTGGCGCGACCAATCCGAGGCCGAACACGCTGAGCAGGATAATGCGCTTCAAAATGTGTACCCCACTTCGACCATGAACTGGCGACCCACTTCAAAGGTGGTCAGGCCCGTGGTGTCGGTGGTGCTGACGATTTGCTTGTCCAGCAGGTTGGTGACATCGAGGTTGACGAACACCGTCTGATCCTTGGCTGTGGGCATCGCCCAGGCGAGGCGGGTGTCCCAGGTCAGGGCGCCGGAAAACGGCGTTTCTTCCCACACGCGCACGGCAGCGCCCTGGAATTCAGTGGTTTTGCCGGTGGCTGCGATGCGCCGGTAGCCGTCGCGGTAACGCAGGAAGTTGCTCCAGGTCAGGTGCAGGGGTTCGACTTCGGTGACGGTGGTCAGGCGTGCCGTCCAGGGGCGGTTGTAATTACTCGCGGGCATGTCGGAATACTTCATGAACTTGCCGTCGTATTGAATCGTCGGGTCGTCGACATACGTGGCGCCAATGTTGGCGCTGTAGTTGGACAGCCCTGTGTTTTGCACCTTGCTCCAGTCCATGGCGAACTGCCCGCTGGTGCGGGTGCTGCCCAGTACAAAGGGGTGCAGCGGGGTGATGGTCAGGGTGTAAATATCGGCTTCACTGTTGCCGCCGTTGTAATAGGTGTAGTAATTGGCGGCCAGGGTGGTGGGGTCGTCCGTGGGGGCGCCAATTTGTGAACCCCAGGCACGGCTCACCTGTTCGCGGCCCTTGCGGTTGACGTACTTGACGGCAAACTCGGTGTCCCATTGCACATGGCTCAAGCCCAAGGTGAGTTCGTCGTCATAGGGTACTTTCAACTGATTGAACTGGCTGTCGTTGGGTACGCGTTTGCTCATTTCCCACTCGGCGGACGGGTTGGGGCGGGTGTATTCGGTATTCATGGCGGCCACGCCGTCGCGCAATTTGTAGGCGTACAGGTTGCGTCCGTAATAACGGTTGGCGCCACCGGTGAGGCGGGTCTGGCCATTACCGAATACATCCAGCTCGATGGCGAATCGCGGCGCGAGGGTGACTTGGTTCATGTAGTCATCGCCGTCCAGGCGCAGGCCGGGACGTACGGTCAGGCGCTTGTAGCGCATTTCGTCTTGAAGGTAGAGCGCCCAAGAGCGTGTATCGAAGGACGTTTTACCCTGAGTCACGGTTTTTTTGTTGGCGTATTGTCCGCCCCAGCCATTGGTGGTCTGGCCCATCGAACACAGAGAGTCGTTGGGTGGGCAGGCGGTGGCCTTGGCCACTGAATAGCTGGTGTAGGGCGAGTCGCGTTCGTACATCACGGCGTTCTGCGCCAGCTCAAGTCCGGTTTGCACGGCGTGATCGACGCCCAGCCAGTTGACGGTGTTCCAGTCGGCTTTCAGTTTGTAGGCCAGGGTTTTCTGCGCCTCTTCGATATCGCCGAAACCGCCTTCGGTGGCCATCGCCAGATTGCTCCAGTTCTTGGAGGTCGATGCGCGCCAGAACACCATGTAATCGCTGTCTGATGTGCGAGAGGTGTTCATTTGGCTCCAGCTGATGTTTTGCTCAACCCTGGCCAGGGGCGCATTCCACACCATGCGTGCGCTGACACTGTCGCCCCCGGCGGTCATCTCCCGCCCGGAGAGAATGGCGTTGGGGCCAAACGTCTCTGCGGTTTCCGGTGCATGGGTCACGCTGACATCGAGTTTCCAGTCTTCGTTAATTTGCCAGGCGGCTTTGAGGAAGTAGTTGTCGATGCGCCGGGTCTGCACCTGGGCAGCATTGGCGGTGTCGGTCTGGTTGGCGACTGAGAAGACGCGGGTCGGAATGGTCGAATCCTTGCGCGAGAAGCTGCCCAACAAACCGAAGTTCTCGGTTAAATGCCCTTCTAGCGTGGCGCGGGTGATGACCTTTTTAAAATCGGGCTGCGAGCTGTTACCGAAGCCCGCCTCATAATTTTCGAGGTCGGGGTCATCTTCGTTCAGGTGATAGCGGGTCCACTGCGAACGCGTCATTTGTACCGACAGTTTGCCGTGCAGGTCCATGCTGGGGTCGCGGGTGTTGGCCTGCACCACGCCGCCATTGAAACCACCGTATTCCACGGGCACGTTGCTGTCATAGACCTTGATCTCACTGAGCAGGTCAGTGTCGAGCGCCAGGCCCTGGCTGCGGCCCGGTATTTCGTCCATGTCATCGTTGGTGTTGCCGGGGTCGAGGTCGTTGTTCATGTTCATGCCGTCGACAATGAACAGGTTCTGCCAGGGTTGGGCGCCGTTGATGCTGATGTTGGCCGGGGCGATTTCACCGGGGGATTTGCTGTTTAACTGGCTGTTATCGAATTGCACATTGGGGTTGGTGCGCAGCAAGCTGGTGATGTCACCGTTGCCGGCAGGCAGGCTGTCGATCATTGCCCGGTCAATGGTTTGCTCGCCCTGAAACGTCGAGTCCAAGGCAGTGATGGGCGTGCTTTTGATCAGAAGCACATTGCTGTCGGTAGGCGGCAGGATCGACACGCTGTCGGCAGAGGTGACCTCCCATTGCAGGTTGCTGCCATCGAGCAACCGGGCCAGGGCTTTCTCGGGGCTCATATCGCCCGTAACGGCCGGGCTGCTCCGATCGGTGAGCAAGGTGCTTTCTGCACTGACTTGCCAGCCCGATTGCTGAGAAAACGCAACCAGCGCGGAGGCCAATGGTTGCGCCGCAATTTCAAAATGGGGTTGGGCGGCGTTGGCCAGCGCAGGTAACACGAGCCAGAAAGTCAGCACTAACGACAGATGACGAGCAAAGCGGGCGCAGCACAAACGCGAAGAAGGCATGAGATGACCTACGAAATGAAACGTCATAGTCACTAATGCGAATCTTTATCAGTGACGTTCGTAGGTAAAGACTCTCGGCGCCAAAGGATTTCCAGAAATAAACGAAAATAATTATCCGCGCATGCAAACCGGGGTCAGTACGAAGCCTGTGGGAGCTGGCGAAAGCTGCGAAGGCTTGCGCTGTAAGCCTTTGTCGCAACCTTCGCCAGCGTCTACTGGGCTAAGGTTTTGCCGAAACGATCAGCGTATAGGGCACGCTGTCTTGCACGCGCCCACCCAGCGGGGCGATGGCGGCCTGCAACGCACGCTTGGGGTCGCGCAGGTTTAACACGGCGGTAATGCGCCGTTGGCCGAGCGCTTTGTCCGTCAGCACAATCAGTCCTGGCTGATAACGCCGTAAGTGCGACACGACGTCGTCCACCGATTGATCAATCGCTACCAATTGCCAGCGGCGCCACGGCGCAATTTGTTCGTCGGGCAATTGAGCCAGGCGGGTGGTTTGATGGGTGGCGCGGTAGCTTAATTGGTCGCCGTGATGCAGCACGTGCTCAGGGCGAGCAGACGAATCCGGGGTTTTGACCACGACGGTGCCGCTTTGGACGCTGACGTCAACGTTGCTGTCATTCAGGCTCACGGCGAATTCAGTCCCTGTGACGCGCACACGCACAGACCCCGCCTTCACGTAAAACGCGCGTGTGGCATCGGGCTTCACCGAGAAAAATGCCTGGCCGCGTAACAGCGTGACCTCCCGTTGCTGCGGGTCAAATTGCACATCGATCAGGCTGTTGCTGTCGAGTTGCACGCGGCTGCCGTCGCTCAAAATAATGTCGCGGTGTTCGGCCATTGGGCTATGCCAGTCGGCGCGCAAAGCTGGCCAGTCCGGTAGCAGCATGAACACGGCGCAGGCGGCGACGGCCGCGCCGATGAGTGAGCGCTTACGGCGGCTAGATCGACGGGGTGCAGGCGCAAGCCTCGGCGCGGGGGGAGCGGCGGGTGCGGGGGTTGGCTCCTGCGCCAAGCTCAGCGCTTCACCGCTCAGGCGCCAGACTTTCAGCGCTTTGCGGTAGGCCGCGTCATGTTGGGGAGCGCTGGCGCGCCAGTCGTTCAGGCGCTGAGTCAGGTCGGGGTCGTCAGGGTGTTGCTGGATCAGCAGCAGCCAGTCGAGCGCGGTTTCCCAGATCGGGTTCGGGTTATCAGGCGCCACGGAACATGCTGCCCGTATCAAAACCGTGAGTGGGCACGAAGCGTGGTGGCAGGTCGAAAAAGTCAGTCATCGCTCAGTTGTTCCGCGCAGTAGGTCAGGGCGTCGCGTACCAATTGGTGGGCCAGGCTGACAGAAATCCCCAGTTGGGCGCCAATTTGCTGAAATGTCAGGCCCTGTAAGCGATGCAGGATGAACGCTTGGCGTGTGCGCTCGGGCAAGCGGGACAGAGCATGTTGCAATTTGCGCAGCTCGTCCACATGCAGCGCTTGCTGCTCGGGTGACGGGGTGTTGGAAATGTGCTCATCCAGCGCGTCTTCACGCGTGGTGTGGCGATTTTCAAGGCTGGTGCGGCGATTGAGGTCAAAGGCCAGGTTGCGCACGATTCGATAGAGGTAGCCAACGGGTTGGGTCAAAGGGTTGGCGTTGTCTGCCCCTTGGTTGAATCGCAGCCAGGCGTCTTGCACCACGTCTTCGGCCTTGGCGCGGCAGCCCACGATAGGGGCGGCGTAGTCCACCAGGGCATGTCGATGCGTGAGGTAGAGTTGAAGCCGTTCGTTGGTGTCGGGCACGGGTTTCCAGGAGTACGCATGAGCGATCTGAAGATGGCCGGATATTAGTGCGATTGAGATGGATTATCAAACACAGTATCGAAGGGCTGATAGAAGGTCTGATAAAAGGCGGGAGGCTGAATGACAGAAACTAAAAAGCCCGCTTTCGCGGGCTTTTTGAGTGGTTTACAGCGTGAAGCTGTAAACCTGAATTGGTGCCCAGAAGAAGACTCGAACTTCCACGACCTTGCGGTCACCAGCACCTGAAGCTGGCGTGTCTACCAATTTCACCATCTGGGCAGTATCAGCAACGTTGCCGCTGTTGATGTGGCGCACTATACGGAGCGCTTTTAAATCTGTAAACCCCCTGTTTTAGTTTTATTAAATCAGGGGCTTAGAATGCAAAAACCCGCTTTCGCGGGTTTTTGTGTGAGGCTGAAGATTGTACTAATCTGCATCTCTAAATTGGTGCCCAGAAGAAGACTCGAACTTCCACGACCTTGCGATCACCAGCACCTGAAGCTGGCGTGTCTACCAATTTCACCATCTGGGCAGCATCTTCAACGTTGCCGTTGTCGATGGCGCGCACTATACGGATGACCCTTTGACCTGTAAAGCGTTGTGAATAAAAATATCCAAAATATTTCGCGAACGGTGGGACAACAGCGGCAAAGCGCGTCAGAAAGGACTATTAAGGCTCTGAGTGAGTCCGAAATTTCCCGTTTCAATACGCGTATGCCAAACTAACCCGCATATAGACAAGGTGAAAACTATCTAATGGCCGATTGGCAGACCCTCGATCCCGAGGCCGCACGTGAAGCGGAAAAATACGAAAACCCTATCCCTAGCCGCGAGCTGATCCTTCAGCATCTGGCCGAGCGTGGCTCGCCAGCCGCTCGCGAGCAGTTGGTAGAAGAGTTTGGTCTTACCACGGAAGACCAGATCGAAGCCCTGCGCCGTCGCTTGCGAGCGATGGAGCGCGATGCACAATTGATTTACACCCGCCGTGGCACTTATGCGCCGGTGGATAAGCTCGACCTGATTCTCGGCCGCATCAGTGGTCACCGTGACGGCTTCGGCTTTCTGATCCCGGATGACGGCAGTGACGACCTGTTCATGAGCCCGTCGCAGATGCGCCTGGTGTTTGATGGTGACCGTGCGCTGGCCCGTGTTTCGGGGCTGGACCGCCGTGGTCGCCGTGAAGGCGTGATTGTCGAAGTGGTATCACGCGCTCACGAAACCATCGTCGGCCGTTACTTCGAAGAAGGCGGCATTGGTTTTGTTGTTGCCGATAACCCGAAAATCCAGCAAGAAGTGTTGGTGACACCCGGCCGCAATGCGGGCGCCAAGATTGGCCAGTTCGTTGAAGTGAAGATTACTCACTGGCCGACGCCGCGCTTCCAGCCGCAAGGTGATGTGCTTGAGGTGGTAGGCAACTACATGGCTCCGGGCATGGAAATCGACATTGCCCTGCGCACGTACGACATTCCGCACGTTTGGCCAGAAGCTGTGGTTAAAGAAGCGCGTCGTCTCAAGCCTGAAGTTGAAGACAAAGACAAAGAGAAGCGCATCGACCTGCGTCATCTGCCGTTCGTCACCATTGACGGCGAAGATGCACGCGACTTCGATGACGCGGTGTTCTGTGAAGCCAAGCCGGGCAAGCTTCGCCTGTTCTCGGGTGGCTGGAAGCTGTACGTGGCCATTGCCGACGTTTCCAGCTACGTGAAAATCGGTTCGGCGCTGGATACTGAAGCGCAGGTACGTGGCAACTCGGTGTACTTCCCTGAGCGCGTGATTCCGATGTTGCCGGAAGAGCTGTCCAACGGCCTGTGTTCCCTGAACCCGAAAGTTGACCGTTTGGCGATGGTATGCGAGATGACCATCTCCAAAACCGGCGAAATGACCGACTACCAGTTCTACGAAGCGGTGATCCATTCGCAGGCACGTCTGACCTACAACAAGGTCAGCACGATGCTTGAGCACGCCAAAACCAACGAAGCCAAACAATTGCGCGCGGAGTACGGTGATGTTGTGCCGCACCTCAAGCAGCTTTATTCGTTGTACAAGGTGTTGCTGGCGGCTCGCCATACCCGTGGTGCGATCGATTTTGAAACGCAGGAAACCCGCATCATCTTCGGGGCAGATCGCAAAATCGCTGAGATTCGCCCAACCACGCGTAACGATGCCCACAAGCTGATCGAAGAGTGCATGCTGGCGGCCAACGTGGCCACGGCTGAATTCCTCAAAAAGCACGAAATCCCTGCGCTGTACCGCGTGCATGATGGCCCTCCGCCAGAGCGTCTGGAAAAACTGCGTGCCTTCCTGGGTGAGCTGGGCTTGACCCTGCACAAAGGCAAGGACGGTCCTTCGCCGAAGGATTATCAAGCGTTGTTGGCCAGCATCAAGGATCGTCCGGACTTCCACCTGATCCAGACCGTGATGCTGCGTTCGTTGAGTCAGGCGGTCTATAGCGCGGACAACCAGGGCCACTTCGGCCTGAATTACGAAGCCTATACCCACTTCACTTCGCCGATCCGTCGCTACCCGGACTTGCTCACGCACCGTGCGATCCGCAGTGTGATCCATTCCAAAATGGACACACCGCACGTACGTCGTGCTGGCGCGATGACCATTCCGAAAGCGCGCATCTATCCGTACGACGAAGCGGCCCTTGAGCAGCTTGGCGAACAGTGCTCGATGAGTGAGCGCCGTGCCGACGAAGCCACGCGTGACGTGACCAACTGGCTTAAGTGCGAGTTCATGAAAGACCGCGTCGGCGAGTCGTTCCCGGGTGTGGTCACTGCCGTGACAGGTTTTGGTCTGTTTGTGGAATTGACCGACATCTACGTCGAAGGTCTGGTGCATGTCACGGCCTTGCCGGGCGATTACTACCACTTCGACCCTGTGCATCACCGCTTGGCGGGCGAGCGCACCGGTCGCAGCTTCCGCTTGGGCGATACCGTCGAAGTGCGGGTGATGCGCGTTGATCTTGACGAGCGCAAAATCGACTTCGAGATGGCTGAGAAAACCCTCAGTGCGCCAATCGGTCGTAAAAACCGTGGCACTGAAAAGCCTGCTGCCAAAACCGGCAAGCCAGCTGGCAAGCCGAGTGGCTACGACACAGACAAGCCTGCTGAATCGGCAAAGGCGCCTCGTCGGGCACCCGCCAAAACCAGCAAAAATACCGATGATGCCTATCGCCCTGGCGATGCAGCGGCCAAAAATGCCGAGCTGCGCAAGAGTCGTGAATTGAAACAGGCGTTGCTGGCCGAATCGAAAAGCGGCGGTCGGACATCGGCGCCGGGAAAGTCGGGGAGGGCAGCACCCGCTAAAGACGCGGGCAAGCCTTCCAAGCCGAGCAAACATCGTAAAGGCCCGCCAAAATCGGGCGCAGCGCCTGCCGCCAAAAGCGGCGGGTCGCGCAAACCTAAGGCTAAGTCATGAGTCAGTTGGAAAAAATCTACGGCATTCACGCTGTAGAAGCGTTGCTTCGTCATCACCCCAAGCGCGTCAAGCAGGTGTGGCTGGCCGAGGGTCGTAGCGATCCTCGCGTACAGACCCTGATTACGCTGGCCGATGAAAGCCGGGTGCCGGTGGGTAACGCCGAACGTCGTGAAATGGACGTTTGGGTTGAAGGCGTGCACCAAGGTGTTGTGGCGGACGTAAGCCCCAGCCAGGTGTGGGGCGAGGCGATGCTCAATGAATTGCTCGACCGTACCGAAGGCGCACCGCTGATTTTGGTGCTGGACGGCGTGACCGACCCGCACAACCTGGGTGCTTGCTTGCGTACGGCAGATGCTGCCGGTGCGCTGGCGGTCATCGTGCCGAAAGACAAGTCCGCAACATTGACCCCGACTGTGCGAAAAGTGGCATGCGGCGCGGCTGAAGTTATCCCGTTGGTGGCTGTCACTAACCTCGCGGCCACACTGAAAAAGCTTCAGCAGCGCGGGCTGTGGATCGTTGGTACAGCTGGCGAGGCCGAGCAAGAGCTGTATGAGCAAGACATGACCGGCCCGACCATTCTGATCATGGGTGCAGAAGGCAAAGGCATGCGTCGCCTGACCCGCGAGCATTGCGACTACCTGGTGCGCCTGCCGATGGCTGGCAGTGTCAGCAGCCTGAACGTTTCGGTAGCGACGGGTGTTTGCCTGTTCGAAGCCCTGCGTCAGCGCAGCGTCAAAGCCAAGTCCCCTGCCAAGAAGAAATAATTTGTAGCCGCTGCCGAAGGCTGCGATAAGGCCGCAGGCCTTCAAGCTTGAGTCGACAAGCCGAGTGCTTCGCGCTCGATCGCAGCCTGCGGCAGCGGCTACAGGTCACCGTACGGCAAGATTGTTCAAATAATCACCAATTGCCTTGCGCCTCTCTTGTGCCTTCTCTACAATTGCGCCCCTTGCCGTCATGGCGGGCGCATATGTGCCTCTCTAGGCAAGACACACAAGTGTCATTCACTCCTTGTCTGACCGCTTTTTAGTTAGCGGCAGGCTACAACCCGTAAGGAGCATTCATGCGTCATTACGAAATCATCTTTTTGGTCCACCCGGATCAAAGCGAACAAGTCGGCGGCATGGTAGAGCGTTACACCAAGCTGATCGAAGAAGACGGCGGCAAAATCCACCGTCTGGAAGATTGGGGCCGTCGTCAACTGGCCTACGCAATCAACAATGTTCACAAGGCTCACTACGTGATGCTGAACGTTGAGTGCACTGGCAAGGCTTTGGCTGAGCTGGAAGACAACTTCCGTTACAACGATGCTGTGATCCGTAACCTGGTCATCCGTCGCGACGAAGCCGTAACTGGCCAGTCCGAGATGCTCAAGGCTGAAGAGAACCGCAGTGAGCGCCGTGAGCGTCGTGACCGTCCTGAGCATTCTGACAGCGCCGATGGCGATGACAGCGATAACAGCGACGCCAGCGATAACGCTGACGAGTAATCCACGGACCTTTTGAGGAGCCAATTACATGGCACGTTTCTTCCGTCGTCGTAAATTCTGCCGCTTCACAGCAGAAGAAGTGAAAGAGATCGATTACAAAGATCTCAACACTCTGAAAGCTTACGTATCCGAGACCGGCAAAATTGTTCCAAGCCGCATCACCGGTACTAAAGCTCGTTATCAGCGTCAGCTGGCCACCGCTATCAAGCGCGCCCGCTTCCTGGCCCTGCTGGCCTACACCGACAGCCACGGCCGCTGAGACCGGGCAGTCGACACGTAGTAAAGGATTGAAAGCATGCGCGCCTTAGCTGAGTTCATCATGCGAGGCCGTGTGCAGGCCACGTTAGTCGTGGCCGGATGTGCGGCATTGCCGTTTTTGTTCTGGTTGAGTGCTGCTGCAGGAAGCCTTGTGCTCCTGCGGCGCGGTCCGAGAGATGCCTTGAGCATCCTCTCATGGGCGTTACTGCCGGCCTTGGTCTGGTGGTTTATCGGAGAACCTCGCACCTTGATGGTGTTGTTGGGGACTCTGGGGCTGGCGTTGTTTTTGCGCGCCGGTCAGCCCTGGCATCGCGTGCTGCTGGTCAGCGTGGCATTGGGTGGTGTGTATGGCGTTATCCTGGGCACGGTTTTCCGCGAACCCATTGGTGCGATGGCGCAGGAGTTGGAAAAACTTCTGCCGCAGGTCCTCAATGGTCTCTACGACACGTTATCTGACGTAGAGCGAGCGCGCCTTGGAGCACTGATTGCACCCGTCCTGACCGGTTTGATTGCAGCTTTGATGCAGGTCGTCAGCGTGCTGAGCCTGATGCTTGGGCGTTATTGGCAAGCGTTGTTGTATAACCCGGGCGGTTTTGCCAGCGAATTTCGCAGCATCCGCCTACCGCTGGGTCCAGCGTTACTGTTGCTGGCGTGCATGCTTGTCGGACCGAACTTCGGTCCGCAAATGGCCATGCTTACGCCGTTGTGCAGCGTAGCGTTGTTCTTCGCCGGGCTGGCCCTGATTCATGGGCTGGTGGCGCAAAAGCGACTGGGCAAGTTTTGGCTGGTGGGGTTGTACGTCACGCTGTTGCTGTTCATGCAGCTGATCTATCCGTTGCTCGTGGTTTTGGCCATTGTCGACAGCCTGATTGATTTTCGCGGACGTTTGGCGCCGAAAGACGTCGATAAAGACTCTGCGAACGGTGAAGGTTAAAAGTTAAGAGGATTTTCACATGCAACTGATCCTTCTGGAAAAAGTCGCGAACCTGGGCAACCTGGGCGACAAAGTAAATGTTAAGGCCGGTTACGGTCGTAACTACCTGCTGCCATACGGCAAAGCTACCGCTGCAACCGCTGCCAACCTGGCTGCGTTTGAAGAGCGTCGTGCTGAGCTGGAACAAGCAGCAGCAGACAAGAAAGCTTCGGCTGAAACACGCGCTGCCCAACTGGCTGAGCTGGAAGTGACTATCACTGCCACTGCCGGTGACGAAGGCAAGCTGTTCGGTTCGATCGGCACTCACGACATCGCTGATGCACTGACCGCCTCTGGCGTTGAAGTTGCAAAAAGCGAAGTTCGTCTGCCGAACGGCACTATCCGCAACGTTGGCGAATTCGACGTGGCTGTGCACCTGCACGCCGAAGTTGAAGCAACCGTACGCGTTGTTGTGGTAGCTGCTTAAGCAGTCTTAACTGACTGGCACCTTGTGTGTCAGACGGTTAACATCGGGCACGATCCTGTTTACAGGTCGTGCCCTTTGTCTTTCTACAGACGTTGATTTTCACCCCCCAAATTACACGTGGCCATGAACGATATCTCCGCTCCTGAGCAATACGACCTGCAAACCGCATCCTTGAAGGTGCCACCGCATTCCATCGAGGCCGAACAGGCCGTGCTCGGTGGTTTGATGCTGGACAACAACGCCTGGGAACGCGTGCTGGATCAGGTGTCGGACGGTGACTTTTATCGACATGACCACCGCCTGATCTTCCGGGCCATCGCCAAACTGGCGGACCAGAACTCGCCGATCGACGTCGTGACCCTTGCCGAGCAATTGGACAAGGAAGGTCAGACCTCGCAAGTCGGTGGGCTGGGTTACCTGGGCGAGCTGGCAAAAAACACGCCGTCGGTCGCCAACATCAAGGCCTACGCGCAGATCGTCCGCCAGCGGGCGACCTTGCGGCAGTTGATCGGCATCAGTACCGAGATCGCCGACAGCGCTTTCAACCCTGAAGGCCGCAGTGCCGAAGAAATCCTTGATGAGGCCGAGCGCCAGATCTTTGCCATTGCCGAGGCCCGGCCAAAAACCGGCGGCCCGGTCAGTGTCAACGATCTGTTGACCAAGGCCATCGACCGTATCGACACCTTGTTCAACACCGACAACGCCATTACCGGCTTGTCCACCGGTTACACCGATCTTGATGGCATGACCAGTGGCTTGCAGCCGTCGGACTTGATCATCGTGGCGGGCCGTCCGTCGATGGGTAAAACTACTTTTGCGATGAACCTGGTCGAAAACGCGGTATTGCGCAGCGAAAAAGCGGTACTGGTTTACTCGCTTGAGATGCCAGGTGAGTCGCTGATCATGCGTATGCTGTCGTCCCTGGGGCGTATTGACCAGACCAAGGTCCGTGCGGGTCGTCTTGAGGACGATGATTGGCCGCGCCTGACCTCGGCGGTCAATCTGCTCAACGACCGCAAGCTGTTTATTGATGACACGGCGGGCATCAGTCCCTCGGAAATGCGTGCGCGTACCCGCCGCCTGGTGCGTGAACATGGCGACATCGGCCTGATCATGATCGACTACCTGCAATTGATGCAGATTCCGGGTTCGGGCGGTGATAACCGAACCAATGAAATTTCCGAGATTTCGCGATCGCTCAAGGCGCTGGCCAAAGAATTCAACTGCCCGGTTGTGGCGTTGTCACAGCTCAACCGCTCCCTGGAGCAGCGCCCCAACAAGCGCCCGATCAACTCCGACTTGCGTGAATCCGGCGCCATCGAGCAGGATGCCGACGTCATCATGTTCGTGTACCGCGACGAGGTGTACCACCCCGAGACCGAGCACAAAGGCATTGCCGAAATCATCATCGGCAAGCAGCGTAACGGGCCGATTGGCACCACGCGGCTGGCGTTTATCGGCAAGTACACGCGCTTCGAAAACCTTGCGCCAGGCAGTTACAACTTCGACGATGACTAATCGGTAGTGGCGCAGGCGTTGGGCATGTGGGTAAAGCCTGCTGCCCGCGCTTCTCATCACCTCTTCCTGCATCCTCCCTCGTCTTGACCTCAACCGCTCATCGGCACTGTCACAATTGACAGTTTTGTCGTGCTGCTTGGTGCGCAAATATTGCCCATCGATGCTCGCCGTCGCGAAGGTGCCCGGTCGAGCGGCGTTTGCTTGTGCATGCTTAACCCATCCCGCGTAACGAGCGACAGGGGATCAAGCCAGTGCGTAACGTCCCAAGAGACCTGCGTGACCCACAAGATGTCGCCACGCCTCATCCCGACCCACTGGGTTATCAGGCCCGGATCCTGTCGCGGGTTTCACGCACCTTTGCGTTGACTATCCCGCAGTTGCCCGCCGAGCTGGCAACGGTGGTCACGCATGCCTATTTACTGCTTCGTCTGGCCGACACCATAGAAGATGAGCCTGCGCTGACTGCGCAGCAAATTCGGGTTTATGAGGACGCATTTCTTGAGGTTGTGGCTGGGCGAGCGGATGCCCGGCGCTTCAGCGATCAAGTGTGCGCATTGCTGACGGGGCAAACCCAAGACGCCGAGCGCGAGTTAATGCAGCACTTGCCGTGGGTGATGCAGGTTCACAGCCTGCTGACGCCTGTGCAGCGTGCGGCCCTGCTCAATTGCCTGGCGGTCATGACGCGAGGCATGTCCGAGTTTCGGCAAGGTTTGGGGCTTCAGGGGTTGGCAACGTTCCATGACCTTGATCGCCTGTGCTATTGCGTCTCGGGGGTTGTGGGCGAAATGTTGACCGAGTTTTTTATCGAGGCCGTCCCGTCTCTTGAAGCGCGCAGAGCCACGTTGCATCGCCTGTCGATTTCGTTCGGTGCGGCCCTGCAGTTGACCAATATCCTCAAGGATCAATGGGAGGACCGTGAGCGCGGCATTTGCTGGCTGCCTCGTGAACTTTTCAGGGCGTATGGCGTGCATTTACACGCGCTCGATCCGGGGCATGCAGCCCCCAATCATGCCTGCGCGCTGTCAGTGCTGATCGGCACGGCTCACGCGCATTTGCATCTGGCCCTCCAATACGCCCTGCTGATTCCGGTAGAGCAGAAGGGGATACGTCGATTCATTCTGTGGACCCTGGGTCTGTGCTTGTTAACCTTGCGCAAAATGCACAACACGCCGGGTTTTAGGTCGCAGCAGCAGGTGAAAATCACCCATGCCGATGTCGCACTGATCATGTATTCGGTCACCGGCGTGCAGCGATGGGACTGGGGTGTCCAGGCGCTTTTCAACACAGCGTCGCGCGGGTTGCCGTTTACACCCTTGGCGCCTGAGTGGGAGGCCGCCGCCTGGCACGCACTTCCGTGGCCGCGCCACTCCATTTCATTTCTGGATCACCTGCCTTTAAGGTTTTGACTTCTGCCTTGTATAAGGTCGGCATGCACCTCGTCGATAAAGCCAAGCGCTTTAGTCGGAATTGATCATTTTTTGTGCTATATTCCGCGCCCGCGAATTTCTCAGTAAATGTCGCGCCCCTCTTTATGCACTCAACACCGGTCATCGACATGCAAGCAGCCAAGCCTCTATTTGACTATCCGAAGTACTGGGCCGAATGTTTCGGGCCAGCGCCATTCCTGCCGATGAGCAGGGAGGAGATGGATCAGCTTGGCTGGGATTCATGCGACATCATCATCGTCACCGGTGATGCGTACGTCGACCACCCTTCGTTCGGCATGGCCATCATTGGCCGCTTGCTGGAATCTCAGGGCTTTCGTGTGGGCATCATTGCGCAGCCGAACTGGCAGTCCAAAGACGACTTCATGAAGCTGGGTGAGCCGAACCTGTTTTTCGGCGTCGCCGCCGGCAACATGGACTCGATGATCAACCGCTACACGGCTGATAAAAAGATCCGTTCCGATGACGCCTACACCCCCGGTGGCATGGCAGGCAAACGTCCGGATCGCGCCAGCCTGGTTTACAGCCAGCGTTGTAAAGAAGCCTACAAGAATGTGCCGATTGTATTGGGTGGCATTGAGGCCTCTCTGCGTCGCATCGCACATTACGACTACTGGCAAGACCGTGTGCGTAACTCGATCCTGATCGACGCCTGCGCCGACATCTTGTTGTACGGCAACGCCGAGCGCGCAATTGTCGAAGTGGCTCAGCGCTTGTCCTACGGCCACAAAATCGAAGACATCACCGATGTGCGCGGTACTGCGTTCATTCGTCGTGATACGCCAAAAGACTGGTATGAAGTCGACTCCACGCGTATCGACCGTCCGGGCAAGATCGACAAGATCATCAACCCGTACGTGAACACCCAGGACACTCAAGCCTGCGCCATCGAGCAAGAAAAAGGCCCGGTTGAAGACCCGAACGAAGCACAGGTTGTACAAATTCTGGCCAGCCCGCGCATGACCCGCGACAAGACGGTCATCCGTCTGCCGTCGGTTGAAAAAGTGCGTGGCGACTCTGTTCTGTATGCCCACGCCAACCGCGTGCTTCACCTCGAAACCAACCCGGGCAACGCCCGTGCGCTGGTACAGAAGCATGGCGAAGTCGACGTGTGGTTCAACCCGCCGCCGATCCCGATGACCACCGAAGAAATGGACTACGTGTTCGGCATGCCGTACGCACGTGTCCCGCACCCTGCGTACGGCAAGGAAAAAATCCCTGCCTACGACATGATCCGCTTCTCGGTGAATATCATGCGTGGCTGCTTCGGCGGCTGCACCTTCTGCTCCATCACTGAGCACGAAGGCCGCATCATTCAGAACCGTTCTGAAGAGTCGATCATTCGCGAGATTGAAGAGATCCGCGACAAGGTGCCAGGTTTCACCGGCGTCATTTCCGACCTCGGCGGCCCGACCGCGAACATGTACCGCATCGCCTGCAAAACGCCGGAAATCGAATCCGCGTGCCGCAAGCCATCCTGCGTGTTCCCCGGCATTTGCCCGAACCTGAACACCGACCACTCGTCGCTGATTCAGCTGTATCGCAGCGCCCGTGCGTTGCCGGGTGTGAAGAAGATCCTGATCGCTTCCGGCCTGCGTTACGACCTCGCGGTCGAGTCGCCGGAATACGTCAAAGAGCTGGTGACGCACCACGTTGGTGGTTACCTTAAGATCGCCCCGGAACACACCGAGGAAGGTCCGCTCAACCAAATGATGAAGCCGGGCATTGGCAGCTATGACAAGTTCAAGCGCATGTTCGAGAAGTACACCAAGGAAGCGGGCAAAGAGCAGTACCTGATCCCGTACTTCATCGCCGCTCACCCCGGCACCAAAGACGAAGACATGATGAACCTGGCGCTGTGGCTCAAGGGCAACGGTTTCCGGGCTGACCAGGTGCAAGCGTTCTACCCCTCGCCAATGGCCACGGCCACGGCGATGTACCACTCGGGCAAGAACCCGCTGCGCAAGGTCACGTACAAGAGCGACTCGGTCACCATCGTCAAGAGCGAAGAACAGCGCCGTTTGCATAAAGCGTTCTTGCGCTACCACGATCCCAAAGGCTGGCCGATGCTGCGCGAAGCGCTGACGCGTATGGGCCGCGCCGATTTGATCGGTTCGGGCAAAGACCAGTTGATCCCGTTGCATCAACCTGCGACGGATAGCTACCAAAGTGCCCGTCGTAAAAACTCGACCCCTGCTGGCAGCCACAAAGTCGCCGGGGAAAAGACGACCAAGATCCTCACTCAGCACACCGGCCTGCCGCCGCGCGCCAGTGATGGCGGCAACCCGTGGGACAAGCGCGAGCAAGCCAAAGCGGCGGCCTTTGCGCGTAACAAGCAGGCGGCCAAAGAGCGTCATGAAGCGGCCAAGGGTGGCAAAAGCCAACGTCCGGCCCGCAAGCCCGTCGTGCCTCGCTAAACAAGCGTGTAGTCGCTGCCACAGGCGGCGATCGAGCCTGAAGGGGTCGCGCCTTTGGACTTTATCGCAGCCTGCGCCGGCAACTACGGGTTCGAGTGCGCCACAACGCCAGCCATCGAGCTGGCGTTGTGCTTTCTGCGCGCTGAGAAGCCTGCCACGGGTTTGTAGGCTTTATGCTGAGGCTTCGTCAGGTAATGAGTATCAAAGCGTCTGAGGGCGTTACGAGGCGGTCAGGTTAACTGCGAGGATCAACAGCTGAGCTGCTGATCCTGATCACAGATCCTGTGGGCCGGGTTGTGGATAACCGGGCCGAGGGTGTTACGCGTTGGGTGCTTTGTCTTCTTCTACAGCGCCAGTCTCTTGCGCGGCAACTTCGCCTTCTGTGGCGGGTGTCTCGACGTCCTGTTCCAGGTCTACGGTGCCACCTTCAGCGGCAGCCTTCTTGCGCTGAAGCTTTTCTTCTTTCTTCTGCTCTTTAGCCAAGTCTCTTTGACGCTTTGCGAAGTTGTAGTTTGGTTTGGCCATGGGCGATCCTCTTGTGCTCGAAGGTGTGGTGAGCGAAGGGTATTCTGCCCTGTATTAGTGCTTAGCCGTTAGCTGGGTTTTTGCAAGGTTGTTTATCGCGTGATAAATCAGTTCCGACAGTTCGTAAAAAATCTGTAGGAAACGGCTTGTTAAGCAGGGTACTTATTCTCCAAAAATCAAAAACATGGCCTAAGGTTATAAGCCCGCAGTTCGTCTAGCAGGCTATTACACCCGATTAACGTGCTTGGTCATGACCCAGGTCATTGGAATTGAGACGATTTTCGGGCAACCTGTATACAAATTGTGGAATTTTTATACCCTGCCTTGGAGATACACCATGTTTGCCAAAGTTGTTGCGGTATCCCTTTTGACCCTGGCCAGCGGCCATTTGCTGGCGGCTGAATGCAGCGTGACAGTCGATTCGACTGATCAAATGTCGTACAACACCAAAGAAATCACCATCGACAAGTCCTGCAAAACCTTCACGGTAAACCTGACTCACTCCGGCAGCCTGCCAAAAAATGTCATGGGTCATAACTGGGTCCTGAGCACTAAAGCAGACATGCAGGGCGTCACCAATGACGGCATGGCCGCCGGTCTGGACAAAAACTACCTGAAAGATGGCGACACGCGCATCATCGCTCACACCAAGATCATCGGTGCCGGCGAGAAAGATTCTGTGACCTTCGACGTTTCCAAGCTCAAAGCGGGTGAAGAGTACGAATTCTTCTGCACCTTCCCGGGCCACAACTCGATGATGAAAGGTGCTGTGGTTCTGAAATAAGAACGCAGACGCTTTCAAATACAGCCCTGACGCGCTTCATGCCGTCAGGGCTGTTTACGTTCAGGCTCAGGTTTTTGAGGCGGTCATCTTGAAAATCCCCTGAGCGTTGCTGCTGTCGAAATTCAGGTCCAGGCGCCCGGTGTCTGGATCCACCTTGCGTTGGATGAACTCAACAAATGACCCGGGCACTTGATGCTCGCAGTAGTGGCCGCTGGCATCGACCAGACCACGGGTCACCGCGCACGCGCGATAGGCGGTTTGCATGACTCGACCTGTGGCCGAGACTTCGATGCTGTCTTTCATGGGCCGCTGCAAAGCGCGCTGTTGTGCGACGGTGGTTTCCAAATCCGCTACCCGATCAGTCAGATGGTTGAAGCGGTTGCCTTCAGTTGCAATCCACGCCATCTCCGCACTTTCATCCAGCAGGCAGCGATAGTCAGTTTCGAGCACGGCGCCATGCTGGCGGTCGAAGGCGCGGTACAACCCCGGCAACAGGGCTTGAGCCTCAGGCAGGCTGCAATGGCGGGTCAGTTGCAGGCGCTTAAGGATGCTGACGTGTTCAGCGCCCAATGGATCTCGACTGCTGCTGACGACGCGGGTCACGGCGCTTTGGAAGGTTTCACTGAACCGCCCCGGGTGTAACTCCGACACAAAAAACTGTGCGATGTCTTCGGGCAAGTCCATTTGCCGGTAGCCCCAGCCAGTCATGTTCAGTTTGGTCAGCGGGTACGTTCGCACATCGTTAAAGCCCAACGGCTCCAGCAAGCGTGCAAATGCCTGACGGCCACGGGGCAGTTCACCATTGTGCGGCCAGTCCACGGTACGCAGCGCCCCATGATCGAACACCACCTTGCGTCCACCTCGCGCCTGTTCTTCCACATAGCGATAGCCATCGGGCACGGCATTGACCAGCGTGTGCAGAAGACACAGGTTCAGCGCTTCGGCGAGCCAGACGCGGTGCAACGCCTGTTCATGCCAGCTGAAGCGCAGCAGGGCTTCAGGCACCTCGACATGCTCGCGCAGCCAGTGGGCGGCAGACGAGTCGAGCGTGGATTCGACAAGCGAAAAAAGACCATCGAAAGAAGACATGGCGGGCAGGGCTCTGGCGACGAAACAGGCGTCTATCAAAGCTGTAGACGGGGTAGGCCACAAGCGAAAAAAAACGCTGGGGTCATTCCGTTTTTTCTGGCTGGCGTGCGCAAGGTCCAAAGCCCCTCACCCCCGTTCCTTTTCGCAGAGTTTGGGGGGAGGGCAAAGGTTGAGCGCGGTCTCAAGGCGCGAACGGCATCTCACGCTTGTGATGGGTTTTTTCGTACGTGCTGCAAATGATGTTGAACGCCTCTTCGCTTACCGGTTCGCCCTGCAAAAAGGCATCAATCTCGGCATAGGTGACGCCGTGGGACGCTTCGTCGGGCTTGCCCGGTTCCAGGTCTTCGAGGTCGGCCGTCGGGACTTTCTCCACCAGCGACTCGGGCGCACCAAAATGCCGTGCAATCGCCCGCACCTGATGTTTCACCAGCCCGCTCAGCGGCGCCAAATCACACGAGCCGTCACCAAACTTGGTGAAAAACCCCATCACCGCTTCTGCCGCATGGTCAGTGCCGATCACCAGCCCGCCCGTTGCACCGGCGATGGTGTATTGCGCCACCATGCGCATCCGCGCTTTGGTATTGCCCAGCACGAAGTCCACAGTGGCCGGTGGCTTGCCTTCAAACGAGGCCACTTCAGCTGCCAGCGCTTTGACCGCAGGCCCAATGTTTACCGTTTGGCGTTCATCGGGGTTGATGAAGTCCACCGCTGCGGTCGCGTCGATTTCGTCGTGCTGCACGCCATAGGGCAGGCGCACCGCAATAAAGCGATAGGCCGGATCGCCGGTCTGCTCGCGCAGTTGCTTGACCGCACGTTGTGCCATCAGGCCTGCGGTCAGTGAGTCGACACCGCCGCTGATGCCCAGTACCAGCGTCTTGAGCCTGGCGTTGTGCAGGCAGCACTGAATAAAGGTAATGCGACGTGCGACTTCAGCTTCAAGGGCAGCAGTGTCTTTAAACGGCGGCTGGACCTTGAGGTCTTGTGCAATTTGGCGCTGTACGGCCTGCATGGTTCACTCCTTGGGAGAATGTTCAGGAACTTGGAAAACATGGCGCAGATAGGCGGCGAAGTTGGGGTCGGAACAGTGGGTCTTGCCCGGCTCATCCGAAATTTTCGCCACAGGTGAGCCGTTGCAGCCGGTCATTTTAAGGACGATGCTCATCGGCTCAACCCCCGGAATGTCGCAGGTCAGGTTGGTGCCGATACCGAAACTGACGTTGATCCTGCCGCGCAACGTGCGGAATATTTCCAGTGAGCGGGGCAGGGTCAGGCTGTCGGAAAACACCAGCGTCTTGCTCATTGGGTCTATGCCCAGCGCGTGGTAATGCGCGATGCATTTTTCGGCCCACACCACGGGGTCACCCGAGTCATGGCGCAAGCCGTCAAACAGCTTGGCAAAGTAAAGATCGAAATCCTTGAGGAAGGCATCGGTGGTGATGCAGTCCGTCAGTGCAATCCCCAGCAGGCCCCGGTATTCACGCACCCAGCAATCGAGCGCCGCACTTTGACTGTCGATCAGCCGTGGCCCCAGTTGCTGATGGGCCATGATCCATTCGTGGGCCATTGTGCCCAGGGGCTTCATGTCCAGTTCGCGGGACAAGTTGACGTTGCTGGTGCCCACAAAACGACCGGGGAAGTCATGCTTGAGCACGCTGACCACTTCTTCCTGCACGCGGTACGAAAACCGGCGACGTGTACCGAAGTCGGCCACTTGTAAACCGGCCAGTTCATCGGCGCTGGCATTGGCTTGCAGCCAGTCAAACTTGCGATAGAGCTGCTCACGGGCTTGCGACAGAACCGTATCGGCATAGCGTGAGCGGTTGCGCACTTCGCTGACGATCGCCAGTAATGGCACCTCAAACAGAATCACATGCAGCCACGGGCCACGCAGGCGGATAAACAGCTCGCCGTTTTCGATTCCGGTGTGGACATAGCGCAAGTTAAAGCGAAACAGGCCCAGGAAGCGTATGAAGTCAGGCTTCATAAACGTAATCCGTTCCAGAAAACCCAGTTGGTCCTGGCTCATGCTCAAGTCAGCCAAACGCTCGATCTGATGACGGATTTCGCTCAAGTAGGGGCGTAAGTCTTCGCTGTTACGGCAGCGAAACTCCCATTCAACTTCCACGTTGGGGTAGTTGTGCAGCACCGCCTGCATCATGGTCAATTTGTAGAAGTCGGTGTCGAGCAGGTTCTGCACGATGCGATCGGCAAACACACTCTCGCTCATAACGCGAATCTCCATGCTGGCCGTGCCTGATTGCCACGGCTTTCAGCTCTTTCAATGAATGACGCTAGTGGCGCATATCCGTGGGCGGTTGTGCCAGCGGTTTTTACGTTTAGAGCGACTCGCCCTCGACAGCCGCAGACGGCGGGGTGGCCCTTTGCTCCATCATCCAGCTGACGAACGCCTGCACTTTGGGCACGCTCGCAGAATGCTCGGGGTAGGCCAGGTAATACGCATCGTGACTGGGCATGGCGTACGGCCAGGCGATTACCAATTTGCCATCTGCTAATTCCTCTTCGACCAAAAACCGTGGCAGCAAGGCCACCCCGCAGCCGACCTGAGCTGCACGAATGCACATATAAAAGGTGTCAAAGCGCGGGCCGTGGTAGCTGTGGTCCGTGCGGTAGCCCTGATGTTCAAACCATTCATGCCACGCTTGTGGGCGTGAAGCGTTTTGCAGCAGTACCAAATCGGTCAATTGCGTGGGATCGGTGAACGCAGTGCCGGGCAAGCTTGAGGGCGCACACACGGCCACCAACTCTTCTTCCAACACTTTCAGGCACTCACTGCCGGGGCGTGAGCCTTGGCCGAAGTAAAACGCCAGATCGCTGTGCCCTTGCAACAAATCGTCTGCCTGCTGTTCGTTGCACACATCCAGATGAATCTGCGGGTGCCGTAGCCGCCAACCTTTAAGCCGTGGCACAAGCCAGCGTGCGCCGAAGGTTGAGGGGGTGGAGACGCGCAACACTTCAGTTTCGCCGCCGTAGGAGCGCAGTGTGTGGGTCGACATTTCGACTTGGGTCAGGATTTTTCGGACTTCTACCAAATACAAATCACCGGCAGGCGTCAGTTGCAGACGACGCCGTACCCGCCGGAACAGCAAATGCTGGAGCAATTCTTCGAGCTGTGCGACCTGTTTACTGACCGCACTTTGGGTCAAGTTCAACTCCTGCGCCGCGCGGGTAAAACTCAGATGGCGAGTCACGGCTTCAAAACACTGCAAGGCAGTGATCGACGGCAGGTAGCGTTTATTGAGCATGAGCAGCCTCGTATTTTTGTTGTAAGCCAACGTTACCAGCGCAGCATGAATTTTCGGAATGATATCTCGCTTAAAGGTCGTTTGTTGGCGCGCAAAGTGCCAGCTACAACTAAAGACCTGTGCCGCTGACTGCGGCAAATGTCTTCACGTTGAGGGAGTGTTCACATGGTTGGCGCATTGCTGGATCGTTTAGGGGTAAGCCCTGCGTTGTATCAACAGGGCAAGCAGCCCGTACACACGCCCATTGATGGCAGCCAGATTGCCGCCGTGCACTGGGAAGGTGGGGCCGAAGTCGAGCAGCACGTGACCCGTGCCGAACATGCTTTTGATGCGTGGCGCAAGGTGCCGGCCCCTCGTCGTGGAGAGTTGGTGCGCCAATTTGGCGATTTACTGCGTCAATACAAAGCAGACCTGGGCGAGTTGGTGTCGTGGGAGGCGGGCAAAATCACTCAGGAAGGTTTGGGTGAAGTGCAGGAAATGATCGACATCTGCGACTTCGCGGTCGGGCTGTCCCGCCAGTTGTATGGTCTGACCATCGCCTCCGAGCGCCCCGGCCATCACATGCGTGAAACCTGGCATCCGCTGGGTGTGGTCGGGGTCATCAGCGCGTTCAACTTTCCGATCGCGGTGTGGGCATGGAACACCACGCTGGCGCTGGTGTGCGGTAACGCAGTGATCTGGAAACCCTCCGAAAAAACCCCACTCACTGCGCTGGCCTGCCAGGCGTTGTTTGATCGCGTGCTCAGCACCTTCAGCGATGCGCCCAACTACCTCAGCCAAGTGATTATCGGTGGCCGCGACGCTGGCGAAGCCTTGGTCGATGACCCGCGTGTGGCCCTGATCAGCGCCACCGGCAGCACGCGCATGGGCCGTGAAGTGGCACCTAAAATTGCCGCGCGCTTTGCCCGCAGCATTCTTGAATTGGGCGGTAACAACGCCATGATCCTGGGGCCGAGTGCGGATCTGGACATGGCGGTACGCGCCATTCTGTTCAGCGCGGTGGGCACGGCAGGTCAACGCTGCACCAGTCTGCGCCGTTTGATAGCCCATGAATCGGTGAAAGACGAGATCGTTACCCGGCTCAAAGCCGCCTATTCCAACGTCCGTATCGGCCACCCGCTGGAGGGCAATTTGGTCGGGCCGCTGATTGACAAACACAGCTTTGAAAACATGCAGGATGCGCTGGAGCAGGCCCTGAGCGAAGGCGGGCGGGTGTTTGGTGGTGAGCGTCAATTGGTCAGCCATTATCCCCAGGCGTACTACGTCAGCCCGGCTATTGTTGAAATGCCCGAGCAGAGCGAGGTGATGTGCAACGAAACCTTTGCGCCCATTTTGTACGTAGTCGGTTACAGCGAATTCGCTGAGGCGCTGCGGCTCAATAACGCCGTGCCGCAGGGTTTGTCGTCGTGCATCTTTACCACCGACGTGCGAGAGGCTGAGCAGTTTATGTCGGCGACGGGCAGTGATTGCGGGATTGCCAACGTCAATATCGGGCCCAGCGGTGCGGAAATTGGCGGCGCCTTTGGTGGCGAAAAAGAAACGGGCGGCGGGCGTGAGTCGGGTTCGGATGCGTGGCGTGGCTACATGCGGCGCCAGACCAATACCGTCAACTACTCACTGGAGTTGCCGTTGGCACAGGGCATTACCTTTGACTGATGTGATGTTTGCCCTTGGGTTAGGTTTCATTTCTGGAGCTTGGCAATGCCACTACAAGAACAATGTCTGTGGGAAACCCTCACGCCACAACGCCCCCAATCGCCCGCGTTCAAGGGCGAATTAAACGTTGATGTGTGTGTGATTGGAGCCGGCATTACCGGTTTATCCAGTGCGATCCATTTACTCGAACAAGGCAAAAGCGTCTGCGTGCTCGAAGCCCATCGCACCGGTCACGGCGGCTCGGGGCGAAATGTGGGGCTGGTGAACGCGGGGATGTGGATTGCCCCCGATGACATCGAAGCCGGATTTGGCAACACCGTGGGCAGCCAGCTCAACCGTATGCTTGGCGCTGCGCCTGCCTTGGTGTTCAGCCTGATTGATACCTACAACATTGATTGCCAACTGCGCCGCGAAGGCACGTTGCACATGGCGCATAACGCCAAAGGTGAAGCGGACCTGCGCAGCCGTGAGCAGCAATGGAAACGTCGCGGTGCGCCCGTGGAACTTCTGACCGGCGCCGCCTGCGAAGCGGCCACCGGCACTGCAAAAATTGCGGCAGCCTTGCTGGATCGACGTGCCGGTACGCTCAACCCGATGGCTTACACATCCGGCTTGGCTAAGGCCGCCAGTGATTTGGGCGCGCGCCTGTTCGATCACTCGCCCGTTACCGGGCTAGAGCGCCAGGGGCAGCGCTGGTCAGTGCACACGGCCCTTGGTGCGGTCAGTGCTGAGCAGGTGGTGCTGGCCTCCAATGCCTATACCGAAGGCGAATGGACTGACTTGCGGCGGCATTTTTTCCCCGGTTATTACTACCAGGTGGCGTCCAAACCCCTGACGGACGAGGCCGCGCAACGCATCTTGCCCGGCGGTCAAGGCTCCTGGGACACGCGACAGGTACTGAGCAGCATCCGCAGGGATGCCGAGGGCCGCTTGCTGCTCGGCAGCCTGGGCAATGGCAACCAAAAACCGGCGTGGTTCCTCAAAGCCTGGGCCGATCGGGTGCAACAGCACTACTTCCCGTACTTGAAAGGCGTGGAGTGGGAATGCACCTGGACCGGCTGCATTGCGTTTACCCCAGACCACTTGATGCGTTTATTTGAGCCTGCGCCCGGTTTAGTCGCGGTCACCGGTTACAACGGCCGGGGCGTGACCACTGGCAGCGTGGTGGGCAAGGCGTTTGCCGATTATCTGTGCCATGGCGACGCCAAGGCCCTGCCGATCCCTTTTTCTGCCATGCAACCGCTCTCGGGCACGGGTTTGCGCAGTTGTTTATATGAAGCCGGCTTTTCGCTGTACCACGCGGGGCAGTGTTTAAGAATCGTCATATAGCCCGGCGTTTATCTGCGTAGCGACTAGCCTCACATGGTGCGGGCTGTAGCAATCACGCACCGGGAGTGTGCAGTTAGGTGACGCAGGTGGTTACAGGTTGCCTGCGCACCCCAGGGCGATCCGGTTGCGCTACACGGGTGCGCAGGTAGCACCCGGCAACCATCAACAGTTTCACCTTCCTCGGTTTAGACGGTTGCACACCCAATAAAAATGGGCCCGAAACAGTCGATAAAACAATAAGACAACGGCTTTTATAAGAATAAAAAACCAATGGCACGCGCCTTGCTCAGCGCTTTACGTGAAGTCGAAGTGCCTACTAAAAACCTCAGGAGCATCACCTCATGTCGCAGACGTTCTATAAGAAAGGTTTTCTGGCCCTCGCAGTGGCGACTGCGCTGGGTGTTTCTACGTTTGTTCAGGCTGATTTAAAAATTGGTGTAGCGGGTCCGATGACCGGCGCCAATGCGGCATTTGGTGAGCAGTACATGAAGGGCGCGCAGGCGGCAGCCGATACGATCAACGCCGCAGGGGGCATCAACGGCGAAAAAATCATGTTGGTCAAAGGCGACGATGCTTGTGAACCTAAACAGGCGGTAGCGGTGGCCAACCGTTTGGTCGATCAGGACAAGGTTGCGGCAGTTGTGGGGCACTTCTGTTCTTCGTCCACGATTCCGGCTTCTGAGGTGTATGCCGATGCGGGTGTGATCGCAATCACGCCGGGTTCCACCAACCCGGCAGTCACCGAGCGCGGCCTGAGCGCCATGTTCCGTATGTGCGGGCGCGACGATCAGCAAGGCATCGTGGCGGCGGACTACATTGTCGACGTGCTCAAAGGCAAAAAAGTGGTGGTGCTGCATGACAAGGACACCTACGGTCAAGGCCTGGCCGATGCCACCAAAGCCCAACTGATCAAACGTGGCGTCGAGCCGGTGCTGTACGAAGGCCTGACCCGTGGCGAAAAAGATTTCAGTGCCGTGGTGACCAAGATCCGTTCAACCGGCGCCGATGTTGTGTATTTCGGCGGGCTGCACCCGGAAGCCGGCCCTCTGGTGCGCCAATTGCGTGAGCAGGGTCTTAAAGACGTGAAGTTCATGTCCGATGATGGCGTGGTCACTGATGAGCTGGTCACCACCGCAGGTGGCCCGCAATACGTTGAAGGTGTGTACATGACCTTTGGTGCTGACCCACGCCTGCTGCCTGACAGCAAAGCGGTGGTGGACCAGTTCCGCAAAGCTGGCACCGAGCCTGAAGGCTACACCTTGTATGCCTACGCCTCGATTCAAGCCTTGGCTCAAGCGTTCAACGGCGCTAAATCCAATAAAGGCGAAGACGCTGCCAAATGGCTCAAAGCCAACCCGGTGAAAACCGTGATGGGCGAAAAAGCCTGGGACAGCAAAGGCGACCTCAAAGTCTCTGACTACGTGGTGTATCAGTGGGACAAAGACGGCAAGTATCACCAGCTGGAAAAACAGAAGTGAGATGACCCCCACCCCTGAACGGCGCTTGGGCGACCGTTCAGGCGGGTGACATCTGCCTCACCTGTCTTCTTTTCCAGGAGCCACGCAAACCCTGCCAAACAAGCTGTCCGCGGACGGCGTGGGAGGCGTGTGTCTGCGTGATGGCTCCAGTGCGTGAGATTGCGTTATGGACGGTATATTCCTACAGCAACTGCTGAACGGCCTGACCCTCGGGTCTGTCTACGGCCTGATCGCCATCGGCTACACAATGGTCTACGGCATCATCGGCATGATCAACTTCGCCCATGGCGAGGTGTACATGATTTCTGCTTACCTGGCGGCAATCAGTCTGGCTCTGTTGGCCTATTTCGGTATTGAGTCCTTTCCGCTCCTGATGCTCGGCACGTTGATTTTCACCGTGGTAGTCACTGGCGTCTATGGCTGGGTGATCGAGCGCGTGGCTTACAAGCCCCTGCGAAACTCCACGCGACTGGCACCGCTGATCAGTGCCATCGGTATTTCCCTGATCCTGCAAAACTACGTACAAATCGCTCAGGGTTCGCGCCAACAAGGCGTGCCTACGTTGCTCAGCGGTGCGTGGCGAGTCGATATCGGCTCAGGTTTCGTGCAACTCACGTACACCAAAGTCTTCATTCTGGTCGCGGCCTTCATCGGCATGGGCCTGCTCACTTACATCATCAAGTACACCAAACTGGGCCGCATGTGCCGCGCCACCCAACAAGACCGCAAAATGGCCTCCATTCTGGGCATCAACACGGATCGGGTGATTTCCTACGTGTTCGTGATCGGCGCCGCAATGGCCGCCCTGGCCGGTGTGCTGATCACCATGAACTACGGCACTTTTGACTTTTATGCAGGCTTCATCATTGGCATCAAGGCGTTCACGGCGGCGGTGCTCGGCGGGATTGGATCGCTGCCCGGCGCCATGCTCGGGGGCATCATTCTGGGGATTTCCGAGTCGCTGTTCGCAGGGCTGGTTAACTCGGACGACAAAGATGTGTTCAGTTTCTCGCTGCTGGTGCTGATCCTGATCTTCCGTCCTCAAGGCCTGTTGGGTCGTCCTCTCGTGGCGAAGGTGTGAGTATGTCTGCGGCCATTAATAAACCGATTGATATCAAAAAAAGCCTTGTCGACTCGATCCTTGCCGGGTTGATCTCCTTGATTGTGTTCGGGCCCATCGTGGGCGTGGTGCTCGACGGTTACAGTTTCAACTTGCAACCGGCGCGGGTGGGCTGGCTGGTGGCGATTGTGATGGCAGGGCGCTTTGCCCTGAGCCTGTTTTTGCAAACGCCCAAGGGCCTCAAAGTGCTTCAAGGCTTTGAGTCCACGGGGTCTGGCGTGCACGTGTTGCCCCCGGATTACAAAACGCGACTGCGCTGGATCGTGCCGCTGCTGATCGTGATCGCCATCGTGTTTCCTTTCTTTGCCAACAAATACCTGCTGACCGTGGTGATTCTGGGCCTGATCTACGTGCTCCTCGGCCTGGGCCTGAATATCGTGGTGGGGCTGGCGGGCCTGCTCGACCTCGGCTATGTGGCGTTCTATGCCATCGGGGCTTATGGGCTGGCGCTCGGCTATCAATACCTGGGGCTGGGGTTCTGGACAGTGCTGCCACTGGCAGCGATTGCGGCGGCGATGGCGGGGTGCATTCTGGGGTTTCCGGTGCTGCGCATGCACGGCGATTACCTGGCCATCGTGACGCTGGGGTTTGGTGAAATCATCCGGCTGGTGCTCAACAACTGGCTGTCGTTTACCGGTGGGCCAAACGGCATGCCCGTCCCGTCGCCGACGTTTTTCGGTCTGGAGTTCGGGCGCCGGGCCAAAGATGGCGGGGTGCCTTTCCACGAGTTCTTCGGTCTGGACTACAACCCCAATATCAAATTCCTGTTCATCTATATCGTGCTGTTTCTGGTGGTGCTGCTGGTGCTGTACATCAAGCATCGCTTGACCCGCATGCCAATCGGTCGCGCGTGGGAAGCCCTGCGTGAGGACGAAATCGCCTGCCGTGCGATGGGCCTTAACCATGTGCTGGTCAAACTCTCGGCCTTCACGTTGGGTGCCTCCACCGCTGGGCTGGCCGGTGTGTTTTTCGCCAGTTACCAGGGTTTTGTGAACCCCTCCTCGTTCACCTTTTTTGAGTCGGCGCTGATTTTGGCGATTGTGGTGCTCGGCGGCATGGGCTCGACCGTGGGCGTGGTGATTGCCGCGTTCGTGTTGACCGTGGCGCCGGAACTGCTGCGCAGCTTTGCTGAATACCGCGTGCTGCTGTTTGGCGTGCTGATGGTGTTGATGATGATTTGGCGGCCACGCGGCCTGATCCGTATCAGCCGGGTGGGGGTTACACCACGCAAGGGAGTCGCGCCATGAACGAGCCTTCTATGGACAAAGACATCGTGCTCTCGGTGGACAAACTGATGATGCATTTCGGCGGCATCAAGGCCCTGAGCGATGTCAGCCTCAAGGTCAGACGCAATTCGATCTTCGCCCTGATCGGGCCTAACGGGGCAGGCAAAACCACGGTTTTCAACTGCCTGACCGGTTTTTACAAGGCCAGTGGCGGCAAAATCGAACTCAGTGCCCGTGGCACCCGCACCAACGTAATCCAGCTGTTGGGCGAACCGTTTCGCGTGACCGACTTCATTTCGCCCAAAGCCTTCGCCAGCCGTTTGTATTACAAGATGTTCGGCGGCACTCATTTGGTGAATCGCGCAGGTCTGGCGCGTACGTTTCAGAACATTCGTCTGTTCAAGGAAATGTCCGTGCTGGAAAACCTCTTAGTGGCTCAGCACATGTGGGTCAACCGCAACATGCTGGCGGGCATCCTGAACACCCAGGGCTATCGCAAGGCCGAAAGCGATGCCCTCGACCATGCGTTTTACTGGCTCGAAGTAGTGGACCTGGTGGACTGCGCCAACCGTTTGGCCGGGGAGCTGTCTTACGGGCAGCAGCGGCGCCTGGAGATTGCCCGGGCCATGTGTACGCGCCCGCAAATCATCTGCCTCGACGAACCGGCCGCCGGGCTCAACCCACAAGAAACCGAAGCGCTGAGCGGCATGATTCGCCTGTTACGCGACGAGCACGACCTGACGGTGGTGCTGATTGAGCACGACATGGGCATGGTCATGAGCATTTCCGATCACATTGTGGTGCTCGACCACGGCAACGTGATCGCCGAGGGTGGCCCGCAGGCCATTCGCAATGACCCGAAAGTGATCGCGGCTTACCTCGGTGCTGACGAAGAGGAACTGATATGAGCCACCCGATCCTCGAACTCAATGCGCTGGATGTCCATTACGGGCCGATTCAGGCGCTGAAAAAGGTTTCGATGCACATTGATGAGGGCGAAACCGTGAGCCTTATCGGCTCCAATGGCGCGGGAAAGTCCACCTTGCTGATGTCGATTTTTGGTCAGCCTCGTGCCAGCGGTGGCCAGATTATTTACCAGGGTGTCGACATTACCCAAAAGTCATCGCATTACATTGCCTCCAATGGCATTGCCCAATCGCCGGAGGGGCGGCGGGTGTTCCCGGACATGAGCGTTGAGGAAAACCTGCTGATGGGCACCATTCCCATTGGCGACAAGCATGCGGGCGAAGACATGCAACGCATGTTCGAACTGTTCCCGCGCCTCAAGGAGCGGCGAAACCAGCGGGCCATGACCATGTCGGGTGGCGAGCAGCAGATGCTCGCCATCGCCCGGGCGCTGATGAGCCGACCCAAGCTGCTGCTACTGGACGAGCCGAGCTTGGGGTTGGCACCGATTGTGGTGAAACAGATTTTTGCCACCTTGCGTGAACTGGCGAAAACCGGCATGACCATTTTTTTGGTCGAGCAGAACGCCAACCATGCGCTGCGCCTGTCTGACCGGGCCTACGTGATGGTCAATGGCGAAATCCGCCTGACCGGCACCGGTAAAGAATTGCTCAGCAATGAAGAGGTGCGCAACGCGTATCTGGGCGGGCATTAAGCGTTAACGGGCGTCTCGAATATCCCATCGCCTTGTAGGCGCGAGCGTACTCGCGATGGGTTTGTCGAGGTTTGCCTGTCAGAGCCGTACCGAGTGCTTTCGCGAACAGGCGTGCATCAACAACAAAATTGAGACGCCCTCAAATTGTGGAAAACAAAATTGCGGGGCTGCGAAAGCGCGACATAAAGACGCTGTAAACCCCTGTTTTGTCATCATTTTGACTTGTCCCCGTTTGCTGTGGAGGTGGCTGTGGGTAACGTGGGAGTAGTTGGCTGTAGCCCTTTGTTTATAAGGCGTGTAGAGGTGTGATTGTTTTTTGATCAGCTTCTTTTGGTTGCCCGCGCGGTCGATTTGTCAACAGCTTTGTTGATAAAGATAAGGCGCTGAAAATGCTCCGTCAGCCTGTGGATAAGTCTGTGGTTAAACTCTGGAAAGAATGCCCTGAGTGCCGTAAAGACTGGCCTCTGGCTATCCCCTTGGTTGCCTGGCGTCGCACCTTTTTGGGGCGGCTGCATGCGGCTTGTGTTCCGGTCAAGTAAAAAACGCTTAAAAGTTGGCTGAAAGCCTTGTATGCCGTGGCTTTGCGTTTTTCGACTTGCCCCCAAAGACTGTGGACGGGCCTGTGGATAAGGTGAGTGCATATGGCGCTATCCCTTATGCAGCACGGCTTTGACGCCGCTGGTTGTTTTTTGTACAGCTGAACGCGGTGAACGCTATTCGGGTTGCCGCTCAACCGCAGTCGGGGCATTCTGCTCGGCGTCCCATTTCAACGGCGGACACTGCCCGCCAGCCAAGGAGAACACGATGACTTCCACCCTGTTTATTACCGGCGCGACTTCTGGATTTGGTGAGGCGTGTGCCCGCAAGTTTGCACAAGCAGGCTGGAAACTGGTGCTGACCGGCCGCCGTAAAGAACGCTTGGAGGCGCTGTGCGAAGAGTTGTCCAAACACACTGAAGTACATGGCCTGGTGGTGGACGTACGTGATCGTGCGGCGATGGAGCAGGCGATTGCCAACTTGCCGCCTGCATTCAGCAAGCTGCGTGGGCTTATCAACAACGCAGGTCTGGCCGTAGGGACCGACCCGGCCCCGCAATGCAAACTCGACGATTGGGAAACCATGGTCGATACCAATATCAAGGGCCTGCTCTACACCACTAATCTGCTGTTGCCGCGTCTTATTGCCTACGGCCGTGGAGCCGGGATCGTCAACTTGGGTTCCATTGCCGGTAACTACCCTTACCCCGGCAGCCATGTGTATGGCGGCACCAAAGCGTTTGTGAAGCAATTTTCCCTGAACCTGCGTTGCGACTTGCAAGGCACCGGTGTGCGCGTCAGCAACATTGAGCCGGGGTTGTGCGAGAGCGAATTCTCGATGGTGCGTTTCGGTGGCGACCAGGCGCGTTACGACGCCACCTATCAAGGGGCTGAGCCGATTCAGCCGCAGGACATCGCCGAAACCATTTTCTGGGTGCTCAACACCCCGGCGCACATCAACATTAATCGCCTTGAGCTGATGCCCGTTACGCAGTCCTGGAGCGGTTTTGCCATCCACAGGCACGCCAAGGAGTAAACTCGCGCCTGGCAGCCCGTCCGCGACCCCTGAGAGGGGTCGCACTCAATAGGGCTGAAAGGAGTTTTTGTGAGTAACCGTGGTGAGCAGAAACTGCTCAAACAATCGACTGTTCTGATGTTCGCGGTGGCCATTGCCGGCATCGTGACGGGTTTTATGTCAGGTTCCCAATCCATCCTGTTTGATGGATTCTTCTCGTTGATCGCGACCTTTATCAAAGTGTTGATGCTGATTACAGCGCAACTTATTGCCAAAGAAAGTAACCAGCGCTTCCAGTTCGGCTTCTGGCACCTTGAGCCAATGGTGTTGTTGATTGAAGGCAGCTTCCTGTTATTGATTGCGATCTACGCCTTTTTGAACGGTGTTTTCGGCATCATCAATGGCGGACGCGATATCGAATTGGGGTTGGTCATCGTCTATGCGGCGGTGTTTACCGTGATCGAATTCGGCTATTACTTCTGGGTGCGGCGCAAAAACCGCAAATTGAAATCGACACTGATCCAGTTCGACAACATCAGTTGGCTGGTAGACGCGATGTTGTCGGTGGGGCTGTTGATAAGTTTTGTCACGGCATTGGCCTTAAAACATCAAGGTTATGCACAGTGGGCGGCTTACGTAGACCCGGCGATTTTGATTGTGCTGGCCCTGAGCATGCTGGCGCCTGCATTCAAGATCCTCAAACCGGCGTTGCGCGATGTGCTGGGCATTGCCCCGGACGCATTGGACGACAAAGTGCGTGATGCACTGGAAATCGCTTCAGCGCGCCATGGTTTTGAAGGCTATAAAACCTATGTGCAGAAACATGGACGGGCGCGGTTTATCGAGATCCACATTGTGTTGCCAGCGGGTTACCCGCTGACCAGCGTGAAAACCCTCGATGCCCTGCGCGAAGAAATCTCCCAATTGCTGGGCAAGGCGGACAGTGCACGCTGGCTGACCATCAGCTTCACCGGCGATCGCAAATGGATTGCATAAAGCGCGTGGGTTCACTTTGTAGCCGTTGAGGAGTAGCGCGAAGCTACGTCCGGGCGCGAAGCGCTCGCTAAACCTGGCAACGCGCAGCATCCGGCATACCGCTGTCAGCCGGTTTACGCTTGCTTCGCAATCGGACGTCGCCTGCGCCAACGGCGACGTTCGGGCTATTGCGTGAGCAGCCCTTGGCGTTCGATGAATGCAACGATCGTGTCCAGGCCATGCCCGGTTTTCTGGTTGCTGAACACAAACGGCTTGTCGCCGCGCATGCGGCGCGTGTCGCTGTCCATCAGTTCCAGGGAGGCGCCCACCAGCGGTGCCAGGTCGATCTTGTTGATCACCAGCAAGTCTGATTTGCAAATCCCCGGCCCGCCTTTGCGCGGTAACTTGTCGCCCGCTGATACGTCGATCACGTAGATCGTCAGGTCAGACAATTCAGGGCTGAAAGTCGCCGATAAGTTATCCCCACCCGATTCCACCAAAATCACGTCCAGCCCCGGGAAGCGGCGGTTCAATTGGTCCACTGCTTCAAGGTTGATCGACGCATCTTCGCGGATCGCGGTGTGCGGGCAGCCGCCGGTTTCTACGCCGATAATGCGCTCAGGGGCCAACGCCTCGTTGCGCACCAAAAAGTCAGCGTCTTCGCGGGTGTAAATGTCGTTGGTGACCACGGCCAGGTTATAGCGTTCGCGCAACGCCAGGCACAGCGCGAGGGTGAGTGCGGTTTTACCGGAGCCTACCGGGCCACCGATGCCGACACGCAGGGGTTGTGCGTTCATTCAAATCTCCTAGGAACGAAACAGGCGGCTGTACTGGCGCTCGTGGGCCATGCTCGCTAATGACAGGCCAAAAGCGGCACTGCCCATGTGGGATAAATCGAGGTTGCTGGCGTGCAGTTGCGCCAGCTGCAAGCTGGGGGACAACTCGCTGGTCATGCGTTGTGCGGCCTGTTGGCCCAACGGCAGGGTTTTCATCAGCACCGCCAACTGATTTTCCAGCCAGCTCCAGAGCCAGGCGGCCAGTGCATCTTGCGGGCTAATGCCCCACGCGCGGGCAGCCAAGGCCCAGCCCAGTGCCAGATGCGGCTCGCGCTGTTGTACAAGGAAGTGGCGCGCTGGCTCGTCCAGTTCAGGTAAGCCGGTGAGCAGTTGCTGCAAGGAATACCCCATCTGCCGGCTTTCCTGATGCAGTTCGCGGGTCTCGCGACTGGCGCGGTGTTGGTCGCAAAACTGTTGCAGGGTGCCCCAGTCTTCTTGCGCGGCGGCCAGGCAATGGGCAAGCAATAACGGCGCTTCGAAGCGTGCCAGATTGAGCAGTAGCTGATCGTTGATCCAGCGTGCAGCGCTGACCGGGTCGTGCACACGGCCTTGCTCAACCGCCATTTCCAACCCTTGTGAATAGCTGTAGCCGCCGATTGGCAGCTGTGGGCTGGCCAGACGCAATAGCGCCCAGGCCGGACTCACAAACGCACGCCAAACTGGTGGATTTTGGGCGCGTAGTTGAAGTCTTCTTCGCCCGCCCGTGAATGATGATGCCCGCCGCCGTAGGCGCCGTGTTCGGGTTGAAACGGCGCTTCAATGGCGTCGGTGTGGGCGCCCAACTGTTCAAGCATCGCCTTGAGCACGTAGTCATCGAGCAGGCGCAGCCAGCCGTCACCCACTTGCAACGCCACATGGCGGTTGCCCAGGTGATAGGCGGCGCGGGTCAGCTCAAAGGTATTGCTGCAGGTCACGTGCAGTAACTGCTCAGGGCGAGCACAGACGCGCAGGATGCGTCCGTCCTGAGCCTGGAGGCATTCGCCGTCATGCAGTGGCGGCTGACCGCGCTCAAGGAACAAACCGACATCTTCGCCCTCACTGCTGAAACAGCGCAGGCGACTTTTGCTTCGGGCTTCGAAGTTGAGGTGCAACTCGGCGCTCCACACGGGGTGGGCGTCGACTCTTCGGTGAATGACCAGCATCGGAAGGCTTCCTGCGATTGACGATATACGTGCTCAGAGCAAGGGGCTTGCCAACCTTGCAGTGGGCTGCACTTTTCGTGGAATCGTAAGCTCAAAAAGAGGGCAGGAAGATGAAACTTGATCCAAAGGGGGGCGCAATGAAGGCGGTTGCGCGCCATTAAGGTGCGTCAGGGTTTATTCCGTGCTGCCCAAACCCTGCCAGCGCTTGAGGCCGATAAAGATGAACCGCAGCTGCTGGCTGATTTTGGCTTGGGGTTGCAGGTATTCGGGCAAGGGTTCGGCGGGCGGGTCGATGACGTCAGGCAGGGCGGCAAACACACTTTTAACCACCAGGTCGGCGATGACCGTCAGCGCTGCCGCGTTGAGGTGTTGTAACTTGGGTTTGGAACCCAGGTCGGCTGCCAAGTCCGAGGTGATGTCTTCGCGCAGGGCCGCAATTGCCTGCCGTACGGGCTGCGAGCCGCCATATTGCTCACGCGCCAAAAATAGAAACTGCGAGCGGTTGGCCTGCACCACATCGAGAAAAATGCGCACCGAGGCATTGATTACACCGCCCATGAACAACTCGTTATGGCGCACCAAACGGATGGTTTCACGAAAGGTCTGACCGACTTCACTGACCAATGCCAAGCCCAATTGGTCCATGTCGCTGAAATGGCGATAAAACCCGGTGGGCACGATGCCCGCGGTTTTTGCGACTTCTCGCAGGCTCAGGCTGCCAAAGCCGCGACCCGATTCCATCAAGTGGCGGGCGGCGTCCATCAGCGCAAGGCGGGTTTGTTGCTTCTGTTTAGCGCGGGGGAGCATCGGGGCTGGTCTTCCTGACTAGGGCAGCGGCGCACTCTAGCAAATCAGCTTTGATGACGTCGAACGGTGTAGCGATCAATGTGCGGGTCAGACATAACGAGACCGCTTAGCTGGCACGTTGATTCCTTTCAGCCAAACGCTCAGCGCCGCCTTCGGCCAGGCGATTTTGCTGTTGTTTCTGGGTGCGGTCATAGCCATCTTCGGCCACGCGGTTTTGTTGATCCAGCGTGCGTTGCGCACCGTCTTCGGCGACAGGGTCAAGCGGCTGGTTCAAGGTGCTGGGTGCGGGCTGAATTTGCGGTGCAGGCTGCTCAGCGGCGGGCAGAGCAAAGGCGTTAAAGGCAAGCAGTGAGAGGGACAAACCAAACAGGACTGGGCGTTTCATGATGCAGGTGCTCCGTAGCAGGGCAATAAGTGGGGTACGCAGGCAATGCTACGCTTGGATTTTCGATAACCAAGTTCATAAGGCCAATGGTGATAATCGACAAAATTGATTGTTCAACCAAAGCCCTCTAGCCCGCAGGTTTAGGAGCAGGTAAAACACGACTCGGGGCTTTTTTAGGACAAAGCGGTACGCCAGTTAAACCTTGGGCCGTGTTTGTCGGTCGTACTTTTATACGCGTCGCAATCTGGACGTTCAGACGTAATAAGGAGCCGTGTCATGACGCGCACCCGTAAAACGCTTGCCTGGGCAGGCGGGATTTTTGTCTTGTTGCTGGCCGTGCTGGCCGTGCTGGTGGTGTTGATCGCCACCTTCGACTGGAACCGTCTCAAGCCCACGATCAACACCCAGGTGTCCGAGATGCTCCATCGCCCTTTTGCCATCAATGGCGACCTGGCGGTGCAGTGGCAACGTGAACCCGATGAAGGTGGCTGGCGCGCATGGGTGCCGTGGCCGCACGTTATTGCGCAAGACCTGACCCTGGGTAATCCGCAGTGGGCCAAAACGCCGCAAATGGTCAGCCTTAAAAGGGTCCAGGCGCGCTTGTCGCCGCTGCCTCTGTTGACCCAAACCGTGGTCATCCCGCGTATCGAGTTGACCGAACCCAGTGCCGATCTGGTGCGTTTGGCTGACGGTCGCGCCAACTGGACGTTCACCTTCGACCCTAAAGACCCGAACGCAGAACCGTCCAACTGGACGGTGGATATCGGCGCCATCAAGTTCGACAAAGGCCACGTCACGCTTAATGACCAAACGTTGAAGACCCAACTGGATGTGTTGATTGATCCGTTGGGCAAGCCGATTCCGTTCAGTGAAATCGTTGGTGAGAAAGAAGCGAAAAAGACTCAGGAAAAAGGCGCTACCCCGCAGGACTATGCCTTCGCCTTGAAGGTTAAAGGTCAGTATCACGGTCAGAAACTCAATGGCACCGGCAAGATCGGTGGCCTGCTGGCGCTGCAAGATGCGAACAAGCCGTTCCCGCTGCAAGCCCAAGTCAGCATTGCCGATACCAACGTTGCCTTGGCAGGCACCCTGACCGACCCACTGAATCTGGGTGCCCTGGACCTGCGTTTGAAACTGGCGGGCAGCAGTTTGAGCAACCTGTATCCATTAACCGGCGTGACCTTGCCGGACTCGCCGCCGTACTCGACCGATGGCCATTTGATTGCCAAGTTGCATGAGCCGGGGGGTGCGGTGTTCATCTATGAAAACTTCAACGGCAAGATCGGCAGCAGCGATATTCACGGTGATTTGAAATACGCCGCCAGCCAGCCGCGTCCCAAGCTGTCGGGCAAGTTGGTGTCCAACCAGCTGTTGATGGCCGACCTGGGGCCGCTGATCGGGGCTGACAGCAATACTGAGCAAAAGGCCCGTGGCGGCGCGAGTAAACAACCTGCGGGCAAGGTGTTGCCTGTTGAAGAGTTCCGCACTGAGCGCTGGCGCGACATGGACGCCGATGTTGAGTTCACCGGCAAGCGCATTGTGCAAAGCGCCGAGTTGCCGTTCACCGACCTCTACACGCACCTGGTGCTTAACAACGGTGTGTTGAGCCTTGAACCGCTGCGCTTCGGTGTGGCGGGCGGCAAGCTGGACGCGCAAATCCGTCTCAATGGCCGTGATACGCCGCTCGAAGGCCGCGCCAAGTTGACCGCGCGCAACTTCAAACTCAAGCAACTGTTCCCAACGTTTGAACCGATGAAAACCAGTTTTGGTGAGCTTAACGGCGATGCTGAACTGTCGGGCCGTGGCAACTCGGTCGCCAAGTTGCTGGGCACCGCCAATGGCGGTTTGAAAATGATCGTCAACGATGGCGCAATCAGCCGTAGCCTGATGGAAATTGCCGGGTTGAATGTGGGCAACTATGTCGTGGGCAAGATCTTTGGTGACGAAGACGTGAAGATCAACTGCGCGGCGGCCGATTTTGCCATCAAAGACGGTTTGGCCACGTCGCAGCTGTTCGTGTTCGATACCGAGAACGCGATCATTTACATCGATGGCACGGCCAACTTCGCGACCGAACAGCTCGATTTGAAAATCACCCCGGAGTCCAAGGGGCTGCGTTTGTTCTCGCTGCGTTCGCCCTTGTACGTGCGTGGCACCTTTGGCAACCCGTCGGCGGGTGTGCAGGCAGTGCCATTACTGCTGCGGGGCGCGGGGATGGTTGCGCTGGGGGTGATTGCGGGACCAGCGGCCGGGCTGCTGGCGCTGGTGGCACCGAGCGGCGATGAGCCGAACCAATGCGCACCGCTGTTGCAACAAATGCAGCAGGGTAAAGTGCCGAAGACGGTGAAATAAGGGCTTTGCCTCACCCTGACCCTCTCCCGGTGGGGGAGGGGGCCAAGAGCAGAGCCAGTCCGCGTCGCACCGCCGATCAGCGCTCTGCTGAACGGTGAGGGCGCTGTTCAACCGGCATAAAAAAGCCCGCCCTCATGGCCTGAGGGCGGGCTTTTCAATATCTGCGAAGGCTTACAGGTCTTTGAGAATATCCGCCATGTCGTCGGCGTGTTCTTCCTCTTGGGCGAGAATCTCTTCAAAGATCCGGCGGGTAGTCGGGTCTTTGTCGCCGATGTACTGGATGATTTCGCGGTAGCTGTCGACCGCAATCCGCTCGGCCACCAGGTCTTCGTAGACCATCTCTTTCAAGTTTTTACCGGCCACGTATTGAGCGTGGGAGTTCTTGGACAGCAGGTCCGGGTTGAACTCCGGCTCGCCACCTAGCTGGACGATGCGCTCGGCCAGTTTGTCGGCGTGTTGCATTTCCTGATTGGCATGCTCCAGAAACTCATCCGCGGCCACGCTGGCTTTCAGGCCCGTGGCCATGAAGTAGTGGCGCTTGTAACGCAGCACGCACACCCATTCTGTGGCCAGCGACTCGTTGAGCAAACGCAGGATTTCTTCTCGATCTGCGCTGTAGCCTTCGGTTACGGCACCTTCTTCGACGTTCTTGCGAGCGCGATCGCGAAGGGTTTGCTTGTCGGACAATTGCATCTCGGTCATTTCAATCTCCTCACTAATCCGGTTGCCGCCTCGCTCTGCTGGCGAAGTCGGTTCATAAGGTGTGAGTTCAGCTGGCCGAGAAAGTTTTATCGGATGTTGCGCACCGGTGTAGTCCAGCGTTCCGACAGAATCACGCCGCCCAGGGTCAGCGCCCCCCCGATCAGATGGAAGCTGTGCAGTTGCTCTTTGAGCACCACGGCGGCAATCAGTGCGGTAATTAATGGCAGCAAGTTGAAGAACAGCGTGGTGCGGCTCGGGCCGAGCAACACGACGGCTTTCATCCAGGCCAGCGGCGCAATCATGGAGGCCAATACGCACGCGTACAGCACCAACCCAAAGTTGTGCACGGTTGGGCCAACCTTGGGCGAGATCAGGTACAGCGGCAGTAGCACCACAATTGCCACCAACACTTGCAGGTACAGCATCTGCAACGGCGGTAAACGCAGCTGCCACTTTTTCAACAAGGTGCTGTAGATCGCGTAGGCCAGCGTGGCGACCAGCATCATCGCGTCGCCCAGGTTCAAACCGTGATCTAGCAATGCGCCGAGGCTGCCACCGGACACCACCACCAGCACGCCGATAAATGACAGCACCGCGCCGACCAATGCACCCGCTGTCAGGCGCTGGCCGAGGCTGATGATGGACATGGCCAATACCATCAAGGGCATCAGCGACAAGATGATGCCCATGTTGGTGGCCGACGTGCGGGCGGCCGCGTAGTAGGCCAGGCTTTGATAGACCGCCATGCCGAGCACCCCCAGGACGAAAATCTTGCCCAGGTTGGGGCGGATCACCGGCCAATTGGCCACTATCGGTTTGAGCATAAACGGGGTGAACAACAGACCCGCGAGCAGCCAGCGGTAAAAGCCGATCTCTGAGGGGAAGATCGCGCCGACCGCTAGTTTGTTGATAACGGTGTTACCGGCCCAGATAAAAATGGCCAGCAGGGGATACGCGTATTGCATCAGGAACAACCACAGGGTTAATGAGCGGCGATTATCCGCTTGTCTGTTCGCAGGCCTATACTTCGATCCGGCCAACCTCTTATTGAATCCAGACAGCATGCGCAAGAATCTGATCAGCGTCCCCGAGTTCGACGCTTTACCGGCTCCGGTCTACTTTCGTTACGCCGAAATTGACGCTGACAGCCATGCGCAGGCGCATTGCCATGCGTGGGGTTCGCTGGACTATGTGGCCCACGGGGTGATGCGGTACGAGGTGGCAGGGCAGCGTTTTATGTCGCCGCCGCAGTACGCGTTGTGGATTCCACCCCACACGGAGCACAGCTCCTATAACGCGCAGGCGATTGTTTACCGTTCGGTGTATCTGGACGTGGCGCATTGTCAGCATTTGCCGAGCCAGCCGGTCACGCTGGCGATCAGCGATATTCTCAAAGCCATCCTCAGCGATTTCGCACGCCGTGACGTCAACATTCCCCAGGGTGAGGCTGACAAACGGCTGGCCCACGTATTGGTCGATCAACTGAGCCAGGCGTCGGTGCATCAATGTTATTTGCCCTACGCCAATCACCCGGGTTTGGGCGTGGTGCTGGCCGCGCTGCAACATCAGCCCGGCGACAACCGCCCGTTGGGGCAATGGGCCGCACAGGTGCATGTGAGTGAACGCACATTGGCGCGGCTGTTTGTGCGCGAGTTGGGCATGAGTTTTGGTGAGTGGCGCCAGCGCCTGCGGTTTTTGGCGGCCATCGAGGCGCTGGAATCGCCACGCAGCGTGCAGGACATTGGCTTTGACATGGGCTACAGCACCGCGTCGGCGTTTATTGCAATGTTCCAACGCCAGGCCGGTTGCACGCCTGAGCAGTACCGGCGTCAGGCGCGGCATGTTTGATCGCACAGAGGAAGCTGTAACAGAGTTTGTCTACACTGCGATGAAGTCCGTGGCCATCCGGCACGGCGTAAGGAGAAAACTCCATGAAAATGCTGCGTGTTCCTTTGCTGCTGCTGGGTGTGTTGCTGTGCTCCCAGGGGTTTGCGGCCACGGCCCAACAAAACAAAATGACCCGTTGTAACGCAGATGCCAGCGCCAAAACCCTCAAGGGCGATGAGCGTAAAGCATTCATGAGCGCCTGCCTCAAAGCCAAACCGGCCGGTGCTGCCACGCAGCAGGAAAAAATGAAAACCTGCAACGCCACCGCAGGCACCCAAGCGCTTAAAGGCGACGCCCGCAAAGCCTTCATGAGCACGTGCTTGAAGAGCAAATAATGCACTGAACCGGCGTAGTCGCTGCCGCAGACTGCGAAGAGTTGCGCAGTAGCGCGTTCATTCAGACGCGCCTCTAACCCTTCGCCGCTTGCCTATCGACCCGATATGAGGCGTGCACACGCCTGCGCCAGTCACAAGTTGTAGTGATCCCCGTCGAAGGCTGGCAGACTGCCCATCCTTTCGCGCTGCTTGTTTTGAGGCTGTATGCCATCGTTTTCTCAGCGTCACATTCTGCTGGCCAGCTACATCATTATTGCGGGCGGCTTGCTGCTGGTTTTTCCTTTGCGTCTGTTACCCAGTTTGCTGGCGGGTCTGTTGGTGTACGAGTTGGTCAACATGCTCACACCGCAACTGCAACGCCTGATCGCCGGGCGTCGTGCGCGATGGCTGGCCGTGATGTTGCTGGGCACGTTGGTGGTCAGCGTACTGGCGCTGATATTTGCCGGTGCCATCAGCTTTCTACTGCATGAAGCCGAAAATCCCGGCGCCTCGCTGAACAAGTTCATGGCCGTGGTCGACAAAGCGCGCGGGCAGCTGCCGCCGTTTGTAGACAGTTATTTGCCCGCCAGTGCTGCCGAGTTCCGTGTGGCCATTGGCGCGTGGATGAACAAGCACCTCAGTGACTTGCAACTGGTGGGCAAGGATGCGGCGCACATGTTCGTGACCTTGCTGATCGGCATGGTGCTGGGCGCGATCATCGCCTTGCAGCGCATTCCTGATGTGAGCCGGCGCAAGCCGTTGTCTGCGGCCCTGTTTGAGCGTTTGCACCTGTTGGTGCAGGCGTTTCGCAACATCGTTTTTGCGCAAATCAAGATTGCACTGCTCAACACCGCGTTTACCGGGATCTTCCTGGCAGTGGTGCTGCCGTTGTTCGGTGTGCACTTGCCACTGACCAAAACCCTGATCGTGCTGACCTTTCTGCTGGGTTTGTTACCCGTGATTGGCAATTTGATTTCCAACACGCTGATCACCATCGTGGGCTTGTCGCTGTCGATTTGGGTGGCCGTGGGGGCGTTGGCCTACCTGATTGTTATCCACAAGCTGGAATATTTTTTGAACGCCAAGATTGTGGGCGGGCAGATCAGCGCCAAGTCGTGGGAACTGTTGTTGGCGATGCTGGTGTTTGAAGCGGCGTTCGGCCTGCCGGGTGTGGTGGCTGGGCCGATTTACTACGCGTATTTGAAGAGTGAGTTGAAGCAGGTGGGGTTGGTTTAGCCGCCAGCCCTCTCCTGTTGGAAGAGGGCTGGGGTGAGGGGCTTTTAGCCGTAGCGCTTCTTGGCTTCAATTGCCAAACCGCTACCGATGCTGCCGAAGATGTTGCCTTCTACATGGCGTGCATTGGGCAGCATGGCCGAAACACTCTGGCGCAACGCCGGAATGCCGCTCGAACCCCCGGTGAAGAACACCGTATCCACTTGCTCGACAGCCACGCCTGCACTGCCCAACAATTGCGTCACGCTGTTGCGGATGCGCTCAAGCTGGTTGTCGATCGCCGCTTCAAACATGACGCGGCTCAAATCAACGGCCAGCCCGGGTTCTACCCGGTCCAGCGGCAAATGACGGCTTTCGTTGTGGGTCAGCTGGATTTTGGTTTCTTCGATTTCCATCGCCAGCCAGTGACCGGCGCGCTGTTCGATCAATTTGAACAGGCGGTCGATACCACCGGTGTCTTCGATGTCGTAGCGCATGCTGCCCAGCGCCAATTGTGATTTTTGCGCGTACACCGAGTTGATGGTGTGCCAGGTCGCCAGGTTCATGTGGTGGCTGGTGGGCATGTAGGCGCCGCTTTTCATCCGGCTGCCGTAGCCAAACAGCGGCATCACGCCTTGCAGGCTCAGCTGTTTATCGAAGTCAGTACCGCCTACGTGCACGCCGCCGGTGGCCAGAATGTCGTCCTGGCGGTTGTCCATGCCGCGACGCTCGGGCGACAGGCGCACCAGCGAGAAGTCGGACGTACCGCCGCCGATGTCGACAATCAGTACCAGTTCTTCGCGCTCGATGGTCGACTCGTAGTCGAAGGCAGCGGCGATGGGTTCGTACTGGAAGGAGACTTCTTTAAAACCGATGGCGCGTGCCACGTCGGTCAGGGTGTTCTCGGCTTCCTGGTCGGCCAGCGGGTCGTCATCGACGAAAAACACCGGGCGGCCCAGTACCACTTCTTCGAATTCACGACCTGCGGTGGCCTCGGCGCGCTTTTTCAGCTGCGCGATGAACAGCCCCAGCAAGTCCTTGAATGGCATGGCAGTGCCCAACACGCTGGTGTCGTGCTTGATCAGCTTGGAGCCCAGCAAGCTCTTGAGCGAGCGCATCAGGCGGCCTTCGTAACCTTCCAGGTATTCATGCAGCGCCAGACGGCCATACACCGGGCGGCGTTCTTCTATATTGAAGAACACCACTGAGGGCAGGGTGATCTTGTCGTCCTCCAGCGCAATGAGGGTGTCCACGCCTGGGCGCAGCCAGCCGACGGTGGAGTTGGACGTGCCGAAGTCGATGCCGCAGGCACGTGCTGGAGAGGCGCTTTTCATGTCTGTCGTGTTCCGGTTAAAAAACGGCCGCGCAGTGTATGTCAGTCGCTCACAGAATCGAAGCGCGACTATTCGTTAATTCGCAGGTTTTAATCCCCTTGAAAGACTATCCTTCACCCCCAAACTTCCAGACATTGGCTTGGTAGTTGGCAGGCGATTGCGTGAAGCCCGCAGGCTGCCGATAAACTTTTGCAGCGCTGTTCAGTCACAAGGTTGAGATCGGTCAATCGACAGGCCGGGTAACCCGAGCGGCGCGCTTTTGATAACGGATGGTGATCCTTACATGGACTTCAAAGACTATTACAAGATCCTGGGTGTCGAGCCCACGGCTGACGATAAGGCGATCAAGACCGCCTATCGCAAGCTGGCGCGCAAATATCACCCGGATGTGAGCAAGGAAAAGGACGCCGAGGACAAGTTCAAGGACGTCAATGAAGCGTATGAAGCACTCAAAAGTGCCGACAAACGTGCTGAGTACGACGAAATGCGTAAGTACGGTCAGCACGGGCAGCCATTTCAGGGCCCCCCTGGCTGGCAGGGTCGCTCAAGCGGTGGCTTCGAGGATACAGGCGATTTTTCAGACTTTTTCAGCTCGATCTTCGGTTCGCGCGGTAATGGCTTTGGTGGGCAATCGGGCCGCAGTGCGGGCCGTCGTGGGCAGGATGTAGAAATGGAATTGCCGATTTTCCTTGAAGAAACCCTGTCGGGCGAGTCCAAACCGATCAGTTTCCAGATCGGTGGCGTCAGCAAGACCCTGAACGTGAAAATCCCGGCCGGCGTGACCGACGGTGAGCGCATCCGTCTGAAAGGGCAGGGCGGCCCGGGCGCAGGTGGCGGGGCCAACGGTGATCTGTACCTGATCATTCGTTTTGCACCGCATCCGAAGTTTGACGTTGAAGGTCACGATCTGGTGATCACGGTGCCGTTGGCTCCGTGGGAAGCGGCACTGGGGACCAAGGTCGCTGTGCCCACCCTGACCGGTACCCTCAACCTGACCATTCGTGCGGACAGCCAGAGCGGCCAGCGTTTGCGCATCAAAGGCCACGGCCTGGCAGACAAGAAAGGTCAGCGCGGCGATTTGTATGCCCAATTGAAAGTGGTCATGCCTAAACACACCGACGAGGCGACCAAAGCCCTGTGGCAAGCGTTGGCTGATAAAGCCGCCTTTGATCCGAGAGCCCAATGGAGTAATTGATCATGAGCAGCACCCTGATCGTTCAGCTGGACATGGAAAGGTTCTGCGAAGAGGCCAATATCCCGGCCGCTTACGTGATAGAGATCGTCGAACACGGAATTATCGAACCTCAGGGCCGCGCACCCGATGCGTGGCGTTTTGAAGACTATGAACTGGTCATCGCAAAGCGTGCAGCCAAGCTGCATCAGGAGCTTGAACTGGAGTGGGAGGGCGTTGCTCTGGCGCTGCAGCTGGTGGAAGAAGTGCAGCAACTGCGCGCTGAAAACCGTCGATTGAAGCAGCAGTTGGGACGGTTTGTGGGCAACACCAACGCATGACCGACCGGTAGGAGCGGCCGCAGGCTGCGATCTGTGACTCAATATCAACAGCTCGCAGTCTGCGCCAGCGCCTGCACGGGTTAAGCTTTTTTCGGCAATGTCACGGTAAACGTGGTGCCTTCGGCTTCGGTCGAGGTGACCTCAATGGTGCCGTCGTGGGCGTTGACCGCTTCTTTGACGATAAACAGGCCCAACCCCAGGCTGGTGGAGGTGCCCGGCAGGCTGACGTCTTCGCTCGGGCTGCGAACCAACGGGTCGAACAGGGTAGCCAGCGAACCTTCGTCAATCGGTGTACCGCGGTTGTGCACCGAGAGCAGCACTTGTTCGGCGCCGCCGGTCAAGGTTACGGTCACCACGCGGCTGTGGCTGCCATGTTGCAGCGCATTGCCAATCAGGTTTTGCAGCAGTTGGTTGATCAACCCACGGTCCCATTCGCCTTGCACTGGGCCGTCAACGGTCAGCACCGGCTCGCAGTCGGGTTGCCCGGCACACGCTTCGGCCAGGGCGGCGCGGCAGGCTTCGCCCAAATCCAGCGTGACACGTTCGATAGGCAACTGGCTGCCCAGGCGACTGCGCACAAATGCCAACAAATCGCTGACCATCGAGCCCATATGGCGAGTGCCATTTTTAATCGCGCTCACATAGTTCAGGGCATCGGCATCGAGCCTGGCTTTGCGCACCAGCATTTCGGTGGACATGCTCACCGCTTGCAAGGGCGCACGCAAGTCGTGGCCCAGGATGGCGAGGAAGATATCCCGCGAACGGTTAACCTGTTCGGCATACGCCGCGGTGGATTCGGCCAGCGCTTCGTCAATGGCTTCGTTGAAGCGGATCATGTCGGTGAAATGCGCTTGCTCGGGGACATGCAGGCTGCCTACCCACAAGCGGATGACCGTGGCCCGTAAATGACGAAATTCCGAGGTCATCTGCACCAGATCAAAGCCCACGGTATGGCGCAGCTCTCCGTGACTGGCGGCAGCCTGGTCCAGGCTTGGGGTTTTTTCAGCGCCCTCACCTTCAGCTTTTGCCTGCTGCTCGCTGGCTGTCTGAGCGGTGTTCATGTCCCGTGAGGCGGCCAGCAAAATGACTTTGGCGTGATCGCGCAGCGCGATGCTGTCCATCGTGTTGGCGGCGGGAGTGATGGTAGCGGCAAACCTCTCCCATTCATCGACGATACGGTCAACCTCTTGCACGATGAACTCAGATAAACGCATAACCGCGACCTTGCTATGAAGCACAGGAAAAAAGAGGTCGCATCTTAGCGCTTGTCGATCTTTTTCAATACTGCCGCTGGACGCCTCTATAGATAGATACCCCGCGTCTAAAGACCCCCGCCGATAAGCTCGGGCCTCATCATTTATGAGGTTTTTGACATGGCCCAACCCCTTGATAAACCCCTGTCAGCGTCGCCTGTTCCTGTGGAGCACAGGCGCCATTACCGGCTTTTTAAACACGTGGTTCCACCGTGGCTGGTTGAAACGACCACTGAACGGCGCTCAGCCTTAAGGCAAACCCAGGCCCAAGTACCTGAGTGGTTTGGCGGGTTAACGCTCAAAGAAAAAGACGCACTCAAAGTGATGATCGACGCTCGTGGTCAGTCGCTGAACACACTGGAGAAAGCGCTGGGTGTTATTCCTGCGTTGAACGACTTTGCCCGGCCGTTGTTGACGCAAGCACTGACAAACGCAGGCTACAGCGTGCCCGTCGATCAGGTATATGTGCGCCTCTACACGCCTTCGTTTGATGCCTTTGGCGTCGCCACCGGCGGGTTTAGTACGCGCACCCTGTCATTGCTTCAAGCCGCGCTGCATAACTTTGAAGAACCCGAGACCCAAGAGCGTTATTTTGCGGGAGGTTCGGGCTTTATTACATCGCCCGATGAGCAGGGCCGCTTTAAATCGTATGCCACCGACCTGACCCTTGAGGCGTTTACGCAGTTGTGTCGAAGGCTGGATATTGGCGGGCAGTATCAAACCTTGCTCAGCAACACCTTGAACCCGGTCAACAAGGTGTCGCTTGATCTTTTACGCTCTCGCTACCTCACGCATCAGCACGCGGTGCTTAAAGTCGATGCGCAGGTTGCGTGGCATAAGGGCGATATAGACAGCGCATCGCATGCCTTGATTCAGCGAGTGCTGAATGGCGAACGCGGGATCAAACTGGCGGATGGTCGACAGCTTTGGTATCGCACCCCTTGTGTGATGGGCATTGAACTCAAAGGCTGCGTGATTTTTTCGCTCAGTTATGAGGATAGGCGCACTGAGAAGCTGATTGCCTGGATACCCGGCGACCCCCAACACCCGCTCAAGCAGTATGCGAGTTATGCCAGCTTGCGTGACGAGTGGGTGCGCAAACTCACGGCCAGACCTGATCAAGCCAGGCTGACAACACTGACCCCCTATCAGCAGTTCTTAAGCCGTTATATCGACCAGAAAGAGCGCCCTTATTACTACAAACGGCTGACCGAGTTGGTCAAAGAAGCTCCCGCTCAACCGTGGGGTGGCGAGTGGTTTCGTTCCGAAAAGACCCAGTTCTGGTTTCACGCCTTGGCCCCTGTGCCGTTTGCGCTTATTCGCGTGGAACCCATTCCAGATGTGCACACACATCGTGAGCAGGCCGAACACCCGCAGATTCATCTGGTGCTCTGCGCTATGAGCGGCCATCAGCTAAGGGATGAGGTCGACGTGTGGGGGGTGTTGTTTGAAGACATGCGCGGGCGCATGTTTGGCAATGCCCGCAACCTGGCCGTGCCGACCGCCGATGCGGACGCGAATAATCGTTCTGCGCGCTGGGCGCATTACCTGAACATTGGCCTGTTTGCGGTAAACCTGGTGGCAATGGCTGTGCCTGCATTAGGCGAAGTCATGATGGTGGTGATGGTCGCGCAGTTGCTCTACGAAACCATTGAAGGCATTGAAGAATGGTCGGCAGGCGATACCGATGCCGCGTGGGGGCACATCAGTGATGTCGTGGAGAACCTGGCGACCCTGGCCGTGGGCGGCGCGGCGATGCATGCCGTCGTCACGCCGGTGATTGAAAAACTCAAAGTGATTACCTTGCCAGGTGCCAGGCAACGCTTGTGGAGCGGGGATATAACGCCCTATGCACACACGATTGACGTACCGCCTCACTCCAACCCCAACGACGCTGGTCTGCACCGGCTCAATAATCAGCAGGTTTTACCCCATGAAGGCAAGCACTATGTGCTGAGTAAAGACCCTCTGACTGAGCACTACCGCGCAGTCCACCCACGTCGCCCGCAGGCTTATCAACCCACATTCAGACACAACGGGCACGGCGTCTGGGTGCATGAAGGCGAGCAACCTGTGATGTGGGAGCGCAGTCAGCTCAAGCGCCGTCTCGGGCCCCTGGCGCAGGGGTTTAGCGACAATGATTTTGAGCACATCCTCAAGGTCTGCGACGTACGCGAAGATGAGTTGCGACGCCTTTATACCGAGAACGAACCCACCCCCTTGCTGTTAATAGAAAGCCTGCGCCAGTTCAGGGCTTACTCCAAGGCCATGAGTGCGGTGAGCGAAGTCCGGGCCGGGCGTATTTCCAACGAGCTGTGCAGTTATGCCACCGCTTTTACCGTTGAATTGCCAGGGTGGCCTGCCAGTAAAGCCATTGAACTGTATGACTCGCTGGCTTCGCAGAGTGCTGTGGTCCGTTATGGCAATGCGAACGCCAGCGGTGCGGATGTGATTCGCATAAGCCGTGCGGACCTGATGAATGGCCAGTTGCCCGAGCGTGTAGTGGATGCTCTGAGTACCTCGCAACTTGAACGTTTGCTGGGCGAGCGCACCACGCTTGAGCGTTCAGAGCGCCTTGAGTCATTCAGGCACCGCTTGAGCCAGCAAATGGAGTTCAATACGCAGCGTTTGTTCATCAGCCTGTATGAAGACCCTCTGTTGAGCACCGATCCTGCGCGGCCTTCTATTGAGTTATTGCAACGGATATTCCCCACGCTACCGACCTCAATTGCCCGCAGGTTAGTGGCCGATGCCAATGCTCTGGAACTGGCAGCGTTAAACTCAGGCAAGGTCCCGTCCAGGCTGATGGGCGCTGCCAGGCGAATACAGCGTGACTCGCGGCTGTCCTCTGCTTACCTGGGCTTGTACCTGGAAGGGCTGGTCGACAAAGACACTGAAATGTTGGTGTTGAACACGCTATTGGAGTTACCGGGCTGGCGCAACGATGTGCGCCTGGAGATACGCAGCAACAGGTTTTCGGGGGAGGTGAGGGCAAGTTGCGGGGCCAGCGATGTCGCAGAGCGCAAAGTACTGGTCCGCGTGTCGGACGGTAAATATCAGGCTTTCGATGGTCTGGGCAATGAGCTGCACGGTGTCGATAACCTGTACAACAGCCTTCAGCATGCATTGCCCGACGCTCATCGCCGGGCCATAGGTTTGCCGGGTGTCTGGCAAGGTGGGGCGTTAAAAGGCCGCATCCAGCAACACGCTTTGCCCCGCGAGCACTTGCGCGTATTACTGAAAATGCGCGGTGAAAGCCAACCCTTTTTCCTGCCGCCCGAACGCCTGCCAGGCGGCCGGGTTGGTTATCCGTTGAGTGGTCGGGGGCCAATCACGGCGCAGTCAAGCCTTGCCGATACCTACAGGACGCGCCTTTTTCAGCTCTACCCCAGCTTTACGCAAGCCGAATTGACCGGGTTCCTAGAGTTGCATGGTGTCAATGCACGCACGCACATAGCCGCTCTGGAAGATGAGTTTGTGCAGCTTGTAACCGATCTTGAAGACTGGTTGATATTGCCCATCGATGGCCAACCGGTGGAGCTTGATTCGCCGCTGGCCACACAGCGCCCGACCGTCAAGGCCAGATTATGGGTCCAGGACCGTTTGCTTTGTGCATGGCAGCGAACAGGTTCGCGCCATTTTAATGATGCCGGGCGGCACATGGGTCAGGCTCTGATCCTCGATGTCGATGCATTAGGCGCAGTACTGGAAACCCTACCGCCGTTAACGGCCGATTTTACCCATGTCAGCAAGTTGTCCTTGTCAGGCATTGGCGCGAGCGATGCCATTGACGGGTTTGTGTCTCAGTTCACTCAATTGCGTGCGCTTGACCTGGACAGCAACCAACTGACCCGCTTACCCCCCTCCCTTGCGCAAATGCGCCAGCTTGAACAGCTGGATTTGGCGTCCAATAAAATTGTCCTCACGCCCGGCGATGTTCAACAGATCGGCCGAATGACCCAAATGCGGGCCTTGTCTCTGGATGCAAGCCCCATCGGTGTGTCGCTGGACATCAGCCGCATGCCGGATTTGGTCGGCGTCTCCCTCAACGGTTGCGGTCTTGATCGCTGGCCAACCGGGTTGCTGGCGCATCCGCGACCTCGCACGTTCAGGCTTTATCTCGAAAACAATCCCCTGGCGCACATCCCCCACGTTGAGCCAGGCTCCAGCATGGCGGGCACCCTGGCCCGCACGGTCGTGACACGTCACGCTTTAACGCAAGAGGTGTTGGCCAGATACAACCTGTACAGCGAATCGGTGGGCATCTCTTCCCAGCGTGCGCGCCCCCCGCGCGAGGAGTTGGCCAGCCATCACTGGATCAGCGTCTTGTCGGTCGATGACGTGGCGCCTAAACAGGCGTTGTGGAACCGTATCGAATATGCCGGTAACGCGGAGCCGTTCTTCGAAATCCTCAGTGATCAAGCAAGCAACATGCGCTATCGCACGCCTGCGTTCCAGGCGGACATGAGCACCAAAATCTGGCGCATGCTGGAGGCGATGGATGAAAGCGATGAACTGCGCGACAAACTGTTTTTGATGGCCAAGGCGCCTTTTACCTGCGTGGATGCAGGGGCTCAGTTGTTCAATGCGCTGGGTGTCGAGGTGTTATTGCATGAAGCCTACAAGGCACCCATGGAATGGCTGGTCAGGCTTGAAGTGTTAGACCTGGCCAGAGGCAAGTGCCGTCTGGATCAACTAGGGCGTGTTGCCCGTGCACGCGTGACTGAGCTGGAGGCACAAGGGCGCCGCCATCCGCAATACAACGCGTTGGGGGACCGTATCCTTCACTACGATGAACAGGGTGTCGCGATGCGCGATATTGATGAAGTGGAGGTGTACCTGACCTACACCACGCTGTTGGCGGACCGGCTGGGGTTGCCGTGGCAGTCACCTGAACTGATGTTCCCGGAGGAGGACGTGACCGAGGCCATGACGGACAGCGCACATGATTGGGTGAGGGCGCTGGAGCAAGGAGAGGGCTTGCGTAATCAATTGCTGGAGCAGCCGATGTGGATCAACTTTATTGAGGGTGCCTATCGCTCCAGATTTGACGCATTGGCGCTCAAAGTCGATGCCTTGACCGACTTGCAGGTCGCGCAGCAAGCGTGGGTTTCGGGTACCGACCTGTCGGCTGAACAGAAGGCCGCACTGCGCGAAACCATTGTGCAAAAGGCTCGCACCCTGGGCATGTTGCCCGGCTCTGTCCCTGAGGGGTATGTCATGCCCGATGACGTCTACGATGCGCAAGTCCTCGCCTTTGGGGTTGAGCGGCGCAGATTGATGGAGGCACTGACGGATGAAGCGATGGGACGTGAAGTGTCGACGCCGGATGAGGACGAACCCATCACTGGCCGGGGTGACTCTTGATCTGAGCCAGTGAACCGCAGGTCAGATCGCAACCTGACCTGCGCCTGGCCTCAAAACAGAAAGTAGCGCTGGGCCATTGGCAGCACGTCTGCCGGTTCACACCACAGCAATACACCGTCCGCCTTGACCTGATAGGTTTGCGGGTCGACTTCAATGTTGGGCAAATAGCCGTTATGAATCAGGTCGGTTTTTTGCACATCACGGCAGCCTTTGACCACGCCGATTTGCTTCTTCAGGCCCAAGGTTTCGGGCACTCCGGCCTCAGCGGCCGCCTGGCTGATGAAGGTCAGGCTGGTGGCATGCCGAGAACCGCCGTAGCTGGCGAACATTGGCCGGTAGTGAACCGGCTGCGGGGTCGGGATGGAGCCGTTGGCGTCGCCCATCAGGCTCGATGCGATGGCGCCACCTTTGAGAATCAACGTCGGTTTAACCCCGAAAAACGCCGGGCGCCACAGCACCAGATCGGCCCATTTACCCACCTCGATTGAGCCGACTTCGTGGCTGATGCCGTGGGTGATGGCCGGGTTGATGGTGTATTTGGCGATGTAGCGTTTGGCCCGAAAGTTGTCGTTGCCCACGCCGTCTTCCGGTAGCGGGCCACGTTGTTTCTTCATTTTGTCGGCGGTCTGCCAGGTGCGGGTAATGACCTCGCCCACACGGCCCATGGCCTGGCTGTCGGAGCTGATCATCGAAAACGCGCCAAGGTCGTGCAGGATGTCTTCGGCGGCGATGGTTTCACGGCGGATGCGGCTTTCAGCGAAGGCCACGTCTTCGGCGATGCTGGGGTCCAGGTGGTGACACACCATCAGCATGTCCAGGTGTTCGTCGATGGTGTTGCGCGTAAACGGGCGGGTCGGGTTGGTCGAGCTGGGCAGTACGTTGGTCAGGCCGCAGGCTTTGATGATGTCAGGCGCATGCCCGCCGCCCGCGCCTTCGGTGTGATAGGTGTGAATGGTGCGGCCCTTGAAGGCGGCGAGGGTGGTTTCGACAAACCCCGACTCGTTCAGCGTGTCGCTGTGAATCGCCACTTGCACGTCGTACCGGTCGGCCACCGTCAGGCAGTTGTCGATGGAGGCCGGTGTGGTGCCCCAGTCTTCGTGCAATTTAAGGCCGATGGCGCCCGCTTCGACTTGCTCGATCAAGGGTTGTGGCAGGCTGGCATTACCCTTGCCGGTGAAGCCCATGTTCATCGGGAATGCGTCTGCCGCTTGCAGCATGCGCGCCATGTGCCACGGGCCAGAGGTGCAGGTGGTGGCGTTGCTGCCGGTCGCCGGGCCGGTGCCGCCGCCGATCATGGTGGTGACGCCACTGTTGAGTGCTTCGTCGATCTGTTGCGGGCAGATGAAGTGAATATGGGTGTCGATACCACCGGCGGTGAGGATCATGCCTTCGCCCGCAATCACTTCCGTGCTGGCGCCGATGGCGATGCTGACGTTGGGCTGGATATCCGGGTTGCCGGCTTTGCCGATGGCGTGAATGCGCCCGTTTTTCAGGCCCACGTCGGCTTTGACAATGCCCCAGTGGTCGACGATCAGCGCGTTGGTGATCAAAGTGTCGACCACCTCGGCCGCGAGCAACTGGCTTTGGCCCATGCCGTCACGAATCACTTTGCCGCCGCCAAACTTCACTTCTTCGCCGTAAGTGGTGAAGTCCTGCTCGACCTCGATCCACAGCTCGGTATCGGCCAGGCGAACTTTGTCGCCAACGGTGGGGCCGAACATATCGGCGTAGGCCTGACGGGAAATTTTCATGGTGTGTCGTTCCTAATAGTGACCTGTAGCAGTTGCTGAAGACTGCGCCCGGTCGCGAAGCAACCGCAAAGGCGGCATTTGTGTGGCTTATGTCAATCCAGATCGCCCATGACTCGCCCGGCAAAGCCGAACACGCGGCGCAAACCTGCCAGTTCGACCAGTTCCACTTCACGAGTTTGCCCCGGCTCGAAGCGTACGGCGGTGCCAGCCGGGATATTGAGGCGCATGCCACGGCTGTCACCGCGATCAAACATCAGCGCATCGTTGGTTTCGAAAAAGTGATAGTGCGAACCGACCTGAATCGGTCGGTCACCGCGGTTGGACACACTCAGTGTGTGGGTACGCCTGCCCACATTCAGCTCGATATCGCCGGACTCGATGCGGTATTCGCCTGGAATCATTGCGGTTCACTCAAGGTTTTAAAGTAGATGGCGGTGGGGCTGTAGTGACCGTCGGGGCTGCGGCAATAGTTGGGCAGTTCACCGACGCGGGTATACCCCAGCGCGCTGTAGAAGTTTTCGGCGGGCGAGCCAGCTTCGGTGTCCAGGTGCAACAGGCCACGGTGTTGCTGGCGTGCGCCTTGTTCCAACGCGTGGATCAGCACTTGGCCCAAGCCCCGGCGCCGCGCTTCGTTGAGCACCAGCAGCTTTTGCACTTCGGCCCGGTTGAGGCCGTTGGCTTTCTGGCATAAGGCCAATTGCACGCTGGCGAGCACGCGCTGGTCTTCGACCAACACCCACAGCAGCACACTGCCTTGCTCCAGTTGGGTATGCACCTCGTTGAAATACTGGCTGGCCTGGGCCGGGTCCAGGTTGGCCATAAACCCGACGGACGCGCCGTGATGAACGGCGTCCACCAGCAGCGCAATCAAGCCTTCACGGTAGCGAGCGAACGTTTGCGGCGTGACGCGCAGCACCTGTTCAGCGCTCATTGGTCGCGCTCCTGTGGCGCCAGGGCGCCGGGGTTGAGCATCAATTGCATGAAGGTCAGGTCCAGCCAGCGCCCGAACTTGATGCCCACTTGCGGCATGCGCCCGCTGGTGACGAACCCGAGTTGCTTATGCACATGGATCGAGGCGGCATTGGCACTTTCAATCGCGGCGACCATGACGTGTTTGTCACACGCTTTGGCGCGTTCAATCAGCGCTGCCAGCAACTGCGGGCCAAGGCGTTTGCCGCGCTGATCGGGGTGCACGTACACCGAATGCTCGACGGTATGACGAAAGCCCTCAAAGGGGCGCCAGTCACCAAATGAGGCATAGCCCAATGGCACGTTGGCGTGATCCACGATCACCAGAATGGGGTAAGCCTGGGTTTGGCGAGCGTCGAACCATTGCTGGCGGTTGCTCAAGTCGACGGTGTTCTCGTTCCAGATGGCGAGGGTATTGAGCACTGCATCGTTGTAAATATCGAGAATCGCCGGCAGGTCGGCCGGGACTGCATCACGAATAACGTAAGCCATGGCTGCGCCTCAGGCGATGGGTTGGTGGACCGTGACCAGCTTGGTGCCGTCCGGGAAGGTGGCTTCGACCTGAATGTCGGGGATCATTTCCGGGATGCCCTCCATGACCTGCTCGCGCGTGAGCAAGGTGGTGCCGTAATGCATCAGGTGGGCCACGGTGTTGCCATCGCGGGCGCCTTCGAGCAGGGCGGCTGAGATATAGGCAATGGTTTCCGGGTAATTGAGTTTCACCCCGCGCGCCAATCGGCGCTCCGCCAGCAGGCCAGCGGTGAAGATCAGCATTTTGTCTTTTTCGCGTGGAGTCAGGTCCATGAGGGGTCCGTGTTCGGCAGTTAAAAAGTAATCGGGCCTTTTGCCCTGACCCTCTCCCGGAGCAAGAGAGGGCTATTTTGTGTGTCGCGTGACGTGTGTGCTCACCTGCGTTCAGCTCAAAGGGTTGGGGCGAGGGGCTCTTCAGGTGCTCCAGATTCTCGGCGCCAACGCCTCGCGCCCCAACAATGCCGGGCGCAGCAGTCGCCATAAATCAATCAGCCAGCCCCGGGCCTGCAACGCTTCCCCCGCCAGGCACCTGGCCACCAGTAAACCCGGTAATTGCGTCAGATCACCCCGCACCGGGTTGGCCAGGCTGCGGCAGGTTTGCAGCAGCTCAGCACTGATTTCTCCCGTCACCAGCAACGTTGCAAACACCGGGTGGCCATCCAGCCCAATGGGCGAGGCCAGCAATCCGTCGCCGCCCACAATGCGCTGGCGCTCATGCCAGAGCAACTGGCCGTCGCGGCGAATATCCAGTTGCGATTGAAAAGACCCGTGCTCGAAACGCTCACCACTGGCCAGTCGTCCCAACGCCACCATGTCCCAATAAAACAAACGGGCATCCCCCTCAAGCGCGATGCGCGTAGTGAGCTCGGCCTGCGCTGCGCTAAATACGATGGTTTCTTGCGGCAGCCACTCCAGCGTCGCGCCTGCGGCCACCTTAAGCTCAACGCTTTGATACGCCGGGCCTGCGGCGCGGTACCACTTGGCGGCGCCGGGGCTGGTGAGTTGGGCCCAGGCATCGGGCCCGACGCTGGCGCGAATGTCGAGTTGATCGCCGCCGGCAATCCCGCCGGGGGGGTGCACGATGATGTGCTGGCACACTTGGGGGCCTTCGGCGTACAGGTGCTTTTGTACGCGCAAAGGCCCGAGATGACGGCGCAGGGTCGGGCGCGTACTGTCGCCAAAACGCCCATAACCCAGCTCCAGCTCGGCCTGCCAGCTAGGGGTGAACAAGGCGGTATTGGCAGGTAAATTCATAAGAGGCCATTCTGGTAACAAAGAGTTACAGATTAAATCGTCACGAGCCCGCGCACACCTTCTGTTTGCATATTTTCACCGCGACCTTGCGCAATGATTTCACCCCGTGACATCACCAGGTACTGATCCGCGAGTTCCTCGGCAAAGTCGTAGAACTGCTCTACCAGCAATATGGCCATGTCCCCGCGTGCCGCGAGCATTTTGATCACGGCGCCGATTTCCTTGATCACCGAGGGCTGGATGCCTTCGGTGGGTTCGTCGAGGATCAGCAGGCGCGGGCGACTGGCCAGCGCGCGACCGATGGCCAGTTGTTGCTGTTGCCCGCCCGACAGATCGCCGCCGCGCCGATGCTTCATTTGCAGCAGCACCGGGAATAGCTCGTAGATGAACGCGGGCACTTCTTTGGCCTCGCTGCCGGGGAAGCGCGACAGGCCCATCAGCAGATTTTCTTCCACGCTGAGGCGGCCGAAAATCTCCCGGCCCTGTGGCACGTACGCAATGCCTGCGTGCACCCGCTGGTGGGGTTTGAGGGTGGAGATGGCATGACCTTCCCAACTCACGCCCCCTTCTTTGATCGGCAATAAGCCCATCAAGCACTTGAGCAACGTCGTTTTGCCCACGCCGTTGCGGCCCAGCAGGCAAGTGACTTCGCCGACGTTTACCTCAAACGACACGCCGCGCAGGATGTGGCTGCCGCCGTAGAACTGATGCAGCTTTTGGACTTTAAGCATGTTTGGATTCCTGATAAACGACGCCGACCCGTTGTTCAACGTCCCAGATACACCTCGATCACCCGTTCATCCGCTTGCACCTGCGCCAGCGACCCTTCGGCCAGCACGCTGCCCTGATGCAGGACGGTGACGTGATCGGCAATCGAACCGACAAACCCCATGTCGTGCTCCACCACCATCAGCGAGTGCTTGCCCGCCAGACTTTTGAACAGCTCGGCGGTGAACTCGGTTTCAGCGTCAGTCATGCCCGCCACCGGTTCGTCCAGCAGCAACAGCTGCGGGTCTTGCACCAGCAACATGCCAATTTCCAAAAACTGCTTTTGCCCGTGAGACAGCAACCCTGCCGGACGATGCGCCGCACTCGTCAGGCGAATGGTGTTGAGCACCTCACCGATGCGGTCGGCTTGTTCGCCCGTGAGGGTGGCGCGCAGGCTGGCCCATACCGACTTGTCGGTTTTTTGCGCCAGCTCAAGGTTTTCAAACACGCTCAGGGCTTCAAACACGGTGGGTTTCTGAAATTTGCGACCGATGCCCGACTGGGCGATCTGCACTTCGCTCATGTGCCGTAAATCCAGGGTTTCGCCGAACCAGGCCTGGCCTTCGGTGGGGCGCGTCTTGCCGGTGATGACATCCATCATCGTGGTCTTGCCCGCACCATTGGGCCCGATGATGCAGCGCAGTTCGCCGACGCCGATGTACAGATTGAGGTTATTGAGCGCCTTGAACCCCTCAAAGCTGACGCTGATGCCTTCCAGGGTCAGGATCGTGCCGTGGCGCGTATTCAACCCTCGGCCTGCCGCTTGGCCGAGGCCGATGGCGTCGCGGCTGCTGCCGGCGTCTTTGTTGGGGTCAAATGCGGGTTCGAGCATAAATGCTGCCGTTGGCGTGATGCGCATTATTCGCCCCTCTTTTTCAGCAAGCCGATGATGCCTTTGGGCAGGTACAGGGTCACGACGATAAACAGTGCGCCCAGAAAGAACAGCCAGTATTCAGGGAAGGCTACGGTGAACCAGCTCTTCATGCCGTTGACCACGCCTGCGCCCAGCAACGGGCCGATCAGCGTACCGCGCCCGCCCAGTGCGACCCATACCGCCGCTTCGATGGAATTGGTGGGGGACATTTCGCCGGGGTTGATAATGCCCACTTGCGGCACATACAAGGCTCCGGCCAAACCGCACAGCACGGCGCTCAACACCCACACAAACAGCTTGAAACCGCGCGGGTCGTAGCCGCAAAACATCAGGCGGTTTTCAGCATCGCGCACCGCGGTGAGCACCCGACCAAACTTGCTGCGCGCCAGGCGCCAGCCCACAAACAGGCTACCCGCCAACAACAGCACCGTGGCGAAAAACAGCGCGGCGCGAGTGCCGGGTTCGGTGATGCCAAAGCCCAGAATGCTGCGAAAGTTAGTGAAACCGTTGTTGCCACCAAAGCCGGTCTCGTTGCGGAAAAACAGCAGCATCCCGGCGAAGGTCAGGGCTTGGGTCATGATCGAGAAATACACGCCCTTGATCCGTGAGCGAAAGGCGAAAAACCCAAACACCAGCGCCAGCAAACCGGGCGCCAGTACCACCAGGCACATGGCCCACCAAAAATGCTCGGTGCCGACCCAGTACCACGGCAATTCAGTCCACGACAAAAAGGTCATAAACGCGGGCAATTCATCACCCGACGCCTGACGCATCAAGTACATGCCCATCGCGTAGCCGCCCAGGGCGAAGAACAAACCGTGGCCCAGCGACAACAGCCCGGCGTAGCCCCACACCAGGTCGAGCGCCAACGCAACGATGGCATAGCAGAGGATTTTGCCGACCAGGGTCAAGGTGTATGCCGAGACTTGAAACGGGCTGTCGGCGGGCAGCAATGAGAGCAAGGGCAAGGCCAGCAGCACCAGCAGCACGAGTCCGCCAATCAGTGCAGTCAGGGCCGGGCCTGCTTTTTGGGTTGCGGTGAGCATCAGTGGCTGATTCATCAGTCGATCACCCGTCCTTTAAGCGCGAAGAGACCTTGCGGGCGTTTCTGAATGAACAGAATGATCAGCCCCAGGATAAGGATTTTGCCGAGCACGGCACCGATCTGCGGTTCGAGGATTTTGTTGGCGATACCCAGCCCCAATGCGGCGTACACCGTGCCTGCGAGTTGGCCGACGCCGCCCAGCACCACCACCAGAAACGAGTCGATGATGTAGCCCTGGCCGAGGTCGGGGCCGACGTTGCCGACCTGGCTCAAGGCCACGCCGCCCAGCCCGGCGATCCCCGAACCCAGACCGAACGCGAGCATGTCAACGCGCCCGGTGGGCACGCCGCAGCAGGCAGCCATGTTGCGGTTTTGAGTGACGGCGCGAACGTTGAGACCCAAGCGGGTTTTGTTCAACAACAACCACGTCAGAAACACCACGGCCAGCGCGAACGCGATGATCACCAGACGGTTGTAGGGCAGTACCAGGTTGGGCAGCACTTGAATGCCGCCCGAGAGCCACGCCGGGTTGGCCACTTCAACGTTCTGCGCGCCAAACAGCACACGCACCAACTGGATCAGGATCAGGCTGATGCCCCACGTGGCGAGCAAGGTTTCCAGCGGGCGGCCGTAGAGGTGACGGATGATTGTGCGCTCCAGCACCATGCCCACGCCCGCCGTGACGAAGAACGCCACCGGCAGGGCCAGCAACGGATAAAACTCGATGGCGCCGGGGGCGAAGCGCTGGAACAGCAACTGCACGCAATACGTGGAGTAGGCACCGAGCATCAGCATTTCGCCGTGGGCCATGTTGATCACCCCCAGCAGGCCGAAGGTGATGGCCAGCCCGAGGGCCGCGAGCAGCAGAATCGAGCCGAGTGACAGGCCGCTGAATGCTTGACCCAGCAGGTCGCCGATCAACAGCTTACGTTTGACTTGCGCCAGGCTGGTCTCGGCGGCGGTGCGCACGCGGGCATCGGTCTCGACCTCGGGCTGCAACAGGGTTTCAAGGCGGGTGCGGGCCAATGGCTCGCCGGTTTCGCCGAGCAGGCGCACGGCGGCCAAACGCACCGTCGGGTCGGCATCGACCAACTGCAAATTGGCCAGCGCCAGGTTCAGGGCTGCGTACACCTTGTCGTCCGCTTCGAGGGTGAGGCGACGGTTGAGCAGCACCAACTGCGCAGGCTGGGCAGTCTTTTGCAATTGTTGCGCAGCGCTCAGGCGCAGCGTGGGGTCGGCCGAGAGCAGTTGATGGCTGGCCAGTGCGGTGTCGATCAAACCGCGCAGGCGGTTGTTCAGACGCACGGTTTTGGGTTGGCCGTCGACCGTGATCTGGCCGTGTAGCAGGGCCATGATCAATTCGGTGCGAGCCGGGTCTGGCTGGGCGGCCCAGCTTTCCAGCAGCTTGACCTGCTGTGGCAGGTTGGCCGCGGCAAAGTCGCTGGCGTCATCGGCGTGGGCGGCCAGGGGCAGCCACAGCAGCAACGCGAGGATCAAACGATAAAGGGCAGTGGGCATAGCGAGTGTCCCTGTTTGCAGGTGGTCGAGCTTCAGGGCGCTGACCCTCACCCTGGCCCTTTCCCAGAGGGAGAGGGGACTAAACGCCACACATCAGCCCCTCGCCCTCCGGCAGAGGGTGGAGAGGGGCTTTTAAGTGACTAGTTGCTCTTCACCGCGTAATCCGGTTTTTTGTCGTTGCCCGTAATGTAGGGGCTCCACGGCTGCGCGCGGATCGGGCCTTCGGTTTGCCACACCACACTGAACTGACCGTCTGGCTGGATCTCACCAATCATTACCGGCTTGTGCAGGTGATGGTTGGTCTTGTCCATGGTCAGGGTGTAACCCGAGGGTGCCGCGAAGGTCTGGCCGGCCAGGGCTTCGCGCACTTTATCCACATCGGTGGACTTGGCTTTCTCAGCCGCCTGCGCCCACATATGAATGCCCACGTAGGTGGCTTCCATCGGGTCGTTGGTCACGGCCTTGTCGGCGCCCGGCAGGTTTTTGGCCTTGGCATAGGCTTTCCAGTCAGCGACGAACTTCTGATTGACCGGGTTCTCAACCGACTCGAAGTAGTTCCACGCGGCCAGGTTGCCCACCAACGGTTTGGTGTCGATGCCGCGCAGTTCTTCTTCGCCCACCGAGAACGCAATCACCGGCACGTCGGTGGCCTTGATGCCCTGGTTGGCCAGCTCTTTATAGAACGGCACGTTGGAGTCGCCATTGACGGTGGAGATCACCGCTGTTTTACCGCCCGCCGAGAATTTTTTGATATTGGACACGATGGTCTGGTAATCGCTGTGCCCGAACGGGGTATAGACCTCTTCAATGTCCTTGTCGGCCACGCCTTTGCTATGCAGGAAAGCGCGCAGGATTTTGTTGGTGGTACGCGGGTATACGTAGTCGGTGCCCAGCAGCACAAAGCGCTTGGCACTGCCGCCGTCTTCGCTCATCAGGTACTCAACCGCCGGAATCGCTTGCTGGTTGGGCGCAGCTCCGGTGTAGAACACGTTGGGCGACATTTCTTCGCCCTCGTATTGCACCGGGTAGAACAGTAAGCCATTGAGTTCTTCAAACACCGGCAACACGGACTTGCGTGACACCGAGGTCCAGCAGCCGAACACCACGGCGACTTTGTCCTGCGTCAGCAACTGGCGGCCTTTTTCCGCGAACAGCGGCCAGTTGGACGCCGGGTCGACCACCACCGCTTCGAGCATTTTGCCGTTGACCCCGCCTTTGGCGTTGATCTCGTCGATGGTCATCAGGGCCATGTCTTTGAGTGATGTTTCAGAGATCGCCATGGTCCCGGACAACGAATGCAGAATGCCCACCTTGATGGTCTCGGCGGCGTGCACCGTCCAGGTCAGGCCCATGGCGGCAATGGAGGCCGACAAGGTGAACGCTTTGATCAGGCTGCGACGCTTCATGGTGCGATCTCCAGGAACTCGATGTTCATCAGGGATGGATTCGGACAATGAGCAGGCTTTTGCAAAGGCTGTGCCGGGATTCAAACAGCGCTCAAGACCGGGGCCTTGCGCAAAGAGGGGGCGCATCGGTGCACCCGTTTGGCGCTTGATGGCAGGGGCGGTGCGCTGGCGTGCGCTGCCTTGGTGCTTGCGGGTCAAGGGCCGGTAACTAACTACCACCTGCGCAACACCTGCAAGGCGAAGTATGAGTGGGATCGCGCACCTGCCGATCACGACTCAATACAGGAATTTAAAACTATGGAACCTGTTTATGACATTCCACAGGTGCTGTTCCCCAGCAATACACCGGGCCGTTTGCCCTCCTTGAGCCCACCCTTTTTAAACCCCGATGATGCCGCACGATTTGCCCATCAATTGATAGGTGATAAGCGTGCGGAGCAGTACGCCGGGGTGATTTTAAAAAATGCCCAAGGCCGCTACCTGGCATCGCGCCCGGTGAAGGTAACGGGTGAGCGCTTTAGCCCGACGCAATTTATTGCAGTCGATGAAAAAGGTCAGCTCAAACACCCTCACGGCTTTACGTGTTACGGCTTTTATTACTCCAGGGCGCATCAACTTGGCGGGGGTGAAACCGCGCCAGCCGGAGTGTCCAGGGCGGACGTCATCACGCTGGCCAACTTTTTTTTACCCGGCGATATATACAGCCTGTTGGGTGTGGCCCGCTTTGCTGATGTGCATTACTTGTCCGGTTTCAATGGCTCGTTGCTCAAAGTTCAAGCGCGGCCCACAGAAGACGCCCAAGAACTCTTCGCTTTTCTGTCGCTGGTCGAGGAAGGAGGCGAACGGATGAACGGATTGCAGGGCTACTTCAAGCAAGTGGCTGACACGTTGCAGGTTGACGTCATTGAGTCCAATGAAGTGTGGAGCGGGCAAACGGGCAGGCTATCGCCGGGGTTCTTTTCTTTGCCCCTGCGCGCTCTCGATACGGACGATGTGATTATTCAACGGCCAGCGTTCGGCCCGGTGCTGGCCAGTGAGCAATTGGCCCTTGAGTATGGGCAATCACTGACTGCACAAACGTCGAGTCAGCATTACTGTTTTATCCTCAAAAACAGCACGAGTAATGAGTTTGTGGTTTCGCAACCAGTGACTGAAGCGCTGGACTTTGCGCTGGTGCGGGCGTTTACCCATGACAGTGAGCGGCGCCCACAATTGCCTGCGAATTTTACGATTGTTGCGCTGTACGGCTGTGATTCTGAATACCGCGATCCGGCCCTTTTACCGCCCGATCAGGTGTCGTTGTTTAAAAACTTCTTGCACCCTGAAGCACTGGAGAAAGCCCTCTCAGTGGCACAAGCGCTCGGCCCTCCTGATCAGGTTCATGCGTTGCCTCTTTATATTGCGACCCGTGACGGGGCCTTGTTGAAGTACATCTCCAGGTCTTCTCCGGTTGAGAAAATGCAGTTTGCAAAGTTGCCGCAAGATAAGGGCGACGGTATGGCGATAGTGCACGATGTGATGTCAGGCGCCGTACAGTTCGTCGCGCTGGTACGTGCGTTGGCCTATGCAGGTCAGTTGGAGGTGGTACGCCGCAGTGATGTGTGGGGCAGGGAGGGGCGAGTCTGGGACGCATGGCTGCCGTTTGAAGGTTTTATGCGGCGCACGCTCAGCCCGGTTTTCGTTGATATGGACGATGCCGCGCGATACGCCCACGAGTTGATTGCACGTCGGGTGGACTTCACGTACGGGGGGCTGATTCTCAAGCGTCAGGACAATCTTTTTGTCGTGACAGAACCGTTGGCTTTGAGCACTGAAACGTTTGACGAACAAACGGTTTTCCCTCCCGAGATGGCAGCCTATATCCCTTTTGGCTGTGTGATCTTCGCCACTTATCACACGCGCCGTGTTCGCCCCCTGCAACTCTGGCGCCCTGCCAATGAAGAGCGTGTATGTCGCAACATGTTCGCCCCTCATGAAGTGCGTGCGGCCCTACTCGATCGTCGCGGGCGGGTGCGTTATTTTTCAGCACAAGACGGTGCACTGCTCAAATACGCCCCGAGTGGCTCTGATCTTGAGAAAAAATTACTGGCCCGGGTTTCACCGCCCGAGGCGCATCCCGAGCAGGCGCGCAACAATCAGACGCAGAACAAACTGCGCGCCAACACACTGGCCCCCAGTCAATACGTGGCGCAGGTCGCGCGTGCAGGGGGGTTGAGTGTCGTGGTGAGCAGCCCGTTATGGGGCGCTCGTGGCCCGGTGACGCCTGCCTGGAAGCCCGTTCAGCCACCCGTTGAGATGAGTCGGCTCAATCTGCAACCGGCTTACGGCCCACTTTTTTCGCAGGCTGAAGATGCCATGCGCTACGTTCATGCACGAATGGGCGCACGTGTCACGACTCAGTTCGGGGTCATCCTTAAGCGTGCGACCGGTGAGCAGTATCTCGTTACAGAACCACTGTCCGCGCGCAGTGCCCTGCTGGGGCAGATATTCCCTCGCCCTTTTGGCTCGACAGACTATAGCTTTCCGGCCGGATTCAGCCTTAACGCGGTCTATATAGCCACGCCAAAAACCCCTGTGAACCTGGCCACAGACGACGTCTTTGCCGACTTCATTGACCCTTCGGATCTGGTAGACCTGGCGGTGCTGTCGAGCATGGCCCGTGACCACTCTCCTTGGCGCAGTGATTATCCTCAGATGTTTATCTCTACCCGCAACGAGGCTTTGCTGAGCTACCGCACCACAAACCTCAACACCTTGTGGGTACTGGACAGCGCATTCGGGCCGCACACACCCCTGCAGGTGTTGTTGAACAACCACACACTTCGATCCTCTGATTACGTGCGCAAAATAGCGGCCGCAGGGCACATGGACGTCCTGTTAACCAGCAACGTGTGGGCCGCGCCAGGCCGTGTGACGAGTACATGGCAGCCCTACGCCAGGGTTGCGCCGGTCGGTCAAGAACCCGCGCCCAATGTGCCGGCGCTTGGGCCGATGTTTAGTCATGTCGACGACGCGGCACTCTACAGCCACCGGAAAATGGTCTTGCCGCACGCCCAAACAATAGTCGGCGCGGTGCTTTACTCATCGGCAGACACTCTTTATCTGCCCGTTGAACCTCAAATCAATGGCGTACCCGCGAACGCTCAGGACCGCATTTTTTTAAATGCTTTGTTTGAGCGCTCTTCGGGCACTTCACGGCCATTACCTCGCTTGCCGACCGGGTATGGGCCGATCGCGGTGCACAATGCGCACCCTCCGATCAAACCGAGTATTGCCAGGCCCCAGCAACGCAACTGGGTCGATCATATGTTCTGGCCGATGGACATTTGTTATGTGGCCAAGAACCTGGCGCGGCTGGGATTTGCCGTAAACATCGTTTTTTTGTCAGGCAATGACGGCGCACTACTGAAATATGCACGTCGTCCCGGTCAGGCCGAAAACGATTTGTGCCAGTCGGTCGTGGGCTATGACTATTGGGAAAACCAGTACCTGGATCAGGACTGGGTTGATAAAGGCATCGAGACGAAAAGTGCATACATCGCCAAGCTGCTCAAGGCGGGCGAGCTGGTGGTCGTCAGCCCCGGTGCGCACTGGGCACGTGCCGCATGGGTGACTGCTGAGGGGCTCGCCACGGCGCCGGTCATGGTCAAGCCTGAGTTACCGTGGGTGCGCTCGCCCGCTCACGGTAAAGACGAGCTTTGAGACGCCTCGGGCAGCGTGCCAAATGCAAGCGCCGCGAGGTTTAACGCTTGCGCATCAACCCAATAAAAAACAGCCCACCAATCGCCGCCGTGGCCACGCCGATGGGCAAGTCTTCGGGGGCGATCAGGGTGCGTGCGGCTACATCGACCCACACCAGAAACACGCTGCCCAGCAACGCTGAAACAGGCAATAACCGCCGGTGCTCGGCGCCCACCAAACGGCGGGCAATGTGCGGGATCATCAGCCCGACAAAACCGATTGAACCGCTGATGGCCACCAGTACACCGGTCATCAACGAGGCGATCAAAAACACCTTGAGCCGCACATTGCGCGCATTCAGGCCCAAAGTGACGGCAGTTTGTTCGCCCGCCATCAGCGCGTTGAGCGGGCGGGCCATGCCCAGCAGTAAAACCAGCCCCAGCAGCACGCTGGCGCTGGGGATGGCCAGCAGCTCCCAGCGCGCCAACCCCAGGCCGCCGAGCATCCAGAACAACACGGCGGAGCTGGCGCGATGGTCGCCTAAAAACAACAAGGTGTTGGCCACGGCCATCATCACAAACGACACAGCAACCCCGCATAACAACAGGCGGTCGCTGTCTAATCGGCCGTGACGGCTGGCGATGGCCAGCACCAGCAGCATGCTCAACAGTGCGCCGATAAAGGCGGCGATGGGTAAGGTCAGCAGGCCGACGATTTCGCCCACGTGCAGCACCACAATCACCGCACCCAACGTGGCGCCACTGGTCGCGCCCAGCAGGTGTGGATCGGCCAGCGGGTTACGCGTCACGGCTTGCAGCACGGCACCGATCAACGCCAGCCCGGCGCCGACCAAGGCACCGAGCAGCATGCGCGGCACGCGGATCAGCCACACGATATGTTCCTGCCCCGCGCTCCAGCTCACGTCACCGATGCCCAACAGCTTGTGCAGCACGATGTGCCAGACCACGTCCACGGGCACCCGCGCCGGGCCAAAGCCCAACGACACCACGCATGACACCAGCAGCAGTGCGCCAAGGCTCACCAGTAGCAACGTGTAGCGGTGAGACATCATTGGGGATGAAAGCCTTTGGCGAGCGTTTCGATGGCCAGCACATTGTCGATGCCCGGCGTGGCTTGCACGTAAGGGATGACGATGAAGCGTTGGTTGCGAACGGCATCGACCGATTGCAGTGCGGGGTTGGTCTGGAGGAAGTGCTGTTTTTGCTCGGCGCTGACTTCGCTGTAATCGACGATCACGATCACCTCGGGATTGCGCTCGACCACGGTCTCCCAGTTGATGCGGGTCCAACTGGCGTCAATATCGCTCAGGATGTCGTTGCCGCCTGCGGCTTCGATCAAGGCATGGGGGATGCCCAGTTTGCCCGAGGTCATGGCGCGGTCTTCGCCACTGTCATACAAAAACACACGCGGCTTTGTAGCAGGCAGGGTCTTTTGCACCTCGGCGATTGTCTGCTGCATGCGTGCGATCAGGGCGTTGGCGCGGTCTTGTACATCGAAGATTTTGCCGAGGTTGCGCAGGTCGTTATAGGTGTCCTCCATGCTCGCCGGTGGACGTTTCATCACAAACGCACACGACTCGGTCAGCTCGTACACGTTGATGCCCAGCGGGGTCAGGGTTTGCGGGGTGAGATCGCCGCCCACGCGCATGCCGTAGTCCCAACCGGCGAAGAAGAAATCGACGTTGGCGTTGAGCAGGGTCTCGACTGACGGGTACTTGCTTGCCAGCTCCGGCAGCCCGTCGAGGATCACGTTCATCTGCGGCGTTACGGCCTTCCAGCCACTGATGCCGCTGTAGCCGACCATGTGCGGTTTGAGGCCCAGGGCGAGCATCATTTGCGTCATGTTGATGTCGTGGCTGACCGCGTGTTTGGGCGCTGCATTGAAGGTCACGTCGCGGTTGCAGCTTTTGATCGTCAGCGGGTAGGTGGTGGCGTCGGCCTGGGCCAGTTGGGCACCGAACAACACGCTTAAGCATAGAGCGAGGCGGATCAGGTTCATGGTTGGGTTATCCAGGTGATGCGCGGGTAGCCGGACAGCGGATGATCGTCGATCAGCGCGTCGACGCCAAACACCTCGCGCAACAGCTCTACGGTCAGTACTTCGCGGGGCGTGCCGCTGGCGATGATGTTGCCGTGGTTGATGACGTACAGGCGGTCGCAAAAGGCGGCGGCCAGGTTGAGGTCGTGGATGCTGGCCAGGGTGGCGATGTTCAGCCGTTGGACCAGTTGCAACAACGCCAGTTGATAGCGCGGGTCGAGGTGATTGGTTGGCTCGTCGAGGACCAACAGGTCGGGTTGCTGGGTCAGGGCGCGGGCCAGGATCACGCGCTGTTTTTCACCGCCGGACAAGGTGGCGAAGGCGTGGTCTTCAAAGCCGTGCAGGCCCACCGATTCGAGGGCGTTTTTCGCCAGTTGGCGATCGGCCTCGGTGTCGCCGTCGAACAAGCCTTTGTGCGGGGTGCGGCCCATCGCGACCACTTCGTCGACGGTCAGGCCAAAAGCATCGGGGAATTCTTGCAACACCACGGCGATGCGTTGTGCGCACCAGCGGGGCGACTGTTGCCACAGGTTGTGCTGTTCGAGATGCACGCTGCCGGATTCAGGCTTGCTGAAGCGATAGGCGCAGCGCAGCAGGCTGGTTTTGCCGCTGCCGTTAGGCCCGATCAACCCCACGAACTCCCCTGCGGCCACGTGCAGGCTGGCATCACGCAGGTGGAACTGGTGATGGCAATGGCCGTGGCCCAAAGGCGACCAGGCGAGTTGAGTGAGGGTGAGACGGGTCATAAAAAATCCGGGGGGTTGAGTTAACGCCGATCAGTGCAGGCGCAGGCTGCGAGCTTTTGCTCTTTGAGCATCAAGAGTGCGCAGCCTGCGGGGTGTTACGGACGTGCTTAAAAGGCGTAATCGGCAGTCACAAAGAACGAGCGCGGCTCGCCCATGATCCATTGTTGGCCGCCATTGTATTGGCTTACGGCGTACTGGCGGTTGAACAAATTGTTCAATCGCACGCCCAGAGTCGTTTTAGGCAAGGCTTTCCAGCTCACGGTGGCGTCAACTACGGTGTAGCTCGGTAGCTCGACGTTGTTGGCGGTGTCGGCATAGCGCGAATCGACATAACGCACACCTGCGCCGGCGCGCACGTCGTCGGTGATGGCGTTGCTCAGCCACAGGTTGGCGGTACGGCGCGGCACGTCGGTGGGGCGGTTGCCTTTGCGCGACACGCCGTCGTCGTTGAAGGTGTCGTACTCGGCGCGCACGATCGACGCGTTGGCTTGCAGTGCCCAACGGTTGGGCAGTTGCAGGTCAAGGCTGGCTTCCAGGCCATTAGAGGACTGCTCGCCCACTTGCAGGGTGCGAGTCGCGTTGTTGGGGTCGGTGGTCAGCAAGTCCTTTTTGACGATGTGGTACGCCGCCAAGGTCCACTCGCCACGCTGGTTCCAGAACATCTGCTTGAAGCCGATTTCAGTTTGACGCGCATGGGCCAGATCAAAATTTTGCTGACCGGCGTCCAGGCTGATCAACCCGCCGACGCCATCGACGCTGGTGGCTTGTTGTGCGTAGATCGACATGTCGGGGGTCAGTTCGTACACCAGGCCGACTTTCCAGCTGTTGGCTGACAGGCTGCGGTCACTGCGCGTGGTGTCGCCGTTTGCGGCAAAGTCGTCGCGGTCCAGGTGCACGATGTCGCGGCGCACACCGGTGACCAGCGACAGTTGATCTGTCAGTTCAGTGCGGTTTTCGGCGAACAGCGATACCTGTTGCGTGGTGGTGGTGAACTGGTCGCGGTAGGGCGACGCGCTTTGGAATTCGCCGCGATCCGGGTGGTACAGATCAACGGGCTGCCCGTCTGCATCGACATCGTGGTACGGCGAGTTGCTGTGCAGGCTGAAATGGATACGGTTGTAGTCCATGCCCACCAGGGTTTTGCTTTTAAGCCCGAACAGATCATGGTTGAGGGTGAACGTCTGACGGTCACCGATCTGTTCCTGATCATGCTTGATGCTGAAGTAGCCGCTGCGCAATAACGTTTGACGGTCTTGATCCCAGCCGTGGTTCTCGGCGTTCTGCCAACGGCGCTGGGCCTTGAGGTAATACAGTTCGTTGCTGGCGCTCAGGTTGTCGCTGATCTGCCATTCGCTGTTGAGGCGCGTCCACTGGTCGTTGTAGTGCAACTTGGCGTCACGCACGTTGTAGTTCTTGTCGCGCAGGCTCTTGTGATAACGGCCATTGATCAACGGCACGCCGAAATCGTTTTGCGGCTCCTGATCGCCGTAGTCGTGGCTCAGGGTGAACGCCAGGTCATCGGTGGCCTGCCAGCGCAGGGCGGCGCTGATGAAGGTTTTTTCAGATTCACCGTGGTCGATCCAGCCATTGCTCTGGAGGTGGTTGATGTTCAAGCGATAGCTGAGGGTGTCAGTCAGCGAACCGCCGCTGTCCAGCGCCTGTTGCCGGGTGTCGTAGGAGCCGTAACCGATGCGCACATGGTTTTCGATTTCGCCGCTGAAGGGCTTTTTCGGGATCACGTTGATCACGGCGCCCGTCGCGCCTTCGCCATACAACACCGAGGCCGGGCCGCGCAGCACGTCGATGCGCTCTACCGACCAGTCGTCCACCGGGAACGTCACGGTGCCCGCACCGCTGTACATGCGCACGCCGTCGTAAAGCTGCATGACCGAGCCTTCGCCGACGAAGCCCCGGGCCGCATACGCTGAACCGCCGTTGCCGGGCGATCCGGTAAAACTGATGCCGGTCGTGCGGGTCACGGCGTCCTGCACACTGCGGTCACCGCGTGCGCGAATCTGCTCGCCGGTCAGGTTTTCAACGCTGGCGGGGGTTTGGAGGCTGTTGAGGTTCAGGCGCGAACCGGCGCTTGTAGCGGTTTTGAGGTCAATGTGTTCGTCATCGACTTCTGGCGCGGTAATGGTGGCGGCGGGTAGCATCAACGACGGCGCAGTGTCATCCGCGTGCGCGTGGTTGATCGCCAACAGGCAAAGGCTGGAAAGCAGGTACTTATTCATCGGGGCAGTCAGTCGCTTTTTTCTGGAGGTATGCCCGCTGCCTCCTGGCGGCGGGTGATGGAGCTTAAATAAAGCCGTTATAAAGTAACAGGCTTTTTCGGGCGTTTTATCAGGGCGCCATTATCCCCAAGTCTCTAGACGGCATCTCTCGAAGCATTCACGTTGCCTATGAGCAGCGCTCATGTTGCTGTTTAGAACGAATAATCAGCAGCAAGCGGTCCACGGCCCAGACCGCAAGCAATGAGGCGCCCACCAGCGGGAAGAGCACGGCAAGGAGCATCATGATCGCCACCCCGGTCTTCCAGGTTGGCAGTGCATGACGCAGCGGCGGTACGCCTAAACGCCCTTGTGGACGGCGCTTCCACCAGATCACCAGGCCGCTGATCGAGCTGAGCAGAATCATCAGGCACACCAGCAAAATGGCGATTTGATTCAGCGACCCAAAGAGTTTGCCTTCATGCAGCATCACGCCCATTTCCGTGGCGCGTGCGACGTTGCTGTAATGCTGCCAGCGCACATCGGCCAGCACTTCGCCCGTGTATTGATCGACATGCAGCGTGGCGTCGTTGCGCGGGTCATCGGCAAAGACGGCGACGGTGAAAACCCCTTCAGCAGTGGTCGGCAGGGTGATGCTGTAACCGGGTTCAACGTTGCGCCTGTTCGCGGTGTCGACCACTTGTTGCAGGGTCACGCGCGGTGCGGCGGGGCCGCTGGCGTGAGCAGTGTGGCCACTGTGTTCGGCGTGGGCGCCGGAGAGCGGCATGGGCGTGTTTTCCATGGCCCACGGTACGGTTTGGCGGGTGGCGGTATTAAGGTTGCGCGCTTGCAAGTCCGATTGAGGGACGTTGTTCCACATCGCGGCCGGGAACTGGTTCCACAGGTCGGCATATTGCTTGCCCCAAAAACCGGTCCAGGTCATGCCGCTGATCAACATGAACAGCAGCAAGGCGGCGCCCCAAAAACCTGTCACCGCGTGCAGGTCGCGCCAGAGCACGCGTCCGCGCCGGCTCACGCGAGGCCATAACACACCGGCCGCTGATTGCCCGCGCGGCCACCATAAATACAGGCCGGAAATCACCAGCACCACGCCCCAGCCAGCGGCCAGCTCCACCAGCCGGTCGCCGAGGGTGCCGATCATCAACTCGCCATGCAGCGCGCGGGCCACGGCTTGCAGGTTGAGCTTGGCATCTTGCTCGCCCAGTATTTCGCCGCTGTAGGGGTTGATGAACACATTGAGCTCGCGGCCAGCGTTATGAATAACGAACTGGCCGCTGCGTTGCGGGTTGAGCGCTGGCAGGTACTGGCTGACGTGGCTCTGTGGGTAGGTGGTTTGGACGCGTTGCAGTTGTTGGTCGGCGCTGAGGCGGTGATGGCCGGGGCTGACGTTGATCAGGTGGTCGTAGAGCAGCGGGTCGAGCTGTGGCTTGAACAGGTAAATAATCCCGGTCAGGGCCAGCAGGATCATGAAGGGTGCGACAAACAGCCCGGCGTAGAAATGCCATCGCCAGGCCAGGTTGTAGAAAGACGGTGTGGGTTGGCTCATGTGAGCGGCTCCGCAAGTTAGCGCGTGTTGTGATTGAAGCCCTCTCCCTGAGGGAGAGGGTTGGGGTCAGAAGGTCACAGGGCTATCAAAAGCTCACATCAATCTTGGTCCACAACGTGCGGCCGGGTTCGTTGATCGGGGTCGGGTCGCTGGCCGGGTAGCCGTAGCCCGCGTTGCCCGCCATGTTCAGGTGCTCGCTGTAGTTTTTATCCAGCAGGTTGTCGACCCCGGCGCTGACCTTGAGGTTTTTGTTGAGGCGGTAGGCACCGTTGAGCGAGAACACACCAAAGCCAGCGCTTTTGTCGTAGTCCTTGCCCACCACGTTGCCAGCGTTGCGATCAATTCGGTCCTGGGGCGCGACCACACGCCACAAGGCACCGGCACTCCAGTCGTCCTCGCTGTAGGTCAGACCGAGGCGGGTATCGAGCGGCGGCATTTGTGGCAATGCCTTGCCATCGCTGGTGTTTTTACCCCAGGCATAGGCCAGGGTAGCGTCGGCTTTCCAGTGGGACGTCAGTTGGTACGCGGCCCCCAGTTCGCCGCCCATCACCCGCGCGTTGATGTTCTGTGCCTGGGACGAGCCCTTGGCGTAGTCAAACAGGATGTAGTCGCGAATCTCTCCGGCATACACCGAGGCCCACGCCTCCACCTTCTCTGTCTTGTACTGCAGGCCCAGGTCGAGCTGGGTGGTTTTTTCGGGCTTGATCGCATCAAACGCGTTCACCGAACCTGCGGGGCCTGAGGTCGGTGAAAACAGCTCCCAATAGTCCGGGAAGCGCTGGGTGTGGCCCACGCCTGCGTAAACGGTGGTGGGGCTGTCGGCCAGGTCGTGCTCATAGCGCACGAAGCCGCTGGGCAGAGTATCGGCGCGGGTTTTATCCAGCGTCGGATTAGGCTTGCTCATCATTCCCGAGCCAATGCGGGCACGAAAGTCCTTGGCTGAGGCACGGTCTATGCGGGCACCCGCAATCACGCGGTCGCGGTCAGCGGCGTACCAGGTCAGTTCGCCAAAGGCGCCATAGTTGTGGAAGTCAGCGTCTTTGCTCCAGTTCTGATCCTTGTAGGTGTTGATGCCCATGCCCATGCGTTTACGGTGTTCGTTGGTTTGCGCGTCGAGGCCGCTGATCAACTGGTAGTCGGCCCAGCGCCAAGTGGCCTTGATCCGTGCACCGAGGGTGCGGCGGTCGACGTTGGACGCCATCGGCCCCGCCATCATGCCGGTGCCCGACGGGGTGCGCAGGGTGTAGTTGTCCATCACGTGGTCGGCGTAGTTGTAGTAAACCTGCGCTTCGATCTTGTCGAGCACCTCGCCGATGTTGGACTTTTCAAAGCGCAGGCCCAGGCTTTCGCGCTTGTATTGGCTGCCGTCCATGCCGCGTCCTGCCGAACGCGCTTGGCCATCACCCTTGCCTGCGGTGAGTTCCAGCAGCGTGTCGGCGTCGGGGGTCCAGCCCAGGGCGATGTCGCCATTCCATTTGTCATAGCGCGAGGGCACGGTGTCGCCATTGCCGTCTTTGTAATCGTCAGAGTGCGCGGTGTTGCCGATCACCCTGACATAGCCCAGCGGGCCACCGGCGGCGGCGTCGATGGTTTTGTCAAAGCGGCCGTTGGAGCCGGCCAGCACACTGGCATTGACCCGTGTACCCAGTTCGCCGAAGTGTTCCGGTTCACGTTCAAACAGGATCGTGCCTGCCGAGGCACCCGGTCCCCAGAGCACGGTTTGCGGGCCTTTAATGACCGTCAGTTTGTCGTAGGTTTCCGGCGAGATGTAGGAGGTGGGTGCATCCATGCGGCCGGGGCAGGCGCCGAGCATCATGCCGCCGTTGCTGAGGATGTTGAGCCGTGAGCCGAACATGCCGCGCAATACCGGGTCACCGTTGGTGCCGCCGTTGCGGATCAGGGCGAAGCCGGGAATGGTCTTCAGGTAATCGCCGCCGTCACTGGCGGGCACCGGCTGGCGCGGGTCTTTGGGGTTGGTGACGATGGTCAGCGGCGAGCTGGGAGCTAGCGCGGTGACCACGGTCGGGCTGAGTTCGCGCACGTGTGTGGCGTGTGCATCTGCCGGCTCAGCAGCCAGCGCCGCGGGTGCAAATACTGCGCAACACAGGGCGCTGAGGGCGAAAGGAAACACCGCTTGGGCGTGAGGCAAACGGGAGGCAGCAGTAAAACGGGACATAAGCATTCCAATATTCAAGCGAGTACAACTCGGCCACCTACCTGCGGCTGTCTAAAGCAGCGCATACAGGGGGCACGGGGGTTGAGGTTGTGTCGTTGCTTAAAGGAATACGGGCGGGGCGCGGGAGCGAGCGCCGGGGAACACCGGTTGGCGGGCATGCCCTAGCCGTGGGTTGGACGCCAGGTACGTTTTGGGGGCTGGCGTATCGAACACGACCAGATCAACGGCACCGGGCAGCGCGGGGCAACTGAACAGCAGCGTGCAATAGCCGCATTTTTCCCAGAGCGCGTGATGGTCCTCGGGCGGTTGCTGAGGCTCTGCGTGTTCGCTGTGCGCAGCCATGCGCATGTCCATCGGCATGGGCATGGAGGCGTGATGATCCATCGGCATCGCTTGGGAAATCAGCGGGCCGATGAAGATCATCAACATGGCAAACAGGCTCAGCCAACTGCCGCGAATCTGCGACATGGGCGGCCTGGCGCGAGACGCGCGCACCGGGTTTAAAAACCTTGGCCGTTAGTGGGCGTGCTGGTGTTCCATGCTGGCGGCCGGAGGTTGTTTTTGCACATTCACGTCCACTTGCACCGCACCTGCCTTTTCAAAATTCAGGGTCAGCGGGAAGTGTTTGCCGTCCTGCAGCAGGCTGCGGTCTTTGAGGTTGAACAGCATCACGTGATAGGCCATTGGCGCGAACGTGAGAGTGCCGCCTGGCGGGATATCAACCGTGGGCACATGCTGCATTTTCATCAGGTCGCCCTGCATGACGTGCTCGTGGATCTCGGCTTTTTCGGCAATTGGCGTCTCGGCACTCAGCAAACGATCAGCGCTGTTGCCGGTGTTTTTGATGACGAAATACGCCGCCACAGTGGGCGCATTCGGTGGCAACTCTTGTGACCACGGGTGAGCAATTTGAAGTGCGCCGACTTTATATTCGTGGGCGTTGGCAAAGCAGGCAGGCAATAACACAGCCGCCGCAATCAGGGCGTGCTTGACCAGTGACAGGTTCAACATGGCAGTTCTCCGGAACGATTCAAACGCAAAGGGGTTGCGAGGCTGAATCACACCAGAGGCGAGGCGCGGGGGTTGAGGCTCGGCCATTGCTGGCGCGGGGTGGGGCGCTTCAGGTGGTCGGCGATCAGGCTGTGGCCATGCTCGATGGCGGCGAAATACAGCGTGGGGATATGCGCCGGCAAAGCGACTAACGGCGCCGAGCCTGAGCAGCACCAGCAGTGCTGCATTGTCGAATGATCGTCTTTTTGGCTGCCGCCAGCGTCAACTTTGCCTAACGACACGGCCACCATCTGGGTGCCGGTAGAGGTGCAAAAGCTGCTCCACATGAACTGTTCGGTGGGGGCCGAGGTGGCATCAGTCATCGCGCCTGCCATCGACATGGCGAGCATGTTGAATAGCACTGCAAAGCAGGCGATCCAGGCAAATGCAAAGCGTTGTCGTGACATGACGAGTTCCGTGAGTTACGCGACCAAGGCGGCTATTTAGCCTGAATGGTGAGCGTAAGTAAAAAGAGCGAGTGCGGCGAAGTGTCGCTCAATACCGTGGCGCAGCCTCAGGCTGCGCTCGCGTGCAGTTTGAGTCCCAGTGCTTTCATGACTTTGATGACAGTCGCGAACTCCGGATTGCCACTGCTGCCGAGTGCTTTGTAGAGGCTCTCGCGGCCCAGCCCTGTGTCCCGAGATAGCTGGCTCATGCCTTGAGCGCGAGCGATATCGTTAAGTGCCGCGCGAATCAGACTGCCGTCACCTGGGTCTTCCTCGAAGCATGCATCGAGATAGGCCGCCATTTCTTCAGGGCTTTTCAAGTAATCAACGGTATCGAAACGGGTAAGTTGCTCGGTCATGGTTCAGTCCTCATTACCCAACATATGTGCCATGTTTTTTGCGCGTTTTATGTCGCGCGCCTGAGTGGTTTTATCTCCACCCATAAGCAGCAGGTAAACCACTTCTCCTTTGCGGGTGTAGTAGATCCTGTAACCAGGCCCGCAATGGATGCGCATTTCGTAAACGCGTTCGCCTACAGGCTCGCAGTCAGCGAAATGGCCTAATCCAGCGGCTCGGATGCGAGCCAGAATACGTGCTTGCCCAACCTTGTCTTTTAATGAGCTTAGCCATTTTGAGAACTCATGGGTTTGTTCGAAATTTATCATGTGGCGAATCGTATCCCCAAGGATACACTCACGCCATCAATTACACATTCAAAAATATTTTTTCTGTTTCAATGCCTCCAGCACACCCCCCACCGTCCAAAACTCCCGGTCTACCTTCGCCAGCGCCGGGCGCTTGAGTATCAACACGGGCACCCCGCGTTCACGGGCGATTTGCAGTTTAGGCTCGGTGGCGCTGCTGCCGCTGTTCTTACTGATCAGTACGTCGATGTGGCGCTGCTCAAACAGCAACCGTTCGTCTTCAATCCTGAACGGACCGCGTGCGCCGATGACTTCACAGCGCTCATTGCCGGGATACGGGTCCAGCGCGCGCAAGGTCCAGAACTGATCGGCTGGAATCTCATGCAGGTGCGCCAGCGGTTCTTTGCCCAAGGTAAACAGCGGTCGTTTGAACGGTTTGAGGGCGGCAACCAGTTCGGCCCAGTCGGCAACTTCACGCCAGTCATCAGCGGCCTGTGCCTGCCAGGCCGGACGGCGCAAGGCCCAGCACGCAATGGCGCAGCAGCGGGCCGCCTCAGCCGCGTTGTGGCTGATTTGCGCGGCATACGGGTGGGTCGCATCCAGCAGCAGGTCGATGCGTTGCTCGCGAATGTACTGTGCCAATCCTTGTGCGCCGCCATACCCGCCGACCCGCACTTGGCAGTGCAAGTCAGTCGGTACGCGGCCCATACCCGCCAGGCTGTAAACGTGCTGCGGCCCCAGCGTGCGGGCAATGGCCAGTGCTTCGGTGACCCCGCCGAGTAATAAAATGCGCGTCATGTAAAGGCCCCGGCGTGGCCAACGATGCCCCCTTGACGGTCGATGGCGAAGACTTCGACTTGCACCTGCGCAGGCACCACGCTGCGGGCAAAGTTGAGTGCGTGCTGGCACACAGCGTCTCCGAGCGCGATGCCCGCGGCGCTGGCCATGGCCAAGGCTTGCTGGCTGGTATTGGCCGCACGGATGGCAGCTTGCAACTCAGCGTCGGCGCCAATGGTGGCGGCCCATTGCGCCAACTGCGCCAAGTCGATACTGGAATGGCGGCTGTGCAAATCCATGTGGCCGGCGGCCAGTTTGCTGATTTTGCCGAAGCCGCCGCACAGGCTCAACTTATCCACAGGGACTTTGCGCAGGTGCTTGAGCACCGCCCCCACAAAGTCGCCCATTTCGATCAGGGCGATTTCCGGCAAGTGGTACACGCGGCGCATGGTGTCTTCGCTGGCATTGCCGGTGCAGGCGGCAATGTGCAAATAGCCATTGGTTTTGGCCACGTCGATCCCTTGATGGATTGAGGCGATGTAGGCCGCGCAGGAGAACGGGCGCACGATGCCGCTGGTGCCCAAAATCGACAGCCCGCCCAGAATCCCCAGCCGGGGATTCATGGTCTTGAGCGCCAGCGACTCGCCATCGCGCACGTTGACCGTGACTTCAAACCCGCCGCCATAACCGTGCTCTGCGGCCAATTGCAGCAAGTGATCGGTGATCATCCTGCGCGGCACCGGGTTGATCGCAGGCTCGCCTACAGCCAGCACCAGGCCGGGGCGCGTCACGGTGCCAACGCCCTGGCCGGCGACAAACGAGATGCCAGCCTGCGGTAGCAGGCGCACACGCGAATACAGCAGCGCGCCGTGGGTCACGTCAGGGTCGTCGCCTGCATCCTTGAGGGTCCCGGCTTCGGCACCCTGCGCGTGAAGGCGGCAGAACTCCAGGCGCATGGTCACGACTTTGCCCTTGGGCAGGGTGATTTCAACCGCGTCATGGCTTATGCCACTGAGCAGCAGGCGGGCGGCGGCCAGGCTGGTCGCCGTCGCGCAGCTACCAGTGGTCAGACCGCTGCGCAGCGGTGCGGGTTGTTCGGCGGTTTCGTCACGCATCAAGGGCTTTGGTCACGTCTAAAAGGGTAATCGGCAGTGCTTGGCGCCAGGTGTCGAAGTCGCCCAAGGGCTGGGCCTGGGCGATATGAATGCGCGTCAGCTCACCGCCATGTTGTTCGCGCCAGCTCATCAGCAACAGTTCACTTTGCAGGGTTACGGCATTGGCCACTAGCCGGCCGCCGGGTTTGAGCTGTTGCCAACAGGTGTCAAGCACGCCTTCGCGGGTCACGCCGCCGCCGATAAAAATGGCGTCCGGTCGCTCCAGCCCCTCGAGCGCCTGCGGGGCTTTGCCGCGAATCAATTGCAGGCCGGGCACGCCCAGCGCGTCACGGTTGTGTTCGATCAACTCTTGGCGGCCGCTGTCAGCCTCAATAGCCACGGTGCGACAGCTGGGGTAGCAGCGCATCCATTCGATGCCGATGGAACCGCTGCCCGCGCCCACGTCCCACAGCAGTTGGCCGGGTAAAGGGGCGAGGCGGGCGAGGGTGATCGCGCGCACATCGCGTTTGGTCAGTTGGCCGTCATGCTTGAAGGCGCTGTCGGGCAGGCCGCCGATACGCGACAGCGGTTGTGCGCTGGCATCGGCCACACAGTCGATTGCCAGCACATTCAGATCGGCGAGGGGCGGGTTTTCCCAGTCGGCGGCGCACGCCTGGACGCGTCGTTCGGTCGGGCCGCCCAGATGTTCAAGCACGCACAGGCGGCTAGGCCCAAAGCCTTGCTCGCGCAACAGTGCCGCGATGGCGGCAGGGCTGCTGGCGTCATTGCTCAATACCAGCAGGCGTACACCACTGTGCAAGTGGGCGTTGAGGGCAGCAAGGGGACGCGCCACCACCGATAACGTGATCACGTCCTGTAAGGGCCAGCCCAAGCGTGCGGCGGCCAATGAAAACGAAGAAGGTGACGGCAATATCTGCATTTCGTCGCTGGCAATGGTGCGCGCCAGGCTGGCGCCCACGCCGAACAGCATCGGATCGCCACTGGCCAGCACACAGACCGGCTCGCCACGAAGCGCCATGACGGGCGCCAGTGAAAAAGGGCTTGGCCAGCGTTGGCGTTCGGCACGCATACACACAGGCAGCAGATCCAGCTGACGCTGGCTGCCCATCACTGTGCTCGCGCTCAACAGCGCTCGCCGGGCGTTTTTGCCCAGACCGCTGAAGCCGTCTTCACCGATTCCCACAACTGTTAGCCAGGGCGCCATGCCAATCCTCATGTTCAAGATCAATCTGTCTGCTCGCCGTGCCGCTCAAAGGCCGGGCGATAGAGAAGGGCCGCATGATACGCGGCTTGGCGCGGGGATGCCTTTGCGTGTGGTCGCTCAGCGTACAGACGGTATTTTTGGCGGGAGGGTGTATCGATAAGCCCGCGCTTACAAAATCCCCGCAAACCCACTAACTATGTAACGCATGCCTGATCACGCAGATGGGTAACGTCTGAGTTCTTTTTCAGGAATACCCCATGAACCTTACAGGACATTCTTTTTATGCTCCGCAGTCCCTGCAAGACACTTTTCGCAGCGGGCTGGCGGCTGCTGAGTCATCAGGTGTCATTACTGCACTTGAAAGCGCGTGGTTAAAACAGGTACTTGAGGATGACACCGGGCTTTGGGCCAATAGCCTGTTTGTGTCCCGGCATCAGTCCCGACCTGCTCTGTTGGCCGGTGCTTACATGCTTCGACACAATGCCTCCCTGGATGAGCCCGTGTACTTACTGACGGTACTGGGCGGGCTGGCGCGATACACCGATGTCGATGCTTTGCGTCATGGGCTTGAGCAGGCGCTGGATGATCCCATCAAGCGTGTTGAGTGGCTGCATGTTGTCCCGGCCGATGTTCGGCCGGCGTTGAAGCAACCCGGTCAGCTCCAGTTAGTGGCCAAACCCTTGTCATTGTCGATCAAGGCTCACGCCAGCCAGAGCATCGCGGATTTAGTGCAACAAAGTCAGGAGGACACGCTAGCGTCTCTGGTCGCGGTGCCGTCCTTGCGTTCTTTGCTGGATGCCCAGTTGAAGGTGCAGCTGGAACGAGAGTTTGCGGGGCAATCGTTAGACGCTCATAGCATTCGGGTTCACAGCACCCGGCGGGGGAATCATTCTCCTGTACCCGATGAAACAGTGACCAGCCTGAGCAGTGTCGCCCTGGATTTTTTCGTCAAGGGCCAACTTGCCACGGATGAATACCACAGGTTTTCAGGGCCGTTTATTGCGCATGTCCAGGATGACGATGACACCTTGCTGACCCGCTTTACTCGCGTATTGCGGGCAGCAACCGCGCAACTGCCCACGCAGATGAATGAGGCGCTGGCAGACTTTTGGCGCGAAGCGCAGGCCCCTCAACCCACCGCGCACGCTTATTGTGTGGCGCGTTTAAGCGACATTTTTTTTCAGCACGTCGTACAGGCGCATCACGACGGGGAAATCAGCGCAGAAGAGTTCCTGGATTTGAAGCAACTGGTATCCGGTGCACATGGGCCACGCAAGGTTCAGGCGATCCGGTTACGGGTTTTTCAAGAGGGCGGGGGCGAGGTGTTGCTGTGTTCACTGTTGGGTATTTTTGTTCCGGGCCAAAGCTCGGCGGTGTTTTTGTTCAGCGCCTCCCGAGGCCTGGAAAAACTGCCCTCTCGCGGCAGGCTCAAGGCCCAGGTGCTAAAACCACTCAGGGACCCTTTGGCATACGAGTCCATTGCACATTACGCCCCGCTGGATCAGCAGGCATTGTTGGCAGGAATGTCTGCGCCGCGTCTGAATGTCGAAAATATCGAAGGTGATGTGTTCGACCAATGCATGCTGGATATCCGCCTCAAACAGGCTCGCGACTTTGGCTACTTGTTGCACCAATATCAGGCTCAAACTCAAGTGCTGGCGGCGCTGGACCATGCGCTTGATATTCGAAGCCTGATCGATCCCGTTTTTCTGCGGCTCAATAGTCAAGGTCGCTGGGACAGTCGTTTTGTGCCCAACACCAATGGGTTGAGGCTGGCGAGCAATGACAATGGCGGCCTGGCAGACTTGCTCAGCCTCAAACTGCCAAAGGTACAAGCGCAGCGCGATGCGTTGCTTCGTTACTGGCCAACGCCTCGTTCAGTCGCCCCGCAGCAGTTGTTGGAGCCATTGATGCGTGCAGGGCACCCGGGGTTGGATATCGCTTATACCGTGGTCCAGATTTACGACAGGGACCCGCTATCCCCCGGGGCGGTGGTGCATCGCGCCAGTTCGCTGGTTGATGCGCTTTTGGAGCATTTTACGAGCCGCCACACTTTTCCCCTTGATCCTGCGCGCATTCAGGTGGGGGTGACATCGAAAGTCAGTGACGAAGTAAAGCCGCTCAAAACATTGGGCGGGACCAAGTTGCTGACGGTGCTGGACCAGGCGGTAAAGAATTTTGCCCAGCATTATCAGCAGCAGCTAACGGCATTCTTTTTTGCCCCGCACAACCCGCTGGCTGATGACTCGCTGGCGAATCGGCTGGCGATGTTAAGGATGGTGATGCTCCGTGCTGAAGTACGCCTCAACTACCTGGACAATAGTCTGGGCTTGACTGACCAGGCGATTGTCAAAACCGTTCTGGGGTATCCGGTGAGTGCTGCCCGACCTGCTCTCAAGCATTTCGTGCCCGACGTTTATCACTTGTCGTTGGCACTGGGAGGCACGCTGAACGCCGTGGGCGTGGCCAATTGTTTGCTGGTCACCGAGCGAGGGGGGTTGGAGTCGATCAATGCGGGCCGCGCGATTATCTGGACACCGCTCCTGGGCTTTGAAGGGTTTGAGTCTCTGGACATTTGTCGCGCCCGGCTTGAGGCGCGCTGGCTGGACAAGACCTTACGCTGGGGATTGCTGAACCATGTGAGCTGCGCCGAACAACCGTTGGTCGAGGCTTATTTGGACCGGCTGCACGATGGGCAATCTGCGCAGAGTGAGTCGTGGCTTTATTTTGACCGGATCGAATCTGACTTTGTTCGCGATAGTCAAAACCAGGCCATTGGCAAAATGCTTAAAGACGCCGATTACCTATGCCAGAGCGCCCGCGACACAAAGATGAGCGCGCAAGCGCTTGAGAATATGGCGCTGAGTCAACTGGTTGAGGGGCATGCTGGCGTCACATTTGGTTATGCGCAAGCCTTGGCAGATGCACAAGTGCTCAAGGCTTCGCTGCCTGACTGGCTGAAAAATGCCTCGGCGGATGAGCAACTGCAATACGCCAACCTGCTTCAACGTTATCAATATGTTGTGCAGGAAAAAGGCTATTACCTGCGAGACATTCCTGACATCAACGACTATTCAAGAACACACCTCAAAGAGCGCCTGCTGGCAGACTTTCCCGGCCTTGTGCTTGACCCCGATGCTATTGAGGTGGTGGTTGATACTTACGTTGCGGCGCCGGTTCTTGTTGGCAGTACACCGTCTTTTTTACCCGCGGCCACCTCTCGCGAAGTTCAGACCCTCACACAGTTCGCACTGAGCGGTTTTTATCGGCTGGTGGGCGGGGCGATTTTTTTACGTTCAAGCAATGGTGCCGCCTTGCCGTTGGCGCTGGATGCCGACTACCTCAAGCGTATGGTCAGAAAACTGGACATCGGGGGGGCGTACCAACAGGTGCTCAAAACCCGGTTGGCGCCAGGGCATGATGGGGTCGCTTTGCGCCAGCATCAGTTTGCCGAGCAGCTTGTTTTGCAAACATTGGAACAAGGGCTGCGAGAAAAGCTCAATGGCATGCTCAGCGAGACCGCTTATGGTTATCTGGAGCATGTGCTGAACCACCCGGACGGAACAGCGCGCGCTGCGCTCAAGGATGTCGCGATCATCATTAAACCCCTGGAGCTGATAGCGGATGCCGGACGAGCGCCGGACCCGGCAACCGGTATTTACATGATTGGTCCGTTGGGCGCTCAAACCGGGCCGTGCCTGCTGTGGGTGATGTACAGCCAGCATTTTTCGTTGACCGAATATGCCAGCGAAACGGCTGTGTTGGCTGACATACACAGCAGCACTGCGCTGCAAACCCTGCTGTTGCAGCGTCTGCCCGCCAGTGAGCACAAAACTTACGCCAACGGTGGTTTTGTCGAGCCTCACTTACCGCGTTACATCGCTTCAACGGCGTTGGGGGACCTGTCCACGCCGGCGCCTGTCACGCTGGCCAGTCGCCCCATCGCGGGGAATCTGTTTCTACATCTCTACAACGACAACTACCACTTACTGTTGGCGATGGCGGCCTTGCAGTCCAAAACCACTGCGGAGAAAGACTGGGAGTCGTTTAAATATCTGCTTACGTTGGTGGTCAGCACCGCAATCATGTTCGTGCCTGGCAAGTTGAGTATTCCATTCGTTGTGTGGCAAGGCGTTGGCTTGGCGCGTGAAGGGGTAGCGTCCTTGAAAAAAGGTGAGTGGGTCTTGTCGGTTGAACAGTTTGCCATCGCCTTGGTGATGTTGGCCTCAAGCCGCCGCACGCTACACCCTGGCCTTGAAAACGGCACTGTGACCTTTAAACCGACGCAGCCGGGGCTGCCCTCTGCGACAGATATCACGCTCGAAAAACAGCAAGTGGCGCTCAGGCCCTTCCAGGCCAATGACATTGCACTGATCGACCTGAATAAAGACCTCGATAGTCAGATCTACAGTGATCCGCGATCGGACCTTAAATATGTGCAGTGGCGAGGGCAGGTGTTTCGGATTTATCAGTGGCGTCAGCGGTGGCGCATCTATATGGGTGAGCACCGTGAAGGGCCATTGATCAGACTCAACGCTCGACAGGCCTGGGAGGTAGATACAGACGAGTTTCTATTCGGGGGCGCCGTACTTTCGCGACTGGGCGGCTATACCACCCTGGCGGCCAATGCGCTGAGTTATGAAATCAGAGCCATTGGCATGCAAAGTATTGAGCGACGCTACCCTGACAAGGCGCTTGCCATCCGCGAGGCTCATTCACTGGCGACTGATTATTTGCAACGCAGCAGGGATGCGCTGCAAACCTTGCATGAGCCAGGCCCGCAGGCGATACAAAATCGTGAATTGATCGCCCGTTTCTTTGATGTAGGCAGCGTCGATCAAGCCCTGGAAGATCAGCTCAGTCGCGCTTTCGACGACATGCTTGCGCGTTTTATGCACCCTGATATGTCGCCACACACCTCCAATAAATACGTGGCGTGCCGCTCTCGATTCGATTCGCACGCCTCAGCTTTTATCAACCGCTGGGATGGCACCAAGCGTGTGTACTTGACCGAGGAGTTTTTCAAACCGGTGTTTGAGCAGCCGTATCCGCTGACCCACCCGTACCTCAAACAGACGGCTACGTCCTTTGCGGTCAACCGCCAGATGCAGGCAGCCTTTCTACTGCACGAAATAACGCACCAGGTACTGGGCACTGAAGACATTCATTATTTGAATCCGGGTTTTCCTTACCTGGATTTGTTCGACACTGACCAGCCTCTTGGGCATGAGCTGAAAGAGCTGACTGAAAGCGTCCAGCAATGTCACAGCCCTCAACTGCCCCCCGAGCATATTTTTCAAAAGCTTGATCCTGACACGCTGGGGTGGTCGGACATGCCGCCAGGGCCTGCCAAAGCCAAGGTCAAAAGTATTGCGGGAGTGAACACACTGGAAGAAGCGCGGCAGGTTTTCAAAAATGATCCTGCCAAACGCGTCGAATTAATGTTGGCCAATGCCGATACAGTCGTATTGCTGTTAATGCGTTTGGGGCGTAATTACCCCGTATCCGCGTAATGTCGGGGTAGCCCCTGTCATTCCGTCCGGCAAGCTTTTCATGCAGTTGCCCAAAGCAGGCATAATACGCGCCCTCAAAGAGCGTACTGCCTGCCTTGGTTAACCCGTGAACACACCCTCTTCAAATACCCCGTCCCAAACACCAGTTCGCCCCTCGGGGTGTCCGGGGTTGCTGCGCATTGTTTCGGCAATGGACGGCGGTATTTGCCGGGTCAAACTGGCCGGTGGCTCAATCACCGCGCACCAGGCGCAGGCAGTGGCTGATGTGGCCAGGCAATATGCCAGCGGCGTGATCGAAGCCACTAACCGTGCCAATCTGCAAATTCGCGGGGTAGGTACCCAGCACTCCGCCCTGATTGCGCCTTTGCTGGCAGCGGGACTTGGCCCCAACACGGCGGCCAGTGATGAGGTGCGTAACCTGATGCTCAGCCCCACTGCGGGCATTGACCCGGCCATGGCGCTGGACACTTGGCCATTGGCCCAAGAGGTACTCGCCAGTCTGGAAGCAACTCCCCGGTTGTCCGAATTGTCGGCCAAGTTCGCCGTTCAGCTCGATGGGGGTGAAGCACTGGCGATGCTGGAACATCCGCATGATCTGTGGTTATCCGCGTTCGAGCACGATGGGCAGGTGCTGCTGGGTTTCGGCCTGGCAGGTTGTCCGGCACACGACGCGGCATTGGCAGCGGTCCCGGTTGCCCAGGGGCATGAGCTGGTCATGGCCGTGCTGAACCTGTTTCTCGATATGGCGCGCCCTGAGCACACGCGCATGCGCCACCTGCTCAAGGAGGTCCCTGTTGCCCAGTTCGTCCAGCAATTGGCAGAACGTCTGAGTGCTGCGCCCGTTCAACTGGCCGCATGGCGCCGTCATACCCTTGAGACGCCTCTGCACATTGGCACTTATCCACAACGAGAAACGGGCCGTGTGTATGTGGGGGCCGCGCCGCCGTTGGGACGACTGGATGCGGAAATGCTCAGCGGGCTGGCGCAAATTGCCAGCGATTACGGCGATGGGACTTTGCGTTTTACGCCGTGGCAGAGCGTGCTGCTACCCAATTTACGCGCCGAGCTGGCGCCCGAGGTAACCCGGCAACTCGTGGCCTTGGGCTTGCTGTGTGAGATCACCGATCCGCTGTCGCACCTGGTCGCCTGCACCGGGTCCAGCGCCTGTGCCAAAGGCTTGGCAGACACAAAGCAGGATGCGCGCCAGCTCGCGACCCTGTTGTCGCAACCCCTCAACATCCACCTCAGTGGCTGCCCGCGTTCTTGCGCGGCTGCCCACATTGCGCCGGTCACATTGCTGGCCGTAGCGCCCGGTCATTACGACCTCTATTTACGTGCCCCAGAACATGCCGGTTTCGGCGTTCTGCGCGAGCGCAACCTCACTATTGAAGCGGCAGGCGCCTGGCTTGAGGCCCGCCAACGGAGCAACACCGATGATTGATTACATCCGCGACGGTCAAGAGATCTATCGCAACTCGTTCGCCATTATTCGTGACGAGGCTAACCTGGACAGCATCCCGGCCGACCTTGAAAAACTCGCTGTGCGCGTGATTCACGCCTGCGGCATGGTCGACGCTATCGAAGACCTGCGTTTCTCGCCGGGTGCAGGCAAGGCCGGACGCGATGCGCTGGCCGCTGGCGCGCCGATTTTGTGCGATGCGCGCATGGTGCTTGAAGGGGTCACGCGCACCCGTTTGCCCGCCAACAACCAGGTGATCTGCACCCTTAAAGAAGACGGCGTGGCCGAGATGGCGCTAGAGCAGGGCAACACCCGCTCCGCCGTGGCTCTTGAGTTGTGGCGCCCCTACCTGGAAGGCAGCGTGGTGGTGATCGGTAACGCACCGACCGCACTGTTTTACCTGTTGGAAATGATCGACGCCGGTGCGCCAAAGCCTGCACTGATCCTTGGCTTTCCGGTCGGTTTTGTCGGTGCTGCCGAATCCAAGGCCATGCTTGCGGCAGATAGCCGTGGCGTGCCGTTTGTGATCATGCAAGGCCGCCGTGGTGGCAGCGCAATGGCCGCCGCCGCGGTTAACGCACTGGCGACGGAGATCGAGTAATGACCCAACCTGGACGTTTGATCGGCTTGGGCGTAGGCCCCGGCGATCCTGAACTGATTACGGTCAAAGCCTTGCGCCTGCTGCGCGAGTCGCCGGTGGTGGCGTATTTCGTGGCCAAAGGTAAAAAAGGCAATGCGTTCGGCATCATCGAGGCTCACCTGCAAGGTGCGCAAAGTTTGATGCCGCTGGTGTACCCGGTCACCACCGAAGTGCTGCCCGCACCGCTGTCGTATGAGCAAGTGATCAGCGATTTTTATGATCAGGCTGCAGAAGACGTCGCGCAGCATTTGCAGGCTGGCCGTGATGTGGCGGTGATCTGCGAAGGTGATCCGTTCTTCTATGGTTCTTACATGTACTTGCACGACCGACTGGCACACCGCTTCGAGGCTCAAGTCGTACCGGGTGTCTGTTCGATGCTGGGCGGCGCGTCGGTGTTGGGTGTGCCGCTGGTGTACCGCAACCAGAGCCTGTCGGTGTTGTCGGGTGTTTTGCCGCACGATGAACTCAAGCGTCGTTTAGCCGATGCTGATGCTGCCGTCATCATGAAGCTGGGGCGCAACTTTCATAAGGTGCGTGAAGTCCTGAGCGAATTGGGTTTGGCCGACCGTGCCCTGTACGTTGAGCGCGCGACTATGAGCAATCAGAAAATCGTGCCGTTTAATCAAGTCGACCCGATGTCCTCGCCTTACTTCTCGCTGATCATTGTGCCCGGCGAACGGTGGCAAGGATGAGCCGTACCGCACCGGCCATTGTCATTCTGGGCAATGGCAGCCTGGCGACAGCACGGCGTATTCAGCAGCTGTACCCGGATGCACTGATTTACGGCCTGGCCGAACGGGTTGACGGTGCTGATCGTGTCTACAGCGACTTTGGCGCAAACCTGCGGCAGCTGTATCAGCTGGACACACCGATTATTGCGCTGTGTGCGGCCGGTATCGTGATCCGCACGCTGGCACCGCTGCTGCTGGAAAAAGGCGCCGAACCACCCGTGTTGGCGGTGGCCGAAGACGCCAGCGCCGTGGTGCCATTGTTGGGCGGGTTGAGCGGAGTGAATGATCTGGCGCGCAAGATCGCTGCCGGTTTGGGCATTTCACCTGCCATCACCACCAGCGGCGAACTGCGTTTTGGAACCTGCTTGCTGAACCCGCCCAGTGGCTACGCCTTGGGCGATCTGGAGCTGGGCAAACGTTTTGTTTCAGATCTGTTGGCCGGTGAGTCGGTGCGCATTGAAGGTGACGCCCCATGGCTGGCCAGCGCTCAACTGGCGGTCAGTGCGCAGGCGCGTTTGGCGATCCATGTGGGCAGCGATGAGCGCGCCCCCGTGGCGGACGAGCTGCGGATCTACCCACGCAACGTAGTGGCCAGGCTGAACGCAGTGGTTAGCGCTCAGGCAATACGTGAAGCCTTGCGGGAGGCGAAACTGGCCTGGCAATCCTTGGCTTGCATCGTGGCCGACGACACGTTGATGGCAGACATTCAACTGCATGAGCTGGCTGCTGAATGGGAGGTGCCGTTGCGCTTTGTCCAAGCCGGTGATGACGTGTGTGCTCAGCCGTTAACCTGGCGAAATCCGCTGAGTGGCGTGGTATTGGGGGTAGCGTCTGCGCCGTTGGACCCTCAGCGATTAGGCTGCGCACGCGGTCGTCTGTCCGTGATCGGGCTGGGGCCTGGCGCTGCGGAGCTGATGGTGCCTGCGGTCAAGGCCGCGCTGGCACAGGCCAATGACGTGTTGGGCTATGAAACGTATGTGCGCATGGCCGGGCCGTTTCGTCCTGAGCAAGTGCTGCATTGCACGGACAATCGCGAAGAAATGCAGCGCGCCCGGCATGCCTTCGAGTTGGCCGCACAAGGTCGCTCAGTGGTGGTGGTGTCCTCTGGCGACCCCGGCGTATTCGCGATGGCGGCCGCAGTGCTTGAGGCGTTGCACGCGTCCAGCGACCCGCAATGGCACAGCGTTGAGCTTGAAATATTGCCCGGTGTTTCGGCCTCGCTGGCGACCGCCGCACAGGCCGGTGCGCCTTTGGGTCACGACTTCTGCGTGATGTCGCTCTCTGACAACCTCAAGCCCTGGAGCATCATCGAGAAGCGTCTGGATCTGGCGGGCGAGGCTGACCTGGCATTGGCGTTCTACAACCCTATTTCACGCTCGCGGCCCTGGCAGCTGGGTGTTGCGCTGCAAATCGTTGCCCGTCATCGCACGCCGCAAACCCCTGTCGTGTTGGGGCGTGATATCGGGCGGCCGGGTCAGACGTTACGGGTGACCACCCTGGGTGACTTGACGCCGGACCAAGTGGATATGCGCACGATGGTCATTATCGGTTCGTCGACCACCTGCACCTTCCCTCGTGCTGACGGGCGCGAGTGGGTTTATACGCCACGCTGGTATGGCGATAAGCCTTGACCTCATGAAGCTATGGCCCGTAACAGGGCCATAACTTTAAGTGTTATCAATCCTTCATTCATTTTGATGCGTTAGCGACGTCAGAATGTTCGCCGGTGCGCGTGCACTAAGTCTTCGATAGTTACTGATTAAGGTAATAGGGTGTGTTGAAGTGCAAGGTGTGTCGGCTTTTAATATTTTGACGTGAATAAATAAAAACAATGGTGGGCGCGTAAGTGCACGTTTTCGTGGGCTGTGCGAGCACGTGGTAACTATATAACTCAGGGGCGTTGAGTTAAGTGTTGCATGGTGTTTGCGCAGTTAATTATTCAGCGAGGTGGACGTAAACAAGTGGGCTGTCTAGTGTTTTTATTGTCTGCATTCGGCAGGCCGTAATAAACATTTAAAGGCCATGATGGCCGCACAGGTGAATGATATGGACATTAAAAACAGCAGTGTGAACGGCGTTGATGACGTTGAGCGTCTTGGTTTTGTGAGCAGTCTGGAGCTTCCCGTAGTCGCCCCCTCGCTCATTCCCCGCTTCAAGACCCTCAGGGCCTCGGCTCTAAAGGCAGTGGCGGCGGAGGGCGACAGTGCGCTGGTCACGGGGAGCAGCGTGGTGTCGTTTGTAGGCGACCTGAGTGAGCAACTGAAACAGGATGTGCAAGACGGCGTGTTATTTGCCCAGTTGGCCGTCGACAAGAAGTTCCCAAATAAAGATACGCATCGTGTGGAACGTTTCAATTACTACAATGAAATTCTAAGCAAGTGCGGCTGGACGACAACCGGGGAGTCCATGCACAAAGTAACCGGGCTTAAGCAGAAGTTCACAATGGATCAAGTCGCTCTGGAAATCATTGCCAGTGTGGTGGGACCCAACAAGGTGATTCTGGAAGTGGTTGCCCAAGTCTTCAACGCACTTAAAGACACGCCCAAAGCTCTGAGCCTGTTTGAAAATGAAACCAAGGGTGTGAACTCGGGTAACTTTCAGATTCTGCCGTGCATCGCGACGCGTGACGGTGGGGTGCTCATGATCAAGACGTGTCTGCAGTTCACCTCGTCCACCCGGGTGACCAAAGTCCTGTTTTGGGAGTGGAGCCACACTAACGTTGACCTGTACGCGGCGGCCAGTAATACCTCGCTTAACCAGCGCCAATACGCGGTGGTTCGACAGACCATCATTAATAAGCTCGAAGCGTCAGGCAAACACTTTATTGAAAACATAGAGCTTTAATCCGTCGGCCAGCGAGGACGTCCCGATGTTCAAACAACCTGAACAAATCTTTGTAAATGCAGGCATGGTCATAGCGCCGCTGCCCGGGGTTGTAATCCCCGCACAGCAAATAGCGGATGTTTCACATTCATTGTTGTTGGCACAGTTGAGTGCACGGGCCAAATACTCGCTGGCGGCGCAACAGGTTGAGCGAGAACGGGCCTGTCAAACGATGCTCGACAACCTGTACTGGATCAGATTAAACGAGCCTTACTTTTCCCTGGACGGTGTACAGACTTTAAGCATCGACGCGGTTGTAGCGACCCAAATTGGCGGCCTTTTTACGGCTGATGTCACGGCGGGTTTTGTTGCCTTGATCGCCTCGCTCAAGACCTCGCCACCTTCAGAACGCGCATTGGCTGTATGGCGCGAGCAGACCGTGCGGCCTTTGCACACGGAGCATTTAGAGAGCACCGAGTGCCCCGTGCCCGATCGCTTCCAGGTGTGTGTGAAGTTTGCACTCATGGGCGTGGGTCCGGTGCTTCACACCCTGATGTTAAGTTTTACAACGCATACGGTTTTGGCCACGGATTTTTTAAATCAAACCCTCGTGACCGATCCTGAAAGCAAGTTAGTCCTTCAAGCCTATTCGTATGAGTTAAGTGGGCGTAATTACGCGAATCTCAGGGGCACGGTGGTCAAAAAGCTGGGTGACAAACCCGAGCAGTACGTGATGCCCTGGGCCTGCGTACAGCCTCCTTGCCAGCCGCCGGGCTTAACAAAAAATTAAGGGGTGACACACTCATGAAGGCAACAATGATTGGAGGCACGCTTGTTGTTTTCGTCCCGGGCATGCCCGAAGGCGAAAAGCAGGATATTCAGGACTGCCTTTTGTATGCCGAAGTGTTTGCAAACCGGGGGGGCGAAACAGGGGGTTGGGCATGGTTGTCGCATTATCAATATGCGCTGTTGAATCTGGGCTTGACCCTCACGTCTTATATAGTCGAGCGGCCTTTACTGATCTCCAATGTTCACCAGGTGCGTGATTATCAAGTGCAGATCGCGGGTACCGGAAACACCCAGCCCCTGGCTGAGCACCTGGGGGCAATGTTTGATGGTTTGTCCCTGGAGCGAGATGCTTTGAGTTACTTGATGAACCCTCCAGATGAGGCGCGTTCGACCCGCTATCAATGTGTTCCGTGTGAGATGACACACCACGGCGAGTTCCTGATTTTTGTGTGCGGGTTGCAGCTTACCTGCACGTCTCCAGAGGCTAATCCAGGTTTGAGTTTCGTGCAGTTGAACGCAAAAGGCGGCAGCTTTCTGTTCGAACCGGGGGTCTATGAAAGCCAGCGAGCCGAGGTGCAGCAGGTGGTGGGTGAGTGGGCCGCGACAATGATTAAAGAGGTTGAACTGTAAATAGAACCGCTGCCTATGGCTTTCAGGGCTTGAGCAGCGGTTTTTTGTTTAAGGCACCATGTAGCCTTTAACGCCGGTAAAGATAATTTGCGCGGCCAGCGCACACACAAAAAGGCCCATCAAACGGCTGACAATCTGCAAGCCTTGCTCACCCAGGATGCGTTCAATCCGGTTGGACAAGTACAGCACCACGCCCACTGTCAGGCTTGCCAGGGCAATACTGACAATCGCCATCAGCTTGTCATCCCAGTGCGGCTGGCTGATGCCCATTACCAGCAAGGCACCAATGGTGCCGGGGCCAACCGTCAACGGAATAGTGAGTGGCACGATGGTGACGTCTTGCTGAACGTTGTCGGTTTGTACGGCTGATTTACCTTGGGCCATCCCCAGCGCCGAGATGAACAACACGCTGCCGGCGCCGATGCGAAAGGCATCCACGGTGATGCCGAACACGTTGAAAATCGTGCGTCCAAACAAGTACAGCAACACGCTGGAAATCAACGTCGCGAGGGCGACCTTCCAGGCCAGGCGGCGGCGTTCCTTGTTCGAGTAGCCACGCGTCAGGCTGATAAAGCACGACAGCACGAAGAACGGGCTGTAGAGCACCAGCATCTTCAAATACACACTGAACAGCACATGGAGCATGGTATGAGCTCACATCGAAGGAAGGCGCCGAAAGTCTATCAGGCAGTTTGAACTCTGTCGGCAGGCTTGCAGGTAATGTAGCTAGGAAGGCTGTATCTGAGATTGACGCAGCTCACGCTGCGCCACCCAATACTCGACCAGTTCGCGCAACTGCGATAACTCAACCGGTTTGGCCATGTGGCCGTCCATCCCCGCCTGGCGGGCGCGGTCCTTGTGCTCGGCCAGAATATGGGCGGTCAGCGCCACCACGGGTGTACGTACCCGTTGATGGCTGACTTCCCACGCGCGTAGTTGTTCGGTTGCCGAGAAGCCATCCAGCACGGGCATCTCACAATCCATCAGCACCAGGTCGTAGCGCTCGGCTTTCATGGCCTTCAGTGCCTCGGCGCCGTTGCACGCGGTGTCGGGTTGCAAGTTCAGTTTGCCCAGCATGCCGCGGATAACTTTGGTGGAAATGCTGTTGTCTTCGGCCACCAAAATGCGGAAGTCGCTCGGCACCGTCGTCGGCAATGCCGGGTGGCTGGGCTGGGGTTTGCTGGTGGCATGACCTTTGTTGCGCTGGCTAAGTTCATCGGCGAGGGTGGTTTTGAGGGTATAGCCGGCCACCGGTTTTGCCAGGATGCGTTTGATCCCGCAGTTACGCGCAATGATCTTGCTGGGGGCATTGCTGATACCCGTCAGCATGACCAGCAAAATGTCGTGGTTCAGGCTCGGGTCTTCCTTGATCTTGGCGGCCAGTTGCATGCCAGTCATGCCGGGCATGTTCTGGTCCAGCAACACAATGTCGAAATAGTCGCGCAAGTGAGCTTTGGTTCGCAGCAAGGCCAAGGCTTCTTTGCCCGAGGCGGCAGCATTGACGTTAAGGCCCCACGCGGTGCATTGCTGCACCAGAACTTTGCGGCAGGTGTCATTGTCGTCGACCACCAGCACCCGTGCCCCTTTGAGCGGGCTGTCCAGGTCTGAGGTCTGGTGCTCCAGATGCTGCGGGTCAAGAGGCAGGGTCATCCACAAGCTGCTGCCTTTGCTCAGGCCGGGTTTAATGCCGAACTCACCGCCCATCAACATGATTAACTGGCGGGCAATCACTAACCCCAGATGACCGCCCAGGCGAGTGGCAGCCAGGAAGTTCTTGCTGTGCAGTTCTGCGTGCAGCAGTGCATCCCGTTCCTGCTCATCCATCGGTTGGCCGGAGTCCTGAACCGTAATGCGCAGACGCGGCGGGCCGGTTCGCTCTTCGAGGGCAACCACGATGAGGATTTCGCCTTCGTCGGTTTTCTTCAGTGCGCTTTCGAGCAGGCTGAGCAGGGTTTGTCGCAAGCGAGTCGGGTCGCCACTGATGACGCGCGGCACTTGTGGCTGAATGAAGCTGATGAGTTCAACGTTTTGCTGTTCGGCCTTGGTGCGGAAAATACTCAGGCAATCGTCAATCAGCGCGTTGAGATCGAATTGCACGTCGTCCAGCTCGATTTGCCCGGACTCAAGTTTGGAGATGTCGAGAATTTCGTTAATCAGTGTCAGCAACTCGTTGCCTGCACTGTGGATCGTCTGCACGTAATCGCGCTGTTTGACCGACAGCGGGGTGCCAAGCAGCAGCTCGGTCATGCCCAGAACGCCGTTCATGGGGGTGCGAATCTCGTGGCTGATTTTGGCCAAAAACTCGGCCTTGGCATTGACCTCGGCATTACTGGCGGCCAGTTCGCGGCTGATGCTGAACGCATCCTCGGTGATGCTGCGGTTGCGTTCGCTCAACGCCAGGCTCATCAGAAAACCACTGATGCAGACGATCGCCATCAGCGCCAGAACCAGTTCTTGGGGAGCGATCAGCGTCAGGCCCAACAGGGCGGGCAGAATCACCAGCGTGCCAATATTGAAAATCGCAATGGCCACCACGAACAGGCGCGCGGGGCGATAGCCTTTTTGCAGGTGGTACACCGAGACCAGCAAAATGCTCAGGCTGGCCAGGGCGACGAATGCGTAGGTCATCAGGTTCAGGGGCAGGCTGTCGATGAACAGCAGCAGCAAGCCGCCCAGGCTGATGATCAGAATATTGGCTAGCAGCAGGCGGTTAAGTGGATGCGGGCCACGGGTCGAGAAAAAACTGTAGGCGAACATCAAGCCGCACGGTGCGGTCAACAGCAGCGCCAGATACGCCCCCGGCGTCTGTGCGCCATGCCACTCGGGCAGCCAAGGCCCTATCAGGTTCAGGAACAAGGCCGAGCTGCTGAGCAGCAAGCCTTCACACACCGCCAGCCACAGGCTACTGATGGAGCGGGTGAACGCAAAACGTGTGAGGTTGTGCAGCACCAGCATCATCATGCAGCCCAGTAACAAACCATAGAGCAGGGGCCTGCCCTGATTGGCTGCGAGCATCACCGCTGTATCGAGGGTGATGTAAGGGCGCAATTGATGATCGGAGACCATGCGCAAGTACACATCCAGCGTGTGACTGCTTTGAGGCAGCGGCAACATATAGTCACTGCTTGGCAGGGGTTTGTCGGCTTGGGACAGATTATTGCCCGTTGTCACTTCGTTGATCAGTTTTTGATCATCAAGTACGTACATGTCCAGGCGGGACAAATCGGGGGCAAAAACGCGCAGGATTTGTTCGTGTTTGTCGGGCACCAGTCGAAAGCGCACCCATAACGCTTCGCCCGCTTCAGCCGCTTTAAGCTGATCGAGTTCGACAGGGCTGAATTGATTGGCAAACCGGGCAGAACGCACGTCGCCTATTTGCAAGGTGCCTTCAGGATCTGAGAGCACTGACCAGCTGCTGCCTTGGGCAGCATGTGCCGGCAGAAAGACGAGCATGGCGGTCAGTAAACTGACAATAAAACCTGTGGCGATCCTGAGCCAGCGCACGGCGAAGTCCCTTCGTAGAGTAAAGCCTAATGATAACTATGCGCGGCGCTGGAACAGTTAGGCAAGGGTTGGCACCCCTGCCTATCCATAAGGATGGCTTACTCCTTATTTTCACCGCGTTCGCGTGCAATGGCGCGGTAGCCAATGTCATTACGGTAAAAACAGCCGTCCCACTCGATGGCCTTGGCCAATGAGTACGCTTGCTCCTGAGCGGCCTGAACCGTGTCACCCATCGCCGTTGCACACAGCACGCGACCACCGGCGGTCACCACTTCGCCTGCGGCATTCAGCGCCGTGCCTGCGTGGAAAACTTTGCCTTCGAGCTTTGCAGCGGCGTCCAGTCCGTGAATGACCGCGCCTTTAGCGTAGTCGCCAGGATAGCCGCCTGCTGCCAAAACGATACCCAGGCTGGGGCGCGGGTCCCATTGTGCTTCAACCTTGTCCAGTGCTTGAGCCAGTGCGGCTTCAACCAACAGCACCAGGCTCGATTGCAGACGCAACATCACCGGTTGGGTTTCGGGATCGCCAAAGCGGCAGTTGAATTCGATGACTTTCGGGTTGCCAGCTTTGTCGATCATCAGCCCTGCGTACAGGAAACCCGTGTAGACATTGCCTTCTTCAGCCATGCCGCGCACGGTCGGCCAGATCACCAGGTCCATCACACGTTGGTGAACGTGTGCGGTGACCACCGGGGCAGGGGAGTAAGCACCCATGCCGCCCGTGTTGGGCCCGGTGTCGCCGTCGCCAACGCGTTTGTGGTCCTGGCTGGTGGCCATTGGCAACACGTTCTTGCCGTCGACCATCACGATGAAACTGGCTTCTTCGCCGTCGAGGAATTCTTCGATCACCACGCGCGAACCGGCATCGCCGAACGCATTGCCCGCCAGCATGTCGCGCACGGCGTCTTCGGCTTCGGTCAGGGTCATGGCAACGATGACGCCTTTACCGGCGGCCAGGCCATCAGCCTTGATCACAATTGGCGCGCCGACTTTTTGCAGATACGCCAGCGCCGGTTCGATTTCGGTGAAGTTCTGGTAGTCGGCGGTCGGGATCTTGTGACGCGCCAGGAAATCTTTGGTGAACGCCTTCGAGCCTTCGAGCTGGGCAGCGCCAGCGGTCGGGCCGAAGCAGTCCAGGCCCCGGGCGCGGAACAGATCGACCACGCCCGCTACCAATGGCACTTCGGGGCCGACGATGGTCAGGGAAACGTTCTTCTCGGCGAAGTCGGCCAACTGTTCAAGGGCCAGCACGTCAATGGCGACGTTCTCGCACTTGGCTTCGGTGGCGGTGCCGGCGTTGCCTGGGGCAACGAATACTTTGGCGACACGGGGGTCCTGAGCTACTTTCCAGGCCAGTGCGTGTTCGCGGCCACCGCTGCCAATGATCAAAACATTCATTTCAAAAAACCTCGGATGACGCTGAATTCTGTGGGGCGCACGTCAGGCTCTGTAGCCGCTGCCGCAGGCTGCGATCAACCGCGAAGCGGTTGCAGGATGTTTAGATCGCTGAAGACCCTTCGGGTCTTATCGCAGCCTGCGGCAGCGGCTACAGACTATGCGGCGCCTTCAATAATGCTTAATGACGGAAGTGGCGCATGCCGGTGAACACCATGGCAATACCCGCTTCGTCGGCGGCTGCAATCACTTCGTTGTCACGCATCGAGCCGCCCGGCTGGATCACGGCCGTGATACCGGCTTTGGCGGCGTTGTCGATACCGTCACGGAACGGGAAGAAAGCGTCCGACGCCATGACCGCGCCTTGCACTTGCAGGCCCGCGTGTTCGGCCTTGATGGCCGCAATGCGCGCCGAGTTTACGCGGCTCATCTGGCCCGCGCCCACGCCGATGGTTTGACGGCCCTTGGCGTAAACGATGGCATTGGACTTCACGTACTTGGCCACTTTCCAGGCGAAGATCAGGTCGTTGATCTCTTGCTCGGTGGGTGCGCGCCGGGTGACGACTTTGAGGTCTTCGCTGCCGATCATTTCGATGTCACGGCTTTGCACCAGCAAACCACCGTTGACGCGCTTGAAGTCCCATGCCGGTGCGCGATCTGCGCTCCACTCACCACAGGCCAGCAAGCGTACATTGGCTTTGGCGGCGACGATGGCGCGCGCTTCGGCGCTCACGGACGGGGCGATGATGACTTCAACGAATTGACGCTCAACGATGGCCTTGGCCGTTTCGGCGTCCAGCTCGCGGTTGAAGGCGATGATGCCGCCGAACGCGGACTCGGTGTCGGTGGCATACGCCAGTTCGTAAGCCTGGCGGATGCCACCTTCGGCGTCCGGGCTGACGGCTACGCCGCACGGGTTGGCGTGCTTGACGATCACACACGCCGGTTTGACGAAGCTTTTCACGCATTCCAGCGCAGCGTCGGTGTCGGCCACGTTGTTGAACGACAGCTCTTTGCCTTGCAGCTGAGTCGCGGTAGCGATGCTGACTTCGGCAGGCTTGGCTTCAACGTAGAACGCCGCTTTCTGGTGCGGGTTCTCGCCGTAGCGCATTTCTTGCGCCTTGATGAACTGGCTGTTGAAGGTGCGTGGGAACAGGCCGCGGTCTTCAGTGCTCAGGGTTTGTGCGGCCTGGTTCACGGTGCCCAGGTAGTTGGCGATCATGCCGTCGTAGGCAGCGGTGTGTTCGAAGGCCTTGAGCATCAGGTCGAAACGCTGAGCGTAGGTCAGGCCGCCGGCTTTGAGGTTTTGCAGCACGTTGGCGTAATCGCTGGCGTTAACCACGATGGCCACGTCTTTGTGGTTTTTAGCTGCCGAACGGACCATGGTCGGGCCGCCGATGTCGATGTTCTCGATGGCGGTAGGCAGGTCGCAACCCGGCTTGTTGATGGTGGCTTCGAACGGGTAGAGGTTGACCGCTACCAGGTCGATCGGCTTGATGCCGTGCTCGTTCATGATGTCGTCGTCAATGCCGCGACGGCCCAGGATGCCGCCGTGGATTTTGGGATGCAGGGTTTTCACCCGACCGTCCATCATTTCCGCGAAGCCGGTGTAATCGGCGACTTCAACTGCGGCCACGCCGTTGTCTTGCAGCAACTTGAACGTACCGCCAGTGGACAGGATCTCGACGCCGAGGGCTTCCAGTTCACGGGCGAAATCAAGGATTCCGGTTTTGTCGGAAACGCTGATTAAAGCGCGGCGGATCGGCAGGCGGGTAGTCTGATCGGTCATCTCGATTTCCATCAAAAGCAAAGGAGTCAGCAAAAAAGGCGGCCCGTTTTACGAGGACGCCTTTCAGGTTTGATTGAATGCTTACAGCAGATCGTACTGTTTGAGTTTTTTGCGCAGCGTGCCGCGGTTGAGGCCCAGCATCTCGGAGGCTTTGGTCTGGTTGCCCTTGACGTAGTTCATGACGCACTCGAGCAGGGGGGCCTCGACTTCGGAAAGTACCAGGTTGTATACGTCCGTGACTTCAGCGCCCTCCAGGTGGGCGAAATAGTTGTGCAGCGCCTTTTCGACACTCCCGCGAAGGGTCTGGCCTTCTTCGCTCGGCGTATTGAGGTGCTGTTTCAAATTGACGTTGTCGCTCACGGGCGTTGTTCCACTCACTAATGTCTCGGTCATCATCGTCATGCGGCCACCCATCCTTCGTCCCCTGTCCCCAGGCTCTTGTGTCGTTCGGCGAAAAACGCCTGAACGTTGGCGCATTGTGCTTCCGTGTCTTCTAAACGATTGAAGTGGGCGCGAAACTCCTTGGCGCCCGGCAAGGTTGCGAGATACCAGCCGACATGCTTGCGGGCAATGCGTACGCCCAATACCTCCCCATAGAAGGCATGCAAGGCGGCCAGATGCTCTAGCAGAATACGTTCCACTTCGCTCATCGGCGGTGCCGGCAACAGCTGGCCGGTTCGCAGAAAATGATCAACTTCGCGGAAAATCCAGGGCCGCCCTTGAGCCGCCCTGCCAATTAATAGTCCATCAGCGCCGGTCGCGTGCAACACATGCCGGGCTTTGTGGGGTGAATCGATGTCGCCGTTGGCAAAGACCGGTATCGACACGGCCTGCTTGATCGCGGCGATGGTGTCGTATTCGGCTTCGCCGGTGTAAAGGTCGGCACGGGTTCTGCCGTGTACCGCCAGTGCTGTGATGCCTGCCTGCTCGGCGATCTTGGCCACCGTCAGGCCGTTTTTGTTGTCCCGGTCCCAGCCGGTACGGATTTTCAGGGTGACCGGCACATCAACCGCAGCCACAACGGCTTGCAGGATCTCGTTCACCAATGCTTCGTCTTTCAATAAGGCGGAACCGGCGGCCTTGTTGCAGACCTTTTTTGCCGGGCAACCCATATTGATATCAATGATCTGTGCGCCCAATTCCACGTTGGCCCTGGCGGCGTCTGCCAGCATTTGCGCATCACCGCCGGCGATCTGTACCGAGCGCGGCTCGGGATCACCGTCGTGAATCATGCGCAGGCGCGATTTACGACTGTTCCAGAGACTCATGTCACTGGTGACCATTTCCGAAACAACCAAGCCTGCGCCCATCCGTCGACAAAGCTGACGAAAGGGCTGGTCGGTGACCCCCGCCATCGGGGCGAGAATCAAACCGTTGAGCAATGTATATGGGCCGATGCGTACCGCCGACATAGGACTTCCCTGTTGTGGGGCCGGATCTTGGGAGTTCGAAAAAGGGTTGGCATGATACCCGCTCTCGATGACTGGATAAAGGCTGGGTTGGATGTTTTTTGAACAATTTAGGCATAAAGCCAATGGCAAACGACAACCATCAGGCGTGTCGTTTGCCACCAGGCGCGCAGGGGATCATTCCGGGGAATGAAAACTCAGGCTGTAGTTAACGGCTTTCGGACCTGGGTCGAGGATGTCCAGGGCGATATGGATTGGCGTCTGGGGCGGCATTTCGGCTTGTTTGGCCAGGTCGCCGCTCAAGTATTCGCCGGGTTTGAAGCGACGACTGGCGATCATTTTGCCGTTCAGGTCAGCGAAGCGCAGTTCCAGCAGCGGGAAGGGTTGCGAGAACGGCGCGCGGTTGTACAGGATCGCGTCCACCACCAGCGCACCGGTGAACTCAGGGTGGCTGCGCACCACCAGGTTGCTGCTTTTGATGCGATCAATGTCGACTTTGGACGGCACGGTGCAGCCGAGCGTCGGGCACAGTTGCTGAAACAGCGGGCGATACTGGTCTTGTCGGGCCAGCTCTTCGAAGTGGCCCGCGATGTATTGCCCGGCCAGTGCGGCGCCAGCCAATAACGCCAGCAATAGCCACAGCAGACGCTTGCCCCACGGCGTACTGCGCTTTTGCCAATCCAGTTGCAGCGGGTCATCCACCAAGTCCTGGAGCAGTTCTTCGCGTACACCCGGCTCGTTACGCTTGCGTTTGCCCTTGGTGACAGACGGCGCGGCGATTGGCTCGTCGTCGTCATCGTCATCCACAGCGGACATAGGCATCAGCGGCGGCTCTTGCTCCTCTTGCAGCGAATGCTCAAGGGGCGGCGTGTCATCGGACTCGTCGAGATCGCGTGACAGTGACGGCTCGGTGCGACCGGGTTTGCTCGGCTCAGCCGGTGTTTGCGCCAATGCCAAGGTGTCGGCGCGCTCTGCGGCCGAATCGCTGAACAGGCTGTCGGGCCAAGGGTTGTCTTCGCCGGTGGCGCTTTCGCGGTGCGCACTCAGCGTGTCTTCTTTAGGTGTGTGCAGCTGGCCAAAGCTTTTGCTGGGCTGAATTTCCAGCTCCTCAAGCTTGGCCAGCTCTTTGTCCAGATCCAGATGCTCGAGGTCGAGTTCGCCTGCCTGCCATTGCGTCTGGCTGATAGGCTCGGGCCTGGCGGGTGGCTCGACGGCCTCGGGCACGACAGCAACAGGGGCGGCAGCGACAGGCTGCTGCTCTGTTTCAGTGCTCTTGTTGAGCAATTGCTGTGCGGCATTGAACACTTGCAGGCAGGCGCCACAGCGCACCACTCCACGGGCCATGCTCAATTGAGAATGGCTGACGCGAAAGCTGGTTTGGCAATGGGGGCACTGTGTTACGAAGCTATCGCTCATGCGGCCATCCGGGTTAGACAGGCGTGCATTCTAGCGCCGACGACCACTGATGCGCACCCAGCCATCGCGATTGGCGATAGGGTCCAGATCAAAGTCCTGAGCGTAGGCCGCGGCCACTTCATCGCCTTGTTCGGCGAGGATGCCGGAGAGTGCCAGGCGGCCACCCGGTTTCACCAGGCTGGACAGTTGTGGCGCCAGTGCGACCAGCGGTCCAGCCAGAATGTTGGCGACCAGCACGTCAGCCTGTACTTGCGGCAAGTCTTGCGGCAGGTACAGCGGGAACAGGGCTGGGTCGATGTTGTTGCGCCCGGCGTTGTCGCGGGAGGCTTCGAGCGCCTGCACGTCAATGTCGGTGCCGACGGCTTCTTTGGCGCCCAGCAGCAGGGCCGCAATGGCCAAAATGCCCGAGCCGCAACCGAAGTCCAGCACGTTGCAGTCCTTGAGGTCCTGGCCGTCGAGCCACTCAAGGCACAGCGCGGTCGTGGGGTGGGTGCCAGTGCCGAAGGCCAGGCCCGGGTCAAGCAGCAGGTTCACCGCGCCCGGCTCCGGTGCGGCGTGCCAGCTTGGCACGATCCACAGGCGCTGACCGAAACGCATCGGGTGGAAGTTGTCCATCCAGCTGCGCTCCCAGTCCTGGTCTTCGATGACTTCGGCGTGGTGTTCTGGCAGTGGTGAGCCGGTCAGCAGTGCCAGATGGGACAGCACGAGTTCGGCTTCGGTGCCGCCCTCGAACAGTGCCAGCAAATGGGTGTGCGACCACAGTGGTGTGGTGTTGAGTTCAGGTTCGAAGATCGGTTGGTCTTCGGCATCCATGAACGTGACCGAAACGGCACCGACTTCGAGGAACGCGTCTTCGTAGGTTTCGGCTTGTTCCGGGCTGATGGCGAGGCGTACTTGCAGCCAAGGCATGGCGGGCACCTTTGAAAAATAGAAGTGTGCAGCCGTCGGGCTGCGAGAAGCGCGCAAGTTTACGCGAGCAGGGGGCGTGACGGGTAATCAAAAGCGATGAAAAACGCTGCTGACGGTAATCGCAGAATATGGGTAGACGCTGGCGCCGGCTGCGATCCTTTAACGCTCAACAGATCGCAGCCTGCGGTTTTTGCGCTTGCCAGACACAACAAAGCCGCTCGAAAGCGGCTTTGTTGATCAGGGCACAAACTTACTGGTTAGCCAGTTTGTGTTCCAGGTAGTGAATGTTGACGCCGCCTTTGCAGAAGCCTTCGTCATTCACCAGATCGCGGTGCAGCGGGATGTTGGTTTTGATCCCGTCGACCACGATTTCGTCCAGGGCATTGCGCATGCGCGCCATGGCTTCATCACGGGTCGAACCCCACGTGATCAGCTTGCCGATCAGGGAGTCGTAGTTGGACGGAACCTTGTAGCCGCTGTACAGGTGCGAGTCGACGCGAACGCCATTGCCACCCGGTGCGTGGAAGTGCTTGACCATGCCAGGGCTGGGCATGAACGTCGCCGGGTCTTCAGCGTTGATCCGGCATTCCAGCGAGTGACCGTGAATGTTCACGTCAGCCTGGGTGAAGGACAGCTTGTTACCGGCGGCGATGCTCAACATCTCTTTAACGATGTCGATGCCAGTGACCATTTCGGACACCGGGTGCTCTACTTGCACGCGAGTGTTCATCTCGATGAAGTAGAAGCGACCATTTTCGTACAGGAACTCGAAGGTGCCCGCGCCACGGTAGTTGATGTCCACGCATGCTTTTACGCAGCGAGCCAGCACTTCGGCGCGTGCGGTTTCGTCGATGCCCGGTGCGGGCGCTTCTTCGAGTACCTTCTGGTGACGACGTTGCAGCGAGCAATCGCGGTCGCCCAGGTGGATCGCATTGCCCTGGCCATCAGAAATAACCTGAACTTCCACGTGACGTGGGTTGGTCAGGTATTTTTCGAGGTAGACCATCGGGTTGCTGAACCAGGCGCCCGCTTCTTCGCGAGTCTGCTTGGCCGCTTCGATCAGGTCTTCTTCGCGGTGTACAACGCGCATGCCGCGACCACCGCCGCCGCCAGCGGCTTTGATGATCACCGGGTAGCCGACTTCACGGCCGATACGCAGCGCGGTTTCTTCGTCTTCAGGCAGTGGGCCGTCAGAACCTGGAACCGTAGGTACACCCGCAGCAATCATGGCGTGCTTGGCCGATACCTTGTCGCCCATCAGGCGAATGGTGTCAGCTTTAGGGCCGATGAAGGCAAAGCCGGATTTTTCGACTTGCTCGGCAAAATCGGCGTTTTCAGCCAAAAAGCCATAGCCTGGGTGAATCGCCGTGGCGCCGGTCACTTCAGCGGCCGCGATGATGGCCGGAATGTGCAGGTAAGACAGGTTGGCCGGTGCCGGACCAATGCAGACGGTTTCGTCAGCCAGGCCCAGGTGCATCAGCTCTTTGTCGGCAGTTGAGTACACCGCGACCGTCTTGATCCCCATTTCTTTGCACGCCCGCAGGATGCGCAAAGCAATCTCGCCACGGTTGGCGATCAGGACTTTTTCCAGCTTCTTCTGAGGCTTCAACATCGTTGGCTCCCCGTGGTTCAAACGATGGTGAACAGCGGTTGGTCGAACTCAACCGGCTGACCGTTTTCTACCAGGATGGACTCGATAACACCGGCTTTTTCAGCGGTGATGTGGTTCATCATCTTCATCGCTTCAACGATGCAAATGGTGTCGCCGACCTTGACGGTCTGGCCCACTTCAACGAAGGCAGGTGAGGTAGGTGCCGGGGTGCGGTAGAACGTACCGACCATTGGCGACTTGACCACAAAACCGTTCAGTTTTGGTGCAGCAGGGGCTTCAGTCACGGTGGCAACCGGAGCAACAGCCACTGGCGCTGCGGCAGGCGCTTGCATTGGAGCCGGGGCGTAGAACTGCTGAGCAGGAGTCTTGCTGTGGCGGCTGATGCGTACCGACTCTTCGCCTTCTTTAATTTCCAGCTCGTCGATGCCGGACTCTTCCAGCAGTTCGATCAGTTTCTTAACTTTACGGATATCCATGAATCGTCAACTCCCAATGGGTCGGTCAGGGGCGTTTAGCTTGTAGTTCAAGCTGTTCCAGGGCGGCCTCCAAGGCCAGTCGATAACCGCTGGCGCCAAGGCCGCAGATCACACCTACCGCAACGTCGGAGAAGTAGGAGTGATGGCGGAAAGGTTCGCGTTTGTGCACGTTAGACAAATGCACTTCGATGAATGGGATGCTCACCGCCAGCAGCGCGTCACGTAATGCCACGCTGGTGTGGGTGAACGCCGCCGGGTTGATCAAAATAAAATCCACGCCTTCATCGCGTGCAGCGTGAATCCGGTCGATCAATTCATACTCGGCATTGCTTTGCAGGTAGAGCAAATGGTGACCGGCTTCGCGGGCCCGTTGTTCCAGATCCTGATTGATCTGCGCCAGCGTCGTGGCGCCGTAGACGCCCGGCTCGCGGGTGCCGAGCAAGTTCAAGTTGGGGCCGTGTAGCACCAGGAAAGTCGCCATGTGCTGTTCCTTATTATCTGTGCGCAGTTGTCAGTGCCGGGCGACTATGCCCAAAAGCATAATCGCTGTCCAGTTAACTGCAATAGCCAGCACGATGACCGATGTTCGCGCAAAGTTTGTGACTCAGGTGCTAGATCTGGTCATTCGCCTTGACGACACGTTCGGCGAAGTCTTGTGCATTGATCTCGCCAATGACCCGTTGGTCACTGATTTCTGAGCCCTTTTTGTCAAAGAACATCAGTGCAGGAGGCCCGAACAGTTGGTAGCGGTCGAGCAGGGCGCGTTGCTCGGGGTTGCTGGCGGTGATGTCGAAACGCACCAGTTGATAGCCTTTGAGTAAATCCAGCACACGCGGGTTGTTCAGCACCTCGTGCTCAATCACTTTGCAGCTGATGCACCAGTCGGCGTACCAGTCGAGCAACAGCGGTTGCCCTGCGGCTTTGGCTTGGGCCAGTGCGGCGTCAAGCTGTGCCGGGGTGCTGACGGTGAGCCATTGGCTGGCGGGTTGTGCGGCGCTGCCCTGGGTTGCGCTAGGGGTCTGGCCAGGTCCAGGTTTGAGGGGATCGCCCTGGCCGCTTAATGCGCCATACCAACACATGAGCGCGTAAACCAGCAGGAACAGGCCCACCAATTGCGCAAGACGCTGGCGAGGGGACTTGTCGATAAACTCCAGCGTGCCGAGAAACAGGCTCACCCCGGCGGCCAGAAAGCCGACCAACAGCAAGGTGGCCGGGCCGGGCAGAACGCGGCTGAGCAGGCCGATGGCCAAGCCCAGCAGCAACACGCCAATGGCATTTTTCACCGTGACCAGCCACGGTCCGCTTTTAGGCAGCCAGGCCGCGCCGCCGGTGGCGACGATCACCAGCGGAGTGCCCATGCCCAGCCCTAACACGAGCAACTTCAAGCCGCCGCCCAATGCATCGCCACTGGCGCTGATATACAGCAGCGCACCGGCCAGCGGCGCCGACACGCAGGGCGATACCAGCAAGCTGGAGACCACGCCCAGTACGGCGGCGCCCCACAACGAGCCGCCTTGGGTGTTATTGGCCACACGGTCCAGGCGATTGCTGAGGGCGCGTGGCAGTTTGAGTTCGAACACCCCAAACATCGCCAGCGCAAACACTGCAAAAAACATCGCGAACGGCACCAGCACCCAGGCGGACTGCAAGCGTGCTTGCAGATTGAGCTGAGCGCCGAACATGCCCATCAGCGCGCCGAGCAGGGCAAAGCAGGCAGCCATTGGCAGCACGTAAGCCAGCGACAGGCTGAAACCGCGCCACCCGCCGACCTGGCCGCGCAACACCACCCCCGACAGAATCGGCAGCATTGGCAGCACGCACGGGGTAAAGGTCAGGCCCAGCCCCGCCAGGAAAAAGATCGCCAGTTCGCGCCAGCTCCAGGATGCAGTCGGGGCGCCGGGAGTGGCGGCGTCGGCGGCTGGCGTGCCTTCAATATTCAGGCGTACGGTTTCGGGCGGGTAGCACAAGCCCTTGTCGGCGCAGCCTTGATAGGTGACCACCAGCGTGAACGCCCGCGGATCGTTGGCTGGGCGTGGCACGTCCACGTCAACGATGCCGTGATAGACCTGCACATCGCCGAAATACTCATCATGCTTGGGTTCGCCAGGCGGCAATTGCACCGGACCAAGAGCCACATCGGCTGGCTCGGCCTTGAAGGCGAAACGGTGTTGGTACAGGTAATAACCGTCGGTCGGTACAAAGCGCAGCTTGATGTTTTCAGGGGTGCTCTGGATCAGGTTGAGCTTGAACGCCTCGCTGACCGGCAAGAAATCGCGGCTGTTATTGATCGCCCCCAGCGTGGCGCTGGGTCGGTTATCCAGCAACCCCGCGCCCAGGGCTGGCACGGCGAAGAGTAAACACATAAGCAAAAGCAGGCGGCGCATAGTGATCTCGCAAATCAAACGTGCGGCCATGATAACGGACTGAGAAACACTGTGCAGGTCAGCTTCGAGCACGCACACCTGTAGCCGTTACGGGCTTTTTGCAGTCGGGCGCTGCCTGCGGGGTCACACCCGAAACGCTTGCACGGCGGCGTTCAGCTCGCCGCCCAGCACCAGCAAACGTTCGCCCTGATCACGGCCCTGGCCGATGCGTTGCAGGTTGTCATCGCCCAATTGGTGAATACGCTCACTGTGATCGCGGATTTCACTGACCGCGCCACTCTGCTGGGCGGTGACGTCGGCAATGCGCACAGCGGTGTCCGCGATGGTGGCAATCGCCTCGACGATTTCATCCAGTGCGCCGTCCGCTGCCTGAGCCTGTTGTGCCGTCGCCTGTGCGTGTACCACTTGGGCGCGCATGCCTTCTACCGATTGGCGCGCGGCTGCTTGCAGCCCGCCGATCAAGGTTTGAATTTCCCCGGTGGCGCCAGCTGTGCGCTGCGCCAAGGTGCGCACTTCTTCGGCCACCACGGCAAATCCGCGGCCCATCTCGCCTGCGCGGGCGGCTTCAATCGCGGCGTTGAGCGCCAACAGGTTGGTTTGGTCGGCAATCGAGCGAATCACCGTCAACACGCCGCCAATCGTTGCGGACTCTTCGGCCAACTGCTCGATCATTTGCGCGTTGCCTTGCACCTCGCCCACCAGCGCATGCAGGCCGGTCAGGCTTTGACCGATCACGCGCTGACCCTGCGCCACGGCCAGTCCGGCACTGCGGCTGGCATCGGCCGCTTGGCTGGCGTCCCCTGCGACCTGAGAAATCGTGGCTTCCAACTCGCCCAGCGCATCGCGGATTTGAGCCGTGTCCCCCGCTTGCCGTTCGGCGCCACTGTGCAGCCCGTTGCTCAGTTCGGCCAAGGCTTGGCTGCTGCCCGCCACTTGTTCGGCGTTTACGCGCAAGGTGCCGACCAGATTGACCAGATACGTGCGCAGCCGATTGAGTGAAGCCTGAATGTCGTGCAACTCGCGGTTGGTGTTGCCCAGTTGAATATCGCGGCTGAAGTCCCCTTGCGCCCACGTCCCGAGCATCGGCGCCAGGTGCGTCAGTACCTTGGCCAGCTTGCGTTGCAGGGTGTCGATCAACAGCGCGATCAGCAGGATGAGGGCAATCATCACGGCTTGAATCAACCGCACTTCTTGCTGGATCTGCCCGTGCTCGGCGCGCACCACCGGCTCAAGCCCGGCAATGGCCTGTTGCACCGCGTCCAATTTCACATGGGTGGCTGCGGCCAGTTGTGTGCGTTGCTCGATTTGTGTTTGCGTGCGTTTAAGTTCGCCAGGGTAGCGATTGAGCAGGTTATTGAGCTCGCGCTTGAGGCTGACAGCAGCGTCCTCTGCTTGCCCGCTCTGTTGGGACTCAAGCCCCATCAGGGCGGCAAAATCATCGCTGGCCGAGGCGCTTTTGGCACTGACGCCGAGCAAGGGCAGTGCGTCGAGGGTGTGGGCTTGAGCCTGGAGAGTTGTCAGTTCGCGTTCCACGTCAGAAGCCAGTTCACTGCGCCCGCTGCTCACGAGCTTTTCGCGGCTCAGCGATAGCTTGGCCACGTGCTGAAACGCCTCAACCAGAGGGCTTAAATAGTCCTGCGCGGCGGGTGCAGAGCTTTGGCTGGCGTACTGGGCGAGTTGCTCCAGAGTGGCGCCTAGCTCGCGCTCGGCCTGAATCAGCAACGCTTGCGGGTCGCCGGCCAATTTGCCCGCCGCCAGCAGCTCGCTGTTGCTGTAGGCGCTCAGGCTTTCAAGGCTGGGGCGCAAGGCGCTGGCCAGTGCGGGCGGTAAGGGGCCTAACTCGGTTTTCAGCGTGTCGAGCGCCGTCGTGGCATCGCTTAAACGCAGGGCATCGCCGCTGGCCAAGTAATCTTCAATATTGCGCGCGACCTGATTCTGGAACTGCTGTGACAGGTTGACGTAACGCTCCATCAATAAAAATGGCCGCTCCAGCGCGTGTTGCGACCACCACAACGTAGCGCCGAGAGCGAGGCAGACGGCGACCAGCAACGCAGTATTGAGGTTGGTAAGCAGCTTCAGGCGCATGTGGGATTTTGCCTACGACGCATTGAGAAGCGGCTGAAGTTATTGCACTGGCGTTACAGCGATGTGACGGAATCCTGCAATTCCATGCAAATAGTGGCAATTGGCCTTGCCGGGTGGTAGCGCTCGACCAGATTGCGTCCATTATTTTTGGCGCGGTACAGCGCTTCGTCCGCCTGCGAGGCCATGATCAGGCCGTCAGTGTCGCCCTTGAGTTCAACCACGCCTGCGCTGAACGTGCAGCACAGATCGGTGGGCTGCGCCGGGTAATGGATTTCGGCAAAGCGCTGGCGAATGGTGTTCAGCACCTTGTGCGCGGCCTCCTGATCCGTGTCCGGCATGACGATGGCGAATTCCTCGCCGCCGTAACGGCCAATGAAATCGGTCTTGCGCAGGCGTTGTTTGAGAAACAGCGCCAGGCTTTTGATCACGCGGTCGCCCATTGGGTGGCCGTAGGAGTCGTTGACCCGTTTGAAATGGTCGATGTCGATCATCGCAAAGCTCAGCGGACGGTCTTCGCGGCGTGCGCGAAAGGTGCAGTCTTCGAGCAGTTGCAGGATGTGAGTGTGGTTGTACAGGCCGGTGAGGCTGTCACGCACCATGCGCGCTTTAAGGTGCCGCGCACGGGCAGCCCGGTTGCGCACGGTGGTAATCAAATGGCGCGGCTTGATCGGCTTGGTCAAAAAGTCGTCGCCGCCCTCGCTCATGGCGTCCAGTTGCTTGTCCAGGTCGTCTTCGGCCGACAAGTAAATGATCGGCACGCTGACGTAGCGATCATTGTGGCGGATCACCTTGGCCAGTTCGGTGCCGGTGCAGGCGGGCATGTACATGTCGAGGATGATCAGGTCGGGCTGGAAATCCGCCAGTTCAGCCATCGCCTGAATCGGTTCGATGAGGGTGCGGGTGACGATGCCGGCGCTGTTGAGCAGGCGCTCGGTGTGCAGCGCTTGCGCCCTTGAATCGTCGATGATCAGCACTTTGTACGGTTCGTACTGCGCCACGCAGGTCAGTACCTCGATTTTTTCCATCAGGCTGGAGGCTTCGAGGGTGCCGGTCAGAAACTCTTGCCCGCCTGCGCGCACGGCCGCCAGACGGGTCGGGGTGTCGGTTTCGTGCAGGCTGAAAAATAACAGGGGCAGCTTTTGCTCCAGGCCCAATTGGGCTTGTGCCGCCAGTTCCAGGCCCAGGTTTGCGCCACTGAAGTCCACGTCCATCACAATCGCGGCCGGCAAGCGTTCGACCATCGCACTGCGAAACGCTTTGACGCTGGTGATTGATTGCGCGCCCAGGCCGAAGAAATCCAGCTGTTTAGCCAGCCGTTCAGCACGGTCAAGGTCTTGCAACAAGATGTAGACGGGTTTGCGCAGCGGCGGCAGGAACGTCTGCTCCAGTTGATCGCCGTGGCGCAAACCGGTACGCGACAGGCGCTGCATCAAACGGTTGAGGTCGCTAATCAGCGTGCTGCTCAACCGCCCACCATTGGCATCAATGTGTTGCAGTGCGTCGCTGATGGCGCGCGCCAGTTGTGAGTGCTCGGGTTGTTCAAAGCGTTCGGCAAAGCGCAGCAGGCGTTGATTCGCCTCGCTGAGTTCGGCCAGGTCTGGCGGGGACCACTCGTTGCCCTGCAAGCGTTGCCAGATCTCAAGAATTTGACGTGCCTGGTGGATGACCCGTTGGGCAAAGTGGTTCTTTAGGCGCTCGCGGCTAGGGTCTTCTTGCTCGGTCATATCCTGACTGCTTCGTGAGGGGGCATGCTGAGGTTCGACTGGTGGCTCTATGCTAGCACCTCTTTCAAAATGCACGAGTCCCCGCTTGAAATTAACTGCCAGCGTGCCATTTTTAATCGTTGCGATGGGTGTGGCAGCGTCGCGAGCATGATTTATAGTGCCGCTCGCGCCACCAGACCGTCTTGTTGCAGATCAACCTGCAGGCGATTTAAAGCAGGTACCGAAGGCACGATGGGTTAGGGTTGTGGTCGAACCGTTGAATTCAGTAATCGAAAGGATATAGCCATGCTGGACTGGAAAAAACGTGAGGGCAGCGCCCGCGAATCGGTCAAAGAGACCAAAACAGCGCCGCGTGGCTATTTCAAAAGCATTCTGCTAAGCCGCTCAATCGCGACGCTGTTGGGCGTGTATGTGCTGGTATGCCTGGGCTTTGGCTGGTACTGGAGCCAGGAGCCTGACCTGTTCCCGGTGCAGCAAAATGCCCAGCAGGCGGCTGACCGTGACGGCAAGCAAATGGTGCCGGGGTTCACCACGGTTGAAACCCTCAAAACCGTGGCCGGTACGCTGCTCAACAAGCCGGGCGGCTATTTGTCCAATGACCGCTTCCCGCCAGGCGTGCTGCTCGACAACATCCCAAGCTGGGAATACGGCGTGCTGGTGCAAGTGCGTGACCTGACCCGCGCCCTGCGCAAAGACTTCGCCCGCTCGCAATCGCAGTCGGCCGAAGATGCGGATTTGGCCAAGGCCGAGCCACGTTTCAACTTCGACAACAAGAGCTGGATGCTGCCATCCAGCGAGTCTGAGTATCAGGAAGGCATCAACTCGCTGAGCCGCTACCAGGCGCGCCTGTCCGACCCGAACCAGAAAAACGCACTGTTCTACGCCCGTGCCGACAACCTGAACAACTGGCTGGGTGATGTGGGCACGCGTTTGGGCTCGTTGTCGCAGCGCCTGTCGGCCAGTGTGGGTCGGGTCAAGCTCAACAGCACGCTGAAAACCGAGTCCTTGCAACCGGGCCAAGTGCCGGTGGTGGATGAAGAAATCGTCGAAACACCGTGGATGCAGATCGACAACGTGTTCTATGAAGCACGCGGTCAGGCATGGGCGTTGTCGCACCTGTTGCGCGCCATCGAAGTTGACTTTGCCGACGTGTTGGCTAAAAAGAACGCAACGGTCAGTGTCCGTCAGATCATTCGCGAGCTGGAAGCAGCACAAGAGCCTGTCTGGAGCCCGATGATTCTCAATGGCAGCGGTTATGGCATGTTGGCCAACCATTCGTTGGTCATGGCCAACTACATCTCCCGCGCCAATGCGGCGGTCATGGACCTTCGTCAATTGCTCTCACAAGGATAAGTGATGGCTATTTCAGCCTTGGAGGCCGCGCACCGTACGGCCTCTGATGCCGAGCAAGTCGCCTGGGTCGATCGTGAAGACCGGTTATTGGGTGTCTTGCCTCGTGCCGAACTGCGTGACCGAGGGTTAATCGGGCGCGGCACGTTCATTCTGTTATTCAATTCGGCGGGTGAGCTGTGCGTGCATCAGCGCACGCTGAGCAAGGCGCTGTACCCCGGCTACTGGGACGTGGCGGCGGGCGGCATGGTGGGGGTGGATGAAAGCTACGCCGACTCCGCCGCCCGCGAGCTGCAAGAAGAGCTGGGTGTCAGCGGTGTGCCGTTGACCGCCCATGAGCGCTTCTATTTTAAGGGTGAGGATAATCACCTGTGGTGTGCGGTGTTTTCAGCCATCTGGGACGGGCCGTTGCAGGTCCAGCCTGAAGAAGTGCAAAGCGCCAGCTTTATGCCGGTGGCCGAGGCGTTGCGCCGCAGTCAAACCCAGCGCTACTGCCCGGACTCACTGGCGGCGCTCGAACGTTACCTGGTCCAGACCCCGACAATTTCTTCGTAGGCGCAGGTGAAGGCGCCGTGGTGTGAAAACGTTTGTAAATTGCCGCTGATTGGCTCTTGGGCACCGGCGATTTTGTCGTTACACTGCGCGACCTTTTTCAGGCTCAAGCGGTTCGCCGCCTGAGTTGCGCTGCCCCTGCCAGAGTGGGGCTTCGCGGTCGGTAACCCCTGATGCTCCCGCGTCATGTGCTGGCCAATTTTTCGTCCTCCATCTAGAGGATTGCCGGTGGCCAAAAAAGCCGCATCCTTCGCCGCCCTTGGTGGCTTGGTATTTTCCACCGACGCAGGTCGTCACTGTCCGGACTGTCGTCAGCCGGTGGACGCCTGTACCTGCAAACAAACCCGCATCCCCGAAGGTGACGGCATTGCTCGCGTGCGCCGCGAAAGCAAAGGCCGTGGCGGCAAGACCGTGACCACCATCACCGGTGTGCCACTGGCCGAAGACGCCCTCAAAGACCTGGCCACTACGTTGAAAAAACGCTGTGGCACCGGTGGTGCGTTGAAAGACGGCATCATCGAGATCCAGGGCGAGCACGTTGATCTGCTGTTAGCCGAATTGGTCAAACTCGGGTTTAAAGCCAAGAAGTCCGGCGGCTAGCAGCCTCTGTGAAAACCACCGCTGAGCCAGGCTGTTGCCCCACCGGGCTGACAGTCACCGCTGGCCATGGTTTTCACAGAGCCTGTTACGACGGGTTTCTAAACTCCACGCTGTGATCAGGGTCTACCCCTGTGCAGACGAATCTTCATATTCACGCTTTAGACTGCGCCAGCTTGCTTTCAGGCTGGGCTATTTGACTTATTTATAGGGGACTTCGATGTCCGTACGACGCACACGCAAAGACGATGGCAGCCAATGGACAGTTGCGGACAGCCGCAGTGTTTACGGGATTCGCCATTGGGGGGCCGGGTATTTCGCGATCAATGAAGCCGGTCGCGTAGAAGTCCGTCCGAACGGCCCGAACAGCTCGCCCATCGATCTGTACGAGCAAGTCGACGAACTGCGTAAAAGCAGCGGTTTGTCCTTGCCGTTACTGGTGCGTTTCCCGGATATCCTGCAAGACCGTGTACGCCAACTGACCGGCGCTTTCGATGCCAACATCGAGCGTCTGGAATACCAGAGCAAGTACACCGCGCTGTACCCGATCAAGGTGAACCAGCAAGAGGCGGTGATCGAAAACATCATCGCCACCAAAGACGTGTCGATTGGCCTTGAAGCCGGCTCCAAGCCTGAGCTGCTGGCCGTGCTGGCGCTGGCCCCTAAAGGCGGCACCATCGTGTGCAACGGTTACAAGGACCGCGAGTTCATTCGTCTGGCGCTGATGGGCCAGAAGTTGGGTCACAACGTGTTCATCGTGATCGAGAAAGAGTCCGAAGTGGACCTGGTGATCGAAGAAGCGGCCTCGCTCAAGGTCAAGCCACAAGTGGGCCTGCGCGTGCGCCTGTCGTCCCTGGCCTCCAGCAAGTGGGCAGACACCGGCGGCGAGAAATCCAAGTTTGGTTTGTCGGCGGCGCAGTTGTTGTCGGTGGTTGAGCGCTTCCGCGCCGCCGGTCTGGACCAAGGCATTCGCCTGCTGCACTTTCACATGGGGTCGCAGATCGCCAACCTGGCTGACTATCAGCACGGCTTCAAAGAAGCGATTCGCTACTATGGCGAGCTGCGCAACCTCGGCCTGCCGGTAGACCACATCGACGTGGGCGGCGGTCTGGGCGTGGATTACGACGGCACGCACTCGCGCAACGCCAGCTCGATCAACTACGACATGGACGATTACGCCGGTGTTGTGGTCGGCATGCTCAAAGAGTTCTGCGACGCGCAAAACCTGCCGCATCCCAACATCTTTTCTGAAAGCGGCCGCTCCCTGACCGCGCACCACGCCATGCTGGTGGTGCAAGTGACCGACGTCGAAAAACACAACGACGACGTGCCGCTCATCGAGAACAAAGAAAGCCTGCCTGAAACCGTGCAATGGCTGGTGGACCTGCTGGGCCCGACCGACATTGAAATGGTCACCGAAACCTACTGGCGTGCCACGCACTACATGAGCGACATTGCCGCCCAGTACGCAGACGGCAAGATTTCCCTGGCTGAAAAAGCCTTGGCTGAGCAATGCTACTTCGCCGTTTGCCGTCGCCTGCACAACTCCTTGAAAGCGCGTCAGCGTTCGCACCGCCAAGTGCTGGACGAACTCAATGACAAGTTGGCCGACAAGTACATCTGCAACTTCTCTGTGTTCCAGAGCCTGCCGGACACTTGGGCAATTGGCCAGGTACTGCCGATTTTGCCGTTGCACCGCTTGAACGAAGAGCCGCTGCGCCGTGCCGTGTTGCAAGATTTGACCTGCGACTCTGATGGCAAGATCAAGCAATACGTCGACGAGCAAAGCATCGAGACCAGCTTGCCGGTCCACAGCCTGAACGAAGGCGAAGACTATTTGCTGGGCATCTTCCTGGTGGGCGCTTATCAGGAAATCCTCGGTGACATGCACAACCTGTTCGGTGACACCGACTCGGTGAACATCTACCAGAACGCTGACGGCAGCGTGTACCACGCCGGTATCGAGACCCACGACACCATCGAAGACATGCTGCGCTACGTGCACTTGTCGCCCGAGGAGTTGATGAATCACTACCGTGACAAAGTGGCCAGCGCCAACATCAGCGTCAAAGAGCGCGCCCAGTACCTGGACGCCTTGCGTCTGGGCCTGACGCGTTCGTCGTACCTGTCTTCGTAAGTTTCGCCACGCCTAGAAAACGCCGCCCTTTGGGCGGCGTTTTTGTTTTGCGCAGGCGCTGGCGAAGTGCGCTGATTAGCGGGGATGGAACCATTCGTCTTTGCGCTGCATGCGCCATGCATACGCACCCAGCGTGACGCTGCGCAGCACCATGAACAGCAGAAAACTTATCCACAGCCCGTGATTGCCATACTGGTGCAACGCCCAGGCGACGGGCAGGGCGATGATCACGCTGATCACCATCGCGTTACGCATTTCACGGGCACGGGTGGCGCCAATGAACAACCCGTCCAGCAAGTAACTCCACACCGCGATCAGCGGCAACAGCGCCAGGTACGGCACGTACTGGAAGGCGGTGTCGCGCACGCTCGGGATGTCGGTCTGCATTGCGATAAACAAATGCCCGCCGAACAAAAACAGCACCGCAAACCCTGCGCTGGCAATCAGCGACCAACCGCTGGCCACCACCATCGAACGGCGCAAGGCGGTGCGATCGCGGGCGCCGATGGCGTGGCCGCACAGGGCTTCTACGGCATGCGCCAAACCGTCCAGCGCATGCGCCGCCAACAACAAACCGTTGAGCAACAGTGCATTGGCCGCCACCGTGGCATCACCCAGTCGCGCACCTTGCAAGGTGATGAGGAAGAACACCGATTGCAGCATCAGGCTGCGGATGAAAATGTCGCGGTTGACCCCCAACAGCGGTTTCCAGTTGTGCCACACCCGCAGCGCGGCCCACACCACCGTGCCCGGAAACCGGCGCAGTGCGCCGCGAGTCAGCCACAGGCCGAGCAGGGCGCCGCTCCACTCGGCAATCACCGAGGCGCGCGCCGAACCGACCACGCCCCAGTCCAGCCCCAGGACAAACCACAGGTTGAGGGCGATGTTCACCAGGTTGGTGGTGAGCAAAATCGCCAGCGGTGCCCGCGCGTTTTGCGTGCCCAAAAACCAGCCGACCAACGCATACGTGGCCAACGCACCGGGCAAGCCAAACAGGCGCGTGTGGAAGAAGTCCAGCGTCAACGCGTGCAGCTCGGCTGAGGGCTGCATCACGCTCAGCGCGATCCCGCTGAACGGAATCGCAATGGCCCCCAGAAACAGGGAGAGCAACACGCTAAGAGACAAGCCTTGCAACAAAATTTGCCGCAACGCCGTACCGTCTCCGCGCCCGGCGGCCTGGGCGGCGAAACCGGTGGTGCCCATGCGCAAAAAGCCCATCATCCAGGCCAGGAACACATACAGGCTGGCGCCCACGGCGACGGCACCCAATTGATGGGCGTGGGGCAAGTGGCCGATGACCGTGCTGTCGACCAGCGCCACCAGCGGCACAGAAATATTGGACAAAATCATCGGCGCCGCCAGCGCCCAAACCCGGCGATGGGTGAGGCGGTCGCGCCAGTCGGCAAGCAGGGAAGACGACATGCAGGCTCCTTAAGGGGGCGGCATTGTAACCGGATGATGGCTGGCGTAGTCGCTGTCGAGGCACGAAGGCGGCGAGAGTCGACCATCGATCGCAGCCTTCTTGCCTCGACAGCGACTACGCGCGGCGCGCTGTTATATAGTCCCTCCCTTAAATGCCTAGCCAACGAGTACACCATGTTTAACAAAGGACTGTTCCTGGCCTGCGCGCTGGCGCTGCTGAGCGCTTGCGACTCTTCCTCTTCCGGCAAGCCTGCGGCGCCCACGGCGTCTGTTGCAGCGCAAGCCGCCAAACCGGTGCAGGATGTCAAAACCCTTGCCGAGCGCTACGCCGGGCGCGAGTTAAGCGTGGTGGATGTTTCCGAAGTGCAACTGGACGGTGCCAGCACCTTGTCCGTGAGTTTCTCGGTGCCGTTGGACCCGCAGCAACATTTTGGCGATAAATTGCATCTGGTGGATGCCAAGACCGGCAAGGTCGACGGTGCCTGGGAACTCTCCGACAACTTGATGGAGTTGCGCCTGCGCCACCTTGAGCCGCAGCGCAAATTGATCTTCACGGTTGACCCCGGTTTGCGGGCAGTCAACGACGCCAAACTGGCTAGCGAGTATGTCAGCCGTCTCGAAACCCGCGACCTGCAACCCACTGTCGGCTTCGCCAGCCGCGGCACGCTGCTGCCGACCCGTCTGGCCGAAGGCTTGCCCGTCATCGCGCTGAACGTCGATAAAGTCGATGTGGAGTTCTTTCGGGTCAAGCCCGAATCCTTGCCGGCGTTTCTCAGCCAATGGGGCCGCAACAGCAGCCTGCAAAGCTATGAAGCCAAGGACCTGCTGGGCATGGCCGACCTGGTATACGGCGCGCGCTTTGACCTGAATCCGGCACGCAATACCCGCGAAACCGTGATCCTGCCCACCTCGGGCATCAAACCGTTGCAGCAGCCGGGGGTGTACCTGGCGGTGATGAAAGCCAGCGGCACTTACAACTATTCAACCCCCGCCACCCTGTTCACGCTCAGTGATATTGGCCTTTCGGTACACCGTTATCAGAAGCGTCTGGATGTCTTCACTCAGGCGCTGGAAGGCGGCAGTGCGCTGGGCGACGTGGAGCTGGAACTGCTCGACGGCAAAGGCAAAATGCTCGCCCAAGGCAAGACCGGCAAGGACGGCCATGCCGAGCTGGCATTGCCACCCAAGGCCGAGGTGCTGTTGGCGCGTCAGGGCGATCAAACCAGCCTGCTGCGTTTGAACACCGCCGCGCTGGACCTGGCCGAGTTCGACATCGGCGGCCCGCGGGCGCACCCGCTGCAATTTTTTGTGTTTGGCCCGCGTGATTTGTATCGCCCCGGCGAAACCGTGTTGCTCAACGCCTTGCTGCGTGACCGTGATGGCAACCCGGTCAAGCCACAGCCGGTGAGTGTTGAAGTGCGTCGCCCGGACGAGCAGGTCAGCCGCAAGTTTGTCTGGGAGCCGGATGCATCGGGTTTCTACCAATACCCGCTGCAACTGGCCAGCGAAGCCCCGACCGGGCGCTGGCAACTGGTGTTTGATCTGGGTGACGGCAAGCCGCAGCTCTATGAGTTTTTGGTTGAAGACTTCCTGCCCGAACGCCTGGCGCTGGAACTCAAGGGCAGCGATACGCCGCTGCGCCCCGATCAAACCGCCGAGATTCAGGTCAATGGCCGCTATTTGTACGGCGCCCCGGCGGCCGGTAATCGCCTGAGTGGTCAGGTCTATGTGCGTCCTTTGCGTGAAGCGGTTAAAGCCTTGCCCGGCTATCAATTTGGTTCGGTGACCGAACAGGAATTGACCCAGGACTTTGAGCTCGATGAAAGCGTGCTCAACGCGCAAGGCGAAGAAACCATCAGCCTTGAAAGCAAGTGGAGTGACGCCAAATCGCCGCTGCAATTGATCGTGCAAGCCAGTTTGCAAGAGTCGGGCGGACGCCCCATTACCCGTCGACTGGTGCAACCGGTGTGGCCAGCCGAACGCCTGCCGGGGGTGCGCGGTCTGTTTGAGGGCACTGAAACCAACGGCGACGGCCCGGCTGAATTCGAGGTGCTGATTGCGGACAACGCGGGCAACAAACTGGCGGCCGATAACGTCAACGTGCGGCTGATTCGTGAGCGCCGTGACTACTACTGGAACTACTCGGACAACGATGGCTGGAGCTATCACTACAACGAGAAGTTTTTGAATCTGGGCGAAGAAACCGTGAGCCTCAAGGCAGGCGGCACGGCTAAAGTCAGTTTCCCGGTGGAATGGGGCCCGTACCGGGTTGAAGTGCAAGACCCGAAAACCGGGCTGATCAGCAGCCTGCGATTCTGGGCTGGGTATCAGGCACAAGACAACGCCGAAGGCGGTGCGGTGCGTCCCGATCAGGTCAAGCTGGCCTTGGACAAAGCCGCGTATGCCGATGGCGACACGGCCAAAGTCACCGTCACACCGCCCGCCGCAGGCAAAGGCTACTTGCTGGTTGAAGGCAGCGACGGTCCGCTGTGGTGGGAAGAAATCGACGTGCCGGCCGAGGGCAAAACCTTCGACGTCAAACTGGATCCGCGCTGGGCGCGTCACGATTTGTATGTCAGCGCGCTGGTGATTCGTCCCGGCGAGCGCAAAACCAACATCACCCCGAAACGCGCCGTGGGCGTGCTGCACCTGCCGCTGGATCGTTCACAGCGCAAGCTGGCGCTGACGCTGGATGCCCCGCAAAAGATGCGCCCCAAGCAACCGCTGACGGTCAAGATCCACGCCAAAAACGCAGACGGCAGCATCCCCAAACAAGCCCATGTGTTGCTGGCGGCGGTGGACGTGGGTGTACTCAATATCACCGACTACCCGACACCCGACCCGTACGCCAGCCTGTTTGGGCGCAAGGCCTATGGTGCTGACCAACTGGATATTTACGGGCAACTGATCGAAGCCGGGCAGGGCCGTTTGGCCAGCATGGCGTTCGGCGGTGACGCGGCGCTGGCCAAAGGCGGCAAGCGCCCGGCCACCAGCGTGACCATCGTCGCGCTGCAAAGCGCCCCCGTGACCCTGAACGAGCAGGGCGAAGGCGAAGTCAGCGTCAACATTCCCGATTTCAACGGCGAGCTGCGCTTGATGGCGCAAGCCTGGACCGACGACCGCTACGGCATGGCACAAGCCACCACCGTGGTCGCCGCACCGCTGGTGGCCGAGCTGGCTGCGCCGCGTTTCATGGCGGGCGGCGACGAGACCCGGCTGGCGCTGGACCTGTCCAACCTCACCGACACCCCGCAAACCCTCGATGTGCGTTTGAACACCGAAGGTCAACTCAGCCTGCTGGGCCTGGACACGCAAAAAGTGACGCTCAGCCCCGGTCAGCGCAGCACCTTGCAGATCCCGGTCAAAGCCCTGGGCGGCTACGGCACCGGGCAGGTGAACGTCACGGTCAACGGGCTGAACCTGCCCGGTGAAACACTGGCGCCGTTCACCCGCCAATGGACCTTGGGCGTGCGCCCGGCGTACCCGGCGCTGCTCAAGCATTACCGCACCGTGCTTAATGATCAGCCGTGGAGCCTGCCCGAAGGCGAGTTGCAGGCGTTCGAGCCAGCGGGGCGTGAAGCCATGCTCAGCCTGTCGAGCCGTCCGCCGTTGAACCTGGGCGAACAGATCCGTGCGCTCAAGGCGTACCCGTACGGTTGCTCCGAACAAACCACCAGTGGTTTGTACCCGGCGTTGTATGCCGATGCAGCCTTGCTTAAACGGCTGGGCCTTGAAGGCGAGCCGGATGCCGAGCGTAAACGCAAAATCGAGATGGGCATCGAACGCCTGCTGGGCATGCAGCGTTACAACGGCAGCTTCGGCCTGTGGGGCGCAGACGGTCAGGAAGAGTATTGGCTGACGGCGTATGTCACCGACTTCCTGTTGCGCGCCCGCGACCAAGGTTACGCGGTGCCGCCTGACGCGCTGAAAAAGGCCAGCGAGCGCCTGCTGCGATACGTGCAGGAGCGCAACCTGATCGAAGCCGATTACAGCAACAACCTCGATCACACCCGCTTTGCCGTGCAAGCGTACGCCGCTCTGGTATTGGCGCGCAGTCAACAAGCACCGTTGGGGGCGCTGCGCAGTATTTTTGAGCGTCGCAGTGATGCGCGTTCGGGTCTGCCGCTGGTGCAACTGTCGATTGCCTTGCAAAAGATGGGTGACCAGCCTCGCGCCGATCAAGCCTTGGTGGCGGGTTTGGCCGTGACCCGCACAGCCAATGAGTGGCTGGGTGATTACGGCAGCCCGCTGCGTGATCAGGCGCTGATTCTGGCCCTGCTCGAAGAAAACAACCTGATGAGCGGCCAGCGCGAAGCCCGTGTATTCGCGCTGTCTGACCAACTGGCCGCCAACCCGTGGTTGTCGACCCAGGAGCGCAACTCGTTGTTCCTCGCCGGTCGTGATTTGCTGAGCAAACCTGAGCAGGACTGGTCGGCGCAACTCACCAGCGCTGGCCAAACCCGTGAGCTGAACAACGCCCAGCCGGGGCTCAAACTGGAGGGGCCGTTGTTGGCATCACCGCTGACCCTGCGCAACCAAGGCAGCGTACCGGTGTACCAACAGCTGACGATTTCGGGTTATCCACAGCAGGCACCCGCCGCGGGGGGTGAAAACATGAGCATCCGCCGTGACTATCTGGGCATGAACGGCGAACCGTTGAACCTGAAAAACCTGCAAAGCGGCGATCTGGTATTGGTGCACCTGGCCGTAACGGCCAAGCAGCGTGTACCGGATGCCTTGGTGGTGGACTTGCTGCCAGCGGGGCTTGAACTGGAAAACCAGAACCTGGGCCAGAGCGCTGCCAGCCTTGAAAACGCCAGCAGCCAGGTCAAGCAATGGCGCGAATCGATGCAGAACGCCAGCGTGCAGCATCAGGAGTATCGCGACGACCGTTACGTGGCCGCCCTCAACCTGGACGGTTATGGCACCGCGCACTTGTTGTACCTGGCGCGGGCCGTGACGCCTGGCACCTACCGTGTGCCGCCACCGCAAGTGGAGTCGATGTACCGTCCCAACTGGCAAGCCGTAGGCGAAACACCGGGTGACATGGTGATCAAGGGCCGCTAACCCCCCTACAGCAGGAGTGAGGCCCGCTCGCTCCTGCTGCACGGTGTTTCAGCTAATGACCCAACTCAACACCCACAGCCCCAATAGCAGCCAGATGACGCCACCGATGATGGACGCCCGCATGAAGGCGCGTACCGCGTTGTACAAAAACAGCAACCCGATGACCAGCACGGCGATGCTCACGATCGAGGTGTCCATGCCCAGCGCACGGGCCATGCCATCGATGAAATTACCGCCCGCCTGGGTGATCGCGTTGAACAGGCCACTCAGGCTTTCGACGATCCAGCGCACCAACGTGCCCAACCATAGGCCCAGATTTCCAACAAAACTTTCGACGTGCATGGGGGATGTTCCGATTAATAAGACGGCCACTGTGCCAGAGATACCCATTGGGCAACCAGTCAGGATGCAAAGTTGCGTAACCCGCGAATGTTAGTGTCGACCCGGCTTAAAAAGATCCTGTGCTGCAGCCTCGCCAGCGTGCTACTGGCGTGCGCCTTGCTGTGGCTGGCCGACCGCGTGTGGCCGCTGCCGTTGCCCAAGGATGACTTGGCCCGCGTGGTGCTGGCCGAAGACGGCACACCGCTGTGGCGCTTCGCCGATGCCAACGGCGTGTGGCGCTACCCGGTGAGCACGGATCAGGTGTCGGCGTATTACCTCGACGCGTTGCTGACCTATGAGGACCGCTGGTTTTTCCGTCACCCCGGCGTTAACCCGTTGGCGCTGGGGCGTGCGGCGTGGCAAAACCTCACGGGCGGGCGCGTGTTGTCGGGCGGCAGCACCTTGTCGATGCAGGTTGCGCGCCTGCTCGATCCGCACGAGCGCACACTGACCGGCAAGGTGCGCCAACTGTGGCGCACGGCGCAGCTGGAATGGCATTTGTCCAAGGACCAGATCCTCAACCTGTACCTCAATCGCGCGCCGTTTGGCGGCACGTTGCAAGGTGTTGCGGCGGCCAGTTGGGCCTACTTGGGCAAGTCGCCGCAGCACCTCACGCATTCCGAAGCGGCGCTGTTGGCCGTGCTGCCACAAGCCCCGAGCCGGTTGCGCCCTGACCGGCACCCGGCGCGGGCGCAGGTGGCGCGCGACAAAGTGCTGCGGCGCGTGGCCGAGTACCGGGTGTGGCCACAAACGGCGGTGGACGAAGCACTGCAAGAGCCGTTGTTGCTGGCTCCACGTCTGGAGCCAAGCCTGGCGCCGTTGCTGGCGCGGCGCTTGAATCGCCCCCACAGCCCGCCGCTGATCCGCACCACACTGGATGCCAACTTGCAGCGTCGCCTTGAAGACCTGCTGCTGGGTTGGCGCGCCCGGTTGCCCGACCACACCTCGGCGGCCATTGTGGTGGTCGAGACCGAGAACATGGCGGTGCGTGCGTACTTGGGGTCGGTGGACATCAACGACACGCGGCGCTTTGGCCATGTGGACATGATCAGCGCGCTGCGTTCGCCGGGTTCCACGCTCAAGCCGTTTTTGTACGGCATGGCGATGGACGCAGGGCTGATTCATTCCGAGTCACTGCTGCAAGACGTGCCACGGCGCTACGGCGATTACCGGCCGGGGAATTTCTCGATGGGCTTCAGTGGCCCGGTGTCGGCCAGCGCGGCGTTGGCCATGTCGCTTAACTTGCCTGCGGTGCAATTGCTCGAAGCCTACGGGCCGAAACGGTTCGCCGCGCACATGCGCAATGGCGGCGTGCCCTTGAGTTTGCCTGCGCTGGCGGAACCCAATCTGGCATTGATTCTGGGCGGCGCAGGCAGCCGACTGGAAGACCTGGTCAGTGGTTACAGTGCATTGGCGCGCGACGGTAAAAGCGCCAATTTGCGCTTGCAACCCAGCGATGAACTCCACGAGCGTCGTTTGTTATCGCCGGGTTCAGCATGGGTTATCCGGCGCATCCTCAGTGGTCAGGCACGCCCTGATCGTGACCCTCGTGCCGAACTGGTGCAGCGGCCGTCGCTGGCGTGGAAAACCGGCACCAGTTATGGCTTTCGCGATGCACTGGCGATAGGCGTGGGGCCGCGTTATTTGATTGGCGTGTGGATCGGGCGCCCTGACGGCACGCCGGTGCCCGGCCAGTTCGGCCTGGCGTCGGCAGCACCGCTGATGCTGCAAGTGCACGATGTATTGAGTAACCGCGACAGCCAGCGCGGTATTGTCGCGCCGGTGCAAGCGGTGCCGGGCAATGTCGGGGTGGCGGCCATTTGTTGGCCGTTGGGGCAGCCGCTGAACAAGGCAGATCCTAACTGCCGACGCCAGCGCTTTGCCTGGACGCTGGATCACACCACGCCGCCCACCTTGCTGGCGGCGGACCAACCTTTGGGCGTGGGCTTGCGCGAAACGATATGGGTCAATGCACAAGGTTTACGTGTGGGGGCGCAGTGCCCCGGCGCGCAGGAGCAAGACGTCGCCCTGTGGCCTGCGCCGCTGGAGCCGTGGCTGCCCAGGGTTGAGCGACGTGAAGCGCGCTTGCCCAAAGCCTCCACGCAGTGCCCGCCGCCTGCGCTGCATTCGGTCACGCCGCTGTCGATTGTGGGCGTGCGCGACGGTGACCGTTTGCGCCAGCCTGCCGCCAGTGTGCAAGCGCTACGGCTCACGGTGTCGGCGTTGGGTGGGGACGGGCGCCGTTGGTGGTTTCTCAATGGCGCGCCATTGGGCGACAGCGCTCACCAGGACTCACTCAGCACCACGCTTGAGCAACGCGGGCGTTATGAGCTGAGCGTACTCGACGAAGGCGGGCAAACTGCGCGGGTCGGGTTCAGCGTGGTGGAGTAACTCGCTGTAGTTGCTGGCGCAGGTTGCGCTTAAGCCCGTGGGGCTGTCGAGGAAACGGGCCTGCCAGGCAGTCCATCGCAGCCTGCGGCAGCGACTACAGCCAAGGTGTCAATTACGGTTATAGCGTTCGTTATAGTCGGCTGACGAAGTTTTTTAAAACGTGAGAAATCCGTGATATTCCAGGGTTTTTTTAACCCTGATCCCTCCCTAAGTATTAATCCCCAAGAGTATTAAACGCCTCGTTATATAAGGGGTTAATACCAAGTTGTGAATTGTTCAAACGGACCCTTGGGGTTGTTATGTCTGTAACGGATGAACGTATCTCTGACGACAGAGCAGAGAACTTTCGAACTCAGGCAAGCAGGTGCAAGGGAATCGATCATGAATACTCAACTGTGGTTAAAAACAAGTACTGCCTTACTGTTGGTCATGACTGTCAGCCTGTCGGGTTGCAGCAGCGGCGGTGGCGGTTCTAAAAGTCATGTGGCTGCCAGTACCCCCGACAGCAGCACAGGCGGAGGCGATGGCGGTACGGGCGGCGGAACCGATGGTGGAACTGGCGGTGGCGATGGTGGCGGAACTGGCGGCGGCACAGGCGGCGGCGATGGCGGCGGAACCGGAGGTGGCACAGGCGGCGGTGATGGCGGCGGAACTGGTGGTGGCACGGGCGGCGGCGATGGCGGCGGAACTGGTGGTGGCACGGGCGGCGGCACCGGTGGCGGAACTGGTGGTGGCACAGGCGGCGGCACCGGTGGCGGCACGGGCGGCGGCACCGGTGGCGGCACCGGTGGCGGCACGGGCGGAGGCACCGGTGGTGGCACTGGCGGCGGCACGGGCGGAGGCACCGGTGGCGGAACTGGCGGTGGCACGGGCGGTGGCACCGGTGGAGGCACCGGTGGTGGCACTGGCGGCGGCACGGGCGGTGGCACCGGTGGCGGAACGGGCGGCGGCACCGGTGGTGGAACAGGCGGAGGCACTGGCGCAGGGACCACGCCGTTAGTCACCGGTCAGGTTGTCAGCCAGATTGGCACGGCGCTCGGCGGTGTGGGCACAACGGTCAGTGGCCTGGGCAACACCTTGACCACCGTACCGGTGGTAGGCGCAGCCGGCGGTCTGGTGGTCAATACCGGTAATGCGGTGACCTCGGTCACAGACGGCATCACCAAGGGCATCGGCACCCTGGGCACTGACAAAGACTCGCTGGGCATCACTGTGGCAGGCGCGACGACTGCGGTGAGCGACCTGGGTAAAGGTGTCACATCGCTGGGCACGGGTGTCAGCACCCTGATCGACAACACGCCGATCAACCAGATACCGGTGGTGGGCGGTGTCGTGAATAAAGTCACGGACGCAACTGGCGGTGTGGTGGGCAATTTGGGCAATACCGTCACGATGCTTGGCAATACCTTGACCGGCTCTGTCACGACCGGACCGTTGGGTAAGGTGACGGGCGGGGTGAATGACAAAGTGCTGGTGCCGGTGATCTCGCTGGTGGAAAACGTCACCGGCAAAGTGGGCACAACGACAGGCGTTGGCGCTCCCGTGGACGGTTTGCTGAACAAAGTAGGCACGGTGGTGGGTGGCCTCGGTGACAAGGTGGCGGGCACGGGTAATGGCAACCCGGTCACCAGCTTGGTAGGGGGTGTGTTGGGCGGCGTCGCGGGTGCAACTGATAAAGCCGGGGGTTATGTCAATCCAGCTCCGGCCACCGGTGGTGGCGCGGGGGGTGGTTCAGGTGGTTTGCCGGGCATCGCTGGCGCCGGCTTGCTGGAAACCGTCGGTGGCGTGGTTAACGGTGTCAGCACCGGTCTGGCAGGTGGCAGCACCAGCGGTGTGGTGGATGCGGCGGGCGCTAATGGCAATGCCCTGGGCAATACCGTGGCGTCCATCGGTGGGGCGTTGGGCGGCACAGGTGTCGCAAATAACGCAGCCGGAGCGCCTTTGGCCGCAGTCACCACCACGGTCGGCACCGCGCTTAACCCGGTCACCAGTGCGGTGACGACGGTCACGCAAAACGTCGGGGCGGCGACGGGCGTGGGCGCACCGGTCAGTGGCCTGCTCAATCAAGTGGGCGGTGCAGTCAGCAGTGTCGGGGTCAAAGTGGATGCGGGCAGCAACAATCAAGTGGTGAGCGCGGTCGGTCAAACGGTCAATACCGTGGGCGCTACAGTGGGGGCTGTCGGGGGGCTGTTGAACGGTGGCACACCCGCCCAGGGCGGGGCTGCAACCGGTGGTCTGGGTGGCGTACTCGGTGGCCTGGGCAATCTGGGCAAGAAAAACTAACGAATTGCACCTGGCCGGTTCGACGGCCTTACCTACAGCGCCTACAGTTGGTTGAGACGAGAGGTTCAGATGAATCTCTCGTCTTTTTTCATGCGAGGAATGTAGGAATTGCACCGGGTAGCGTTGCAGTCAGACGACGCGTCCACCTCGTCATGTCGCGGTTGTTGACCAAGGAGTGTCATATGCGTACTTGCGTTCCTTTTCTGTGTCTGGCTTTGACCCCGTATGCGTTGGCTGAGCCGCTGCCGCGTTTTCTCAACAGCAATGACACGATGCAAACCCTGCCCACGCCCAACCTGCCGGTCGATGCTTATCGCCCGCAAAAGCCTGCGTTGCAACTACCCAAGCCTGGGGCCGTCGAACCACCGCCGCTGGTCATGGGCACGAAGCTGACCATTCGTAAATTGCAGATTGAAGGGGGCACGGTGTACCCGCTCAAGGAGTTGGGCGCGGCGTATCAACCGCTGCTTGGGCATGAAATCAGCCTGGCACAACTGATCGATGCCACGCGCACCCTCACCACGCGCTATCAAACCGATGGTTATCTGCTGTCTTACGCCTATCTACCGCCGCAGGACTTTGCGCAAGGGCTGGTGCGGGTGGTGCTGGTGGAAGGCTACATTCGTGACTACACCGTGCAAGGCGATGTCGGTCGGGTGAAAGGCTTTATTGATGAGTTGGTGGACAAGCTCAAGGGCGAGCGCCCTTTGACGCGTAAGACCTTCGACCGTTACGCAACGTTGATGGGCCGCATTCCGGGTGTCACCCTGCAAGCGCAAGTGCCGCCGCCGGGCACCACCGATGGCGCCTCAACCTTGACCATCAACGCCAGCCGCAAGCCGTTCACCACCAGCATGAGCCTCACCCAAGGCAGCCGTGACAGCACGCAGGCGTTGTTGGGTGTGAGCAGCAACTCGCAAACGGCGATGGCTGAGCAACTGACGTTGAGCGGGCTGTTCCCGCCGGGTAACGACAAAGAACATTACTACCGCATCGACTACAGCCAATACCTGAATGCCGAAGGCACCCAGTTGAGCCTGTACGGTGCGCGTTATCGCAGCGACCCCGGCAGCAGCATTGCCACCAGCGACGGCTTTGAACTCAAACCGCACCGCGAGAATGATCGCTTCTCGATTGGCGTCAGCCACCCGCTGATTGCCGCGCCTAACCAGTGGCTCAGCGTCGGCACGCGTCTGTATGGGGTGAACGACAGAACGGATTACGATGTGGTCGGTTTTCCGGTCAGCATCAGCGAAAAAACCGATGTGCGCGCCTTGGCGTTTGAGGGGGATTGGCGCAAATCCAATGCCAAGCAATTGCGCATCGTCAGCGCCGGTTTGTATCAGGGCATGAAGGGCTTGGGTGCCAAGAGCGAAACCAGCCTGACCGGTAACCAATACGACCTCGATTTTTTCCGCCTGCGCCTGTCGGGCGTACAGAGCGACACCTTCTTTGAAAACTGGCAGGGCGTGATGTCCGGCGCGTTGTATTGGAGCAGCGACAGCCTGCCCGACAGTGAGCGCGCGGTGTTTGGCGGGCAGAACTTTGGCCGTGGCTACCCCGACGACCAAGCCTCCGGCGACAAAGGCTGGGGGGTGGCGTATGAGGTCAACTACAGCTTTAACCGGGACGGTGAGTGGGTGAAATTGCTGCAGCCGTATGGGGTGCTGGACAAGGCCAAAACCTGGTTCAACGATTTACCGTTCAAAGGTTCGGACATGTCATCGGCGGCCGTGGGCCTGCGTTTTGGCGACAAGCGTTATTACAACATCGCCCTCGAAGTGGCCAAACCCATGTCCGACATGGCGCTGGACAGCTTCAACCGTCGCCCGCGCTACACCTTGAGCTTCAGTTACCAGTTGTAAGACGTACTTGGGGTGGCTGACCAAGGCTGCGATGTTTGACCTGCCACGTTCAACATCGCAGCTGGCGGCCGTTCCTACGCGGGGTACAGTGCTCACAATGACGGGGGATCAGTGCTCAGCCAGTCTTAGGGTGGGCAGTGGGAAGAGGTTGTTGAGGGTGTCGAACAGACGTACGTGGTAGATGGGTTTGCGGAACAGGTCCAGCACCTGCAAGCGCAGCAAATCACTGACATCGTCCATGTCGGCATGGCCCGACATGACAATCACCGGCAGATGTTGGCGGGCGGTGTGTTCGCGCAGGCGCTTGATCAGCGCAATGCCACTTTCTTCAGGCATGCGCAGGTCGGTGATCACCAGCGCAATGTCGGGGTGTTTGGTCAGCTGTTGCAGCGCGATCTTGACTGACACCGCGGTAAAGCAACAAAAACCCTCGCCCTCCAGCAGCTCGGCCAGCTCCAGAAGTGCGTCCTCTTCGTCATCCACAAGAAGCAGTTGTTGGCGTGACGAAGAGGCGGTCATCTTGCAGTCCTGTTGCTGGGGGAAAGGCCAAGTGTAGCCCTGACAGATAAAAGCGCAGGCTAAAACTAAGCTGGGGGTGTGCCGCCTATAGCCGTCGTAAGAGTATTGAATGTGTTTCTGACCGCACCTGAGATAGCGGGCACAAATGCCGCCAGTGCAACGGCAACCATCGCCGCAATAATCGCGTATTCAATACCTGATGCCCCGTCCTTGCGTTTGATCAGTTGCTGCGTGTGGTAGACGCAGAACGCCTGAACCGGCGCATACACTTTAAGAACAGTATCTAAAAGCATCTGACTTCTCCTTAGTGCGCCGAGGCGGGCACTGTGTAACGGTGGTGCGACATAATTCCTATTTGCCACCACAGCATTGTCAACAAAGCTCAAGCTCACAACTGTAAGAAAGGATTAATCACAAAGTATTAATCCATCCCGCTCAGGCGAAGCGGATCCAAAAAAGGTAAACAAATCAAAGTGGCTGATTTATCAGCTAGAAATAATCCGCTCAGTAATGGCGTTTTGTCCTAGCTGCGCTACCTTCAAATAGCGAAATGGTTGCAAGCCGTCTTGACGTTCATAGCTACCTGATTGCGAATGATTTTTCGTCTGCCTTACGCAGTGGGAAGGGAGTGCCAATATGAACAATCGTCGCAGTCTGGTACTGGCCGCCGTCCTTTTTTTAGGCGCCATTGCAGCCGGTTTTTGGGGGTTGATGTTGACCCGCAATCAGCCTGTTGCCCCCGTGCCTGTGGCCCAAGTGGTGGAGCAGGGCGCCGCTAATCTTGAGGATCAGACCAAGCAATCGGTGGTGGTGTTGAGCCGTGATGTAGCCCCGCATGTGGCCCTGACTGCCGAAGATTTGACGCTGGAAAAATTGCGTACAGCGCCCGTTGGCAGCTTGACCTCTATCGAACAGGCGGTGGGGCGAACGCCGTGGCGCGCGCTCAATGCAGGCACTTGGCTGACCGAACAAAGCTTCGAAGTGGGCGGGCCGCTGGCGCGCATGATTCGCCCGGACGAGCGTGCGCTGGCCGTGGCAATTGACGAGGTGAGCGGTGCTGCCGGGCAGTTTGGCCCCGGTGATTACGTTGATATTTTGTTGTTCCTGCGCCAGGACACGGCCAACCCTGAACCCTCGGCGCAACTGGTGCTGCCGGCGGTGCGGGTGTTGAGTCTGGGCGATGAACTGGGGCTGACCAGTGACGGCCAGCCCGCCAGCCCGGCACCCACGCCCGAGCAGGCGCAACAGCAAGCGGCGCGCCGGGTCAGTGCGCGCACGGTGGTGCTCGCCATTCCCGAACCATTGGTCAATCAATTAATGCTCGCGACGCAGGCCGGGACGTTGCGACTGGCGGTGCGCAGCGCGCAAGAACAGCGTTTGAGCAAGTACTGGTCTGGGGATGAAGACGCCTCCAGCAACGTGCAAGCGGCCAGGCGCGGGCTTTATCAGTTCAATCAATTAGCCATGGCAAGCCCGGTCGAAGCCCCGGCCACTCGCCCTGCTGGCGCCCCTCGGGTGCGCGGTATAGAGATTATTCGGGGCGCTCAAACCGCCCAACAGCCTGCCCAATAAAATTCCTGATCTGCAAGGAAGCCCAGCATGAGTCAACGTTGTGTGCCGCTGTTAAAACGCGCTGTCTGGACGCTGGTGTTAAGTGGTGTGTGTGTGCAAATGGCCGCGGCGGCCTCGGCCAGTTGCGCGTCATTGGGGGCATTGCCCTCCGTATTGGAAGTGGCGCAAGGCACCCAGCAAGCACTGGATTCGCCGGTCAGCATTACCCGCATTGCAGTGGGCGACCCGAGCATTGCCGATGTGCAGGCCAATGGTGACAGTGCCTTTCTGCTGACGGGCGTCGCCCCCGGCACTACCAGCTTGATGGTCTGGACCGCGTGCTCCAAATCGCCACGCCAGAGCATGGTGTTCGTCAAAGGCAAGGCCAGCACCGGCTTCACCACGGCGTCCCTTGCGCCCTCTGAAGACCCGACCTTGCCCAGTCAGGTACAGACCGACATTCGTTTTGTCGAAGTCAGCCGCACCAAGCTTCAGGAAGCCAGCACTTCGATTTTTGGCATGGGCAGCAACTTTCTGCTCGGCTCGCCTGGGGCGCTGATTACCACGGCCGAAAACATCATCACGGGCGGCCCTCCCGCCAATAACAAGTACTTCAACATCGGCTTTGGCGGCGGGCGGGTCAGGGCGATGATCAATGCCCTGGAAGGCAGCGGTTTTGCCTACACCCTGGCGCGTCCCAGCCTGGTCGCGTTGAGCGGTCAAAGTGCGACGTTTCTGGCGGGAGGCGAGGTACCGATCCCGGTGCCCAGCAGCGGCAGCGATAACGTGTCGATTGAGTACAAGGAGTTCGGTATCCGCCTGACCTTGACCCCGACAGTGGTGAGCCGTGATCGCATCCTGCTCAAAGTCGCCCCCGAAGTCAGCGAGCTGGATTACACCAATGCGGTGAACATCGCCGGTACGCTGGTGCCCGGCCTGACGGTGCGCCGCACCGACACCAGCATCTCGCTGGCCGACGGCGAGAGTTTTGTCATCAGTGGGTTGATCAGCTCGCGCAACAGCTCCCAGGTGGATAAATTCCCCGGCCTGGGCGATATCCCGATTCTGGGGGCGTTTTTCCGCTCCTCCAACATCAGCCGCGAAGAGCGCGAGTTGCTGATGATTGTCACCCCGCATTTGATTCAACCCTTGGCGGCCAACGCGCAACTGCCGTCGTTGCCTGGCGAAAAACTGCGCAACTACGACCCCAATTGGTATCGCCTGTATTTCCTTGAAAACGGCAATTTCAATCGCCGTAGCGGGTTATCCAAATGAGCGAAAGCCTGAGCCAGACGTTTCTCGCACTGACGCGCAACAACACCGATCTTGAATGGTTGCAGGGGGCGCTGGCGCCACTGGGGCAAGTGGTGGGGGCGGGCACCAGCAGCCTGGACGAGCTGCTGGCACTGGTGGATGTGACCTTCGCCGGGTTGGTGTTTGTGGGGCTGGACCGCGAAAAAGTCGTGGCCCAGTGCGCGTTGATTGAAGGCGCGCTGGAAGCCAAGCCGATGCTGGCGATTGTTGCGTTGGGCGATGGCATGGACAACCAACTGGTGCTCAACGCCATGCGCGCCGGAGCGCGTGACTTTGTCGCCTATGGTTCGCGTTCCAGCGAGGTCGCAGGGCTGGTGCGGCGCCTGAGCAAGCGTCTGCCAGCGGTCACGCCGAACGCGCAACTGGGTGGCTTGACCGTGATGTACAGCGCGCAGTGCAATGCGGACGGCGCGTTGCTGGCCAGTCATCTGGGGCTGGTGGTGCAAAAGAGCGGTCAACACACCCTGTTGCTGGATTTGGGTTTGCCGCGTGGCGACAGCATTGCGATGTTGGGCCTTGAAAGCACGTTCTACTTTGGCGACGCCTTGCGGCATTTGCGCCGCCTGGACAGCACGCTGATTGACAGTGCCTTTACCACCGCCCCCGGCGGGATGCGGATTTTGGCCTACAGTGACAGCGACGAACCGCTGGAGCACACCAGCGCCGCCGAGTTGTACATGTTGCTCAGCGCCTTGCGTCAGCACTTCCAGCACATTGTGGTGAACCTCACGGGCCAGCCTGACAGTGAAGCCTTGCGCACCTTTGTCAGCCATTGCGACAAGTTGCTGTGGTACACCGATCAAAACGTACTCGATTGCCGCCGCAACCTGGCCATTCTCAACCTGTGGCGCGCCAAGGGCATGAAGCTCGAACATGCGCGACTGTTGGTGGACCGTTACCTGCGCGGCGTCGCGCCGGACGCCGATGCACTGGCCAAAAGTTTTGGCCTTGAAGTGCTGGCCACCTTGCCCCCCAGCGACGAACTGCGCATGAACGCCAAAAACCAGGCCACCACCCTGTTCGAGTTGGCCCCGCGCGAAGCGCTGAGTCAGGGCCTCAAAACCTTGGGCGAGCGCTTTGCCAAACGTTCCGAGGGGCTGGAAAAACCGTCTGCCAACTGGTTGAACCGCCTGTGGGGGGTTAAATGAGCGGCGAAAAATTATTCGGTGCGGGCCTGCATACCAAGAATGGGCATGCTGATCACGACAGCCTGAAACTGGTGCTGCATCGCTACATCATCGATGCGATCGAAGAGTCCGGCAAAAACCTGCTTGAAGACTCCCGTCAGGCGTTGTCGCAATTTGTGACGGACAAAGTTGCCGAGTACGTATCCCGCCTGCACCTGGCGATCTCGCGCTATGAAATGGAGCGTTTGGCCGAAGAAATCGTCGACGAACTGACCGGTTTCGGCCCGCTGGAAGTGCTGCTGCGCGACCCGGGCGTTACCGAGATTCTGGTCAACGGGCCGCACCGGGTGTTTGTTGAACGCGACGGCATCCTGCACCAGAGCGAGCTGCGCTTTATTGACGATCACCACGTTGAACGGGTGATGCAGCGTATTTTGGCGCCGCTGGGGCGCAGGCTCGATGAGTCCTCGCCGATGGTGGATGCGCGTATGCCGGATGGCAGCCGGGTGAACGCGATCATCCCGCCGATTGCGCTGGACGGCCCGTGCCTGTCGATTCGAAAGTTTCGTAAAGACATGCTTAAAAGCACTGACCTGATGGCGATGCAAACCATCGACCAGGCGATTTACGAGTTTATTCAAGAGGCGGTGGGCAAGCGCTGCAACATTTTGATCAGCGGCGGTACGGGCACCGGCAAGACCACGCTACTTAACATCCTCAGCCAGTTGATCAACCCGTACGAGCGCCTGGTGACCATTGAAGACGTCGCCGAATTGCAGTTGGGGCACCCGCACGTCGTGCGTCTGGAAACCCGCCCGCCGAATGCCGAAGGCCACGGCGAAGTCAAAGCCAGCGACTTGATTCGCAACGCCCTGCGCATGCGCCCCGACCGCATCATTCTGGGGGAGATTCGCGGCGTCGAAGTGCTCGATGTGCTGACGGCGATGAACACCGGCCACGACGGCTCGATGAGTACCGTACACGCCAACACTGCGCAGGATGCACTGCTGCGCCTGGAAACCCTGGTGGGCCTGACCGGGCGCACGGTGGCAGAGAAAACCTTGCGCCAAATGATCTGCGCCGCCCTGGATGTGATTATTCAACTGACGCGCATGCCCGATGGACGCCGCTGTGTCAGCGAGGTGCTGGAAGTGGTCGGCGTGCGCGATGACGTTTACGTGACCAACACCCTGTTTCGACTGGACCGGCGCACCGGTTTTGGCTTTATGCGCGAAGCACTCAACCCGGCGGGCGACAAATTGCGTCGTGAACCGATTGTGAATCTCCACGGTTGAGGCGCTGCCCATGATCCCGGCCCTGATATTGCTCTTGCTCGCGGTGCTGATGTTCGGCTTGGGGCTGTTTATTGTTTTTCATGTGATGCGCGATCCTGCCACCAGCCGGGTGCTTGATCGCCTGGCCCAAGGGCAGCCTCAATCGGGCGCCAAGGCGGTGGGCGTGGCCTGGTTGGACCGGGCCTTTTTGCAAGCCGGGTTAGGGCGGCCCTCTGAACGCCTGGGGCTGTGGATTGGCCTGTGGGCGGGTGTGATCGCGGTGGCAGGTTTACTGGGCGGGTGGTCATTTTTCATCGCGGGTGTGCTGCTGCCGCCGTTGCTGTTGAGGGTGTTCATCAGTTGGCGCTATCAACGTCGGGTGCGGCGCATGGTTGAGCAACTGCCGCAGTTGCTTGATCACTGCGTGCGCAGCTTGAAGGCCGGTCGCACGTTGGCTGACGCCGTGCTACATGCCATTGAGGCGTCGAGTGACCCGCTTAAAACGGGCATCAGCCGTGTGTCGCGCAACGTACAGCTGGGCGTGAGCTTGCCCGACGCGGTGCAAGACTTTGCCCAGCTGTATGAGCGTGATGAGTTTCGTCTGTTTGCGCTCGGCTTGAGGGTCAACCACCGCTATGGCGGGAACGCCAGCGAGCTGCTGGAAAACCTGATCGTGCTGATTCGCGAGCGTGAGCAAGGTGCTCGACAACTGAAGGCCATGACTGGTGAAACGCGCATCACCGCCATTGTGCTTGGCGTGCTGCCGGTTCTTTTAGTGGCGTATTTCTCACTGACCAACCCGGGCTATTTGCCCACGTTATGGAACGACTCAGCGGGGCAGCATTTACTGCTGGCAGCTCTGGCGATGCAGGTGATAGGCAGCTTTTCGCTGTGGCGGATGGTAAGGAGCGTATGACATGGCGTTGCTGATCAGTGCCGTTTTGCTGCTGGGCGCTTTGGCGCTGGTGATCAATGCCGTGATCCAGCAACGCCTGCGTCAGCAACGTGTGGTCCAGCGCTTACAAGGTGAGACCACCAGGGCCGGCAAGCTCAATGTGTGGCTGCGGGCGCTGGGCAATAGCAAAATCGGCCAGCGCTCCATCACCCTCGACACCGAAACACAGACACTGCTCAACCGCGTGGGCTGGCGCACAGCGGGTCAGCGCTCGCTGTTTGCCGCGCTCCAGATTGGCACCCCGGTGGTGGTGGCCGGGCTGACGTTTGTGGGCCATGAAGTGCTGTATCCGCGCTCGGGCAACGTGTGGATCGTGCTGCTTTTAGGCATGGCGGTTGGCTATCTGCTGCCCAAGCGTTTATTGGCGTTCGCAGCCGTTCGGCGTCAACAGCAGGTGGCCACTGAAGTTTCCACGTTTATCCCGTTGCTGCGCATCCTGTTTGAGTCCGGCATGGCGGTTGAACAGGCTTTGCGGGTACTGAGCCAAGAAGCACGACAGTTATTGCCGGTGCTGACCGCAGAGTTGCGACTGGTGCTGGCCCGGGTGGACTCGGGGCTGGAGCTGAGCCAGGAACTGCAAAAAGCCGCGAGCTTGCTGGCCGTGGACGAGTTTGATGACACGTGTGTGATTCTTCAGCAGTTGATTCAACAGGGTGGCGGCGCGATGAAGTCATTGCAGGCACTGAAAAGCCTGCTCGATGACCGGCGCCTTACACGTATGCAGGAATACATCTCAAAAATGTCGGCCAAGATGTCGGTGGTCATGATGTTGTTTCTGTTCCCGGCCTTGCTGATGGTATTGGGCGGGCCGAGCATTATCGCTATCTCACGGGCCTTTGGCTCATGATCAGGAGTGTGTGCATGAAAGCTGTGATCGCTGCGTTTGGGCTGCTGATGTTAGGCGGCTGCGCGACCCCTGGGGCCAGTAATCCGCCGTGGCTGGCCCTGAACAGCAGTTGCGCCAAGTTGAGTGGCGATCAGGAGCTGTCCATGAACCTGGCGGATGACATGGCCAAGCAAGGCAAGCTGCACGCCAGCCTGGCCAACCTGCAAAGCCTGCCCGAGCGCTACGGGCAAGTGCAGTTGCGCAAGGCGCGCATCTATCGCCAGTTGGGGCGCAGCGAAGCTGAGCCGCTGTATCGCGGGTTGCTGGGCACCTGTTTAGCGGCTGACGGTGAACATGGCCTGGGCCAGTTGGCGGTGGGGCGTGGGGACAACGCACAGGCGCTGACGTATCTGCAAAATGCCGCCCGGCTGGCGCCCACCGATGCCAACATCCGCAATGACTTGGGCGTGGTGTATCTGAATTTGTTGCGTGTTGACGATGCGCGTTTCGAGTTTCTGACGGCATTGGAACTGAGCAAGGAAGACGACGGGTTGGCGGCGTTGAATTTGGTGACGTTGTTGATCTATCAAGACAACTGGCAGCAGGCGGCGGAGCTGGTCACGCGTGCCGGTTTGACCCCGCAACAAGTGAGCGATGCCCAAGCGCGCGCCCAAGCGCTCAAGGTGCCAGCCAAAGCGGCCAGTGATCAGGTTGCAGCCATAAAATAATTGGAGGTGTGCCATGCCGTTAACAGTGCGTATGGGGTTGTTATTGGCCGTAATGCCGATGAGCGTGTGGGCCATCGAGCCTGGGCCATCGTCCACCTATCAGCAAGAAACCGAAAACTGGTTGCAAATTCAAGTCAGCGGTAAAGCGCAGTCAGCCGTGCCGCAAACGGTCACCCCGCAAGAGCGCGAACAAAGCCTGCAACGCTTGTTGAAAAGTTATGACCATGAGATTCCCGAGTATTACAAACAGGAATCGAGTGGCGGGAGCGGCAAGTCCAATTGATGGGGGCTGTCACGGCCCAGGTAGCGGATTATGGCCTGGATGCAGTGCGTAGCCGCTGGCGCAGGTTGTGTGCGGCGGCTTCAACCACGGCGCTCCGGCTGGCGGAGCGCCTACAGCGCGGGAAGGGTCAGTGCGCGGTCAATCGGTGCTGTTGCGCGTTGGCGTTGGGGGACAAGGCCAGTGCCAGCTGAGTACGGTTGTTCATGTGGGTCAGGCGCAGTACCTGCGAGACATACAACTTGACGGTGTTTTCAGTGATGCCCAGATCACAGGCAATTTGATAGTTGGTCTGGCCTTTGCCCACCAACCGGGCCACGTCCAATTGGCGCGGCGACAGTTGCTGGAAGATGGCAGGCATCAAGGCGTTGCTGTCCTCGCTTGAACCCGTGTCGCTGGAGGTGGTACGAGGCGGGCGGCGCACGGCTTCCATGTCTTGGTAGAGGTCGTCAATGGAGTCGGCCAGGAACTGTAGCTTCTGGTTCAAATGCCCGAGTTGTTCACTCTTCATTCGTTCGCGCAACAGTGTTTCCTGACGCTGAATGCCTTCGAGTAATTCGTTGAGGTCGACCGGTTTTTGATAGTAGTCGGCGACCCCGCAACGCAGCGCTTTGATCACGTCTTGTTTGTCGGCGCGACCGGTGAGGAGGATGCTTTCAAACAGCCTTTTTTTGCCCGCAAATTTTTGCAGGTGTTGGGTCAGTTCGATGCCATTCATGTCGGGCATGTGCAAATCACACAGCACCAGACCGATCTCAGGGTCGTCCTTGAAATTTTCGAGCGCCTCACGGCCCGATGCACATGGCACGCAGCGGTAACCGCTGCTCTCCAGAAACTCGCAGAGTTCTTCGACAATCAACGGTTGGTCATCGACCACCATTACTTTTATTAGAGGACTGGGCGTGTTCACGCGTTACTCCATGCCTGGCAAGCCAATTAAGGGCGTCCAGCTTTCCTCTTCTTGAGGAAGCTTGTTTAAAAGTAGACCTACTTTCCCACGCTGTACATGGAGCTCATCCTATGTCTGAACTACGTCAGGCACAGTGTCGTCAGGCTAAAACCTGCCAGCAGGAAGGGCGCGAAGGGGACTTTTTTTGGCGCGGCGTCCAGTGGCGGGGTCTCAGAGGGTGTAACCCGTTGATAGATCAACGGGAAGATTTTTGACGCGAAAAGAGTCCACGTCAGCAAGCACACACCTGCACCGATAAACGTGCCCAGTACCGTCAGACGATCGGTTGCCAGAGCAAGTGCGATCAGCAGCTTCACGTCACCGGCGCCGAATTTATTGAGCGCGTAACCGGGCAGTGTCAACAGCAGCACAATCAGCAGGGCCAGGCCGCCCTCGCTGGCCGGCGCGCCGAGCCAGGTATGGCCGTTCCAGAGCAGGTACAACAACGCCAGCCCTGTGCCACCCAAGGTTAAGGTGTTGGCGATCTGGCGCTGATACAGGTCTTGAATGGCACACGCCGCTAACCACATGAACAGAACGATTAAATGCGTCACGTATTCGGCGTCCCTTTTTGGCGAATGATTCTATGCTGATATGACGTGTGGTTGTCAGGGTAGACGCAGTCATGAAAACAGGCCTTCGCACAAAACAAAAAGGCGCGGCTGCCATCGAGTTTGCGCTGGTGTTTGTGGTGTTTTTTGCAGTGTTTTACGGGGTTGTCAGCTACAGCTTGCCGCTGTTGCTGATGCAATCATTCCATCACTCGACGGCTGAGGCGGTGCGCCGCAGTGTGGCGCTGGACCCCACCGTGTCACCCAGTACCTACACCGCGGATGTGCAGGCGCGCGCGCTGACCGTGCTGGGCGAACAACTGTCGTGGGTGCCCACGGGCCTAAAGGGCAGCGTGCAGAAAACGGCGGTTTACAGCGCGGGTGTTTTGACGGTCACGGTCAGCCTGCCGTCGTCGGCGCTGAGTACGGTCCTGCCAGTGCTGGTGCTGCCGGGTAACATCAGGGTGCCCAATCTGCCGACGACGTTGACGGCCCAGTCGAGCCTGCAATTTTGATTACCAGCGAGCGTTTGCTCGGGCGCCTGCTGGGCCGCACTCATGCGGGTTCACCTGTGCCCGCCCGTTCGGCGCCGCGCCTGGAGGCGGGGATTGAAGTGCGGCTCGACCCGCAGGGCCATGTTCTGGAAATACACGGCGCGCAGCATCACGGTGTGGTCATGGGCAATGGCCCTGCGCGCTTGCTGATTGATTATCTGGTGCCCGGCAGCACGCTGGCACTCGAAGGCACGCCAGTGGACTGGCAGGGCCAAAGTCTGGACCTCGTGTTTCAAGGGGCAGGCAGCCACGTTGTGCACACCCGGGGCTGGGTGCAACCGCACGCTGACGGCTGGCTGCTGCAACTGTTGGACATCAGCGACCTCTTGCTGGGCAACCAACAGGCCCACAGTCGCGAACGTTGCCAACTGCTCACCACGCACATGAGCGAGCAAGTGCGCCAATGCAGCCCTTCACGTTTACAGGCGGTGGTGAGCGACATGCTGCAACAGGTGGCGCAGCTCTGGCATGTGCCGTGCGTCGCCTTGGCCTTAGCGGATAACGCGCAAGCGGGATGGACGATCTACAGCGCGTTTCATCGCCATGACGCCCCGGCGCTCTGGGAGGTCGATCAACCCGCCGGCAGCGCACTCGACAGCCTTTACGGCCAGGCCCCCCAGCGCTTTGAACCCCTTCACGGCAACCGCGAACATTCAAGGCTCAACGGGTTGTTCGCCAATGCCGACGGTTTTTTGGTGCCTTACAGCGATCATCAGGGCGTGTGCGCGTGGTTGTTGTTGGGGATGTACCCGGCCTCTGCGCATCCGCCCGCGATGGGCGATAACGATTGGTTGCAAGTCTGCGCGGCGTTGGCTGGGCCGTTGTTGGGGCGCTTGCGTGAGGTTCAACATGCCCGGCAGATGGAGCGCATGGAGGCGTTGCAAGGGTTACTGGGCAGCGGCTGGTGGGAGTGGTCGCCAGCCCTTGAGCAACTCCAGCTGGCGCCGCCATTGGCGGCCAGTGTGGTGCCGGGGCAGAGCGCTTATTTGTCTCGCGAGCAATGGCTGGGGCTGTTTCACCCGGCTGATCGCGATGAAGTGGCCAGCCGTTTCAATGAGCTGCTGGTGCATGACAAGGCTTGCTTGCTGTGCGCCCGGTTGCATCAGGCTGACAGCACACAACCTGCGATGTGGTATCGCCTTCAGGGGCAAGTGCTGGGGGCAGGCGACGCGCGACGCATCGTGGGTTATATGCTCGATGTCAGCGACATTAAAAACCAGCAGCAACAGGCGGCTGCGGCGCATGCCCGGCTCGACAGCGTGATCGCCAGTTCGCCCGCAGTGATTTATGTACAACGTTATGCCGAGGGCGCGTTACTGCCCGTCTTCTTCAGCGCCAGTTTGCAGCCCTTGCTGGGCTGGACGCTGGAAGAATGCACGGCAGGCGAATTAATTGAATGGGTACACCCCGACGACCGCGAACAGTACTTCGCACGCACACGCCAATTGCTGCGTGAAGGCAGCGTGAGCAGCCGCTATCGACTGCGTGATCGAGGCGGCGCTTATCACTGGCTGCTCGATGAGGCCAAACTGCTGCGCGACGATTTGGGCTTGCCCGTCGAAGCGGTGGGCTTGTGGCTGGACATCACCGAAGCGAGCGAGGCCGCTGAGCGGGTCAGGCACAGCGAAGAGCGCTACCGCATGCTGGTCGAAGACTCACCGGCGATGATTTGTCGCTACAGCCCCGACCTGACCCTCAGCTTTGGCAACCGCCCCTTGGCAACTTATCTGGAGTGCGCGCCGCACCAACTGCCGGGGATCAATTTGAGCCGTTGGTTATCGGCGCAGCAGCATCAGGCGTTTGTGCAGCGCCTGGCCACGTTGACCCCCGAGTTCCCGGTCAGCACCGCCGAAATCAGCCTGCAACTGCCGGGGCGTGAACACGCGTGGTGGGTGTGGTCGGACCGTGGCGTATTTGATGCGCAGGGGCAGTTGATCGAAGTGCAGGCCGTGGGGCGCGACAACACCGAGGTGCGGCGTGCGCAACAGCAACTCACCCAAAGCGCGAAAATGGCCACCCTGGGCGAGATGGCGACCGGGCTGGCGCACGAGATCAACCAGCCGTTGAACGTGATGCGCATGGCCATCGTCAACGTGCTCAAGCGCCTGAGCAACGGCGACGTGCAAATTGATTACCTGCAAGACAAGCTCAACCGCATCGACGCCCAAGTGCAACGCGCTGCGCGGGTGGTGGATCACATGCGGGTATTTGGGCGGCGTTCGGAAATAGAGCAACACCTGTTCAACCCTGCGGTTGCCGTCGAAGGCACCTTGTCGTTGCTCAGTGAAGGGTTGCGGGGCAAAGGGGTTGAGGTGCGTTGTGAAGGGCTGCAAAGCCTGACGCAAGTGCGCGGTCACGTCGATCAACTGGAGCAAGTGCTGATCAACCTGGTGGTCAATGCCCGTGATGCGCTGCTGAGCAAACGTGAGACTGATCGCGACTTCCAGCCCTGGATCGCCGTTGGCCTGCAACCTGATCACGACGCTGTACAGCTATGGGTCCAAGACAACGCGGGCGGGATTGATCCGCGGTTGCTGGAGCGCATTTTTGAGCCTTTCTTCACCACCAAACCGATTGGCGTTGGCACCGGGCTGGGGCTGTCGGTGAGCTACGGGATCATCGACAACATGGGCGGGCGTCTGAGCGTCAGCAACACCGAACACGGCGCACGGTTTTGCGTGACGTTGCCGGGCGTGGTTGCAACCGCTTAAAGCACCAATTGAGCACGCCCGCCTTGCCCGCAGGTGAGGTTCGCACCGATTTGTACATCGACCAGGCTGATGCCGAGGGTCTTTAGCAGACTGTTAACAATGGGGTCCAGCAGAGAACCCAGCAAACTGGTCAGCGAAGGTAAAAGCAGCGTCACAACTCCACTGATGGCGTTTGTCGCAGTTTGGACAACGGTGCTTAACGGATTATTGTTCGACGGGGTATACGCCTGAATTTTCACACCCGCCAGGGTCGTACCCAGGCTGTTGATAACGTCTTGGGTGGCCGGTGTGCTTTGAATGGTCGGTGGCAGCTTGAGATTTGTAGGGGTGGAATCCGGGACGCTGTTTTTAGAGAAGATCAGCGTCTGCGAAGAGGGCGACGGAGCAACCTGTGCGTTCACCGTCAGGCCGATTCCGCCTCCTGCGAATGGGGTGCGATCGCCGCAGGTGCCGATCAGGCCCAGAATGCGGTGACACGTTTTTATCCCCACATCTACAATCGGCACCGCCAGAGGCGTAGGCGGGGCGCTGGAAGCGAATGCCGTGACAGGATCAATTTTACCTACCCGGATGGTGGCCAACGACTTGGTCGTTGCAACCGTCAAACTCTTGGTGCCGCTGCTGCCTGTCGGGCAGGTATACCCTGTGACCTGCGCAGTGGCAGAGGCGGCATCAACACTGATATCAATTTGCGGGGTGGGTAGCAGAAGAACGTCGAGCTGTTGGCAACCAGCACCCAGCAGGCAAAGCGCATTACCCAATGTGGCGACCAGATTGAGGCTCAGCAGACTGTTGAGGACCGGCGTCAGACCGCCGACGAGGTCGGTGATGGCATTGGTTAAACCGGCGATGTTGCTCAATAACGGAACGTTCAACGAAATCAGTGCCCGAACTTGCGCTGTACGTACGAAGAGGTTTTGCTTGCTTGGGTCGCCCACCACTGAAAACTGCGGTGGTTCTATCACTTTCAAACGCACGGTGACGCTCAGAACGCCCGGGATGTTGACCGGCAACGTCAGGGCTACGGCGTTGTTGGCATTCGCCACCTGAAGGAATGCTTGAAGCAACTGCATCAGTTGTAGATTGGCGTCTAGCCCGGCGGTGGAACTTGCAGTTTGCAGCTTGAGCAAATCGCCCAGCGTGACCACAGCGGGGTTTAGTTTTACGGCCGTTTCTAACCCCAACAACGCCGCTTTCACATCGGCGGTTGCACCGTTGGCATTCATTACGGTGGCGGCGGTTTGGATAAGTTGCGTCAGGTTGGTTTTGGCTGCAAGCAGACTGGTGTAATCCCCCGCGGTCAATTTCAGGTCAATGGCTAACTGGTTCATATAGCTGAGCAGGTTGATATCACTCTTGATCAGCCCATCCCAGCCCCCCACGGTCAGGTTGAGGCTGCCCCCCGCCAGCCCGCCGATCACGGCGTTGAGCACGGCGGCCTGTGAATTTGTGGTGACACTCGCCAATGTACTGCGAATGCTGATTTGCGCCAGTGTGGCGTTGGGTGACGCCCCCACCGCACTTGCCGTCACCCGGGTGTTAAAGCCAAAGGTGCCTTTGGAAAACAGGTCCCATAACCCACCCGCGACGCTGGTCGGGACCACCGTGGTGGTGATAACGCGGATGGCGTCGGACTTGTTCGCATCGGCGCTGAACCTGCGCAGTTTGTCACTGCCGGTAATCAGCGTGCCGCAGGTGGCGCTCACCGTTTGGGTGGTAGAGGGCGTGAAACTGTTGCGTGTGGCGCTGGCGACGGAGTAGACCGTGGCGGTGTTCGAACCGGCGGCGGCTGCACAATTGCCGCCCCGGCTGACGGCTTCCAGCACGGCCACATCGGCAACCCGTTGCAACTTGCGCTGTTCCAGATACAAGCGCCCGCTGTCCACCACCAGCAACATGAACAACAGCACCAGACCCAGGGTCAGTGCTGCGATCAAACCGATTGCACCCCGTTGTTGCCGGGGGCCGCTTAAGCACACGCCACGCAATTGGGGAGACATCGAGCACTCCTTTGCCGGCTTGCTGCCGAGCGCAACTCTCCAAGGGTGAAAAGGAGTGTAGTCAAGGTGTGCGCCGTGCGCTGGCGAGTTGCCAGCTTTGGTGACTGAGCGGCCAACTCATGGCCACCGTCGCAGCGGCCGAAGGCAACGTGCGAGTGCGAAGCGATCGTAAACCTGATAACGGCGCTGTGCTTGATGCACCACATTCCAGGGTTTTACGATCGCTACTCAGCCGCGCAATAGACGTCAGCGATTAACGATGCGCACCCGTGGCCCTATTTCGGCTTAGGCGGGTAGTCGCTGAGGATTTTGCTCACTGCTTCATGGATGGCGGCGCTGCGCTCTTGTGGCGTGGGGCTGGTGTCGACCACCTTTTCAGCACTGCCGCGCCACACCAGCTTGTCGGTTTTGGCATCTATCAGGTCGATCTGCAACGTGCCCACCTGGTAGTTGATGTTGCGCACCTCATCGTAAGCCGGGCGGCCCCAGTAACCTTCCCATGGGCCGCCCCAATAACCGCCCCACGGTCCACCCCAAGGGCCGCCGTAGCCATAACCGTAGTTAGTGACCACTTGCTCCTGGCGCTCGGCGACGATCAGGTAGGTCTGCACCCACAGGTCGGCCTTGGTAGCAGGCGTCACCTGGCGCAACCCGCGCTGGTCCAGCTGATACGCCACCGCCTGCGTGATGCGTTGCAGGGTCAGGTCGCTTTTAAGCATCGGGTTATTGGGCACAAATTGCAGGGCGGGTTCTTTCCAGGCCCACGTCTGGTAGTTGGCAAAGTCGACTGAAGGGTTGTAATCGTGTGTGACTTGCATGGATTCGCAAGCGCTGAGTAACAGCGCCAGCCCCACGAGCGCGATACGACGTAGCATGATGACTCTCCACTTCAACAAGTCTTAATGAGGAGGATAGGCCTGTGTTGCTGTGTTCAACGATTCGCGCAACGCTTTTTCGCGTTCGCTCAGGCTGCCCTTGCTGCTGGTTTCAGCGCTGGAACTCCACACGGGTTCGCCGGTTTTACCGTCATACAGGCTGAGCCGCACTACCATGACTTCCACTTCGTAGGTCCGCACGATGGGCACGGTGTTGTACATACCGTATTGGTTGCCATAGCGACCATAACGGTCTCCATAGACCCCGCCGTATCCAGCCCCATAACCATAGTCGTCCTGAACCTGACGCAAGCGTTTTTCTGTGTGTAAATCTGCGCTCACCCACAGGTCAGGCGCCTGGTTGGGTTGCGCCGGGCGCAAACCGCGTTGATCGAGCGCATTACTCACCGCGTCGGCGATCTGTGCCGAGTCGGCCCACGCCGTTCCTGCGGGCAGGCGACCCTTGAGCCAGCCCCAGCTTTGGTAGCGGCCGTAATCGCGGGGCGGGGCCGGGTAGGCGCTTAAGTCCACTGCATTGGCGGCATGCGCCGGTGCACCCGGCATCGGCAGCGAGGTGGCGGTATAAGGGTTGGGGCTTTGGCAGGCGCCCAGCCCCAGGCTCAAAACAATTAACCCAACGCGGCGATACATGAGGCTCCCCTCAAACGTGAGCGATTAAACCGGGCGGCACACCCAATGCAGGTAGCGGCCCAAACCTGCGAAGGCGGGATGGCGACGGTGCGCCAGTTCCATTTCAACCAGCGCGTCAAGTTCGGCGCGCGCCTGGAACTCGACCGGCATGTAGTCGTGAAACACGCGCACGCCACTTTGTGTTTCGACCTGCCATAAGCCTTGCATCGCCGTTGCCAGCTCCCGTGGGTCGAGCGGCTGCTGTGGGGTGAGGCTTTGTTTTTCGCCGGCCATGTCGTTCTTGCGCATCTTGCGAAAGTGACCCTTGAGCAAGTTGCGATAGATCAGCGCATCGCGGTTATAAAACGCCAGTGACAGCCAGCCGTCTTTGGCGGTCAGTTGATGCAGCACGGGCAAGATCGCGTGGGGTTCGGCCAGCCATTCAAGGACCGCATGGCACAACACCAGGTCGTAAGGTTCAGTCAGTTGGCCCAGCAGTTCTTGCCATGAGGCTTGAATGAACGTAGCGCTTTGGCCTGCTTCGGCGAAGCGCTGACGTGCGCCGTCGAGCATGGGCGCGGCCGGTTCGGCCAGGGTCACGTCGTGGCCTTGCTGGGCCAGCCACAGCGACATATGCCCAAGCCCCGCGCCAATATCCAGCACGCGCAACGGGCGTTTTGGCAGCGACTCTTCAAGGTCGGCCTGTAACACGGCCAGGCGAATGGCCCCTTTGGCGCCGCCGTAGATTTTTTCGGCGAAGCGGGTGGCCAGTTGATCGAAGTGACGGTCACTCATTTGCTGAAACGCCTTTCGCTGTCGGCTAATTTACTGCGCACCACTTCGTTCATGTCCAGGCCCAGTTCGCTGCACAGCAACAACAGATACAACACGATATCGCCTACTTCCTGACCGGCGTGCGCCAGTTTTTCAGCCGGGAGCTGGCGCGACTGGTCTTCACTCAGCCATTGAAAAATCTCCACCAGCTCGGCCATTTCGACGCTGGCCGCCATGGCCAGGTTTTTCGGGCTGTGAAAGGGCTTCCAGTCGTTGTTATCGCGGATGCGGTGCAGGCGTTGGGTCAGTTCGTCGAGGTTCATTGCAGGTGTGCTCTCCAGAAGGCGCAAAGCTTGCGACTGAATGCGCCTTGGTGCAAGTAGTCGCTGTTGCAGGCTGCGCGTTGTCTGTCGCCAAACCCGTGGCGACGCAACGCTTCGCAGCCTACGGGGTTTACCGCCGCGATTACGCGTTATCCCAACGGTCGCCAGCGCCCTGTCATGTGCACCAGGTCCCCGTGGCCATTGAGCTGAAAGTCGCCACTGGAACCCGCCGCGCTGGTCAGCAAAATAACCTCGCTGGGCAAGCGCACCGGCTTTTTGAAGTCGGCGGTGATCTCAATATTCGCTGCGGGCAGGTGTGAACCCAGTGCCGCCAGCGTGCGGGCTTTGAGCCACAAGCCGTGGGCGATGGCACTCGGCAAACCGAACAGCTTGGCGCTGGCAGTGCTCAGGTGAATCGGGTTGTAGTCACCGGACACTTTCGCGTAGCGGCGCCCAATGTCGTTTGCCGCGTACCAGCGCGTCAGTTCGCTCATGCCACTGACCACGCTGGCGGCATGCTCGGGTACCTCGCCCGGCATTTCCACGCCTTTGCACAGCAAGGTACTTTGCGCTTCCCACAGCGGGCCGAGCAGGTCATCCACCTGAGTGACCACGTCGAACGTCGCGCCTTTGGCATGCTTTTGCAGGTTGTGCGCGTAGACGCCAATGCGCAATTGGGTGACGCCGCCCATAGGCCGTAACACCCGAATCTGATTGCTCAGGTGAATCAGCCCCAGCAGCGGGAAAGGAAAGTGTGGGTCGCTCAGCAACTGCATTTGCAGCCCGAAGGCCAGTACATGGGGATACGTCGGCGGTAAAAGCGGGCTATCGGGCACATCGCAGACAGCGCGAAACGCTTGCAGCGGTTTGGCTTGAACCGCCACCCAGCAGCGCAATCCTGTTTCGGGCAACGTGTCGCCGGTGATACTGCGTTTGGTCGCGGCATGGGCATAGAGCGCGGGCAAGTGCGGCGCAGTGTCGAGGTCGAGCCACTTAACGTTCATGTCTCATGCCCCCAACAGGCTTTGGCCACACACGCGCAGCGCCTGCCCGCTGATCGCGCCTGACCCCGGCTGGCTGAGCCACGCCACGGCTTCGGCAACATCTTGCGCCAAGCCGCCCTGGCCCAGTGAACTCATGCGTCGGCCTGCTTCACGCAGCACAAACGGAATATGCGCGGTCATTTGGGTTTCGATAAACCCTGGCGCCACCGCATTGATGTTGATGCCGCGCTCGCTCAGCAACGGTGCCCAGGCTTGGGCCAAACCGATCAGCCCGGCTTTGCTGGCGGCGTAGTTGGTCTGCCCGCGATTACCGGCAATGCCGCTGATGGACGCCAGCACAATCACCCGGCCGTCATCGTGCAGGGTGCCGCTGTCCAGCAGGGCTTTGGTCAGCACTTGCGGGGCGTTGAGGTTGACCGCCAACACCGCGTCCCAAAACTCGGGGGTCATGTTGGCCAAGGTTTTGTCCCGCGTGATACCGGCGTTATGCACCACGATGTCGACACCGTCCGGCAATTGCTCGATGAGCTGTGGGGCGGCGTCTTGCGCGCAAATGTCCAGCGTGATGCTGCGCCCGCCCAAACGCGCAGCCAGCGCTTCAAGGTCATTTTTGGTCTGCGGTACGTCGAGCAACGTGACCTCGGCACCATCGCGGGCCAGGGTTTCGGCGATGGCGGCACCGATGCCGCGCGCCGCCCCGGTGACCAATGCCTTGCGCCCGGCCAGCGGCCGCGTCCAATCGGTGACGTGGGTTGCACACGGGGTCAGGCGCAACACTTGGCCACTGATGAACGCGCTTTTGGGTGACAGAAAGAACCTCAGCGCACCTTCGAGCTGGTCCTCGGCGCCCTCGGCCACATACAGCAGTTGCAGGGTGCTGCCGTTGCGCAGCTCCTTGGCCAATGAACGGCTGAAGCCTTCGAGCGCGCGCTGGGCGCTGGCGGCAAACGGGTCGCTCAGGGTTTCGGGCGCGCGCCCCAGTAACACGAGATGGGCGCAGTGTTGCAGGCTGCGCAGCAATGGCTGAAAAAACTCGCGCAGTTGCTTGAGTTGATCGGTGTGCAGCAGGTGGCTGGCATCAAACACCACGGCCTTGAGGGTGGGCCCCTGGCCTGGAATCCACGGGGTGGCCACCAGCGGTTCGGGGCCATAACTGAAAACCGCGTCGGTGAGCTTGCTGGCAAAGTGATTGACTTGCCCGACCAACGGTCCGCCGCCAAGCAGTAACGGGCCTTCGACCGGACGCAAGCGGCCAGCCTGCCAGCGTTCCAGTCGCACCGGTGACGCAAGCCCTACCGCACTGACCAGCCGCTGGCCGAGGAATGAGTTGGCGAAGTCGATATAACGGTCTGACATGGAACACTCTCCGACACATGGGGTTCAAAGGGTTGACCACTAAAAGACAAGGGTCGTTCGTTAAGGGTGATAACGCCTACGCTTGTAACGACAAATGGCGACTCAATCAAAGGGGAAAACGTATGACTCTGCGCCGTGTGGCGATTATTGGCGGTAATCGAATTCCGTTTGCCCGCGCTAATGGGCCGTATGCGAACGCCAGTAATCAGGCGATGTTGACGGCCGCGCTGGAAGGGCTGATCGAACGGTTTAACTTGCACGGCCAGCGGTTGGGCGAAGTGGTGGCCGGGGCCGTGCTGAAGGATTCGCGGGATTTGGGCCTCACGCGTGAGTGCGTGCTCGGCTCGCGGCTGTGCGCGCAAACCCCGGCCTACGACCTGCAACAGGCGTGTGGCACCGGCTTGGAGGCGGCCTTGCTGGTGGCCAACAAAATTGCGCTGGGGCAGATCGAGTGCGGGGTTGCAGGCGGTGTCGACACCACGTCCGATGTGCCGATCGGGTTGAATGACGGCCTGCGCAAATGGCTGTTGCAGTTCAATCGCACCAAGGCACCGCTGGACAAGCTCAAGACGGTGTTGCAATTGCGCCCGCAGTTTCTCAAGCCTGCGTTCCCGCGTAATGGCGAGCCGCGCACCGGGTTGTCGATGGGCCAGCATTGTGAGCTGATGGCGCAAACTTGGGCCATCCCGCGCGCCGAGCAGGATGCCTTGGCCTTGCACAGTCATCAGGCGCTGGCGGCGGCGTATCACGAGGGCTGGGAAGATGATTTGGTCACGCCGTTTCTGGGGCTGACCCGTGACAACAACCTGCGCCCGGATTTGACCCTGGAAAAACTGGCTGCCCTTAAGCCGGTATTTGAGCGCAGTGCCAAAGGCACGCTGACGGCGGGCAATTCCACGCCGCTGACCGACGGCGCCTCGGTCGTGTTGCTGGGCAGTGAAGCGTGGGCCAAGGCCCAAGGGTTGCCCATTTTGGCTTATCTGCGGGACGGCGAAACGGCAGCGGTGGATTTCGTGCAGGGTGGCGAAGGTTTGCTGATGGCCCCGGTGTATGCCGTCCCACGGCTGCTGGCGCGTAATGGCTTGAGCTTGCAGGACTTTGACTACTACGAGATTCACGAAGCGTTTGCCGCGCAGGTGCTGTGCACGTTGAAGGCGTGGGAAGACCCCCAGTATTGCAAAACCCGGCTGGGCCTGGACGCACCGCTGGGTGCCATTGAGCGCAGCAAGCTCAACGTCAAAGGCAGCTCGCTGGCGGCGGGGCACCCGTTTGCCGCGACGGGCGGGCGCATCGTGGCCAACTTGGCCAAGTTACTCGACGCCGCAGGCCGTGGCCGCGGGTTGATCTCGATCTGTGCGGCGGGCGGGCAGGGTGTAACCGCCATCATCGAACGTTAACCCAGGCCCGAAGGCTGCGAGGTTTGAGAGGTTCAAACACTCGCCCCTTCGCCAGCGCCTACAACGGAGCGGGGGCCGCCGCGCGAACGAGGTGTTGTGCCTCTTGCCGAGTGCGCGTTGCGTAGTTCTCTGCCATCACCGAGCACACGATCAACTGCAATGGGTGGTAGATCATGATCGGCAGCAAAATCAGCCCCAACCCCGGGTTGGCGCCGAAGATCAGCGCGGCCATCGGCGCACCGGCGGCGAGTGATTTTTTGCTGGCGCAGAACACCGCGGCGATTTCATCCGCAGTGCTGAATTTCAGGGCGCGGGCGGTGCGGGTGGTCATCCACAAGATCGCTGCGAGCAACAACGCGCTGCCGATGAAGGCGCCAAGGATTACCGCAGCCCCTTGTTGTTGCCACATCCCCGAGACCATCGAGTTGCAGAACGCGGCGTACACCAGCAGCAGGATCACCACTTTGTCGACGATGTTGGTGTATCGCTTGTGACGGGCGAAGAAGCGCCCCAACAGCGGGCGCACCAGTTGGCCAAGCACCAGGGGCAGCAGCAACATGGCGCACAGGTCGAGCAGGGTGGCACCCAGATCAATCCCGCCCGAGCCGCTGCCCACCACGAAACTCACCAGTAACGGGGTTAAAAATATCCCCAGCACACTCGACAGGCTGGCATTCAGAATTGCCGCAGGTACGTTGCCGCCTGCGCTGCCGGTGAGCGCCACGGAAGAAGAAATGGTCGATGGCAAGGCACACAAGTAGAAGAAGCCGAGCATCAGCAACGGCGCAATGCGCGTGCCCAGCAGTGTGTCGGCCAGCAGCCACAGCAGCGGGAAGACGATGAAGGTGAAGCCTTGCACCATCAGGTGCAGGCGCATGTTTTTCAGGCCGTGACTGATTTGCTCGCTGGACAGGTTGACCCCGTGCAGGAAAAACACCAGAAACACACCGATGTTGATCACCCATTCGGCGTGCATGGCGCCACCTGTGCTGCCGAAACGCGGAAACACATACGCCAGCAATGTCGCCAGCAACATGCCGCACAGAAACCAGTCGGTGAATACGCGTTTTAAGTGTTTGAGCACGGACATGGCAGGTACCGGGACATTGTAAGAATTGATGACATAGCCTAACGTCGGCCTTAATAGTCGTCTTGCGATATAAGGCCAATTCATGCCGCCAAACGGACAACGTGGCCCCCAGCGGGCAATACCTGAGCTTGCTGTGCTGCCGCGACCGCTCTATGCGCGTGCCGAGAGTTTGGGCGCCGGTTCGTGGACGCCACGCCATCAGCACGATTGGGTGCAGTTCTCCTACGCCATTAGCGGCGTGCTGGGCGTGCATACCGACGAAGGCAGCTTCTTTGCGCCACCGCAGTGGGGCATCTGGATTCCGGCGGGGCTGGAGCATGAGGTGCTCACCTCGATGCGCGCGGAAATGCGCAGCTTGTATGTGCGCCGCGAGGATTGTCTTTGGGCGCCCGAACAGTGCCGGGTGCTGGAGGTCACGCCACTGGCCCGCGAGTTGATTAAAAGCTTTTGTGCATTGCCGGTGAACTACCCCGAAGGTGGTAGCCCTGAGCAGCGGCTGGTGCAGGTGCTGCTGGACCAGTTGGCGAACTTGCCTGAGGTCGGTTTTTCGTTGCCGTTACCGCGTCATGGGCGATTGCTGGTGTTGTGCAATGAATTAATTGCAACGCCCGATGCCGAAGTCAACGTGGGGTTGTGGTCGGCCCGTTTGGGCATGTCAGACAAAACCCTGATGCGATTGTTTCAGCGTGAGACAGGTTTGAGCTTTCGCGGCTGGCGTCAGCGGGCGCGCTTATTGGCCTCATTGCGGGTGTTGGAGGAGGGCGGGCATGTCACTCGTGCCGCTCTGTCCTGCGGGTATGAGTCCACTTCGGCGTTTATCGCGGCGTTCAAAAAAATGTTTGGCTTTACACCGGGGGAGCTGTTTCGCCAAGGTTGAGGCCGCAAGGATTAGACGCTGTTCAAAATCTGGCGCTCGTCTATCATCCAGAGCGTTTGACGCACGAGGCGACAGACGAGATTTATCTGCACAGGGAGTGCTTGCAAGCGACTTGGAACACGGTGCCCCTCTCCCCGAGATGCGCGGATTGCCGTATAACGAGTGACATTCGCGTGTTTGGTAATAAAGGACCCACAATAAAAGCTGATGAAGACTCCAAAACGCTTAGAACCCCTGATCGAAGACGGTCTGGTCGACGAGGTGCTGCGCCCACTCATGAGTGGTAAAGAAGCAGCTGTGTACGTAGTCCGTTGCGGCAATGAGCTGCGATGCGCCAAGGTTTACAAGGAGGCTAATAAACGAAGTTTTCGCCAGGCCGCCGAATATCAGGAGGGTCGCAAGGTTCGCAATAGCCGTCAGGCCCGAGCGATGGCCAAAGGCTCGAAGTTTGGTCGCAAAGAAACCGAAGACGCCTGGCAGAACGCCGAGGTTGCCGCCCTGTTCCGTCTGGCGGGCGCGGGTGTGCGGGTTCCCAAACCGTTCGACTTCCTTGAGGGCGTGCTGTTGATGGAGCTGGTGGCCGATGAATACGGCGACGCTGCGCCGCGTCTGAACGACGTGGTGCTAGAGCCGGATCAAGCCCGTGAATACCACGCGTTTCTGATTCAGCAGATTGTGCTGATGCTATGCACCGGTTTGGTTCACGGTGATTTGTCCGAGTTCAACGTACTGCTCACACCGACTGGCCCGGTCATTATTGACCTGCCGCAAGCGGTTGATGCGGCGGGTAACAACCACGCGTTCAGCATGCTGGAACGTGATGTGGGCAACATGGCGTCTTACTTCGGGCGTTTTGCGCCTGAATTGAAGAGCACCAAATACGCCAAGGAAATGTGGGCGCTTTACGAAGCGGGCACCTTGCACCCTGGCAGCGTGTTGACAGGCGAGTTTGACGAGCCGGACGAGCTGGCAGATGTCGGCGGCGTTATTCGTGAGATTGAAGCTGCACGTCTGGACGAAGAACGTCGTCAGGCGGTACGTGCTGCCGATGACGCGCCCCCTGGCAAAACCGAAGAGCCGCCTCCGCCCTGGATGCAGTGATTCGCACAATGAAAAATCCGGCTTCGGCCGGATTTTTTGTGCCCGTTCAAAACCGGTTCAGCGGCACTTTCAAACTGCACAAGCCACTGTCATCGGCCGGTGGCAGGTTGCCCGCGCGGATGTTGATCTGGATCGCCGGGATCAGCAGCTGCGGGACAGAGAGCGTGGCGTCACGGGTGGTGCGCATCGTCACAAAACCTTCAAGGTCGATGCTGTCATTCACATGGATATTGCTCGCGCGTTGCTCGCCAACCGTGGTTGACCACGCGACGTCGCGGCCTTCGGGCGGGTAGTCATGGCACATGAACAGGCGGGTGTCGGTCGGCAGCGCCAGCAGGCGTTGGATGGATTGATACAGCTGGCGCGCATCGCCGCCGGGAAAGTCGCAACGCGCGGTGCCGACATCGGGCATGAACAAGGTGTCGCCGACAAAAATGCTGTTGCCTTCAATCTGGTAGGCCATGTCGGCCGGTGTGTGCCCCGGCACATGCAGCGCGCGTACTTCAAGGGTGCCGATGTAAAACACGTCATCGGCTTTAAATAATTTGTCGAATTGCGAACCGTCCTGTCTGAACTCAGGCTCGAGGTTATAAATGTCGCGGAACACCCGTTGTACGTGAGTGATGGGCGCGCCGATGCCGATTTGGCCCCCCAGTTTTTGCTTGAGGTAGGCACTGGCGGACAGGTGGTCGGCGTGGGCGTGGGTTTCCAGCAGCCATTGCACGGTCAGGCCCTGTGCCTGCACAAACTCAGCGATCAGGTCTGCGCTGTGGGTGCTGATACGTGCGGCGCTAGCGTCGTAATCGAGTACGGGGTCGATGATCGCGCAGGCGCAACCGTTGGTTTCGTACACCACGTAGCTGACGGTGGACGTTGCGGGATCGTAAAAGCCCTTGATTTCGGGGAGCATGGCGGCCTCACATCAATTGATACAGTTATCAATATATTGAAACATATATTATCGAGTCGTAAACTGTCGGCCATCATGTCACGGAGGCTCACATGAGTGCTCAACTTACTGGCGAAGAAATCGGGCTACTGCGCGACTCTGCGTCCAAAGCGTGCACGCTGCTCAAGGTGCTGGCCAACGAAGATCGCCTGTTATTGCTGTGCCAACTGACCCAGGGTGAGCGCAACGTGGGCGAGCTTGAAGCGCTGACAGGTATTCGACAGCCTACGCTTTCTCAACAACTGGGTGTCTTGCGTGATGAAGGGGTCGTCAATACCCGGCGCATGGGCAAGTTTATTTTTTACTCGCTCGCCAGTTTCGAAGTGGTCTCTGTGATGCAAACCCTGTCGGGTTTGTACTGCGGCCAAGCGCTGAAAAAGTGACGCGCGGCGAGACCTGATTTTTCATTTTTACGGTGCCTGGAGTGCTCAATGGAGCAAAACATCAAGCGAATCGACGCGTCCTTTTCGGTGGCGGGTCAAATCGGTCAGTCTGATCTCCACTCATTAGCCTCGCTGGGATTTGCCACTGTGATGTGCAATCGGCCCGATCATGAAGGTGGGCCCCAACAACCCGAGCACGCAGCCTTGCAGCAGGCGGCGCAAGCTCTGGGCCTGAGGTTTGTATACCTGCCGATAAGCACCCGTGGCGCCACCGCGCAGGATGTTGAGCAGATGCGCGCATTGCTGGCGCAACTGCCCACACCGATTCTGGCCTTCTGCCGCACGGGCAACCGATCTTCCAAACTGTATGAGTCAGCCACCCAACCGGCTCGCGATGAGGCCGCCTACGACGTGGTGGTGATTGGCGGTGGCTCGGCGGGTATCTCGGTGAGTGCCAGTTTGCTCAAACGTGATTCAGCGCTGCGCATTGCGGTGGTCGAACCCAGTGCCGAGCATTACTACCAGCCCGCCTGGACGCTGGTGGGCGGTGGCGCCTATGACGTTAAAAACACCGTGCGGGCCACCGCCGCGGTGATGCCCAAAGGCGCGACATGGATCAAGGCGTCGCTGTCGGCTTTCGCCCCGGAGCGCAAGGTGGTGCTGTTGAGTGATGGCTCTGAACTGGCGTATCAACAATTGATCGTCTGCCCGGGGCTTGAGCTGGCCTGGGAAAAAATAGAAGGGCTGGAAGACACGTTGGGCAAGCACGGTGTGACGTCCAACTATCGCTACGACCTGGCACCTTATACCTGGGAGCTGGTGCGCACTCTGCGCGGCGCAACTGCGCTGTTTACCCAACCGCCCATGCCGATCAAGTGTGCAGGTGCGCCACAAAAAGCGATGTACCTGGCCTGTGACCATTGGCGCAAACAGGGGGTGCTGGATGCCATGAACGTGGAGTTCAACCTGGCGGGCACCGTGCTGTTCGGTGTGCCCATCTTTGTGCCGCCGCTGATGAAATACGTTGAAGCCTACAAGGCCAAGCTGGCCTTCCAGTCCACGCTGGTGAAGGTTGATGGCCCGAACAAAACCGCGTGGTTTGAGGTGACCGATGCTGACGGCCACGTCACGCGGCATGCCAAAACCTTCGACATGCTGCATGTCGTCCCGCCGCAACAAGCACCGGATGTGATTCGCCGCAGCCCGTTGGCCGACAGTGGCGGCTGGTTTGAGGCCGACCCGGCCACGCTGCAACACCCGCGTCATGCCGACATATTTGCGCTGGGGGATGTGTGCGGTACGCCCAATGCCAAAACCGCGGCGGCAGTGCGCAAGCAGGTCGTGGTAGTGGCTGAAAACCTGATCGCTTTGCGCAAAGGGGCGGCATTGCCCAAGCGTTATGACGGTTATGGCTCCTGCCCGCTGACGGTCGAAAAAGGCAAAGTGATTCTGGCCGAATTCGGTTATGGCGGGAAACTGCTGCCCACCTTCGCGCTGGACCCGAGCGTGGCACGCTCCTCGGCGTGGTTCCTCAAGGCCTCTTTCCTGCCGTGGTTTTATTGGCAAGGCATGCTCAAAGGGCGCGAGTGGTTCACCGACTGCTCGGATAACTGAGCCGGCCATGTTGATCATTCTGTTAGGTATGTTGGTGGGCGTGGTGTTGGGGTTGACCGGCGCCGGGGGCGGCATTCTGGCGATTCCGGCGTTGACCCTGGGTTTGGGCTGGACCCTGGCGCAAGCGACGCCTGTCGCCTTGTTGGCGGTGGGCACGGCGGCGGCGCTGGGTGCGCTGGACGGGCTGCGTAAAGGCCTGGTGCGTTACAAGGCGGCTGCGTTGATGGCGTTGATCGGCTCAATCACTTCGCCGCTGGGGTTGTATCTGGCCAAGCTGTTGCCGGCCAAGGTGCTGGTACTGCTGTTTGGTGCGGTGATGGTGTTTGTGTCCGGGCGCATGTTTTGGCAGGCGCGAGCCGATGCGCGCGAGGACGCGAGCGAAAGTGTGCTGGAGAAAAACTGCATGCTCAACCCGAGCACCGGGCGTTTGACCTGGAATGCGCGGTGCAGCATGACGCTGGTGTCGATCGGCGCTACATCGGGTTTGCTGACCGGGTTGTTGAGTGTGGGCGGCGGCTTTCTGATCGTGCCGGCTTTTCGTAAGTTCAGTGACGTGCGTATCCACGCGGTGGTGTCCACTTCGCTGATGGTGGTGGCGCTGGTGTCGCTTGGCACGCTGGGCAACTTGATGCGTCAGGGCGTGAGCCTGTCGGGCGACGGTGTGGTGTTTATTGCGGCGACACTCGCCGGGATGATCGTGGGCCGAATGATTGCACCCAAGGTGTCCGCTCAGTTGTTGCAACAAGGTTTTGCGGTGCTATGTGCGGCGGTCAGTGTGTTGATGTTCGCCAAAGTGCTCATGATGAGCCTTTGACGAAACAGCCGATTCAGGCGCAGCAACTCCCCGACTCCAACCCTTTGAGGATCGGGCAGTCGGGGCGGTGATCTCCCTGGCAGGTGTCAACCAGGTCTTGCAGGGTGTCGCGCAAGCTGCTCAGTTCGACGATCTTTTGGTTCAGTTCGTCGATGTGCTGACGCGCCAGGGCTTTTACATCGCTACTGGCGCGCTGGCGGTCCTGCCACAAGGCCAGCAGTTTGCCGACTTCTTCCAATGAAAACCCCAGGTCCCGCGCGCGTTTGATAAACGCCAGGGTGTGCAAGTCCTCGTCACTGTACAGGCGGTAGCCGCTGTCACTGCGGTGGGCAGGCTTGAGCAGGCCGGTGGCTTCGTAATAACGAATCATCTTGGCGCTCAACCCACTGTGTTTGGCGGCTTGGCCGATATTCATGACGACTGTCTCCTCACTCAAGGTCCTTGGGTTTCCAGAACTTCAGTAACAGTGCGTTACTGACCACGCTGACGCTGGAGAAGGCCATTGCGGCGCCCGCCAGCACTGGGTTCAAGAAGCCAAAGGCGGCCAACGGAATACCGATCACGTTGTAGATAAACGCCCAAAACAGGTTTTGGCGGATTTTGGCGTAGGTTTTGCGGCTGATCTCCAGGGCGGCGGGCACCAGTCGCGGATCACCGCGCATCAACGTGATGCCCGCTGCGTGCATGGCCACGTCAGTGCCGCCGCCCATTGCAATCCCGATATCGGCTGCGGCGAGCGCCGGGGCGTCGTTGATGCCGTCGCCGACCATCGCCACCACGCCGGTCTTTTTCAGCTCGACCACGGTTGCGGCTTTGTCGGCGGGCAGCACTTCGGCGTGCACGTCTTTAATGCCCAGCGCCTCGGCCACGACCCGGGCACTGCCTTTGTTGTCGCCCGTCAGCAGGTGGCTGCTGATGTGGCGTTCGGTGAGTTGTTGCACCGCGCTCAGCGCGCCGGTTTTGAGCGTGTCACCAAAGGCAAACAGGCCCAGCACTTGGGGCTGCGGGCTTTGCTCGATCAGCCACGACAAGGTGCGGCCTTCGGCCTCCCAGGCGGTGGCCGCGTCGGCAAGGGTGCCGGGTTTGAGGCCGGTTTCTTCCAGCAGGCGACGATTGCCCAGCGCCAGCCGCCGATCCAACAGCGTGCCGGCAATGCCGCGCCCGGTCAGTGACTGGCTGTCGGTGACGTCGGGCACGCTCAGGTTTCGCGCCGCGCAAGCGTCCAGCACGGCTTTGGCCAAGGGGTGTTCGCTGCCACGTTGTAAGGCGCCTGCTGCTTGCAGTAAGCGTGCTTCATCGCCATCCAGCGCACTGAAGTGAGCGATTTGCGGCGTGCCGGAGGTCAGGGTGCCGGTTTTGTCGAACACCACGGCGCTGACTTCGTGGGCGCGCTCCAGCGCTTGGGCATCTTTAATCAAAATGCCGTAGCGGGCCGCGACGCCAGTGCCAGCCATGATTGCGGTCGGTGTGGCCAAGCCCAGTGCGCATGGGCAGGCGATCACCAGTACGGCCACGGCGTTGATCAGCGCGGTTTCAATTGGCGCGCCATAGAACCACCAGCCGAGTAAGGTCGCCAAGGCAATGAGCAACACCACCGGGACGAAAATCTGGCTGACTTTATCCACCAGCTTCTGAATCGGGGCTTTACCGGCTTGCGCGTCTTCAACCAGGCGAATGATGCGGGCCAGAACGGTTTCGGTGCCCAGGGCCAGGGTTTTGATCACGAGGCGGCCTTCGCCGTTGATGGCGCCGCCGGTGACGTTATCCCCAGGCTGCTTGGGCACGGGCAGGCTTTCACCGCTGATCAGGGCTTCGTCGGCGTGGCTTTGACCTTCGACCACTTCGCCGTCTACCGGGAAACGTTCGCCGGGTTTGACCAGCACCAGATCGTTGAGGCGCAAGTCACTGATGGCTACGTCCTGTTCCTGACCATCGACCACTCGCAGGGCGCGTTCGGGGCGCAACGCTTCAAGCGCGCGGATAGCGCTGGCGGTTTGGCGTTTGGCGCGACTTTCGAGGTATTTGCCCAATAGCACCAGGGCGATGACCACCGCAGACGCTTCGAAATACAGGTGCGGCATGCTGCCGGGCGCTGCGATGGCCCATTCGTACAGGCTCAACCCATAACCGGCACTGGTGCCCAGCGCAACCAGCAGGTCCATATTGCCCGCACCGGCTTTGACGGCTTTCCAGGCGGCGACATAAAAGCGCGCACCCAGAATGAATTGCACCGGGGTGGCGAGCAAAAATTGCACCCACGCAGGCAGCATCCAGTGCAGGCCAAAAGGCTCGACCAACATCGGCAACACCAGCGGCAACGCCAACACAATGGCGGCCACCAAGGACCATCGCTCACGGCGCAGACGTGTGTGTTGATCGTCTTCAACGGCTTGCACATTGTCGGTCAATTGAGCGGTGTAGCCTGCTTGGCCAACAGCCTCGATCAGTACGGCGGGATCGACGTGGCCCAGCAAGTCGACATGTGCCCGCTCACTGGCCAGATTGACGCTGACGCTTTTGACGCCGGCGACCTTGGCCAGTGCTTTTTCAACACGACCCGCACAACTGGCGCAGGTCATGCCGCCAATACTCAGCTCCAGGCTATGGCTGGGCACGCTATAACCGGCGTGGGCGACGGCTTCAACCAGTGCAGGCAGGCTGTCGGCGGGCGCTTCGACGCGGGCTTGTTCAGTCGCCAAATTAACGCTGACCGTTGTAACGCCGGGCACTTTGGCCAGGGCTTTTTCCACGCGTCCAGCACAACTGGCGCAGGTCATGCCAGCGATAGGCAGGTCGTATTGGGTGGGCACGAGCAATCCTCCTCAAGAAGTTATCTATCCATAGAATCGACCTTGACCCCGTGGCAAGGTCAAGGCCCCTTGTTGATCGTGACTTGCGACCTTTGAGGCGCGCTTAATACTCCAGCTTGGCGGGTAGCAGGTACATCCCTTTTTCTTTCAGGGCAATGCGATATTTACGGACATCGCCTGCCTTCAAGGTGATGTCTTGTGACGATGGCGCGAGCATGCCGGGCAAGCAGCCGGGGACTTGCCCGGGCAACAGTTTGAGCCGCAAGCTGATTTTGCCCGGCGGGAAATTGAACGCTGTGGCTTGTTCCTGGAACAAGCGTCCGGCCAGTTGGTCATTTACATAGAGGCCAATCTCACAGTTGGTGGGCACCTCAAGACGTTCGCGGGAAATGATTAACACCCCGTAGTCCTCACTCGCATTTGCCCACATCGGCAAGCTGGCAAGGCCCAAAAGGCTGACTAGGCTCAAAGCGGACCAGCGCATGGCTACGTATCCTGTTTTTAAATCATAAGGTTTGCAGCTTGGCCGACCGCGAAACAGATTGCCAGCATCGGTTGGCAACAACACGCTTGACCTTGCCACGATGGCAAGGCCAACACTCAACGCCTCTCTAACCAAGGAGCAATCATCATGCAAACATTTAAAGTTGACGGTATGACCTGTGGCGGCTGTGTGGGTGCAGTGACCCGTGCGCTGCACAATTTAGACGAAGACGCCAAAGTGGACGTGGATCTGGCGAACCACACGGTCAAAGTTGATAGCCATCTGCCCGAGTTGGACATCATTAACGTTATCAACCTGGCCGGGTTTAAAGCGCGTACCGCCCCGGGTGAATAAACTTTCGCCGCTGACGCGTCAGGGTTTTTATTAGCTAGCTCGCTATCTTTATGTTCAAGGTGTTCAGGCACGGCTAGACTATCGGGCCGCGCAGACAGCAGCCTGACCTGGACACCTGATGAACTTTAGAACCATCCTGATTCTGGGCGCCTTGAGCGCCTTCGGTCCCTTGGCCATCGATTTTTACTTGCCGGGCTTCCCGGCGATGGCGCAAGCATTCGCAACCGATGAAAAGCACATCCAGCTCACGCTGGCCGTTTATTTTCTGGGCTTGTCCATTGGCCAGTTGGTGTACGGCCCCATCGCGGACCGTTTCGGTCGGCGCCTGCCTTTGTTGGTTGGCGTGGGGCTGTTCACTGCGGCCTCCTTTGCCTGCGCGTTTGCGCCGTCGCTGGAATGGCTGATCGGGGCGCGCTTTGTGCAAGCCCTTGGGGGGTGTGCGGGCATGGTGCTGTCGCGGGCGATTGTCAGCGACAAGTGCGATGCGGTGGGGTCGGCGAAAGTGTTTTCGCAACTGATGCTGGTCATGGGGCTGGCACCGATTCTGGCGCCGATGCTCGGTGGTTTGCTGGTCAATCTGTATGGCTGGCAAGCGATTTTCATCGTGTTGACGGGCTTCAGCGCCCTGGCGGCCTTGGCAGTGGCATTGGGCCTGCCGGAAAGCTTGCCGGCCAACGTGCCGCGTCAACCGCTGTCGGGTGCGCTGCGTCAATACGGTCGGTTGCTCAAAGATCGCGAGTTTTTGGGGCATGCATTGACCGGCGGGATCGCAATGGCCGGGATGTTTGCTTATATCGCGGGCTCGCCGTTTGTGTTCATCAAGTTGTATGGCGTGCCCGCCGAGCACTACGGCTGGCTGTTTGGCAGTAACGCCGCAGGCTTTATTTTGGTGGCGCAAATCAACGCCCGTTTGCTGGCCAAACGCGGCCCGGCCTTTTTGCTGTCGCGCATGGTGTGGGTGTATCTGGCGGCGGGCTTGACGCTGTTGGCGATCAGTTCTTTGCACACCGAACAGCTGTGGCCGCTATTGATCCCGCTGTTTATCTGCATCGCCAGCCTTGGCTGCATCATCCCGAATGCCTCGGCGTGTGCAATGAGCGGGCAGGGCGCACGTGCAGGCAGTGCGTCGGCCATGCTGGGTTGCTTGCAGTTCAGCGTGGCCGCAGCGGCCGCCTGGTTGGTGGGGTTGCTGCATGATGGCAGTGCCATGCCGATGGCGATGGTCATCAGCTTGTGCGGTGTGCTGGCAGTGGCGATTGCGGTGGCAACCCGGCGGTTGTACACCGCGCGGATTGCCGCTCAAACGTCGATCTGATCTACCCCGCCATGCGCTCAGGCAATCTGTGCGGGGCTTGCAGGCGTGTTCGCAGTGTATCCACAAAGGCTCTGGCCTCGGATTCACTGCGAAAGTTAACGGCTTGCTGGTCGATTTGAACTTGCCATTGGCAGTCGCGGGATCTTGCTAACGCTTTTATCAGGATTTTCATTTCTGGCCTCCTCAGGTTCGCAAAGGAGGCCAGTGTATGCCCGAAAACGCGATGAAATATGACGGGCATCAAGTCTCTGACTGACGGTTGAAAAATGGCCGCATCCGTCCCTTCTCGTGTTTGATCAGAACCCTTCGAGTACGATTTTGCCCTTGGCTTTACCGCTTTCCAGCAGTGCATGGGCACGTCGCAGGTTGCTCGCGTTGATGGCGCCAAAGTGCTCGCCGACCGTGGTGCGCAGGGTGCCAGCATCAATCAGCTCGGCGACGCGGTTCAGCAGGTGATGCTGCTCGATCATGTCCTGGGTTTGGAACAGCGAACGGGTGTACATAAACTCCCAGTGCAGCGACAGGCTTTTGCGTTTGAGCTTGGTGATGTCGAGGGTCTTGGGGTCATCAATCAACGCCAGCTTGCCTTGTGGGGCCAGCGCTTCGACCAGTTGGTCCAGATGCTGATCGGTCTGGGTCAGGCTGGCCACGTGGGTGACGGCGTCGATGCCTTGGCGTTTCAGCTCGGCGCTTAACGGCTGGCTGTGGTCGACGATAACGTCGGCGCCCAGCTCGCGTACCCAGGCTTGAGTGTCAGGACGCGAGGCGCTGCCAATCACCTTAAGCGCCGTGAGCTGGCTGGCCAGTTGCGTCAGGATGGAGCCGACGCCGCCTGCTGCGCCGACAATCAACAAACTTTGTTGCAGATCCGTTTGGCCTTGGGCGATGGCGAGGCGCTCAAACAACAACTCCCATGCGGTGATGGCGGTCAGTGGCAGTGCCGCGGCTTCAGCGAAACCGAGGCTCTTTGGCATGTGCCCGACAATGCGCTCGTCGACTACATGACGCTCACTGTTGGCCCCTGCGCGGGCGATGGAACCTGCGTAAAACACCTTGTCACCCACCTTGAACAGGCTCACGTCACTGCCGACGGCCTTGACCACGCCCGCCACGTCCCAGCCCAGGACTTTGGCCGTGCCCGCGTCGGGCTGTACGTTTTCACGCACCTTTGTGTCCACAGGGTTGACCGAGATCGCTTTGACCTCCACCAAAAGGTCGCGTGGCCCGGCAATCGGTTCGGGCAGCTCGATGTCTTGCAGGGCCAGCGGGTCTTGAATCGGCAGCGAATGGTAGTAAGCGACAGCTTTCATGGGGCGCATCCTGTGAAGGGAAACTGGAGAAGGCGATGATTCGCTATTTCACCGCGCAGTAAAACCGGCTAAAACAGCAGGCTCTTTCAATATTTTTTTGATAATCGACGGTTTTATTCACCATGCTGCGTTTTGACGACCTGCAATTGTTTGTACGCGCCGCTGACCTGGGCAGCTTGTCTGCGGCTGCGCGAGTAATGGACATGTCACCTGCGGTGGCGAGTGCGGCACTCAAACGGATCGAAACTCAGCTGGGCGCGCGCTTGCTGGCGCGCTCCACGCGTAGCTTGCGTTTGACCGCAGAAGGCCAGGGCTTTCTCGACTATGCACGCAAGGCGCTGAGCAGTCTGGATGAAGGACGACGGCTTTTGGCGCGCGGGCAGGATCAAGTGAGTGGCGTGTTGCAGCTGTCAGCACCGTCGGACTTCGGGCGCAATGTATTGCTGGCGTGGCTGGATGAGTTTCAGCGTGAGCATCCGAAGCTGACGGTGCGGCTGCTGCTGGGGGATCGGATTGTTGATCTGTTTCGCCAACCGGTGGACATCGTCTTGCGCTATGGCGAACCTGAGGACTCCAGTTTGGTTGCGTTGCCGGTCGCGCCGGACAATCGCCGGGTGTTATGTGCCTCGCCCGCCTATATCGCGCGCGCTGGCGAACCGCGCCAGCTTGAGCAATTGCTGCAACACAATTGCCTGTTGTACATGCTCGGCACACGGGTGCACGACCATTGGCAGTTTCATGATGGCAAGCGAGAGTTGGGGCTAACAGTGAGCGGCGACAGGTTCAGCGATGATGCTGATGTGGTGCGTTTGTGGGCGTTGGCCGGGGCGGGCATTGCTTACAAGTCTTGGCTGGACGTGGCGGCAGATGTGCGTGCGGGAAGGCTCAAGGTGCTGATGCCAGAGCTTGAGGGCGAGCGGGCGCCATTAAATATGCTGTGTGCACACCGCGCGCAGTTGAGTAAACCGGTGAAATTGTTGCGTGACATGCTCAGTGAGCGTTGTGCAATGTTGGCGCGTGACCTGTAGCAATTGCCCAAGGCTGCGATCGTTTTGCGGTGCTCGCTCAAAAGATCGCAGCGTTGGTGGCGCTCGTGTTTACGGCTTGACCAAACGGGCATCCAGACCGTTTTGCGCCAGGCGCTTGGCCTGATCCTGGGTCATGCCCAAATGGGTGTGCAGCGCGTGGAAGTTCTCGGTCATGTAACCGCCGAAGTACGCCGGGTCATCGGAGTTCACGGTCACCTTCACACCGCGCTCCAGCATCTCGAGGATGTTGTGTTGCGACATGTGATCAAACACGCAGAGCTTGGTGTTGGACAGCGGGCACACGGTCAACGGGATTTGCTTGTCGATGATGTGCTTCATCAATCGTTCGTCTTCAATCGCTCGCACACCGTGGTCGATACGCTCGATTTTCAACAGATTGAGGGCTTGCCAGATGTATTCGGGCGGGCCTTCTTCACCTGCATGGGCAACGGTCAGGAAGCCTTCGTCACGGGCACGGTCAAACACGCGCACAAACTTGCTGGGCGGGTGGCCCATTTCCGAGCTGTCCAGGCCGACCGCAATAAAAGCATCGCGAAAAGGCAGGGCTTGAGTGAGGGTTTTTTCGGCTTCTTCTTCGCTCAGGTGGCGCAAGAAACTGAGGATCAAACCGCTGCTGATGCCCAGTTGCTGCTCACCGTCTTTGAGTGCAGCGGCGATGCCGTTGAGTACGACTTCGAACGGCACGCCACGGTCGGTGTGGGTCTGGGGGTCAAAGAACGGTTCGGTATGAATCACGTTTTGCTCTTTGCAGCGCAACAGGTACGCCCACGTCAGGTCATAGAAGTCTTGCGAGGTACGCAAGACGTCAGCGCCCCGGTAATACAGGTCGAGGAACTCTTGCAGGTTGTTGAACGCGTACGCTTTGCGCAACGTTTCAACGTCGTTCCACGGCAGGGCGATCTTGTTGCGTTCAGCCAGGGCGAACAGCAGTTCAGGCTCCAGAGAGCCTTCAAGGTGCAAATGCAGTTCAGCTTTTGGCAGGGCGTTGAGCCAGTCGTACATAACAGTTTTTCTCATCAAATCAGGTGCAGATGGCGGCATTCTACAGGTCAGCTGCGACATATTTGGTAAAACCCGACCAAGCTATTTGTCACAGCGCGGTGACTGCACAGGTTTGAATCCATCGAGTGACACGGGTCGTGAACTAATATGTAACGAAACGTTAGCGGGCTGCGGCAGTCTGTAACCCAACGACGTGTATTGGTTCTCAGGCAAAAAGGCTCGCGATGCTGACTTTATTGAAAGATGAAAAACTCCTGCTGCTGGCGATTGTCATGGCGTGTGTGGCCTTCCCGCTGGAGCATTGGTTGCTCAGTAGCGGGCAGGTGACGGCATTGATCGCAGGCTTTGTGCTGATCGCGGCCATCGTGTGTGCCTCCATGCGCGTGGCCCATCACGCCGAAGTCTTGGCCGAAAAGTTTGGTGACCCCTATGGGACGATGATTCTGACGCTGTCAGCCGTGTTGGTTGAGGTCGTAATACTCGCGATCATGATGAGCAATGAAGCATCACCGACGTTGGTACGGGACACGATCTATTCGGCTGTGATGCTCGATATCAACGGCATCCTCGGCTTGGCAGCGTTGATGGGCGGCATCAAGCACGGTGAGCAGTCCTACAACGACGACTCTGCGCGCACCTACAGTGTGATGATTTTGACCGCCATGGGCGTGTCGATGGTGGTGCCCGAATTTATCCCCGAAGCAGACTGGAAAATTTACTCGGCGTTCACCATTGGCGCGATGGTGCTGCTTTACACCTTGTTCCTGCGCATGCAAGTCGGGCCGCACAGCTACTTTTTCAGCTACAGCTACCCGGAGAAAAAAGGCCGCAAGCGCGCCCCTGAAGGCTCGCCCGCCCATTTGAAGTTGTCGGTCGGGGTGTTGGTGTTCGGCATCATTGTGATCGGCGCACTGGCTGAAGTGATGTCCAAGACCCTCGACCTTGGTTTGGAAGGGACGGGGGCACCGCCGGTCATCACGGCGATACTGGTGGCGGCGATCTCTGCGGCCCCGGAAATTTTGACGGCTTTGCGCGCAGCATTGGCCAATCGGATGCAGTCGGTGGTTAACGTGGCGTTGGGTGCTTCTTTGTCGACGGTTATTTTGACCGTGCCAGTGATGGAGGCGATGGCGTTGTACACCGGTCAGCCGTTTCAGATGGCGATGACGCCGGTGCAAACGGTGATGGTGTTGATCACGCTGGTGGTCAGCGCCATCAACTTGAATGACGGCGAGACCAATGCAATTGAAGGCATGACGCATTTTGTGCTGTTTGCGACGTTCATCATGCTGTCGTTGTTGGGCCTTTAACTGAAGGGCGGTAGACGCCTACCGCCCAGCCTGCTTACCAGGGAATGGTTTGACCTTGGTAGTCGATGAAGTGATGGCCACCTTTGCCCGCGTACGCGTTTACCTGTTCGACCAGGCCACGGGTGCTGGTGGGCACATCAATTTCTGCGTCTTCACCGCCCATATCAGTTTTCACCCAGCCAGGGTGCAGGGTCAGCACGGTAGGGCGGTCTTCACCCAGTTGGCCGATAAATGTGTTGGTCATCGAGTTAAGTGCTGCTTTGCTGGCTTTGTAAAGCGCCATTTCTGGTGCGTCGGGTGACTTGATGCTGCCAATGCCGGAACTCATAAAGGCCAGAACGCCACTGCCTTTTCGGATTTTGCTGACAAAAGCCTGTGCCACGTTGATCGGTGCCACGCTGTTAGTCAGAAACAGTTGGCCGATGTCGGCAAGGCTGGCATCCCCCGAGAGTTGATCGTCCGGGCCTTTGATACCGGCGTTTATAAAGACCAGATCAAAAACCTCATCGTCCAGTTTCTTGCTCAGCGCCTTGATGGCCTGTTGCTCGTCAATTTCCAGTTGTTCGACACGCACCGCGCCGAGCGTTTTAAGGGGCTGTGCATTGTCCGGATTGCGAACCGTGGCCGTGACGTCCCAGCCATCGTTCAAAAGTTCTTTCACCAGGCCCAAGCCCAGCCCACGTGATGCGCCGATGATGAGTGCTTTTTTTACAGTCATAAGTTGCGTCCTTATAGAGGAAGGAAGGGATCACCGCTGAAGGTTTTACTCCTTCACGGGGCGGATGCACACCCATACGGGTTGGTTAAAAAACGTACAGACTGAGGCGGACTTTACAGGCAGCGCATTCGCGTTGGGTTTGCACGGGTTATCCACAGGTTGCTCCACAGGAACTGTGTGCAACTCGTGCGCAGGGTTATAAGCGCTGCGGGATAAGTGTCTTAGGGCAATAAAGACGCTTAACGCACTGTTTGTAGGACAGTTTTAAGTGAGCGGGGTGGAATTGGTCATAAAACGTACAAAGTTCTGTAAGCCCCGCAGACCGTGGCTTTCAGGCGTGTGTGCTCAGGTTATCCACAGTCGGGTGCACAGTGGCTGTGGGCAACTGTTTGTGGGGGAATAAGGGCGATCAGTCATTCGCTTTGAGTGGATAACGTTCAAGCACAATCCTGCCGCGACTGATGTCGGCAAGTTGTTGTTGCAGTGCCTGAATGTGTTCTTCGGCTATGGCCAGCTGTAAATCAACGCCGTTAGCGGTAAAGCTTTCTTCGCGGAGTACGCCATTTAGCTCGCTGATACGCAGTTTGACTAACACCCATTCGCTGAAGCTGCATGCGCACCGCAGAGCCACCCGCGTGATCAAGGGAAACTTGTCGGCATTTTGCAGGCATTTGTTTGCCCCGCCGCCGTAGGCCCGGGCCAGCCCGCCAGTCCCCAATTGGATACCGCCGTACCAACGAATCACCAAGACCACAACTTGATCGCAGTCCTGGGCCTCTATCGCGGACAAAATCGGGCGTCCGGCAGTGCCGCCGGGTTCTCCGTCATCGCTGCTGCGGTATTGATCGCCCAGTTTCCACGCCCAGCAGTTGTGGGAGGCGTTGAGGTCGCTGTGTTGATCAATAAACGTATGTGCCTGTTGGGCGCTGGTGATCGGTGCGGCGAAGGTGATAAAGCGGCTTTTACGGATTTCTTCGCGATACTCGCAAAGGCCGGTCAGGGTTGAGGGCATATCAGTTCCGGGCTGGAGGCAGGTTTAGGACCATCGCGATGGAGTACAAGGTGGGCGAACGTTAGCGTGTCGCTTCAAGGCTCTCAAGGAAACTTTCAAGTACCAGGTGCGGGCGCCGACCCTTGCGGGTGACCGAGGCCAGACTCAAGTCATAAAAGCGTGCTGCGGGTTTAAGAGCGCGCAGGCGGCCTTGTTGAACCCACAAACTGGCGTAGTGGTCTGGCAGGTAGCCGATGTAGCGCCCGGTAAGAATCAGAAACGCCATGCCTTCACGGTCCGAGGCGCTGGCGGTGCAGTTGAGTGCCTGGTAGTGCGCTTGAATATCGGACGGTAGGCGAAAGGTTGGCGCAATGGCGTCTTGTTCATTGAGCCGTTGATCGGGTAGCTGATGGTCATCCACATAGAACAACGGATGGCCAACGGCGCAATAAAGCAGCGAGCGTTCGCTGTAGAGCGGCTGATACTCAAGGCCGGAGAGTGCGCTGGCCTGAGGCACCACCCCTACATGGAGGCGTCCATCGAGCACGCCTTGCTCGACTTCATTCGGCGAAATCATGCGGATCTGGATTTGCACGTCCGGGCCACGCTCTTTGAGTTGGGCCAGTGCATGGGTGATGCGCATGTGGGGGAGGGTAACGAGGTTGTCAGTCAGGCCGATCGTCAACTCGCCGCGCAGGTGTTGATGCAGGCCGTTGACCTCTGTACGAAAGCTTTCAAGGGCACCGAGCAATTGCAGCGACGACTGATACACCTCGCGACCTTCTTCTGTCAGGGAAAACCCTGCTCGCCCACGTTGGCACAAGCGCAAACCCAAGCGCTGCTCCAGGTCGCTCATTTGTTGGCTAATGGCTGAGCGGCCTATACCAAGAACAGTTTCGGCCGCTGAAAACCCGCCGCACTCCACAACGCTGCGAAAGATGCGCAGCAGGCGTATATCAAAGTCACTGACTTGCGCTAAAGCATCGGAGCGGCGACTGCTCATAGTTTAGTAAGCACCTAACTAAAGGTTAGAAAAGTTGGATTTCACCGACTTTATAGGCGTGGCAATTTAGCTGCAACAAGGATTTGGATCCCACGCTGCTTTCTGTCTTGCGAGGTTTTGCTGATGAACATGCCTGAAAACGCCGAGTTAAACGTGGCTAGCCAGCTCAAGCTGGATGCTCACTGGATGCCTTACACGGCAAACCGTAACTTCCATCGCGACCCGCGTTTCATCATCGGCGCCAAAGGCAGTTATCTGACGGATGACAAAGGTCGGCAAATTTACGATTCATTGTCAGGTTTGTGGACGTGCGGGGCTGGACATACCCGCACCGAGATCCAGGAAGCGGTCGCCAAACAATTGGGCACGCTGGATTACTCGCCAGCCTTTCAGTATGGACACCCGCTGTCGTTTCAGTTGGCCGAGAAAATCACCGAGCTGACGCCAGGTACGCTCAATCATGTGTTCTATACGGACTCAGGCTCCGAGTGTGCGGATACCGCAGTGAAAATGGTGCGTGCTTATTGGCGCCTGAAGGGCCAGTCGACCAAGACCAAAATGATTGGTCGTGCCCGTGGTTATCACGGCGTGAACATTGGCGGCACGAGCCTGGGCGGTGTGAACGGCAACCGTAAGATGTTTGGTCAGGCGATGGCGGACGTCGATCATTTGCCGCACACGCTATTGGCCAGCAACGCATTCTCGCGCGGTATGCCGCAGTTGGGCGGAATCGCGTTGGCTGATGAACTGCTCAAGTTGATCGAATTGCATGACGCGTCGAACATCGCCGCTGTGTTTGTCGAACCGATGGCGGGTTCGGCTGGTGTCCTGGTCCCGCCGCAGGGTTATCTGAAACGTCTGCGTGAAATCTGCGATCAGCACAACATCTTGCTGGTGTTCGATGAGGTGATTACCGGATTTGGTCGTACCGGCTCGATGTTCGGCGCTGACAGCTTCGGCGTCACACCGGATTTGATGTGCATCGCCAAACAGGTCACGAACGGTGCGATTCCGATGGGCGCCGTTATTGCGACCACCGAGATTTATCAGACTTTCATGAATCAACCTACGCCTGAGTATGCGGTTGAGTTCCCACACGGTTATACCTATTCGGCGCACCCCGTGGCGTGTGCTGCGGGGATTGCCGCGCTGGACCTGCTACAAAAAGAAAGCCTGGTACAAAGCGTGGCTGAAATAGCGCCGTATTTTGAGAATGCCTTGCATGGTTTGAAAGGCGTTAAAAACGTAATTGATATTCGCAATTATGGTTTGGCCGGAGCGATTCAGATTGCCCCGCGAGATGGCGATGCGATCGTGCGGCCTTTCGATGCGGCAATGAAACTGTGGAAGGCGGGTTTCTACGTGCGCTTTGGCGGTGACACGCTTCAATTTGGGCCAACGTTTAACAGCAAACCCCAAGAATTGGATCGATTGTTCGATGCAGTGGGAGAGGCGTTGAATCAGGTCGACTGATCCCTTCTATATAGAAGAGACATTTTCGTTTTTGGACAGGCGTGTACCGTTCACGCCTGCAAGCATGTTTTTGGAGTTGCAATGAGCACGATTCAACATTTGATCAATGGTGAGATGGTGAGTGACGCCGGTCGTACGGCGGATGTGTATAACCCCTCGACAGGCAAAGTGATTCATCAGGTGCCTTTGGCCAGCCGCGAGACCATTCAAAAAGCCATAGACACGGCCAAGGCGGCGTTTCCGGCCTGGCGTAATACGCCTCCAGCCAAGCGCGCTCAAGTGATGTTCCGGTTCAAGCAGTTGCTGGAACAGAACGAAGCGCGCATTTCACAGTTGATCAGCGAAGAGCATGGCAAAACGTTAGAAGATGCTGCGGGCGAGTTGAAACGTGGGATTGAGAACGTTGAGTACGCGTGCTCGGCTCCGGAAATCTTGAAGGGTGAGTACAGCCGTAACGTAGGGCCGAACATTGATGCGTGGTCAGACTTTCAACCGATAGGTGTGGTTGCCGGGATTACGCCTTTCAACTTTCCAGCCATGGTTCCGCTGTGGATGTACCCGTTGGCGATTGTGTGCGGTAACTGTTTCATCTTGAAACCCTCGGAACGTGATCCAAGTTCAACACTGCTAATAGCACAGTTGCTGCAAGAGGCGGGTCTGCCCAAGGGGGTCTTGAGCGTGGTTCATGGCGATAAGATCGCTGTGGATGCATTGATCGAGGCGCCGGAAGTCAAAGCTCTGAGTTTTGTAGGATCGACGCCGATTGCTGAGTACATCTATGCCGAAGGGACCAAGCGCGGCAAACGTGTGCAAGCGCTGGGTGGTGCGAAGAACCATGCGGTGCTGATGCCGGATGCTGACCTGGACAATGCGGTGAGTGCGTTGATGGGCGCAGCTTATGGTTCGTGCGGCGAGCGCTGCATGGCGATTTCTGTTGCTGTGTGTGTGGGCGATCAGGTTGCGGATGCGTTGGTGGCCAAGCTGGTTCCGCAGATCAAGGCGCTCAAAATTGGCGCGGGAACTTCATGCGGTCTGGACATGGGGCCATTGGTATCCGGCCCGGCGCGTGACAAGGTCAGCGGCTATGTGGCGCAAGGTGTAGCTGCTGGCGCAGAGCTGGTGGTGGATGGGCGCGGGCTGAGTGTTAAGGATCACGAGGAAGGCTTCTTTTTGGGCGGCTGCCTGTTTGATCGTGTGACGCCAGAAATGCGTATCTATAAAGAGGAGATTTTTGGACCGGTCTTGTGCATCGTTCGGGTGAATAGCCTGGAGGCAGCGATGCAGTTGATCAATGATCACGAGTACGGTAACGGAACGTGCATCTTTACCCGTGATGGCGAGGCGGCACGTCTGTTTTGTGATGAGATCGAAGTGGGGATGGTGGGGGTTAACGTGCCGTTACCTGTGCCGGTGGCCTATCACAGCTTTGGTGGCTGGAAGCGCTCCTTGTTTGGTGACCTGCATGCATATGGGCCGGACGGGGTGCGCTTTTACACGCGTCGCAAAGCGATTACTCAGCGCTGGCCGCAACGCGCCAGTCATGAAGCATCGCAGTTCGCTTTCCCGAGCTTGTAAGACGCAGGTAGGTGCACGATACCTGGCGAGAGGCCAGCCTTAAGGCTGGCCTCTGCATTTCTGCACTTTTATAGCGATATGACAGAAATGTGAAATCAGTGCTTGACGCAGGATTCCAGCGGCCTATAATTCGCCCCACTTCCGGCGTAGTCGAAACGGAAAACTCCTTGAGTATCA